>NZ_JAEBEF010000021.1:0-174608 GCF_046548815.1 Amycolatopsis sp. cmx-4-83 | reverse complement strand
GTCGCCGACGCCGCCGACCACATCTGGGCCTGGTCCCGCTTCCGCCGTCGACGACAACACCAAGCTCGCCTCAGCCACTACAAACGACGAGGCTACCCACTCACCTAACTGCCGTTGCAGTACTAGGCCACCAGGTCGAGCCAGGCTTGCGCGAGTGCGCCGTGGCCGGCCGGGGTCGGGTGCACGCCGTCCTCGGACCAGTGTTCGGCCCCGGCCGTCGCGCTGAGTTCGGCGAACATGCGGTCGGCGGCCAGCAGGGCGGCGCCGTACTCGTGGGCCAGTTCCCGCACGGCCCGGATCTTGGGGTCGAGGCCGGTCCGCCACGCCTGGCGGACGTCGTCGCCGATGATCACCTCTTCGGCTTCGCCTGCGCGGTGGATCCCGGCTTCGACGTCGCCGTGGACCGGGATGAGGAACGGTTCGATGAGGATCAGCTGCGTGCCGGTGGCGGCGAGGGGTGCGAGCAGGCGGTCGTAGCCCGCCGCGAACTCGTCCGCGGAGACCTCGGGTACGTGCGGGTGGAAGGTGTGGCGTCCGTTGTCGTTGACGCCGACGAGGATCGAGACCAGGTCGGGGCGGGTGGCGAGGACGTCGGTGCGCCAGCGGGCTTCGAGGTCGGGCACGGTGTTGCCGGCGTGGGCGGTGTTGCGCCAGGTGATGGGGCGGCCGGGGTGGTGGAAGCACCATTCGCCGGCGACCAGTGCGGGGTAGGCGCAGCGGTCTTCGCCTTCGGGGCGCCAGAGGTCGGTGATGGAGTCGCCGGTGAAGAGCACGGTGCTGTGGGGCTTCAAGGTGATCGTCATGCGGTCGAGCGTGGCGGGGGTGGCTGGCGGGGAACGCACAGCGGGCTGGCATTCCCCGCCGCCCCGCTGTCAGGCGGTCGCGGTGCGCTCGTGGGTGACGATGTGGTCGACGAAGCCGTAGGTGAGGGCTTCGTCGGCGTCGAACCAGCGGTCGCGGTCGGCGTCGGCGGTGATGCGTTCGACGGTCTGGCCGGTCTGGGCGGCGGTGATCTGGGCGATGCGGTGTTTCATCTTGCCGAAGACGGCGGCCTGGATGGCGATGTCGGTGGCGGCGCCGCCGATGCCGGCGGAGGGCTGGTGCATGACGATGCGGGTGTTGGGCAGGAGGTAGCGCTTGCCGGGGGTGCCGGAGGAGAGCAGGAACTGGCCCATGGAGGCGACGAAGCCGAGGCCCCAGGTGGAGACGTCGGGTTTGACGAGCTGCATGGTGTCGTAGATGGCCATGCCGGCGGTGACGCTGCCGCCGGGTGAGTTGATGTAGAAGGTGATGTCCTTGGCGGGGTCGTCGGCGGCGAGGAGGAGCAGCTGGGCGATGATCCGGTTGGCGACTTCGTCGTTGACTTCGGAGCCGAGGAAGACGATGCGGTCGCGCAGGAGCTGCTGGTAGACGGAGTCGTCGGGGGCTTGGTTGGGGGTGTGCATGTCGGGTAGGGCGAGAAGGGTCATGGGCCGACGTTAGGGCCGGGGCTGCTGGTGGCGGGGTGGGTTTCGCTGTGGGCGTGCGGTGTTCGCGGGACGCGAAAGGGCCGCCGTCCGGTGTGGACGGCGGCCCTGGGGGTGTGCGTGGGCTCAGATGAGGCCGAGCTTCTTCACGGTGTCGCGTTCTTCGACGAGTTCGGCGACGGAGGCGTCGATGCGGGCGCGGGAGAAGTCGTCGATCTCGAGGCCCTGGACGATTTCGTACTTGCCGTTCTCGGCGGTGACCGGGAAGGAGGAGATGATGCCTTCGGCGACGCCGTAGGAGCCGTCGGAGACGACGCCGGCGGAGGTCCAGTCGCCGGCCGGGGTGCCGTTGACCCAGGTGTAGACGTGGTCGATGGCGGCGGAGGCTGCGGAGGCGGCGGAGGAGAGGCCGCGGGCTTCGATGATGGCGGCGCCGCGCTTGGCGACGGTGGGGATGAAGTCGTTTTCGAGCCAGGCCTGGTCGACCTCGACGCTCTTGCCGCCGACCTCG
Organism: Amycolatopsis sp. cmx-4-83; assembly: GCF_046548815.1. Lineage (NCBI taxonomy): Bacteria > Bacillati > Actinomycetota > Actinomycetes > Pseudonocardiales > Pseudonocardiaceae > Amycolatopsis > Amycolatopsis sp. cmx-4-83. The sequence goes on along the minus strand of NZ_JAEBEF010000021.1, from coordinate 172,631 downwards.
GCGTGCTGGACCGAGGGGTACTGGGTGGCGGAGTGGTTGCCCCAGATGGCGAGCTTCTTGAGCTCGGTGACGGGGACGCCGAGCTTCTTGGAGAGCTGGGCGAGGGCGCGGTTGTGGTCGAGGCGGGTCATCGCGGTGAAGCGGTCGGCGGGTACGTCGGGGGCGTGCGACTGGGCGATGAGGGCGTTGGTGTTGGCGGGGTTGCCGACGACGAGGACCTTGATGTCGTCGGCGGCGCCGGCGTTGATGGCTTCGCCCTGGGGCTTGAAGATGCCGCCGTTGGCTTCGAGGAGGTCGCCGCGCTCCATGCCCTTGCTGCGGGGGCGGGCGCCGACGAGGAGGGCGATGTTGGTGCCTTCGAAGGCCTGCTTGGGGTCGTCGAAGATGTCGATGCCGGACAGGAGGGGGAACGCGCCGTCGTCGAGCTCCATGGCGGTGCCCTCGGCCGCCTTGACCGCCTGCGGGATCTCGAGGAGCCGCAGCTTCACCGGGACGTCCTGGCCGAGGAGCTGACCGGAGGCGATGCGGAAGAGCAGCGCGTAGCCGATCTGGCCGGCGGCGCCGGTGACGGTCACGTTGACAGGGGCTTGGGTCATTGCGGTTCTCCAGCTTGAGACGACTTTGGCTAGTGCGTGGAGCCTATCCCTCCTGGGCGTTGCGGGTCGGGTGCGTCCAGTCACTGTTGCGTGGATCGCTTTTCGGGGTCGGTGACGTTGGCCGTGAGGCGGTGGAGGAGGTCGGTGAGCTGGGTGATTTCGGTGTCGGTGAGGCCGCGGCGGAGGCGTTGGTCGTGGGCGATGGCGGCGGTGGCGAGGCGGTGGAAGAGCTGTTCGCCGTCGTCGGTGAGTTCGACGAGGTGGACGCGGCGGTTGTCGGGGTCGCGGCGGCGGGTGACGAGGCCGGTGGTTTCCATGGCGTTGAGGTGGTGGGTGAGGGTGGCGCCTTGGATGCCGACGGCGTCGGCGAGTTGGCGTTGGTTGGCGACGGGGTGGGTTTTGAGGGAGATGAGGATCTGCCAGACGGGTTGGGAGCCGCCGGCGGTGGCGAGGGCTTGGTCGAAGGCGCGGCTGGCGGTTTTGGCGGTGCGGGTGAGGACGACGCCGATGGGTGTGGTGGTGGGTTGGGGCACGGGTGGACCGTACCGCAGATGCATCGGACTCTAAGCGTTTGACATCGAACGATTAGATATCTAACGTTGTGCTCGTCAACCGGCAGCCGGAAGGGGAGCACGATGAGCACCGAAGAGCAGGTCCGCGAGTTCGGCCGGGTCTGGGCCGCGGCCGAGGAGCGGGGCGACACCGGAGTACTGGCCGGCCTGGTCGTCGACGGGTTCCGCCTCGTCGGCCCGCTGGGTTTCGTCCTGGACCGGGAGCAGTGGCTCGCGCGCTACGGCGGCGGGGACCTGGTGACCGAGAAGCTGACGTGGGACGAGGTCGAGGTCCGCGACTTCGGCACGACCGCCCTCGCGATCGGCGTGCACGAGCAGGTCGCCCGGCACCGCAGGAACCCGGTGAACGGCCGGTTCCGCGCCACGCACGTCCTGGTCCGCGACGACGACCGCTGGCGCCTGGCCGGCATGCACCTGAGCCCGATCGGCGGGCCGCCGCCGTTCGCCCCGGCCGGGGAGCGGTGATGGGCGTCGAACTGAACCACACGATCGTGTGCGCCACGGACCGGGAGAAGTCGGCGGGGTTCCTGGCCGGCGTCCTCGGCCTCGAGGTGGGCCCGGTGACCGGGCCGTTCGTGCCGATCCGGCTCGCGAACGGCGTCACGCTCGACTACCTGCGCGTGGACCGGGTGACCAGCCAGCACTACGCGTTCCTGGTGAGCGAGGACGACTTCGCCGCCGCGCTGGCGCGGATCGAGCGGGCCGGGATCACCTACTGGGCGGACCCGTTCCACGAACGGGCCGGCGAAGTCAACGGCCTCAACGGCGGCCGCGGGGTCTACTTCGAAGACCCGGACGGCCACAACCTGGAACTGCTGACGAGGGGGTAGCCGTGCGGTTGAGCATCGGGGTCACGGACTTCTCGTGGCCGGAGGACCTGACCGGCGAGCTCGCGGCCGTCGCGGTGGCGGCCGAGGACGCCGGGCTGGACACGCTGTGGGTGGCCGACCACCTGCTGCAGGCCGACCCGAACAGCACGCCGGACTCGGCGATGCTGGAGGCGTACACGACGCTGGGGTTCCTCGCTGCCCGGACGCACCGGATCGGGCTGGGGACGATGGTCTCGGCGGTGACGTTCCGGCCGCCGGCGCTGCTGATCAAGGCGGTCACGACGCTGGACGTCCTCTCCGGCGGCCGCGCCCGGTTCGGGATCGGCACCGGGTACCACGACGGCGAGGCGCGGGCGATGGGCCTGCCGTTCCCGCCGGTGGCCGAGCGGTTCGAGCGGCTGGAGGAGACGCTGCGGCTGGCGCTGCGGATGTGGGCCGGGGACGAGTCGCCGTTCGAGGGCACCGACCACCGCCTCGACCGTCCGGTCGGGAACCCCCGGCCGGTGCGGCGGCCGCGGGTGCTGATCGGCGGCGCCGGGGAACGCAAGACGCTGCGGCTGGTCGCGCGCTACGCCGACGCGTGCAACGTCTTCGACGTCCCCGACGGCGGCCGGACCGTGCGGCACAAGCTGGCCGTCCTCGCCCGCCACTGCGAGGAGGCCGGGCGGCCGTACGGGGAGATCGAGAAGACGATCAGCACCCGGCTCGCGCCCGGCGAGTCCGCGGCGTCGTTCGCGGGGCGGTGCGTGGAGTTCGCGGAGTGGGGGATCGGGCACGCGGTGGTGATCACGGCGGGCCCGTGGTCGCCGGCGGCGGTCGCGACGCTGGGGGAGGCCGGGGTGTTGCTGGCGCGGTGAAACGATCAAGCCCGGACGTCACGCGGTGATCGTGTGCGGCGGGCGGCGGTCCGGGGGTGCGAAATCGTTTTCCGATAGTATTCCTTCGTTTCGCCGAGAATGCGGGTCCGAAATTATCGGTATACCGCGTGGCGGGACGACTGCGGAGTGTTGCTCCGTTCAGGGGCGTTTGCGACCATGATCCTTTCGCTACCATGGTCGGCGCCCCCGTACCCAATTCGAATGTATTGGGAAGGATTCCGATGCTGTCTGCGGTCGTTGCTGCCGTAATGGCGCTGTCCTCAGTGGTCGCCCCGCATTCGTGGAACACTCCTCCGCCGCCCGACAAAATCGTCATCGACGTGGTGAACGCCATCGGCACGGGCTGCCCGACCGGCACGTCGGCGGTGGCGGTCTCGCAGGACAACACGGCGTTCACCGTGACGTACAGCGCCTACACGGCGTTGGTCGGGATCGGTGCCGGCCCGCTGGACGCGAGGAAGAACTGCCAGATCGGCCTGCGGGTGCACGTCCCGCAGGGTTTCACCTACGGAATCGCGCAGGCGGACTACCGCGGATTCGCCCACCTGGAACGGGGAGCGACCGGGCTGGAAAGAGCGAACTACTATTTCCAGGGAAATTCGCCGACGGCGTACGTGCAGCACCCGCTGGCGGGTCCGTTCGAAGACGACTGGCATTTCACCGATTCGACGGAGGTCGGTGCGATCGTGTTCAAGCCGTGCGGCGAGGAACGCAATCTGAACATCAACACGGAATTGCGCGCGGCGGCCGGGACGTCGGATCCGAAGAAGACGACGAGCTACGTCACGATGGACTCGACCGACGGCAGCATCACCACGGTGTACCACTTCGCGTGGCTGGTCTGCCCCTGATCGGCTCCGGCTCCGGGTGAGGCGGAGAAGGTGAAGAGGGGCGGCGCGGCCAGGCAACCGCGCCGCCCCGGACCCGCTACTTCGCCGGGGCGCGTGGGTCGGTGGCCTGCAGGCCGAAGACGAGGCCGAGGGAGACCAGCGCCTCGTCGAGGTGGCTGAGGCTGGAGAGGACGGCGCGGGTTTCGGCCTGCTCGATCCGGTCGGAGACCGGCGTGCCGTCGTCGCGCACGAGCGTGCCGGGTGTGGGGCCACCCGGCGCGTCGAGCGCTTTGCGCAGGACGTCGATGTTGGCCAGCAGCCGCCCGGTGAACTGGCGGAGCCGGTCGGTGTCGGCGCCGGCGAGCATCCCGGGCTGGGCGCGGGCGGCGACGTGGCGGGCCCGGAAGGCGATGGTCTCCAGGGTGGTCAGCACGTGCCAGCCGTAGTCGCGGCGGGCGCTGCGCAGGTTGACCGGGTGGGTCAGCGGCTCGATGGTGGTCCGGACCACCTCGACCGAGCGGTCGAGGTCGCGGGAGAGCTCGATGATGTTGACGTTCTCCTCCCCGGCGAGGAGCTCGCGGGCGTGTTCGAGGAACTCCTCGAGCTCGTCGAGCACCTCGGCGATGTCGTCGAGCATGACCGCGCGGGTGCGGACCGGGACGATGACGACGGCGGCGAGGATCCCCGCGGCGGCACCGACGGCGGTTTCGGCGACGCGGATCCAGAGCACGGCGAGGCTGAACGTGCCCAGCAGGCTGTAGAGCAGGCCGAGCATGCTGGTGATGAAGAACGCCATCACCACCTGCGAGACGCGCGCGGTGTAGACCATGCCGAACACGCAGACCAGGATCAGCGCGAGGGTCGCCGGGGTGTTCCCGCCGACGAGCAGCGCGAGCAGGACGCCGCCGACGATGCCGATCAGGGTGCCGCCGAGGCGGCGGACGCCCTTGACGAAGGTGGCGCCGGCGCTGGAGGCGCCGATGAACACGACGAAGACGGTCAGCACGGCCCAGTACCAGCGCTGGTGGGACACCAGTTCCCCGCCGAGCACGGCGAGCCCGCCGCCGACGACGGCCTGGATGGCGCTGCGGGTCCGGTTGTCGTAGGCGAACCGGGGTTCCGGCTCCTCCGCTTCGGCCTCGAGCGGGTCCACCGTGGCCTCGGGGACGGCGGCGCGCTGGGCCCGGTCGTCGGCCAGCGCCAGTTCGGCCAGTGCCTTGCGGACGCCGTCGCCCGGGGCGGCGTGTTCGTCGATGCGGCTGCCTTCGACGAGCATCCGGCTGTACTCGCCGGTCTGGCTGATCAGCGGGAGCTCGCGCGGGTCGCGTTCCATGAGGGCGCGGAAGCGGGCGAGCCGGGCGATGAGGTCGTCGCGGACGTCGGTGCCGAGTTCGTCGGAGCAGGTGCGCTGGACGGTGCTGGCCAGCCACTGCACGGCCAGTTCCACTTCGATGGCGCGGCGGCGGAGGCGGTCGGCGGCGCGGGCGTCGACGACGTCGGGGGCGGCGTCCTCGATGAGCAGGACGCACTCGTGGAGCCGGGCCAGCGACGTCCGCAGCTGCTTGCGGGTCCGGTCGCTGCCGCCGACGGCCAGGTGCGCTTCGGTGGCGCGGACGACCGCGGCGAGCCGGGCGCGGAAGGCCCGGCGGACCCGCAGGAACTCGGCTTCGGCGTTGTGCCGCAGCAGGACGAACCGGACGACGGCGTTGGCGAGCACCCCCACGGCCAGCGCCAGCAGCAGCTGCGGCACCTGCTTGAGGTGGGCCTGCAGGAACATCGGGAAGAAGAACAGGAAGAACGCGATCGACCCGAGCGCGGTGCCGCGCGGGCCGAAGCGCTGGGCGTAGACGGCGACGAAGATCAGCAGGACGAACACGATGCTGTCCAGCGGCGGCAGCGCCGAGCCGAGGCTGGCGGTGGTGATCGACGCGGCGCCGGTGAGGAACGCCAGCGCGAGCGTCACGCCCTGGGCGCCCGGGGTCGCGTCGTTGACGGTGAACGCCGTCATCATCGCGGCGATGGCGCCGACGAGCATCACGGTGAGCGGCAGGTGCGCGGGCAGCAGCGCGCCCACGGCGAGCACGATGCCGAGCACCGCGGACCCGGCCAGCCGCAGCCGGACCAGGCCGGGGTCGGCCGCCGCGAGCCGGTCGAGGGCGGCGAGGCGGAACCGGTTCATCGGGCGAGCAGCTCCCATTGGGCGAGGGTGGTGCGGCGGCCGCGGGTGGCGGTGATCCGCAGCCGGTAGCGGGCGTGCGCGGCCGGGGCGGCGAGGGCGAAGGGCCGGGTCTGGCGCCGCCAGCGGAACAGCTCGCCTTCGCGCTCGTCGAGGGTGGTCCAGTCGGTCCCGTCGGCGGAGCCCTCCAGCACCCACGCGCTGGGGTCGCCGGAGCGGGCGCCGGAGGTGAGCGTGTACATCGTGACCGGGCGGGGCTCGCCGGTGACGGCGAACTCGATCGACGGCGTGGCGCTGCGGAAGGTGACCTGGGTGCGGGTGGTGTCGTCGACCAGCGCGCCGACGTTCTTGGCTTCGGCGCTGGTCACGGTGCCGGTGAGGTCGGTGACCGGGTCCGGTGGCTCGGCGGGGGGCGGCGGGGTGCCCCAGCCGGTGGGTTCGGTGGTGAGGTCGAAGACCAGTTCGGCGCCGCCGGCGAGGGTGGCGTGCGCGATCGAGGTGTCCTCGTGCGGCTCGCCGTTCACCGTGAGCCCGCGGACGTAGACGGTCTCGTCGGTGTTGCCCGGCGCGTGGACGACCAGCTTCTTGCCGTCGCCCAGGTGGACGGTCGCCTTCTCGAACAACGGCGACCCGATCGCGTAGCGCGGGCTGCCGACGGCGAGCGGGTAGAAGCCGAGCGCGCTGAACAGGTACCACGCGGACATCTCGCCGTTGTCCTCGTCGCCGGGGTAGCCCTGGCCGATTTCGCTGCCGAGGTAGAGCCGCCGCAGCACCTCCCGCACGACGCGCTGGGTCTTCGCGGGCGCGCCGGCGAGGTTGTAGACGTAAGGGATGTGGTGGGAGGGCTGGTTGGAGTGCCCGTACTGGCCCATGCGGACGTCGCGGGCCTCGGTCATCTCGTGGATCAGGCCGCCGTACGCGCCGGGCCGCCGTCCGGTCTCCGGGGTGGCGAAGAACTCGTCCAGCTTGGCCTCGAGCCCGGCGTTGCCGCCGTGGAGGGCGGCCAGGCCGGGGCCGTCGTGGGGTGCGGTGAAGGCGGTGTTCCAGGCGTTGGTCTCCACGAAGTCGCCGCCCCACGCCGCCGGGTCGTAGCCGGCGGGCCCGAACTTGCGGCGCCCGTCGCGGTGGCGGCCCTGGAAGAACCCGATCTCCGGGTCGAAGTGGTGGACGTAGTGCTTCGCGCGCTCGCGGAAGTAGGCCGCGTAGTCGGCGTAACGGCGGGCCCGCTCGCCTTCGCTTTCCCGCGCGAGGGCGTCGGCGAGGTTGGCGAGGCCGAAGTCGTTGATGCAGCCTTCCAGCGCCCACGACAGTCCTTCGTGGACCGACACCGGCGTCCAGCCCAGGAAGATCGACTCCTCGAGGCCCTTCCGCCCGACCGCGCGGTGCGGCGGGGTGACGGTGGCGTTCTTCAGCCCGGCGTCGAAGGCGGCCTCGACGTCGAAGTCGCGCACGCCCTTGAGGTAGGCGTCGGCGAACGCGACGTCGGAGCTGGTCCCGGTCATCAGGTCGGCGTAGCCGGGTGAGGACCAGCGGGAGATCCAGCCGCCCTCGCGGTACTGCTGGACGAAGCCGTCGATCATCCGCCCGCACTGCTCCGGGGTGAACAGCGCGTACGCCGGCCAGGTCGTGCGGTAGGTGTCCCAGAAGCCGTTGTTGACGTACAGCTCGCCGTCGACGACCTTCGCGCCGGTGCGCCGCCGGGTGCTCGGCCACCGCCGCCGCACGACGGGGCTCGCGTGCCGGATCCCCTTCGGCGTGTTCTCGTGCGCGGCGTTCGGGTACAGGAACAGCCGGTACAGGTTCGAGTAGAGCGTGGTGGCCTGGTCGTCGGTCGCGCCTTCGACCTCGACGCGGCCGAGCTGCTCCTGCCACAGCTGCCTGGCCCGCGCCCGCACCTCCTCGAACGTCGTCCCGGCCGGGATCTCCAGTTCGAGGTTGCGCTTGGCCTGGGCGAGGCTGATCAGCGACGTCGCGATCCGCAGCGTCGCGTCGGGCCCGTCGAACTCGAAGTACCCCGACACGCGCCGCCACGGCGGGCGGCGGACCTTCGCGCCCCGCGTGGCCGGGGCGTCGGTGACGCCGTAGACGAACATCCGGCGCGCCCCGGCCGAGAGCCGGCTGCGGACCCGGGTGTACCCGCTGATCACGCCGGTGTCGGCGTTGAGCCGCAGGCGGCCGCGGTTGCGGACGTTGTCGAACAGCAGCCAGCCGTGCTTGTCCGGGAAGGTGAACCGCAGGATCGCCGCGTGCGACGTCGGGGCGAGGTCGGCGGTCATCCCGTTGGCGAACCGGACGCCGTAGTGGTGCGGTGAGTCGGTCTCGTCGGCGTGGGAGAAGGCCAGCGCGCGCTTGCGGCGCTTCGGCTCGACCGGGCCGGTGCCGGGCATGACGTGGAAGGTGTGCCGGTCGCCCATCCACGGGCTCGGCTGGTGGCTCAGCGCGAGGGCCTGCAGCGCCGGCTGGTTCTCGGCGTTGTTGTGGCGGTGGTAGGAGTAGAGCCAGTTGGTGACCCCGGCGTCGGTGACCGGGGTCCAGAAGTTGAAGCCGTGCGGCACCGCGGTGGCCGGGAAGTTGTTGCCCCGGGAGAAGTCGCCGCTGGAGTGCGTGCCCCGCGTGGTGCGGACGAAGTCGACCGGATCCCGCGGCGGCCCGGGACGTTCGGCGACGCGGACGTCGTCGATCCACCCCGTGCTGTCGTCCGGTGCGTCGGTGCGCAGGACGATCCTTCGGATCCGGCGTCCGGCGAACGCGCCCAGCGGGCGGCGGACCGGGTTCCACTGGTCCACCCAGAGCGTCTTGTCGTCGACCGGCTCGAACCCGGCGCTCGTGCCGTCGGCGAATTCGACGTCGAGGCTGACCCGGGTGGCGTGGTAGGCGGGGACGTCCCCGTCGGCGGCCGGGAACACCACATAGGACAGCTCGGTGCGCCCGGTGACGGGGACGTCGAGCTCGAACAGCACCGCGCGCGCCGGTGAGCCGTAGCGGAGGGCGCGTGCCCCGGTGAAGCCGACGCCGGTCTTGGCCGTGGGGGAGCGGTCCGGCCCGGTGTCCACGACGAGGCCGGGATCCGCGGGCTGCGGATCACCCGTTTCGAAGGAGGAGAAGAACACGGCGTCGGACATGGGGACACCGTATCCGCCGAACGGCGCAGCCGCGGTCCCGACGCGGCCGGCCCCCGAACGCGGTGAAGGCCACCTTCAGGAACGTACAGTTCCTGAAGGTGGCCTTCACCGCACTTACCGGGCTAGATCTTCGCGCACTGACCCGCGGCCGGGCCGCGGACCGTGTTCGGCAGGTCGTGGTCCGTCGGGACCGGCGAGTTCGCCGCGCACGCCAGCGGGCCGCCCACCGTGCTCGACGTCAGGACCGGGCCGTGGTTGGCGGTCAGCGCGACCGGGCCGGCGATGTCGGTCAGCTCGATCGACACCGTCCCCGTCGCCCCGGTGATCGCCACCGGGCCACCCACCTTCGTGCGGTTCAGCACGACCTGCGCGGCGCCGGTCGCCGCGAGCGGGCCCTTGATCTGGCCGCCGCGGACGATCAGCGACGCGCCGCCGCCCACCGTGACCGGGCCCGAGATCGTCGCGTCCTGCAGGCACACCGTGCCCGAGGTGACCGACAGCGGCCCGTTCGAAACACCCGTCACCGTGCGGGTGCACGCCGCGTCCGGCTTGCCCAGCAGCTCGAACTCGGCCAGCTGCGCCGGGGCGCCGGTGCTGGTCGCGGTCACTTCGAGCTTGTAGTACGCGTAGTGCGCCGGGTTGGCGACCTTGAACGCGCGGGTCTGCTGCCGCCAGCTGAACGACTGGTTCGCCTGCTGGTCGGCCACTGCCCACGTCTTGCCGTCGTAGGAGCCCTTCAGCGTCCAGCTCTTCGGGTCGCCCGCACCGGTCTGGGACGTCAGCGTGTAGTTCGTGACAGCCTCGTCGGTGCTGTCGAGCTGGTACTGCACGGCCCCGGTGACGGCGGCCTGGGTGCGTGACGTGTTGTCCACCATCGCCTTGGCGTCGGAGCCGTCCGAAGTGGACAGCGTGCCCCGGCCAGGACCGGTCTCGTCGTGCAACGGCGCCGGGACGGCGTCACCCTGGGTGATCGACTTCGGCGCGTCGTTCGGGCCGGTGCCCCACTTCGACGGGTTCGGGCCCATGTCGAAGTCGATGACCCCGCCGCGCGCGATGACGTCCTGCGACAGCGACGTCGAGGAGTACGCCTTGCCGTTGACCTTCACGCCCTGGACGTAGACGTTCTTCGCGCTGTTCTTCGGCGCGTTGATCACCAGGTCCTTGCCGCCGGCCAGGTGGATCGTCGCCTTCTTGAACAGCGGGGACCCGATCGCGTAGTTCGGGCTGCCCATCTGCAGCGGGTAGAAGCCCAGCGCGCTGAAGGTCCACCACGCCGACTGCTCGCCGTTGTCCTCGTCACCCGCGTAGCCCTGGCCGATCTCGCTGCCGGTGTAGAGCCGCGAGAGCGCCTCGCGGACCTTCTCCTGCGTCTTCGACGGCTGGCCCGCGTAGTCGTACATGTAGAGCGTGTGGTGCGAGGCCTGGTTCGAGTGACCCAGCTGCCCCATCCGGACGTCGCGGGCCTCCCGCATCTCGTGGATCACGCCACCGTAGGAGCCGGGGAAGTTCGCGGTCTCCTGGTCGGCGAAGAACGCGTCCAGCTTCTTCGCCAGCCCCGCCTTGCCGCCGTAGAGGTTCGCCAGGCCCTGACCGTCCTGCGGCACGGAGAACGCCATGCCCCAGCCGTCGGTCTCGGTGTAGTCGATGCCCCACACCCGCGGGTCGTAGTCCTGCGGCGAGCGGCTGAACTTGCCCGCCGCGTCCCGGCCCTGGAAGAACCCGACGCTCGGGTCGAACAGGTTCACGTACTGCTGCGCGCGGCTGGTGAAGTACTCGTAGTTCGACAGGTACTCCTGCTTGCGCGGGTCGCTCGCCGGGGCCTCGTCGTAGAGCTTCTTCGACAGGTTCGCGATGCCGAAGTCGTTGACGTACCCCTCGATCGACCACGAGAACCCGTGGTCGGCGGTGTTGGGCGCGTAGCCGAGGAACATGCCCTCGTCGACACCCTTGCGGCCGACCGCGTTGTTCGGCGGCGTGACCGTCGCGTCCTTCAGCGCCGCGTCGTAGAACGACTTGACGTCGAAGTTCTTCACGCCCTTGAGGTAGGCGTCGGCGAAGGCGACGTCGGCGCTGGTGCCGGTCATCAGGTCGGCGTAGCCCGGGGACGACCAGCGCGAGATCCAGCCGCCGTCGCGGTACTGCTGCACGAACCCGTCGACCATCTTCCCGGCCATGTCCGGGGTGAGCAGCGAGTACGCCGGCCACGTCGTGCGGTAGGTGTCCCAGAACCCGTTGTTGACGTAGGTCTGGCCGTCGACGACCTTCGACCCGGTCTGCGTCGGGGTGTCGGCCCCGGCCTTCGGCGAGACGAAGCTCGCGTACTTGTAGGCCGGCTTCTCGGTCGTGCCGGTGTTCTCGAACGCCGAGTTCGGGTACAGGAACAGCCGGTACAGATTCGAGTAGAGCGTCGTGATCTGGTCCTTCGACGCGCCCTCGACCTCGATCACCTTCAGCTGGTCGTCCCACGTGCGCTGCGCGGCGTCGCGGACGGAGTCGAAGGTCGCGTTCGGGGCGATCTCCTGGGCCAGGTTCTTCTTGGCCTGTTCGACGCTGAGCAGCGACGTCGCGATGCGCATGGTCACGATCTTGTCGGCGCCGGCGGCGAACCGCAGGTAGCCGGTGACGTTGTCGCGGCCCTGCCCGGTGAGCTTGCCGCCCGCGGTGACCGGCTTGTCGAAGGTGGCGTAGACGAACATCCGCCCCGCACCGGCCGACAGGCCGCTCTTGGCGTCGGTGAAGCCGGACAGCGTGCCCGTCGCCGGGTCGAGCGTCAGCCCGCCGGAGTTGTTCACGTTGTCGAAGATCAGGCTCGAGTCGGCGCCCGGGAAGCCGAACCGCATGACCGCCGCGTGGTCGGTCGGGGCGATCTCGGTCTTGATCCCGTTCTGGAACTGCACCCCGTAGTAGTGCGCCCGCGCGGTCTCGTCGCTGTGCTTGAACGCCAGCGCGCGCTTGTCGCGGTTGGCGTCGGGCACCCCAGCGGCCGCGGACGGCATCACCTGGAAGCTCTGCCGGTCACCCATCCAGGGGCTCGGCTCGTGGCTCACGCTGAACGCCTGCAGCACCGGCAGGTTGTCCGCGTTGTTCTGGGTGCTGTAGTTGTACAGCCAGCTGTCGGACCCGGCGTCGGTCACCGGCGTCCAGAAGTTGAAGCCGTGCGGCACCGCGGTCGCCGGGAAGTTGTTGCCCCGGGAGAACGTGCTGTTGGCCATCGTGCCGCGCGTGGTGAGCACGTTGTCGCTCGGGCGGGTGCTGGCCGGCGGGGTCGGCGTCGCCGAGATCTTGACGTCGTCGAGCCAGCCCTGCAGCGAACCGGGGCCGTCGGGGTTGTCGTAGCCGACCAGGATCCGGTCGATCGTCTTGCCCTTGGCGACCGTGCCGATCGCCGAGCGCACCAGGTTCCACTGGTTGGTGTAGAGGACCTTGCTCTTGCCCTGGCCCTCCGGCGTCAGCGGGAAGCCGTACTGGTCGGTCGCGCCGAGGTCGCGCAGCCGGGTGCCGTCGGTGAAGACCAGGTCGATCGCCACGTTCGTGCTCTGGTACTTCAGGTCACCGGTGATGAACTGCGGCTGCACCTTGTAGGACAGCTCGGTCGAGGCGACGACCGGGACGTCGACGTCGAAGACCTTGTTGTAGGACCAGCCGTGGCCTTCCGCGGTCTGGCTGCCGGAGTAGCGGAACGCCTTGAGCCCGGTGTAGCCGACGCGGTTCTTGTTCGTGTACCCGCTGGTCGGGCCGGAGTCGGTGAAGCTGCGCATGTTCGGCAGCGGCGGCGGCGCCGGCTCGTCGTTGGCCAGCAGCAGCTCCGAGAGCTGCAGGATGGGCCCGCCGTTGTTGCGGGTGACGTTCAGCCGGAAGAACTTGAACGCGGCGCTCGGGGCGGCCAGCGTGTAGTCCTTCTGCTGGAAGCGGGCGGTGAACGCCTGGTCGGCCTGCTTGTCGAGGTCGGTCCAGGTGAGGGCGTCGTTCGAGCCCTGCAGCGTCCAGTCCTTGGGGTCGCGGTTGTCGAAGTCGTTGGCCGAGGACAGCGCGTAGTGCGTGATCGACGTCGGCTCCGACAGCGACAGCTGCGCCCACGCGGTCGGGTCCCAGGACAGCCACTTCGTGTCGGTGGTCCCGTCGAAGAGGTTCGACACGACCTCGCCGCCGCTGGTGTTCTCGCTGCTGGCGCTGCTTTCGGTGACCTTGCCGCGGATGTCGCCGGGGATGGCGGTGCCGTTCGCGCCGTTGATCCCGGACGCGCGCGGCTTGCCTGCGGCGTCGGTGTCCACGGTGTCGGTCCAGGTCGGCTGGACGTCACCGGCTTCGAACGAGGACGAGAAATCGGCGGGCAGAGCTTCGTCGGCGGCGGCCGGGACCGCGGGGACGGCGACCAGGCCGGCGGCGACCACGGCGGCGGTCACCAGGAAAGCGACCGGTGGTCTGGCGCTTCGGGGCATCATTGCTCCCAGTGCTGGAGGGCGGGTTCATCAAGCGCCGCGCAGGCGGGGACCGGCGGCGCCCAGGAAGACAAACGCGCGGGTGACATCGATGTCAAGGCTGCCGGTCAAACCTGGCCAGAAGTGGACAACTCGACGGCACCGGCCCCGTCGACGGGCACTCGACCGGGCCACCGGACTCCCCGGTCCGGCCGCGCGCGGTAACCGGATCCCGGTCGGTTCACCCGATCGGTAAGGTCACCGCCATGACCGACCCCGCCGACCGGGTCCTCTCCCGGGCGTCCCTCGCCGCAGGCAATCCGACCGGCTGGTTCGACCAGCTCTACACCGCCGCCGAGCGCGGCGAGGCGGAAGTCCCCTGGACCCGCGGCGAACCCAACGTCGACCTCGCCGACTGGGTCGAGCCGGGTGAAGGCCGCCGCGCGCTGGTCGTCGGCAGCGCCCTCGGCGACGACGCCGAGCTGCTGGCTTCGCACGGCTGGGCGGTGACGGCGTTCGACGTCGCCCCGACCGCGGTCAAGGCCGCCCGCGCCCGCTTTCCGGACTCCGCGGTGGACTACGTGGTGGCCGACCTGCTCGCCCCGCCGGGGGAGTGGCGGCACGCGTTCGACCTGGTCGTGGAGATCATCAACGTCCAGGCGATGCCCCGCGAGTACCGCCCGAAGGCACTGTCCGCGCTGGCCGGCTTCCTCGCCCCGGACGGCACGCTGCTGGTCTCCGAGGTCGCGGAGGAGAGCACGGACACCGAGACGTGGGTCGGCCCGCCGTGGCCGTTCAACCGCGCGGAGATCGCCTCGATCGCCCAGGACGGCGTCCACCTGGTGAGCCTGGAAACCATCCGCGACGGCGGCCGCTACTGGGCCGAGTTCACGCGCTAGCCAGGAACCGGGACAGCACCCGCGTCCCGAAGTGCAGGCCTTCGACCGGGACCCGCTCGTCCACGCCGTGCGCCATCGCCCGGTAAGGGAAGCCTTTCGGCAGCCACAGCGGCGCGAACCCGTAGTTGTCGATGCCCAGCTGCGCGAACGCCTTCGCGTCCGTCCCGCCGCCCAGGCAGTACGGCACCACCACGGCCTCGGGGTCTTCCGCGCGCAGCGCGTCGGCCATCGCCGAGAACCACGGCGAGTCCACCGGGGCCTGCACCGGCGGCTGGTGCGCGACGAACTCCCGCGTCACCCCTTCGCCGAGCAGTTCGTCCAGTTTCGCGAACAACGACTCCTCGGTGCCCGGCAGCACCCGGACGTCGACCTGCGCGGTCGCCGTCGACGGGATGACGTTCACCTTGTAGCCGGCGTCCAGCATCGTCGGGGTGGTGCTGGTGCGGACCGTCGGCAGCACCAGCGAACCCGCCGGACCCAGCGCGGCCACCGTCGCGTCCACATCGGACAGGTCCACCGGGACACCCAGCGCCGCGCCGGTGCGTTCCAGGAACGCCCGCACCGCCGGGGTCAGCGACACCGGCCACTCGTGCGCCGCGATCCGGTGCAACGCGCCCACCAGCCGGGTGACGGCGTTCTCGTCGTTCGGGCGCGAACCGTGCCCGGCGCGGCCGCGGGCGGTCAGGCGCAGGTGCGCCGTGCCGCGTTCGGCCGTCCCCACCGGGTACAGGCGCACGTCACGGCCGTCGGCCGCCGGGACGTGGTAGGTGTAGCCGCCGGACTCGCTGATCGCCGCCACGCAGCCTTCGAACAGCTCGGGGTGCTCGGCGACGAGCCAGTGCGCGCCCCACTCGCCGCGGTCCTCCTCGTCGGCGACGAACGCCAGCACCAGCTCACGCCGCGGCCGCACACCGCTCGCCAGCGCGGCGAGCACCATCGCCACGAAGTCCTTCATGTCGGTCGCGCCGCGGCCCCACAGGTACCCGTCGCGCACCTCGCCCGCGAACGGCGGCACCGACCAGTCCGCCGCGTCCGCCGGGACGACGTCCAGGTGACCCTGCACCAGCAGCGCCGGCAGCGACGGGTCCGTGCCGGGTACACGCGCGATCACGCTGGCCCGCCCGGGCGCCGCTTCGAGGAGCTGAGACGGGATCCCCAGGCCGGCCAGGAACGCGGCCACGTACTCCGCGGCCGGGCGCTCGGGCTCGGCGTCGTTGCCGCCGCGGTTGGTCGTGTCGAACCGGATCAGGTCCGCGCACAGTTCGACGACGTCAGCCATAGATGCCCTGCACCGCCCCCGCCGCGATCGCCGTGACGACCTTGAACGCCTTCATCGCTTCGGTCATGTCCGGCGCGTCGAACCCGACCCGCCGGGTGCCGATCTGCTCCACCGTCGGGATCACCGCCGTCGCCTGCGCCAGGTGGCTCGCGTCGAACTCCACCTCGATCCGGTGCGCCCGGACCCGCCGCTCCTCGCGCCCGGCCCGCGCCATCGCGTCGGCCGCCGCGCCGGTCAGCAGCTCCGCCGTGCGGGCCGGCGGCAGGCAGATCGCCGCGTACCGGCTCACGCACTCCTTCACCTGGACCAGCTCCGCCTCCGGAGCGTAGTCACGGGCGTCTTCACACGTTTCGTCGTCACCCGAAACGAGCAGGACGGGGACGCCGTACTCGGCGGCCACCGCCGCGTTCAGCCTGCCCTCGCTCGCCGGGACGTCGTCCAGCCACACCCCGGTGATCTGGTTCTCCAGGTAGGTGTGGGAAAGCACCCCGTCGAACCCGGCACCGGCGTGGTAGCCGAGGAAGATGACACCGTCCACACCGGAATCGATGCCCTGCATCATCGACATCGGCTTGTGGCGCCCGGTCAGCATCCGCGCCCGCGGGTCCAGGTCCTCCAGCAGGAGGTTCCGCTGCGACGAATGCGCCTCGTTGACCAGCACGTCCCCGGCCCCGGCGTCGAACAGCCCGGCCAGCACCGCGTTGACGTCGCCGGTGAACAACCGGCGGAAGCGGTCCCACTGCGGCGATCCGGGCACGACGTCGTCGGTCCAGGTGACGCCGGTGGCGCCTTCCATGTCCGCCGAGATCATGATGCGCATGCCCGGCACTCTAGCCAGCCCGTCCCGGCCCCGGACGCGGAATCCCCGATCACGCTGCGTCGTCGAAAGCGATCGATAACGATCGGACACCTGCCGGGGCGGGAACATATTGCGCGGTTGTCCCGGTATGTGGTTACTTCTCGTCCTTGGGGAGGCTCACAAGCGAACGATGGGGTGGTTTTTGGTGCATGTGCAACGCAGACTCGGCCGGGTGGCGGCGGTGCTCGCCGTGGCGGCGCTCGTGGCGGTCCCGCTCGCGGCGCCCGCCCAGGCCCAGCAGGGCAAGGTGCTGCGCGTCGCGCTGACCACCGGCATCGACCACCTGAACCCGTTCACCGCCGTGCTCGCCGCGTCCACGCAGATCGGCCGGTTCACCTACGAGTTCCTGACCGTCCCGAACGCCGAGAAGGCCGAGGCCTCGCCCGCGCTCGCCGAGTCGTGGACGCCGTCGCCGGACAAGCTGACCTGGACGTTCAAGATCCGCACCGGCGTCAAGTGGAGCGACGGGAAGCCGGTGACGGCCAAGGACGCGGCCTACACCTTCAACCGGATGCTCACCGACGAGAACGCCCGCACCGCCAACGGCAACTACGTGGCGAACTTCGAGACGGTCACCGCGCCCGACGACACCACGCTCGTCATCAAGACCAAGACCGTGCAGGTCAACATGAACCTGCTCGACGTCCCGATCGTGCCGCAGCACATCTGGGAGCCGGTCACCGACCTCAAGGACCCGAAGACCGACGACCTGGCCATCGCCGGCGTCTCCGACGGCCCGTACCAGGTCACCGAGTACAAGCCGAACGAGTACGTCAAGTTCAAGGCCAACAAGGACTACTGGCGCGGCGCCCCGAAGGTCGACGAACTGCAGCTGCTGCAGTTCAAGGACACCGAAGCCGCGGTCAACGCGCTCAAGCAGGGTGAAGTCGACGTCATCAACCGGCTCAACCCCAACCAGTTCGCCGCGCTGCAGGGCCAGGAGGGCATCACCACCAACGCCGCCCCGGGCCGCCGCTACGACGAGCTGTCGATCAACTTCGGCGTCCAGGACAACGCCAACCACCCCATCGGTGACGGCAACCCCGTCCTGAAGGACATCAACGTCCGCAAGGCGATCACCCAGGCCGTCGACACCCAGGCGATCGTGGACAAGGTGCTCAAGGGCCTCGGCCAGGTCGGCGGCGGCGTCGTGCCCGCCGTCTACGGCGCCTACCACTGGGACCCCAGCGACAGCGAGAAGGTCAAGTTCGACCTCGCCGCCGCCAACACCACCCTGGAGCAGGCCGGCTACCAGAAGGGCCCGGACGGCATCCGCACCGCCCCCGGCGGCGCCAAGCTGGAACTGCGCCTGACCGGCCACTCCAACCGCAGCTACGACCAGGGCGTCGCCCAGTACGTCTCCGGCTGGCTCAAGGAAATCGGCATCGCCGTCAAGCAGGACCTGGTCTCCGACGACGAGCTGTCCGACCGCACCGCCACCGGCAAGTACGACCTCGCCATCGGCGGCTACGGCACCAACCCCGACCCGGACTACGCGCTCTCGCTGCACACCTGCGCCGCCCGCCCCAGCGCCGACGCCAAGGGCGGCAGCACCGACACGTTCTTCTGCGACGCCCAGTACGACGAGCTCTACAAGAAGCAGCTGACCGAGACCGACGACGCCAAGCGCGCCGACTACGTCAAGCAGGCCCAGGCGCGGCTCTACAGCCAGTACCCGACGATCGTCCTGGACTACCAGAACGCGCTCGAGGCCTACCGCTCCGACAAGTTCTCCGGCTTCACCACCCAGCCGCAGCCCAAGGGCGCGATCCTCGAGCAGACCGGCTACTGGGGCGTCTACGGCGCCACCCCGGCCGGCACCGAGAACACCGCGGACTCCGGCTCCGGCAACACCGTGCTGTGGATCGTCATCGGCGCGGTCGTCGTGGTGGTCCTGGTCGGCGGCGGGATCGTCCTGAGCCGCCGCGGCAAGACGTCGGAAGACCGCGAGTAGGCATGACCGCCCCCGTACAAGCCGCGGTGCTCGTCGACCCCGACGAGCACCGCGGCGGGACCGGCACCGCCCGGTTCGTCCTCCAGAAGGTCCTCGAAGCGGTCGTCAGCGTCGTGCTGGTGGTCGTCCTGTTCTTCTTCCTCTTCCGGATGCTCCCCGGCGACCCCGTCGCCGCGATGACCCGCGACCGCGTCACCAGCCCCCAGCAGATCGCCGAGCTGCGCGAGAAGATGGGCGTCGACAAGCCCGTCTTCGTCCAGTTCGGCCAGTACTTCTGGGACCTGCTGCACGGCGACCTCGGCGAGTCCCGGCTGCTCAACAACGGCCGCCCGGTCGCCGACATGATCGGCGAACGGCTCTGGCCGACCATCCTGCTCGTCGGCAGCGCCACCGTCCTGGCCGTGCTCATCGGGCTGTGGCTGGGCATCCGCGCCGCCTGGCGCCGCGACAGCTTCTTCGACCGCGCCCAGACCGGGATCGCCCTGACCCTCTGGTCGGTCCCGCAGTTCTGGCTCGGCCTGATGCTGCTCGTGGTCACCAACGGCCTGTTCCCCAGCCGCGGCATGCACTCCCCGGACGCCGCGCCCGACGTCCTCTCCCAGACCCTCGACGTCCTGCACCACCTCGTGCTGCCGTGCGTGACGCTGCTGGCGGTGTTCTACGCCCAGTACATGCTGATCATGCGGTCGTCGCTGCTGGGGGAGATGAACGCCGACTACCTCACCACCGCCCGCGCCAAGGGCCTGCGCGACGACCTCGTCCGCAAGCGCCACGCCGTCCCCAACGCCCTGCTGCCGACCACCACGCTGGTGTTCATGCAGTTCGGCCAGGTCGTCGCCGGCGCGGTCACCGTCGAGGCCGTGTTCAGCTGGCCCGGCCTCGGGCAGCTGACCTACGACGCCCTGCACGGCCCCGACCTGCCGGTGCTCCAAGGCGTGTTCACCGTGCTGGCGAGCGCGGTGGTGCTGATGAACCTGCTCGCGGAGCTGCTCTACCGCGTGCTCGACCCGAGGGTGCGTACCTCATGACCACCGCGGAGACACCGCGCCGGATCGCGTGGAGCCGGCGGCGCGCGTCGATCGTCCGGACCTGGCGGGAGTTCGCCGGGCAACGGGCCGCGCTCGTCGGGCTGGTCCTGCTCGGCGCCACCGTGCTCGTCGCCCTGCTGCTGCCGCTGATCAGCGACCAGAGCGGCCTCGACGTCACCAAGGCGACCGGCGAGCCGCTTTCCCCGCCCAGCGGCGAGTTCTGGCTGGGTACCGACAACTTCGGCCGGTCCGTGCTGCTGATGACCGTCTGGGGCAGCCGGATCTCCCTGCTCGTCGGGTTCTCCGCCGCGCTGCTGTCGGTCATCATCGGCACGCTCATCGGCATCGCCGCCGCGCACTTCGGCGGCTGGGTCTCGGCCGCGCTGCTGCGGTTCACCGACTTCTTCCTGGTCCTGCCTTCGCTGATCCTCGCGATCGCGCTCTCGGCGGTGCTGCCCAAAGGCGTCGGCACGATCATCGTCGCCATCGGCCTCACCGCCTGGCCCAGCACCGCCCGGCTGGTCCGGGCGCAGACGCTGACCATCGAAAGCCGCCCCTACATCGAACGCGCCCACGCCCTCGGCGGCGGCCACCTGCACGTCATCGGCAAGCACGTCCTGCCCGGCGTCATGCCGCTCGTGCTGGCCAACACCACGCTCGTGGTCGGCAACTCCGTCATCGCCGACGCGACCCTGTCGTTCCTCGGCGTCGGAGACCCCAACTCCGTCACTTGGGGCCTGGTGCTCGAAAGCGCGCTCAACAACGGCGCCATCAGCCGCGGCGCCTGGTGGAACGTGCTCCCGCCGGGCATCGCGATCGTCCTCGTCGTCCTCTTCTTCACCCTGGTCGGCCGGGGCCTGGAGACCGTGCTCAACCCGAGGTTGAAGAAGTGACCACCCCGCTGCTGCAGCTCACCGGCCTCACCGTCACCTACGCGGTGGGCGATCAGGAGGTGCCCGCCGTCCGCGGCGTCGACCTCACCCTCGACCCCGGCGGCACCCTCGGCATCGCCGGGGAGTCCGGGTCGGGCAAGTCCACCGTCGCGATGAGCGTGCTGCGGCTCCTGCCGCGCTCGGCGAAGATCACCGGCGAGATCGCCCTCGACGGCGAAGACGTCACCGCCATGAAGTGGGGCCGCCTGCGCGCGGTCCGCTGGGCCGAGGCGTCGGTGGTGTTCCAGGGCGCCATGCACGCGCTCAACCCGGTCCGCAAGATCGGCGAGCAGATCGCCGAGCCGATCCGGCTGCACCCGCCCGAAGGCGGCGCGCTCACCGACGCCGCGGTCGACGCCCGCGTCGCCGAACTTCTCACCCAGGTCGACCTGCCCCCGGGCCGCGCCGGCGCCTACCCCCACGAGCTGTCGGGCGGGCAGAAGCAGCGCGTCATGATCGCGATGGCACTGGCCTGCTCGCCGCGGCTGATCATCGCCGACGAGCCGACCACCGCCCTCGACGTCATCGTCCAGGCCCAGGTCCTCGCCCTGCTCTCGCGGCTGGTCGCCGAACAGGACATCGGGCTGATCATGATCAGCCACGACCTGTCCGTCCTCGCCTCGACCTGCGAGCGCATCGCCGTGATGTACGACGGGCAGATCGTCGAGCAAGGGCCCAGCGCCGAGGTGATGGGCTCGCCGAAACACGAGCACACCCGGGCGCTCGCCGCGGCGTTCCCGACCGTCGGCGACCCCGTGTCCCGCTTCGCGCCGGCGACCAGCACCCCGCTGCCGCCCGAACCGGCCGACCGCGTCGCCGGCGGCGAGCCGCTGCTGGCCGCGGAGAACCTGCGCGTGTCCTTCCGCGACCGCACCGGCAAGCGGATCGACGCCGTCGCCGGGGTCGACCTCACGGTGTCGCGTGACGAGATCGTCGCACTCGTCGGCCAGTCCGGCTCCGGCAAGACGACGCTCGCCCGGACGCTGCTCGGCCTGCAGAAACCCGACTCCGGCGTGGTCCGCTACGACGGCAAGCCGGTCCCGGCCTCCGGCGTCGGCCTCAAGGCCTACCGCCGGCAGGTCCAGCTGGTGCTGCAGGACCCGACCAGCGCGCTGAACCCCGCCCACACGGTGTACGAGGCCGTCGCCGAAGGCCCGCGGATCCACAAGCTCGCCGACGAGCGCGCGGTCGTCCACCGGGCACTGGAGGCCGCGGAACTGCGGCCGGCGGAGAAGTACGCCGACCGGCTCCCGCACCAGCTCTCCGGCGGCCAGCGCCAGCGCGTCGTCATCGCCGGTGCCCTCGCGCTCGAGCCGTCGATGCTGGTGGCCGACGAACCGGTCGCCTCCCTCGACGCGTCGGTCCGCGGCGAGATCCTCGGGCTGCTGCTGCGGCTGCGCCGCGAACTCGGCCTGGCCGCGCTGGTGATCACCCACGACCTCGGGCTGGCCTGGAACATCGCCGACCGCGTCGCCGTGATGTACCGCGGCGAGCTGGTCGAAACCGGGACGGTGGAACAGGTCCTGCTCGACCCGCACCACGAGTACACGAAGTCCCTGCTGGCCGCCCTGCCCGGCGGCACGGCCCAGCGCCGCACCGTGGAAACCTGACACTGCGGGAACGCCGCCCGGGCGCGGTGTGTAATCTCCGAACGGAAATGGCGACCACCACCGACCCCGCACAGACGCCCTCGGCCGGACTGGCCGAGCGGCTCCGCGTGCCCTCGCGATTCCCGTACCGCACGATCGCGATGGGCACCGTCGGGAGCACCCTGCTCATGCTCGCCGCGTTCGGCGCCGGCGGCATCCTGATCAAGGACCCCGTGCTCGGCCACGGCCCGCTCTCGTGGATCCGCTACGGCCACGGGCGCATGCTCGCCAACGCCGTCCTCTACACCGGCTTCGGCCTCGTCGTGTGGGCCTGGGTCCGCCTCGGCCGCTACGTGCTGGCCGGGCGCATCGGCAGCCGCCCGATCCTGGTCGCCGCGGGCTGCTGGATGGCGCCGCTGCTCATCTCGCCGCCGCTGTTCACCCGCGACGTCTTCTCCTACCTCGGCCAGGGCGCCCAGCTGCTCTACGGGCTCGACCCGTACGCCAACGGCCCGGCCGAGCTCGACGTGCTGCCGAACGTGGTGCAGAACGTCCACCCGCTCTGGCAGACCACCCCGGCCCCGTACGGGCCGCTGTTCCTGCTGATCTCGAAGGGCGTGGTCGCCACCACCGGCGACAACATGATCCTCGGCGTCATCCTGATGCGCGTCGTCCTGCTGGCCGGGCTCGCGGGGACGCTGTGGGCGCTCCCGCGGCTGGTCAAGCACCTCGGCGGCAAGCTCCCGGTCGCGCTGTGGCTCGCGGTGGCCAGCCCGATGATGGTGATCCACCTCTTCGGCGGCCCGCACAACGACCTGATGATGCTCGCTTTCCTCACCATCGGCGTCCTCGCCGCCCTGGAGCGCAAGCACGTCGTCGCGGTGGTCCTGGTGACGATCGGCATGCTCATCAAGCCGACGGCGGCGATCGCGCTGCCGTTCATCGTCTGGATGTGGGCCAGCCACCTGCCCGGCGAGTCCAAGGTCCGCAACTTCCTGCGCGCCGGCGCGGCCTCGGTCGGCCTGTTCCTGCCGGTGTTCGTCGCGGGCACGTGGATCTCGCTGGGCTCGCTCAACATGGGCTGGTGGTCCGGGCTCAAGGCCCCGCAGCTCATCGCGAACTGGCTCAACATCCCCACCGGCATCGGCGAGGTGTTCTACAACCTGGTCCACATCGTCGTGGACGTCCAGGTGTCGCCGTTCGTGACGGTCGCGCGAGCGGCCGGGATGCTCCTGCTGATCGCCTTCGGCGTCCGCCAGTGGTGGCTCGCCCGCGGCGGCGGCACGGAGGCGGTCTACCGCGCGGGCATCTCCCTGCTGGCGGTGGCGATCCTCATGCCGCCGACCCTGCCGTGGTACCTGACCTGGGGTTTCGTGCTCCTGTCGGCGTTCAAGTGGCAGCCGCGCCACCTGGCGCTGGTGGTCGCGGTGTCGGTGTTCGTGACGCTCGTTTACTACCCCACGGGCGAGCAGGCCCTGTACGACTGGTGGTTCATCGCCCTGGTCGTGGTGGCCAGCCTGTACTCGGCGGCGTCCCTGCTGCGGCCGGACCCGCTGGGCATCATCGACGCGTGGCGCCGCCCGGAGAAGTTCCTCCGCGACTAGGAGCCGGTCCAGCCACGCCAGGTGTTGACCTCTGTCACCACCACCGCGTGCTCCGGCGGCCTCTCGACGTACTGCTCGTACTTCGCCACCAGCCACGAAACCGGCTCGGCACCCGGCGCCAGCACCCGCGCGGTGCCGTCCGCCCGGGCCCACCACAGCCGCGACCAGTCCTCGGCGTAGCCGTCGGCCAGGAAGCACACCGCCGGGTTCTCCTCGATGTTGCGCAGCCGCCGCAACGCCACCGTCGACTTCGGCTTGTGGTCCACCGCGAACACCACCTGGTCACCCCGCACCGCGAACGTCACCGGCACCAGGTGCGGCACCCCGGCCGCCGACACCGTCGCCAGCCGCGCCACCCGCGCTGCGGAGAACCGCTCACGGGCTTGTTCGGGCGTCATGTCAGCGCGGGGGAGTCGAACGTCAACGTCCCCAGGTCCGCGTCGAGCGTCACCGGCACGCCCAGCGGCAACGTCGGCGACGACGCCACGTGCCCGAACCCGAACTCCTCGACCACCGGCACCCCCAACGGCCCCAGCCGCTCCAGCAGCAACCCGCGCACCTCCGCCGGGTCGCCGCACGCCGCCCACGAACCCAGCACGATCCCCCGGACGCCGTCGAACCAGCCGGCGCGCAGCAGCTGCGTCAGCATCCGGTCCAGCCGGTACACGCTCTCCGTCACGTCCTCCAGCAGCACCACCGCGTCCCGCGCCGAACCCTCCTCCGGCGTGCCGAGACCGCCCGCCAGCAACGACAGGTTCCCGCCCGTCAACGTCCCCGAAGCCCGGCCCGGCACCAGCGGGGCACCGCCGCGGACCACCAGGTTCCGCTCGGGCTCGAACAGCGCCCGCCGCAGGTGCTCCACCGCGAAGTCGTCGAACAGCACGCTCGCCGGCATGGGGGAGAACAAACTGGACAGTCCCAAGTGGACGTCCACCGCCCGGTGCAGCGCCGTGATGTCCGACGACCCGGCCAGCACCTTCGGGCCCGCGTCCCGCAACGCCGCCCAGTCCACCAGGTCCAGCATCCGCTGCGCCCCGTAGCCGCCGCGCGCGGCCAGCACGCAACGCACGCCCGGATCGAGCCACGCCTCGGTGAACTCCGCCGCCCGCGCCGCGTCCGAACCGGACAGGTACGGCGGCGATCCGGGCGTCGAACGCACGCACGGCCCGACGCGCACCTCGACACCCCAGCCGCTCAGCACCGGCAGCGCTTTCTCCAGCAGGTCCGCCGGCACCGGCCCGGACGGCGCCACCAGCGCCACCGTGTCACCGGCCCGCACCCGGGGCGGCCTCACCGGGACAGCTCCAGCCGCGCCACGCCCGGCGTCTCGAAGCCCAGCACCTGGCCGTAGAACGACAGCTCCGCCTCCAGCGCCGCCACGATCGTCGCCGCCTGCCGGAAGCCGTGCTGCTCACCCGGGAACCGCTGGTAGGCGTAAGCGATGCCGCGTCCGGCCAGCCCGGCCACGAACCGGTCCGCCTGCTCCGGCGGGCAGATCCGGTCCTCCAGCCCCTGCTGGAACAGCACCGGCCCGGCCAGCGACGCGGCGTTCGCCAGCGGCGACCGCTCGACGTACCGCTGCTTCGCCGACGGCAACGGCCCGACCAGCCCGTCGAGGTAGCGCGACTCGAAGTCGTGCGTGTCGCCCTCGTCGCCGGTCCACCCGGCCAGGTCCAGCACCGGGTACATCACCGTGCCCGCCCGGTACGTCTTCGTCGTGGTCAGCGACGCCGCCGCGGTGAACCCGCCCGCGCTGCCGCCGCGGATCCCCAGCCGGCCGCCGTCGGCCAGCCCGGCCGCCACCAGCGCCTCGGCCACCGCCACGCAGTCGGCCACGTCCACCACGCCCCACTGCTCGCGCAGCCGCTCCCGGTAGGCCCGGCCGAACCCGGTCGACCCGCCGTAGTTCACCGCCGCCACGCCGATGCCGCGGCTGGTGAAGTACGCGATCTCCAGGTCCAGCACCGGGAAGTGCTGCCCGGTCGGCCCGCCGTGCACCTGCACCAGCAGCGGCGGCAGCTCACCACCGGGGGCCGCGAACTCCGGGTTCGCCGGCAGGTACAGCACCACCGGGACCTCGTCGCCGCCGGCGGTCGTGATCACCCGCTCCTGCGGCACCGGCAGGTACTCGGCCGGCAGCTCCGGCTGCGGCGTCAGCTCGGTCAGCACCGACCCGGCCAGGTGCACGACCGCGGCTTCCCGCACCGGCCCCGCCGCGACCCCGGCCACCCCGCCGTCGAACGCGGCGAACCCGGTCGAGGACCACGCCGTCAGCTCCTCGCCCAGCGGCGCCACCGAGCCGTCCGCCTCGTCGAGCACGGCGAGCCGTCCCGACGCCAGCACCGCGTGCCGGCCGCCGCCCAGCGGGGCGAACCAGCGCGAACCCGCTTTCCAGAGCGGCCCGCCCAGTTCCTGTTCCACCGGCGCGAGGTTGACCACCGACCCGTCCAGGCCGACCCGGTGCAGGTTCCACCAGCCGTCCGGGTCCAGCAACGCCAGCAACGTCGAAGACGTCTCCCACTCGACCTGGCACACCGAGACCTCGGCGCCGCCGGCGAGGACTTCGTGCGGCCCGAACGAACCGTCTTCGGCCACCGGCGCGACGCACAGCTCGGTCCCGTCCCACGGCATCGCCGGGTGGTCCCAGCCGAACCAGGCCGCGTGCCGCCCGTCCGGCGACAGCTTCGCCACGGTCAGGAACCGGTGGCTCGCGGCCAGCACCCGCTCGCCGCCGGACAGCGCGATCGCCACCAGCTCCCGCCCGACGTCGGTCGGCCGCGGCCCGGTGGCGCGTTCGCGCACCGCCCACACCTCACCCGGCGCCCCGGCCCGGAGGTCGCCGTAGCGGACGCCCTGGGGCTCGGCGGGCTCCGGTGTCAGCGGCACCACACCGGTTTCGCTCAGCGCGTAAACCCGCTGATCCGACCAGTGCGTGAACACGACGGCACCGCCGGTGACCGCCCACGGCCGCCCGCCGTACTCGTGCAGCCGGTTGCGGACGTTCCACGGGGCGGGCAGCACGTCCTCGGTCCCGCCCGGCACGGCCTTCACCAGCGCGACCCGGCCCTGCTCACCGGGCCGCGCCTCGGCCCACCACACCTCGTCCCCGACGACGTCGAGCCACTGCGGGCCGCCACCGGCGGCGGCCACCTCGGCGGCGGTGATGGGCGAAGACCAGGTTCCGTACGGGGAGATCCGAGACACCCCCAGAGGCTAGCGGCCCGCGAAGGTGGGGCGGCGGATGCCGATCATGCGGCCGTGGCCTAGGGTCGACAGTGCTATGTCTCGCGTAATCCACGTCTTCCGCCAGCCGGATCGTTTCGTCGCCGGCACCGTCGGCGAGCCCGGCGATCGCACGTTCTACCTCCAGGCATCCGAGGACGTGCGCACCATCAGCGTCACCATCGAGAAGCAGCAGGTCGTCGTCCTCGCGGAGCGGCTCAGCTCGCTCCTCGAAGAGGTCGCCAGCCGCTTCGGCGCCGACGTACCCGACGACGTCCCCGAGGACCTCGTCGACGTCGACCCCCTCACCGTGCCGGTCGAGGAGGAGTTCCGCGTCGGCACGATGGGCCTCGGCTGGGACGCCGACTCCAGCGCCGTCGTCATCGAGCTGCTCGCCATCACCGAGGGCGAGGTCGACGAAACGGTCGTGCTCGACGACACCGAGGAGGGCCCGGACGCCGTCCGCGTGTTCCTCAGCCCGGCCGCCGCCCGCGCCTTCGCCGAGCGAGCCGACCGCGTCGTCAACGCCGGCCGCAAGCCGTGCCCGCTGTGCGGCGAGCCGCTCGACCCGGCCGGCCACATCTGCCCCCGGCAGAACGGCTACCGGCGCGAGACCGACGCGGACGAAGACTGACCATGGCCCCCACCCCCGATCCGGCCGACCCGGCGTCGCGCGAGCTGGTCACCCACGGCCGCATCGACGTCGAAGGCCGGCTGGTGGACGCCTCCAACGTCACGCTCTTCTGCGCCATCGAGCTCGACGGCGTCACCGGCCGGGTCGTCTACAAGCCGGTGTCGGGGGAGCGGCCGCTGTGGGACTTCCCCGACGGCACGCTGGCCGGACGCGAAGTCGCCACCGCGATCATCGCCGACGCCGCCGGCGTCGGCGCCATCCCGCCGACCGTGCTGCGCGACGGGCCGTTCGGTCCCGGCATGGTCCAGCTGTGGGTCGAGACCACCGAGGACGACCTCGTCGAGGTCCTCCCGCCCGACGACGTCCCCGACGGCTGGCGCCCGGTGCTGCACGCCCACGACCGGCTCGGCGAACCCGCGGTGCTGGCCCACGCCGACCACCCCGGGCTGCGCGACCTCGCCGTGCTCGACATCGTCGTCAACAACACCGACCGCAAGGGCGGGCACCTGCTGCCCGGCGTCGACGGCCGCGTCTACGGCGTGGACCACGGCATCTGCCTGCACACCGACCCGAAGCTGCGCACCGTGCTGTGGGGCTGGATCGGCGAGCCGGTACCGCCGGACGTCGTCGAGAAGCTGCGCAAGCTGCGTTCGGAGCTCGACGGCGGCCTCGGCGAGACCCTGGCCGAGCACATCACCGGCTTCGAGATCCGCGCGCTCGCCGACCGCACCGACGTCCTGCTCGCCGAAGGCATCTTCCCCGAGCCGGGCGACGACTGGCGCGCCATCCCGTGGCCGCTGTTCTGATCGACGCCGCGACCCGGGCCCGGCTCGTCGGCCGCTTCGGCCCCGACCTGGCCGAACCCTGGTGCGACACCTTCCCCGGCCTGGTCGCCCGCCTGAGCGCGCGGTGGGGGCTGACCGTCCGCGAGGCCAGGCCCGGCAACACCGGCCGCACCCTGCTGTGCACCGGCCCCGGCGGCGACCTGCGCGTGCTCAAGCTGACCCCGGACCCCGAGGTCGCCCGGCTCGAGGCCACCGGCCTGCGCGCCTGGGCCGGGTGCACGCGGGCGGTGCAGGTCCTCGACACCGACCTCGACGCCGGCGCGATCCTGCTCGAAGGCCTGGTCCCCGGCACCGAACTGCGCGGCCGCGAGGTCCCGTGGCCGGACCTGGGCGAGATGCTGGCCGAGCTGCACGGCGTCAAGCCCCCTGAGGACCTGCCGCCGCTCACCGACCGGGTGACGTTCATGTACGACATCACCGAGCGCACCGTCGTGGGCTCGGGCTCCGCGGCCGAGCCGTACCTGACTCCGGCAGTCCTCGCGCGGGCCCGGCACCGGGCGATGGCACTGGCCCAGGACGGGCCGCTCGCGGTCGTGCACGGCGACCTGCACCCGGGCAACGTCCTCGACGCCGGCCCCGGCCGCGGCCTGGTCGCGATCGACCCGCGACCGAGCGTCGGCGACCCGGCCTTCGACCTCGCCGACTGGCTCTACCTGCCGCTGGCCGCGGGCGGCACGCTGGACGACGGCGTCGAGGCACTCCGGCCGCACCTGCCCGGCCTCGACGCGGACCGCGCCCTCGCGTGGTGCGCCGCGCTCGCCCCGCTGGCCGCCCACGCACCGCTGCGCCGCGGCGAGCGCACTCCGTTCACCGAAGCCCTGCTGGAACTGTCCCGCTGACCGGCGTGGCACGCCCCGCCGAGGGCGCCACGGCCGCTAAGTTCCCAGGTCGTGCGCTCCCACTCCTATGACGACGTGCTCGCCGGCAAGCGCCGCAAGAAGGTGCCGGAGGTCCCCGCCGAACCCGGGCTCGTGGTCGAGGACCCGGTCAGCGGCTTCTGCGGCGCGGTGGTGAAGATCGAGTACGGCAACGTCGTGCTCGAAGACGCCAAGGGCCGCCACCGCGTCTTCCCGTTCGCCCCCGCCGGCTTCCTGCTGGAGGGCAAGCCGGTGACGCTGGTGCCGTTCAAGGCCCCGGCCAAGGCACCCGAGCGGCAGATGTCGGCGTCCGGCTCGGTCAAGGTCCAGGGCCTGCGGGCCCGCGTCGCCCGCGACTCCCGCATCTGGGTCGAAGGCAAGCACGACGCGGAGCTCGTCGAACGCGTCTGGGGCCACGACCTGCGCGTCGAAGGCGTCGTCGTCGAACCGCTGGACGGCGTCGACGTGCTCGCCGACCGCATCGCCGAGTTCGGCACCGGCCCCGGCCGCCGCCTCGGCGTACTGGTCGACCACCTCGTCCCCGGCAGCAAGGAGTCGCGGCTGGTCACGGCCGTCCGCGACGAGAACGTGCTGGTCACCGGGCACCCGTACATCGACGTCTGGGAAGCCGTGCGGCCCGCGGCGGTCGGGATCGAGGCGTGGCCGAAGATCCCGCGCGGCACCGAGTGGAAGCAGGGGATCTGCGACGCCCTCGGCTGGGGGCAACCTTTCGAAGGCTGGCAACGTGTCCTGAGCGGGGTGAGCAGTTTCCGCGACCTCGAGACCCCGCTCATCGGGGCCGTGGAGCGGCTCATCGACTTCGTCACCGAACCCGCCGAGGAGGACTGAATGTCCGATTTGTCCAAGGTCACGCGAAGGTCACGTCCCGTCACTGCGCCGGTGCGATCCGGTGCGATCTGAGAGCATGAAGCCATGTCTTGGGCACTGGTCTGGTTGATCGTCGGCATCGCCCTGATGATCGCGGAAGTCGTCTCCGGCGACTTCGTGCTGATCATGCTGGGGGTCGCCGCGCTCTTCGGTGCCGGCGCCGAGGTGCTCACCGGGAACGTCTTCATCGACGTCGCCGTGTTCGCCGTCGCCTCCGTCGGCATGCTCGTGCTGGTGCGGCCCGCGCTCAAGCGGCGCTTCCTCGCCGGCCCGACCCACCACACCGGCATCGAGGCGCTGATCGGGGCGCGCGCCGTCGTCGTGTCCACAGTGGACTACGAGGCGGGCCGGGTGAAGCTGGCCGGGGACGTCTGGTCGGCGCGCAGCATGTCCGAGCACCTCCCGCCCATCCAGCCCGGCACATCGGTCACGGTCGTCGAGATCTCCGGGGCCACCGCCGTCGTGGCGACCGAGCCGTGAGCCTCGGTCTCGTCACCGTCGGCGAAGGCCGGGCCGCGGTGATCGAACGGCTCGGGAAGTTCCGCGTCGTCCTCGGTCCCGGCCGCCACTTCGTGCTGCCCTTCGTCGACAGCGTCCGGGTGCGCGTCGACCTGGGCGAGCAGATCCTGTCCGCGCCGCCGCGGCCGATCGCCACGGGGGACGGCAAGGAGGTCGACGCCGGCTTCGAAATCGTCTTCACGATCACCGACCCGCAGCTGGCCACCTACGCGATCAGCAACCCGGCCGTCGCGATCGAACAGCTGGTGCGCACCGCGCTGCGGCAGGAAGCCGGCCGGACCACCGCCGAGCGCGCCGTCGCCGCGCCGGGGGACCTCCACCGCACGGTGTGGACGGTCCTGCGCGACACCACCGGCCGCTGGGGCGTCGCCGTGCGGAAGCTCGAGCTTTCGGTGCGGCGCCCGGCGGCACCCGAGACACCGTCAACCGCGCAAGAATGGTACTAGGTAAGGGGAAATTCTCTTGACCGGATTTGTGATCGGGCTGGTCATAGCCTTGGCCTTGCTCGTGGTCATCACGATAGCCAAGGCGGTCATGGTGGTGCCGCAGGCCCAGTCCGCCGTGATCGAACGGCTCGGCCGGTTCCGCACGGTCGCCTCACCGGGCCTGAACATCCTCGTGCCGTTCCTGGACAAGGTGCGCGCCCGGATCGACCTGCGCGAGCAGGTCGTCTCGTTCCCGCCGCAGCCGGTGATCACCGAGGACAACCTGACGGTGTCGATCGACACCGTCGTGTACTTCCAGGTCACCGACTCGCGCGCCGCGGTGTACGAGATCTCCAACTACATCGTCGGTGTCGAGCAGCTGACCACCACCACGCTCCGCAACGTCGTCGGTGGCATGAGCCTCGAGCAGACCCTGACCTCCCGCGACTCCATCAACACCCAGCTGCGCGGGGTGCTGGACGAGGCGACCGGCCGGTGGGGCATCCGCGTGAGCCGGGTCGAGCTGAAGGCGATCGACCCGCCGCCCTCCATCCAGGACTCGATGGAGAAGCAGATGCGCGCCGACCGCGAGAAGCGCGCCATGATCCTCACCGCCGAAGGTCAGCGGGAATCCGCGATCAAGACGGCGGAAGGTCAGAAGCAGAGCCAGATCCTCTCCGCCGAAGGTGCCCGCCAGGCCACCATCCTCGCCGCCGAAGCCGAGCGGCAGTCCCGGATCCTGCGGGCGCAGGGTGAGCGGGCCGCGCGGTACCTGCAGGCGCAGGGCCAGGCGAAGGCGATCGAGAAGGTGTTCGCCGCGATCAAGGCCGGCCGCCCGACCCCGGAGGTGCTGGCCTACCAGTACCTGCAGACGCTGCCGCAGATGGCGCAGGGCGACGCGAACAAGGTCTGGATGATCCCCAGCGACTACGGCAAGGCCCTCGAAGGCTTCGCCCGCGCGCTCGGTGCCCCCGGTGACGACGGCGTCTTCCGCTACGAGCCGCCGAAGGAGGACGACGTCCCGGCCAAGCCCGACCTCGAGGACGAAGAGGTCTCCAGCTGGTTCGAGACCAAGAGCGACCCGAAGGTCGCCGAGGCCGTCGCGGCCGCGGAGGCCGTGGCCCGCAAGGAGGTCCCGGCGATCGGGGCCCCGTCGGCGCCGGCCGCGCGGCCGTCGATCCCGCGCCCGTCCCAGCCGCAGCCCGCGCCGGAGCCGGACGAGGACCGCGGCATGGAGGTCACGCCGGCCCCGAAGCAGCCGCCGACCCCGCAGAGCGGCCAGCCGGCGCTGCCCCAGCCGCAGTCCCCGGCCGGGCCGCCTCCGGGTGCCCAGCAGTACCAGGGCCAGCCGGTACCGCAGTCGCCGCCCCCGGGCCAGTTCGGCGGCCCGCAGCAGCAGAACCCGGGCAGCGGGCCGTTCCCGCAGCAGCCCCCGTTCGGCGGCCCCCAGGGCGGCCCGCGCCGCTGACGCACCGAACACCGTGAAGGCCACCTCGGCTCGAGGTGGCCTTCACGGCTTTTCAGCGCTGGTACACGGAAACGTCGTCGATGTCGGCTTTCGAACGGTCCTTCAACGCGATCACGCACGCCACCGTGACCACCGCCGAGAGCACGATGTAGCCCGAGATCGAGTACGGCGTCCCGGTCGTGTGCAGCAGCCACGTCGCCAGCAGCGGCGCCGGCCCGCCCGCGAAGACCGACGCCAGCTGGTAGCCCAGCCCGGCACCGCCGTAGCGCAGGTGCGTCGGGAAGCTCTCGCCGATCAGCGCCGCCTGCGGCCCGTACTGCAGCGCGTGCGGGACGAACGACACCACCACCGCGACGAACACCAGCGCGTGGCTGCCGTGCGCCAGGATCGTGAAGTACGGGAACGCGATCACCGCGGTGAACACCGCGCCGGTCAGGTACACCTTCTTGCGCCCGAAGCGGTCCGACAGCGACGAGAACAGCGGGATCAGCGCCAGTTCGCACGCGGCCCCGACGAGGACCGCGTTGAGCACGAACGTCTTGCTGAACTCGTGGCGCGCGACGACGTAGATCAGCACGTAGCTGGTGAACAGGTAGAACGGCATCTGCTCGCTGAACCGGACGCCGGCCGAGAGCAGGATTTCCCGCCAGTGGTGCTTGATCGCGTCGAGCACCGGCGTCTTCGCGGTTTGCCGGTTTTCGACGAGCTTGGCGAACATCGGCGTTTCGAGGATCTTCAGCCGGATCACCAGGCCGACCCCGACCAGGATCAGGCTCGCGAGGAACGGCAGCCGCCAGCCCCACGAGTCGAACGCCTCGGGCGAGAGCGTCGCCGACAGCAGCGTCATGCCCCCGGTGCCGAGCACCAGCCCGACCGGGACGCCGATCTGCGCGAAACTGCCGAGCAGGCCGCGTTTCTTCTGGTCGCCCCACTCCATCGCGAGCAGCACCGAGCCGCTCCACTCGCCGCCGATGGCGATGCCCTGCACCAGCCGCAGCAGCACCAGGATCAGCGGCGCGGCGAACCCGATCGCCGACGTCCCGGGCAGCATCCCGACCACGCCGGAGGAGATGCCCATCAGCAGCAGGGTGACGATCAGCGTCGCCTTCCGCCCGATCCGGTCACCCCAGTGCCCGAAGAT
Organism: Amycolatopsis sp. cmx-4-83; assembly: GCF_046548815.1. Lineage (NCBI taxonomy): Bacteria > Bacillati > Actinomycetota > Actinomycetes > Pseudonocardiales > Pseudonocardiaceae > Amycolatopsis > Amycolatopsis sp. cmx-4-83. The sequence continues at coordinate 139,066 of NZ_JAEBEF010000021.1, read as the reverse complement.
CGCGGCCCCGACCGGGCGCGCGGCGAACCCGACCGCGTAGGTGGCGAAGGACTGCATGGCTCCCGCGTACGCGCTCGACGCGGGGAAGAACAGGTGCGGGAAGACCAGTGCCGCCGCGGTGTTGTAGAGGAAGAAGTCGTACCACTCGATCGTCGTGCCGATCGCGCTCGCCAGCGCGGCCCGCCGGACCTGCACCTTGCCGGACTTGCTGTCCGCCTCCACCTTGTGAGTGACGCCGTTGTCGCCCAGGACCATCTCGCAACACCTCCGGTGACCGATGTCGCACAACAGTGTGACGCTCGTCGACGCTTTCGGCGATCGATGACCGGATTCTCGTCCAGTCGGTGACCAACTAAGTGCAGATTCGGAAACTTTGCAGATTCGGCAAGTAGGGCTATGGTGGGTACATGGACACCCAGAGCCTGCGTGAGCGCAAGAAGCACGAGACGCGCATCGCGCTGAGCTGGGCGGCCATCCGGCTGACCGTCGAACGCGGCTTCGACAACGTCCGGATCGAAGACATCGCCGCCGAAGCCGGGGTCTCCACGCGGACCTTCAGCAACTACTTCGGCAGCAAGGGCGAAGCCATCGTCGCCCGGCACCACGACCGGGCGCGGGCGATCGCCGCCGCGCTGCGGGAGCGGCCCGCCGGCGAACCGATCTGGGAGGCCGTCACTCAGGCGGCGCTCGAAGGGTTCGCGCTCGGCCTGCCCGTCCCGGACGGGCAGGCCGCCGACCAGTCGTGGATCGAAGGACTGCGGCTGATGGTCGCGGAACCCGCACTGCAGGGCGAGTTCCAGAAGGCAGGCGCGGCGGCCGAGGCCGAGTTCGCCACCGCCGTCGGCGAACGCACCGGCACCGACCCGGCCCGGGACGTCTACCCGCGGCTGGTCGCGGGGGTCGTCGGGGCCGCGCTCACCGTCGTCACCCAGCAGTGGCTCGTCACCGAGCCCGCACCACCGCTCGAAACGCTCCTGCGCGACGTGTTCGGCCGGCTCGCCGCCGGCCTGCCCGAACCGCGCTGACCCGGCCCCATCCGAGAAATGCCCGCTCGACGGGCCATTTCGTGCTGCCTCAAGGAGTTTCGCCATGGAAGACGTCGTCATCGCCGGAGCCGGCCCCAACGGCCTCATGCTCGCCTGCGAGCTCGCCCTCGCCGGAGTCCGGCCGCTGGTCCTGGAACGGCTACCCGAGCCGACCACCGAGAACCGCGCCAACGGGCTCGTCGGCCAGGTCGTGCGCCTCCTCGACCGCCGCGGGCTGCACGAGCGGCTGGCCGGTCCGCTCGGCCCGCCCGCACCCGCGTTCGTCTTCGGCGCGATGCGCCTGGACCTCACCCTGGCCGAACCCAACCCCCTGACGATCCTCGGTGTGCCGCAACGGCGCATCGAGGCGATGCTCGGCGAACGCGCCGCGGAACTCGGCGTCGAAGTCCGCCGCGGCCACGAGCTCACCGGCCTCACCCAGGACGCCGACGCGGTCACCCTCGACGTCGCCGGTCCCGGCGGCCCGACCCGGATCAGCACCCGCTACCTCGTCGGCGCCGACGGCGGCCGCAGCGCCACCCGCAAGCTCGCCGGCATCGGCTTCCCCGGCGTCACCGAAGACCGCACCGTCTCCCACACCGCGAACGCGACCGTGCCGGCGGAATTCGCCGACCCGCGGTCCGGCGGCCTGCGCGTTCCCGGGCACGGCGTCATCCCGCCGTTCTTCCACTACCGCACCGAAACCGGGTTGTTCGTCTACGCGCCGTTCCCGGCCGGCACGCTCGTCACCACGATGGAGTGGACCGACGAGGAGGAAACCGGCGACGAGCCGCCGGCGACCCTCGAGGAGCAGCGCGCGAGCATCCGCCGGGTCCTCGGGTTCGACCTGCCGCTGGGCCCACCCGAAGGCGACGGCCCGCACCTGCTGCGGCGGCTGCGCGGGCGCAACACCCGGCTGGCCGACAAGTTCCGCGAGGGGCGCGTCCTGCTGGTCGGCGACGCGGCGCACATCCACTCCGCGATCGGCGGCCCCGGGCTCAACCTCGGTCTGCAGGACGCGGTCGGCCTCGGCTGGAAGCTCGCGGCGGTCGTGCGCGGCCGGGTCCCGGCGGGGCTGCTCGACACCTACGAGGGCGAACGCCGTCCGGTCGCCGAGCGCGTCGTCATGCACACCCAGGCCCAGTCCGCGCTGATCTCCCCGGGGCGCGACGTCACCGCGCTGCGCGAGCTGTTCGGCGAGCTGCTGCGGCTGCCGAGCACCGTGCAGCACATCGCCGACCTGATGTCCGGCGCCGACGTCCGGTACGAGCCGGCCACCGACCACCCGCTCGACGGCCGCTGGGCCCCGGACCTCGTGCTGGCCGACGGCACCCGGCTCGCCGAGCTGACCACCACGGCCCGGCCACTGCTGCTGGACTTCACCGGCTCGCTCGGCGACGAGCTGCGCGGCTGGACCGACCGGGTCGACCTCGTGCCCGGCCAGGCGCCGGGCGAGGTGACGGCGCTGCTCATCCGTCCCGACGGCTACGTCGCCTGGGCGTCCGGCTCCGCGGAACCCGGTGACACCGAACGGAAAGCACTGCGGACGGCGCTGGAGCGGTGGTTCGGCACCCCGGTTGACGTGTAGGAGATATCCTACGTATGGTCGGCGGCATGACGATCACGCACGTGCAGTTCCTGACCCTGCCCGTCGCCGACCACGCCTGCGCGCGGGACTTCTACGTCGGCAAGCTCGGCTTCGAGGCGCTCGTCGACCGCCGCACGCCCGAAGGGGGCCGGTTCGTGCTGGTCGCGCCGAAGGGGGCGAAGACCGGGGTCGTGCTGACCGACCAGCAGGTCACCGGGATCGAGCCGGGGCCGCGCCACTTCCAGCTGCAGACCACCGACCTCGACACCGACGTCGCCGCGCTGCGGGCCGCCGGGGTCGAGCCGGAAGAGCGGCCGTGGGGGCGGGCGACGTCGTTCAAGGACCTCGACGGCCACACCCTCGGCCTGCTGCAGCCGTCGGACTTCGGCACCGTGCCGAACTGATGCCGGTCAACGACGACGTCTTCGCCGCGCTGGCCAGCCCGGCCCGGCGTGAGGTCCTGCGGCTGCTGCTGGACGGGCCGATGGCGGCCGGCTCGATCGCGGAACGGTTCGAGATGGCCCGGCCGAGCCTCTCGGAACACCTCCGGGTGCTCCGGGAGGCCGGCCTGGTCGCCGAGCAGCGGCAGGGCCGCAACCGCGTCTACCGCCTCGACGCGGCGCCGCTGGAGGAAGTCGCGGACTGGCTCACGCCGTACGAACGCTTCTGGCGGAGCAAGCTCACCACCCTGCGAGACCTGCTCGACGAAGAGGACGACCTGTGACCGACGACGATCCGACCGCGATCCACGTCGACCAGTTCCTCGCCCACCCGGCCCGCAAGGTGTGGCGCGCGCTGACCGAGCCGGACCTGCTCGAGCGGTGGATGAACATGCCCAACGACATCAAACCCGTGGTGGGACACCGGTTCCAGCTGCTGGCCGAGCCGGTGCCCGCGGCCGGGTTCGCCGGTGGCCCGGTGGCGTGCGAGGTGCTGGAGGTCGAGCCCGAACGCAAGCTCAGCATCCGCTGGGGTCCGCAGTGGACGGTCACCTGGCGGCTGGTGCCCGAAGGCACCGGCACCCGGCTGTTCCTCAGCCACGAAGGCTTCGACCCGGACGACGTGTTCCAGCGCGTCTCCCGGCGGATCATGGGCGGCGGCTGGCGCTCCCACGTGCCGAAGGCGCTGGCCCGGTTGCTGGACGCGCTGCCGGACGCGGCCCGGTTACGATCGGGTGGTGAGCCCCGCGACCGCTGATCCCGCCGCGTCCAAACCGCTGCGCGCCGACGCCCGCCGCAACCGCGCGCGGGTGCTGGAGGCCGCCGAGAGCGTGTTCGCCGCCAAGGGGACCGGGGCGCCCACGGAAGAAGTCGCCCGCGCGGCCGGCGTCGGCATCGGCACGGTGTTCCGGCACTTCCCGACGAAGGAAGCGCTGCTCGAAGCGGTGCTCTTCGCTCGGTTGCGCCGCTTCGTGGACGAGGCCGAAGCCGCCGTCGCGGCGGACTCGGCGGATCCGGGCGGCGCGTTCTTCACGTTTCTGACCAGCTGGATCGAGATGTCGAGCGCGAAAAACACCTACTTCGAGGCGCTCACCGCGGCCGGGGTCACCGTGCCGGTGTCGAAGTCCGACATCGGTGCCCGCCTGATGGAGTCCCTCGGCGTGCTGCTTTCCCGCGCGCAGGGTGCGGGCGCGGTGCGCGAGGACCTCGTCGTCGGCGAGCTGATCACGGTGATCATCGGGGTCGCGCGCGCCGCCGAGTACGCCGGCCCGGACGCGCGCCTGCGCGACCGGGCCGTGACGATCCTCTTCGACGGCCTTCGCCCGTCAGCGGGGGAGCGGCGCTGAGGCGACCGGCTCGAGCGCCGGGCGCTTCGCGGTGAGCGTGTCCCCGGAGGACTCGCCCCGCAGCCGGCGACGCACCCACGGCAGCGCGTGCTCCTGCGCCCACCGCAGGTTCTCGCTGCGCCGGACAGCGGCGCTCGGCACCTCGCGCGGCCCCAGCTCCGCGGCGGTCAGCGGGTGTTCGGCGCCGAGAGCCGCCAGCACCGCGATGGCGACCTCGGTGTGGCCGTGGGCGTTGAGGTGCAGGCGGTCCGGGGCCCACCGCCGCCGGTCGCGCAGCTGCCGCATCGCCCACATGTCCACCAGCAGCGCACCGTGCTTCGTCGCGATGGCGCGCACGAACTCGTTGTAGATCGCGACCCGCCCGCGCATCTTGCGGAAAAGCGCGTCCTCGACCCCGTCGACCCCGGTGAACAGCACCAGCCGCGCCCCGGTCGCCCGGATCCGCGCGACGGCGGCCTCGTAGTCGACCATCAGCGCGTCGATGTCGACCTTGGGCCGCATGAGATCGTTGCCGCCGGCGTAGAGGGTGACGAGATCGGGCGCCATGGCCAGCGCGGGCTCGAGCTGCTCGCCGAGGATCTGCGGCATCAGCTTCCCCCGGATGGCGAGGTTGGCGTACCGGAACCCGGGCTCCCGCGCGGCGAGCTGTTCGGCGACCCGGTCGGCCCAGCCACGCACACCGTTCGGGTAGGCGGGATCGTCGTCACCGACACCTTCGGTGAACGAATCCCCCAGGGCCACTAAGCGCTTGCTCATGTCGTCAGTCTAAGCAAACCCGCCGCGGCCATCGCCGGGCACCCGAGCCGGCCCTCGTCAGGCGTTGACCTGCCGCGCCCGGTGGTCGGCCACGTGCACCCGCGTCGCGCACCGGGTCGAGCAGAACCGCCGGCGACCATTGCGGGACGTGTCGACGTACGCCACCTCGCAGCCTTCGCGGCCGCAGATACCCAGGCGGTCCGGGGCCTCGCACACCAGGTGCGCCAGCCCGCCCGCGGTGTACGCGCGGACCCGGCCGACCGGCCCGGCGTCCTCCGCCGAGTAGTGCAGGTGGGGCGGCTTGCCGTCGTGGCTGGTGATGTACGGGCGGCACGCCGCTTCCGCGAGCAGCGTGTTGACCAGCTCCGGGCGGTTTTCAGGGCGCGCGGCGAACACCGGCCTCAGGTGGTGGGCCCAGTCGGCGATGCGGGTGGCTTCGTCGTCGGTCAGCGCCTGGATCGCCATGCCGTTGCCGACCATGCCGTCCAGGAGCTCGCTCGCCGACCCGGCGTTCACCAGGTCCGCGGCCACGAGCGCCGCCGGGCCGCCGTAAGGGTTGAAGTGCACAAAGTCATTACAGCACGATCGGGGGTATGGACGTCAACCGTTGCCCCCGCTGCGGCTGGCCGCTCGCCGAACTGCCGGCGACCGCGGCCCAGCGCGCCTCCCACCGGCTCGACTACGTGCGCTGCGTCTGCGGCAGCTGGCTCGCCCGCCTCGACGGCGAAGTCGTCGGCGCCACCCGGCCGGCCCGGTGACTCAGAGGTCGAGCGCGCCCGCGGCGTTGTCGTTCCACTGGTCGACCCGGCGGATGTACTCGTAGAGCGCGCGGCTGCCGCGCACCCAGCGGCCCTGGTCGGCGATGGCGAGGTCGTCCGCGCCGGCCCGGCGCGCCTCGGTCGCGAACCCGGACCGCAGCGAGTGCCCCGTCACCGGGTACGGCAGGCCTGCCCGGCCCCCGGCCCGGGTCAGGATCTGGTTGACGCCGGTGGTGCTCAACGCGGGTTCGCCGACGTTGCCGTGCCGGTCCACCCGGCGGAACGCGGGGCCCTCGCTGATCCCGGCGCCGGAGCGCCACGCGTGCCACGCCCGCACCGGGTCCGTTTCCGGGCTTTCGCGGCGCGGCACGACCATGTCGCCGGTGCTCTTGCCGTGCCGCACGGTCACCGCCAGCCCCCGGTCGTCGACCGGCTCGACGTCGGTGACCAGCAGGTTCGCCAGGTCCGAGCAGCGCGCGGCGATCGGGAACCCGATCAGCAGCATCGCCCGGTCGCGGGCGCCGGCGAGGGTGTCCGGGCAGGCGCGCGACATCGCCCGCAGGTCGGCGAGGGTCACCATGGTGGCCTTGCCGCGCCCGCGCTGGACGCCCTCCCGGGCGAGCCGCTGCCGGTACCCCTTCAACGCGCGCCAGGCGGCGCGGCTCGCTTCGGGGTCGACGACGACCTTGTGGTGCCGCAGCCCGGCGAGCGCCCCGGTGAGCCGCCGCTCGATCGTCGACGGCGCCGCCGGCGCGGCCCGCTCGGGCACTTCGGGCACGGCGCGTTCGTCCGGGCGCAGCGTGCGCCCGCGTTCGAGCCACACGACGAACCCGGTCAGCGCCCCGATCGTCGCCGACAGCGGCGGGATCCCGGCCTCGGCGGTGTAGTCCTGCCACACCTGCCAGTCCTGGGCGTAGGCCTTGAGCGTGTTGGGCGGCCGCTGCCCGTCGACGTGCCGCGCAGCGGCTTCGTCCAGCAGCGCGAGCCGGTCCTGCGGGCCGGCGGCGGCGAGGGCGACGTCGGTCACCGGTTCCAGGTCGGGCACGCGCCGAGGTTACGGGATGTCGATCTCCGCGGGCAGGAACCGGTCCAGGGCGTCGGCCACCTCATCGGGGCGTTCGAGCGGCTGGATGTGCGGGGCGCCGGGAACGACTTCCAGCTTCGCGCCGCCGCCGATCCGCGAGGCGACGGCGGCCATGCCGTCGATGGTGATCGACGCGTCAGCCTCACCGGCGAGCGCCAGTGCCGGCGCCGGGAAGCCGCGCAACCGCCGGAAGACGTCGAGACCGCCGTAGCCGCGCCAGATCGATGCCCACGTGACCGGGTCGAACGAGGCGAGGCACTCGCGGGCGTAGCGCACGCCTTCGGTGTCCGCTGCGAGCCCGGCCGCGGTGAACCACCGTTCGAGCGTCGGCCCGACCAGTGCGGCCATGCCCTCGGTTTCGGCGATCCGCGCGCGGTCCTCGAACGCCGCCGGGACCGGCCGGTCCGGGGCGCCCAGCAAGGTCAGCGAGGCGAAGCGGCCGGGTGCGGCGACGGCGGCGGTCTGCGCGATCGCCCCGCCCAGCGACAACCCGGCGACGTGGGCGATGCCGAGCTCGAGCGCGTCCAGCACCGCGACGAGGTCGGCACCGGTGGCGGCCATGGTGAACGGCAGGGGCGCGCCGGCGGCGGAACCGTGCCCACGCACGTCGTAGGCGAACACCCGCCGGCCGGTGGCGAGCCGGTCGAGCACCGGGTCCCACATCCGGCGGTCCAGGCCGAGCGAATGGACGAGCACCACGGCGGGGCCGCGGGTGCCGCGGGCGGTCACGGTGGTCTCGTGGTCGGACGCACGGATCTGCACACCTTGATCTTGCCGGTCGTGTCCACGGAAAATGCGCCGGACGCTGTCGATCCGGCCGGTCTCCGTTCGTATCAGCGGTGAAGGCACCGAGGAGGACGACGTGAAGCAGTACCTGCTCAGCATCTACCAGCCCGACGGCCCCACCCCGCCCGCGGACGTGCTCGACGGGATCGTCAAGGAGCTCGACGCCCTGAACGCCGATCTCAAGGCGGCCGGGGCGTGGGTGTTCGCCGGGGGCCTGCACCCGCCCTCGACCGCCACCGTGCTGCGGGCCCGGGACGGCGACACCCTCGTCACCGACGGTCCCTACGCCGAGGGCAAGGAACACCTCGGCGGATTCACGATCATCACCGCGCCCGACCTCGACGCCGCCCTGGTCTGGGGCGGGCGGCTCGCCGACGCGGTGGCACCGCTGCCGGTCGAGGTGCGACCGTTCAGCGGATGAGGGTCGAGGACGTCTACGCCGCCGAGTACGGGCGTGCGGTGTCGGTGCTGGTCCGGGTCTTCGGGGACATCGACGTCGCCGAAGAGGCGGTGCAGGACGCGTTCGCCGAGGCCGTCCGCCGGTGGCCGGCCACCGGGTTCCCGCCGAGCCCGGCGGGCTGGATCATCACGACCGCCCGCAACCGCGCGGTCGACCGCCTGCGCAGGGAGGCCGCGCGGGCGGACAAGTACGCCCAGGCGGCCCTCGTGCACGCCGAAGCCGAGCCCGTGGAGGAGGGCGCCGTGCCCGACGACCGGCTCCGGCTGATCTTCACCTGCTGCCACCCCGCGCTGGCCCGCGCCACCCAGGTCGCGCTGACGCTCCGGCTGCTGGGCGGCCTCAGCACGACGGAGATCGCGGGCGCGTTCCTGATCCCCGAACCGACGATGGCCCAGCGGATCGTCCGCGCGAAGAACAAGATCCGCGACGCCGGCATCCCGTACCGCGTCCCCCAGGACGCCGACCTGCCCGCGCGGCTGTCCGGGGTGCTGAGCGTGCTGTACCTGATCTTCAACGAGGGCTACGCGGCGAGCACGGGGGAGCACCTGGTCCGCGACGACCTGTGCGAGGAAGCGATCCGGCTCGCCCGCGCCCTCGCCGGGTTGATGCCCGACGAGCCGGAGGTCTGGGGCCTGCTCGCGTTGCTGCTGCTCAGCCACTCACGACGAGCCGCCCGCACCACCCCGGACGGCGACCTGGTGCTCTTGGGCGACCAGGACCGGTCCCGATGGGACACGGCGTTGATCGCCGAGGGCCAGGACATCGTCCGCCGTTGCCTGCGGCGCAACCAGCCCGGCCCGTACCAGATCCAGGCGGCGATCCAGGCCGTCCACAGCGACGCGCCGACCGACTGGACGCAGGTCAAGGCGCTGTACGACCAGCTGCTGGCGGTCACGCCGACGCCGGTGGTGGCGGTGAACCGCGCGGTCGCGGTCGCCGAGGTCGACGGTCCGGCGGCGGGTCTGGCGTTGGTCGAGGGGCTCGATCTGCCGCGCTTCGGGCTGTACCACGCGATCCGGGCGGATCTGCTGGACCGGCTGGGTCGCGCGGGGGAGGCCGCCGAGGCGTACGCGGCGGCGATCGAGCTGACGGGCAACACCGCCGAGCGGGCGCTTCTGGAGCGCAAACTCGGCGTCTCCGGGCGTCGCGGGTAGCCCACCCAGTTTTCGAGGGGCCGATTCGGCCTCCAGAGGGTTCTGAGTTGGGATATGTAACCTTATCCAAACTCAGCCACGCGTTTAGATATCTTCTGATTTTGAACAGTTGCTTTTAGTTCTGATCAGAAGCTTTGGTAGGGTCCTGATCATGACGGAAGACGCTGGTCAGATCCGGGTTTGCGAGTACCGGCGGTGCGGGGCGCCGCTGCCGCCCGCGGTGGGGCGGGGAAGCCGGGCTCGGTTCTGCCAGGACGGGAAGACCTGGGGGCGGCGGAACCTCAACTGCCGGGACGCCGAAGCCGTGCTGGCCGACGCCGAGTCGCTGCGGGAGAGCGACACCGAACTCGACGACACCGCCGTCACCGCGCTCGCCGGGCAGGTCGACCGGGTGCTCGAACCCGCTCGCGGGCTCGTGGAGACACTCACGACGCTGCGCCACCAGCTCGAGGCGACGACCGCCGCCGCCCTCTCCGAACGGGATGCGGCGCTGGCCGAGGCCGACGAACACCGCCTGCAGCGCGGCCGCGCCGAAGCCGCCGCCGCTCAAGACCGGGACGAGGCCGAAGCGGCCGTCGAAGCGGCGGCCGCGGCCGAGAAGGAAAAGGCCGCCGCGCTGCGGGAGCGGGACGAGGAGCGGGCAGCCCGGCGCGCCGCCGTGCAGGAGCAGCAGCGGGCCGAAGGGCAGCTGGCCGCGGTCCGGGACGAACTCGCCCGGGTCGCCGATCGTGCCGACGCCTCCGCGGCACTGGCCGGCGAGCGTGCAGCCGCGATCGCCGCGCTGACCGCCGAACTGGCCGCCGCCCGGACCACCGTCGACGAGGAACGGGTTCGCAGCCAGGCCGCCGAGGCGCGGACCGAAGCAGCCGAAAGCCGCGCGGACGCCGTTCAGGCACGCCTCGACGCCGTGCGCGAAGACCACGTCAAGGCGGTCGCCGCGCAGGAGGAGCGGGCCCGCGTCGACGCCGAGCGCCTGCGGGCCGGGTTCGACCAGCGGCTCGCCGAGGCGCAGGCCGCGCACGAGCAGACCGTCCGGTCGATGCACGAGACCACCACGAACCTCGGCGCCGAACTGCGCACCGCGCTGACCCGGGGTGACGCGGCCGAGCGTGAACTGGCCCGGGTGCTCGCCGTCGTCCGAGAGACGCCAGAGCTCCCCGAAACACTTAAGCGGTTACTTGACCAATCGGCCGAGCGAGCCTAACTTAAGTAGATGCTTAACCATGAGGAGTCGCTGGACCTGGTGTTCCGCGCCCTGGGCGACCGGACGCGGCGGGCGCTGGTGGAGCGGCTCGTGCGCGGGCCGGCGTCGGTCAGCGAGCTGGCCGAGCCGCTGACCATGTCGCTGCCCGCGGTGGTGCAGCACCTCCAGGTGCTGGAAACCGCCGGGATCGTGCGGTCGGAGAAGGTCGGCCGCGTGCGCACCTGCCGGATCGAACCGGAGGTGCTGCGCGCCGGCGAGCACTGGCTGGGACGGCAGCGCACCACGTGGGAGGGCAGGCTCGACCGGCTCGGCGACTTCCTCGCCGGGCCGGGGACCTCGGAAGGGAGCACGTCATGACCGTCAAGCACGCCACCTTCACCCTCGAACGCAGCTACCCCGTGCCGCCGGAGCGGGTGTTCGCCGCGTGGGCGGACCCGGCCGCGAAGGCCCGCTGGTTCGTCCCCGCCGGCACGCACACCCTGGACTTCCGGGTCGGCGGTACGGAAACCGTCGGCGCGACGGGGCCGGACGACACCAAGCTGAGCGTCACCTCGACGTACCACGACATCGTGCCGGACCGGCGGATCGTCTACGCCACGACGCTGAGCGGCGACGAGGTGCTCGCCACGGTCTCGATCACCACGGTCGAGCTCGAAGCCGACGGCGGCGGCACCCGGCTGGTCCTGACCGAGCAAGGCACCTTCCTCGACGGCGCCGAGGAGCCGCAGTGGCGCGAGCAGGGCACGGGCGACTGGCTGGACCGCCTCGGCGAGGCGCTGAAGTGACCGCCGCGCTGATCGAAGCCCGGGTCGCGGCCGTGGCGGCGAAGGACGTCGAGGCCCTCGTCGCGCAGTACGCCGAGGACGTCACGCTGTTCGACGCGGTCGGTGCGTTGCGGGACCGGGGGCGCGACGCCGAGCGGGCCCGGCTGGCGCGGTGGTTCGGCGCCTACCGCACGGAAATCGGGATGAAGATCCGGGACCTCGAGGTGGTCACCGGCGGCGATGTCGGGTTCGCGCACTACCTCTACCAGGTGGAGGGCACCATGACCGACGGCACCGAGGTGTCGATGTGGGTGCGCTCCACCGTCGGCTTCCGGCGGGATGACGACGGCTGGAAGATCGTGCACGAGCACAGTTCGGTGCCGTTCGACGCCGCCACCGGAGCCGCGCTCACGACGCTGGTTCCCGCGTCCGGTACTGCTGCGGGCTGACCCCGAACTCGCGCTTGAAGGCCGTGCTGAGGGCGAACGCGCTGCCGTACCCCACCTGGCGGGCGACCGAGCCGATCGTGGTTTCCCGGTGCTGGCGCAGCAGGTCCGCGGCCAGCGCGAGGCGCCAGCCGGTCAAGTAGGCCATCGGGGTCTCGCCGACCGCCACGGCGAAGCGGCGGGCCAGTGCCGCGCGGGAAATGCCGGTGGCCGAGGCGAGTTCGGCGACCGTCCACGGCTCGGCGGGCTGGTGCTGCAGCAGCCGCAGCGCCTGGCCGACGACCGGGTCGTCCTGGGCGCGGTACCAGGCCGGTGCCGCGGTGTCCGGCCGGTCGAACCAGGCTCGCAGCGCCGCGATCAGCAGCAGGTCGAGCAGCCGGTCGAGGACGGCTTCCTGGCCCGGTACGTCCCGCCCGATCTCCGCGGCGAGCAGCGCCACCAGCGGGGTCGGCCAGTCGGCCGCGCGCAGCACGATCAGGGCGGGCAGTGCCGCCAGGAGCCGTTTGCTCAGCTCGCCTTCCATCGTGTACGTCCCGGTGAGCAGCACGACCGGGCCGTCGGTGCTGTGGCCCCAGGTGCGGACGCCGAGGCCGGTGAGCTCGGTGAGGTGCCCGCCGTCGGGGGTGCGGCACTCCTGGCCGGGCAGGATGATCGCCTGCGGCGGGGTGCCGAGGTGGTCGGCGACCAGGTACGGGTCGGGGCCACGGGCGATCGCGACGTCGCCTTCGCCCAGCGAGACCGCTTCGCCGGCGTCGGGCACGATCCACGCTTCGCCACGGACCACGGCCACGACGGTCAGCGGTGCCCGGTCTTCGATGCGCAGCGCCCACGGCGGGGTCATGACCGAGCGCAGCAGGAACGCGCCGTGGGCGCGGGGGCCGTCGAGGAGGGCGGCGAGCGGGTCCATGATCGTGAGTGTAGACGCTGGAACATGCGATCGAGGCTCTGAGCTATGGAGAGTCTCACCGCGGGCCGGTTGACTCACGGCCATGACAACGAACTACTTGGTGGTGGGCGGGACCGGCAAGACCGGGCGCCGCGTGGCGGACCGGCTGCGGGAGCGCGACCTGCCGGTGCGGATCACCTCGCGCCGCGGTGCGCCGCCGTTCGATTGGAGTGACCGCGAGACCTGGAAGCCGGTGCTGGACGGCGTCGACGCCGTCTACCTGACCTACTACCCGGACCTCGTGGTGCCGGAGGCGGCCGGTGACATCCACGCGTTCGCCGAGCTGGCCGTGGCGAGCGGCGTGCGGCACCTGGTGCTGCTCTCCGGCCGCGGCGAGGAAGAAGCCGAAGCGTGCGAGCAGATCGTGCGGGACGCCGGCACCGGCTGGACGGTTCTGCGGTGCAGCTGGTTCGCGCAGAACTTCAGCGAGCACTTCCTCCTGGACGCGGTGCGCGGCGGCGAGATCGCGCTGCCGGCGGGCTCGGTGACCGAGCCGTTCGTCGACGTCCGCGACATCGCCGACGTCGCCGTGCGGGTGCTCACCGAGTCCGGGCACACCGGGCGGCGGTACGAGCTGACCGGTCCGCGGCTGCTGAGCTTCGCCGACGCCGCCGCGGATATCTCGGCCGCCTCGGGGCGAGATGTCCGCTATGTTCCGGTTTCCACGGCGGAGTTCGCCGCTGGCGCGGCCGCCCAGGGGGTGCCGGAGGAGGAAGCCGGTGCGTTGGTCGAGCTGTTCGGCCGGGTGCTCGACGGCCGCAACTCGACGCTGACGACCGACGTCGAGCGGGTGCTGGGCCGCCCGGCGACCGACTTCGCGACCTACGCCGAAGATGCCGCGGCGACTGGGGTCTGGGTCCGGTGAAGGAGAAGGGGAAACCGATGTCCACTGTGGTGCTGGTGGCCGCGCTGGTCGCGGCCGGGCTGATCGCCGGGCTGTTCTACGCCTACGCCTGCTCGGTGCTGCCCGGTTTGGCGCGGGGCGACGACAAGACGTTCGTCGAGGGCATGCGGGGGATCAACGTCGCGATCGTGAACCCGGTGTTCCTGCTGACGTTCCTGGGCGCGCCCGTGCTGGCGGGCGTGGCGGTGTTCCTCGACACCGGCGCGCGGCCGTGGGTGATCGCCGGGTTCGTGTTCCTGGTGGCGATGCTGGTGATCACCGGGGTGGTGAACGTCCCGCTCAACAACGCGCTGGACGCCGGCGGTGACGACTACGCGGTGGTACGGGCGCAGTTCGAGGCGGTGTGGGTGCGCTGGAACGTGGTGCGCGCGGTGGTGAGCACGGCCGGCTTCGGCTGCCTGGTCGCGGCCGTGCTCACCCGGCGCTGATCAGTCCGCGACGCGGAAGAGCAGGTCGGTCACCCACTGCGCGGGGTCCGGCACTTCGAGGGGGTTGCTGCGCAGCACTTCCAGGCGGCAGCCCCACTCTTCGCCGCCGGCCGCTTCCCGGCGGTCCCATTCGATGCCCTCGGTGGCGCCCCACTCCAGGACCGACGCCGTCGCGGCGGCCAGGCCGTCCGGCGCGCCGACGTAGGTGTCGAGGACGTACCGGCCCGCCGGGAGCTCGTCGGGGAAGGCCGGGTCGTCCACCTCGACCTCGCCATCGACGGGCACGCCGGCTTCCACGGTGAACCGCATCCCGGGGTGCAGTACGCGGTAGCGGAAGAACGGCGCTCCCGCCAGGGCGACGCCGCGGGCGGCGAGGCCGCCGATCAGCGGCGGCAGCCGGTCGGCGATGCGCGGGAACTCCGGGATGGCGACGGTGGCGCGCTCGGCGACGTAGCGCTGGGCCGGACGCTGGACGATCGTGGGCATCAGGCGAAGTCCGCCGGTCCGAGCATCGGGCGGACCTCGATGCTGCCGTAGGTGGCGGCGGGGTGCTCGGCCGCGATTTCGAGGGCTTCGTCGAGGTCGTCGCACTCGATGACGACGAAGCCGCCGATCTGTTCCTTGGCCTCGGCGAACGGCCCGTCGGTGAGCAGGACTTCGCCGTCGCGGACCCGGATCGTCGTGGCTTCCGACGGCGGGCGCAGGCCACCGCCACCGTGGATCTTGCCGCGGCGTTCGAGGTCCTCACCCCAGCCGCCGCAGCCGTCGTCCTGGTGCTCCTCGGCGCTCTCGTCGCCGGCGATCATCAGCAGGTACCGCATGTCAGCATCCTTCCAGCACGGCGCGCAGGCGCGCGGCGAAGGCGGCCGGCTCGGCTTCGAAGCCGCCGTGGTCGCCGGGGAACGGTTCGGCGGTCAGCCCGAGGTCGGCGGCCAGGCCCAGGCCCGCTTCGTGGGCGGGCAGGCCGGCGGACTTCTCCCCGACGCCGACGACCAGCCGCGCGGACGTCGCCCGCAGCGCGTCGAGGTCGGGCTCGTAGGCGCCGATGGCGGCCATCAGGTGCCCGAAGAAGTAGGCGAAGTTGCCTTCCATCACCTTCATGCGGGCGAGTTCTCCGGGTGTGGGGTCGGTGGGCGGGGCGATGTCGAACCCGGCCATCTCCATGAACGCGGCGATGGCGGCGCCGATGCCGTGCTCGCGGTAGATCGCCGGGATGTCCGGGCCGTCGAGGACGTCGGGGCCGAGGTACCGCGTGACCGGCGGTTCGTGCAGCACGACGGTACGGACCTGGCCGGGGTGGCCCACGACGTGCTCGAGCAGCGTGATGGCGCCGCCGCTGCTGGCGAAGACGTCTGCCGGGCCGAGTTCGGTCAGCAGGCGGTGCACGTCGTCGGCGTGTTCGCGGATGGTGTCGGGCCCCGGCTCGCCGTGCAGCGGGCTGCGGGAGATGCCGCGGGGGTCGTAGGTGACGACGGTGTGGTCCTCGGCCAGGAGCGGCCGGATCGGGGCGAACATGGTGGAGTCGGCCGCGCCGCCGGGCACGAGCAGCAGGACGGGGCCGCTGCCGGTGACGTCGTAGGTGAGGGTGGCGCCAGGAACGTCGAGGGTGGTCATGGGGTCTCCTCCGGTCGGGGTTCGTCCTCCCGACGAACGGGATCGCCCCGGATGGACA
Organism: Amycolatopsis sp. cmx-4-83; assembly: GCF_046548815.1. Classification (NCBI taxonomy): domain Bacteria; kingdom Bacillati; phylum Actinomycetota; class Actinomycetes; order Pseudonocardiales; family Pseudonocardiaceae; genus Amycolatopsis; species Amycolatopsis sp. cmx-4-83. The sequence goes on along the minus strand of NZ_JAEBEF010000021.1, from coordinate 123,305 downwards.
GCGTCTCCGAAATTCTTCGCGTGAGGTACGCCCGCTCGGCGTCGGTGGGCGCCAGCTCGCGGGCGGCGGTGTAACTCCGCACGGCTTCTTCGCGGCGGCCGAGCCGGCGCAAGAAGTCGGCGCGGGTGGCGGGCAGCAGGTGGTAGCCGCTCAGGTCCAGTTCGTCGAGCAGGGCGAGGCCGGCCGCGGGGCCCTCGGCCATGCCGACCGCGATGGCCCGGTTGAGCTCGACGACGGCGCTGGGGACGAACTTGCGCAGCTCGCCGTAGAGGCCGGCGATCTGGGGCCAGTCGGTGTCGGCGGCGCGGGCGGCGGTGGCATGGCAGGCGGCGATGGCGGCCTGCACCTGGTACGGCCCGGGCCGGCGGCGGCGCAGCGCGGTCTCGAGGAGCTGCGTGCCTTCGGTGATCGCCTCGGTGTCCCAGCGGGTGCGGTCCTGCTCTTCGAGGGGGACGAGCTCGCCGCCGGTGCCGACGCGGGTGGCGCGGCGGGCGTGCTGGAGCAGCAGCAGTGCGAGCAGGCCGAGGGCTTCGGGTTCGTCGGGCATCAGCCCGGCGAGGACGCGGGCGAGCCGGACGGCTTCGGCGGCGAGGTCGGGGCGTTGCAGGTCGGGTCCGGCGCTGGCGGAGTAGCCCTCGTTGAACGTCAGGTACAGCACGCCGAGCACGGCGTTGGTGCGTTCGGGCAGCAGGTGCGCGGGCGGGACGCGGTAGGGGATGCGGGCGTGGCGGATCTTGCGCTTCACCCGCACGAGCCGTTGCGACATGGTCGCTTCCGGGACGAGGAAGGCGCGGGCGATCTCGGCGGTGGACAGGCCGGCGAGGGTGCGCAGCGCGAGCGCGACCTGCGCTTCGGTGGCCAGCGCGGGGTGGCAGCAGGTGAAGATGAGCCGCAGCCGGTCGTCGGTGACGCCGCTGTCGTCGTCGGGGGCTGCGGTGTTTTCGGGGACGTGCACGCGGCCGGCCTCCTCGAGCTTGGCGGCGCCCACGGCGTCGCGGCGGAGCCGGTCGGTGGCGCGGTTGCGGGCGGCGGTGGTCAGCCAGGCGCCGGGCCGCTTCGGGACGCCGTCGCGGGGCCAGGTGCGCAGGGCGAGGGCGAACGCCTCCTGGGCGCACTCCTCGGCCAGGTCCCAGTCGCCGGTGACGCGGATGAGCGTGGCCACGACCTGGCCCCACTCTTCGCGGAACGCTGCGGCGACCGCGGTCTCGACGTCCACTTCTGCTCCTCCCGCCGGTTCACCTGCCCGACGAACGGGCCGGCCCGGGACCGACAGCGGCCGCGTGGCAGGCGCCGAACCCTTCGGCGCGGGCGACGATCCGGCCGCCTTCGACGCGGACGGCCGCTTCGGTGGCGTCGCTGACCGCGGTGACGCCGGCGGCCGCCGCCAGGGCCCCGCTCGCGTCGCAGACGAGCCGCAGCCGGGGACGGGCGGGCGGGCTGATCGCCTGGTCGAGGCAGCCGCGCAGGTCGGCGACGGCGAGGCGGGCCAGTGCCGCGAGTTCGCCGGGGTCGCTGGTGACGAGCACGGCGGTGACGTCGGCGCCGGTGCGGACGGCTTCTTCGAAGGCCGCGGCGCGGTGCAGGCCGAGGACGGTGACGACGCCGTCGCCGGGCTGGCTCGCCTCCCCGGTGAGGAGGTCCACGGCCGGCGGCGGCTGCCAGGGGTCGTCGGCGGCGCGGGCCTGGGTGGTGATCGGCGGTTCCGCCGGCCAGTCGTCGCGCAGGCCGAGGTCGAGCAGCGCGGCGCAGGCGGTGACGATGTGGAACGGCTCGCCGAAGCCGGGTGCGGCGGCCGCGAGCTGGCTCGCGCCGTGCAACGTCGTGAGGGCGGCTTCGGCGACCCGGACGAGCCGCCGTCCCGGGCAGGCGCGTTCGAGGGCGAGCCCGAGCAGGATGGCGTTCACGCGCATGAGCTGCGCGAACGGCCGCCGGGTGTGCTCGTCGGCGAGGACTTCGGGCAGCAGGTCGCGGGCGAGGCGGGCGTCTTCGCCCTCGCTGTCGGTGGCCAGGGGCAGGCGGGCGACCCAGGCGCGGGCGAACGCGGCCAGGACGTCGGGTGCGCTCGGGTCCGCGGGCGGGGTGGCGGGGCGGGGTGCGCGTTCGGCGAGGTCGGCCAGGACGGCGAAGTACAGGGCGCGCTTGCCGGGGAAGTTGGAGTAGACCGCGCCGCGGGTGAGCTCGGCGCGGTCGGCGATGACGTCGATCTTGGCGTCGCGGAAGCCGCGGTGGGCGAACTCGTCCCGGGCGGCGGTCAGCACCCTGGCGCGGTTGCGTTCCTGGGTTTCCGCCCTGCTGAGCCTGACCATCGTCCTCCTTGCCGCGGCGTCGCGGATCAAGATACCGTGACCACTGAGATGATAATAACATCTGTTGTGAACATCTGGAGTGGTGGATGACCCCCGAAATCGATCTCACGGACCTCGCGGTCCTCACCGACCCGTTCACCGCCTACGACCAGGCGCGCGAGGTGAGCGCGGTGGCCAAGCTGGTCATCCCCGGGTTCGGCCCGTTCTGGGCGCTGACCCGCTACGCCGAAGCCCGCGCGATGCTGGCCGATCCGCGCTTCGAGGTCCGGGCCGAAAGCTTCCTGCGCCCGCCCGGCATCCCCGACCACTGCCTCGCGTACCTGAAGACCATGGCCGAGCAGGACGGGCCCGAGCACCTGCGGCTGCGGCGGCTGGTCGCCCCGGCGTTCACCCCGAAACGCGCCGCCCAGCTGCGGCCGCGCCTGGCCGCCGTCACCGAGGGGCTGCTCGACGTCCTGCCCGCGCACGCCGAGGACGGCGTCGTGGACCTGGTCGCGCACTTCGCGCGACCGCTGCCGATGGACGTCATCTGCGAGCTGACCGGCATCCCGGAGGCCGACCGCCCACGCTGGCGCGAGTACGGCGCCGCGGTCGCGAGCGGAGTCGGACCGGACTTCGCCGCGGCCATCCCGGCGATCATCGAAGGCGCGAAGGAAGCCGTGGCGCGCAGCCGGGCTCAGCCGGGCGACGACCTCATCGGCGATCTCGTGCGCGCCCAGGACGACGACCGGCTCACCGACACCGAGCTGGTCACCCTGGTCTGGCACCTGGTGCTGGCCGGGCAGACCCCGGTGAACCTGATCGCCAACGCCGTCGAGGCGCTGCTGCGGCACCAGGATCAGCTGGACCTGCTGCGCGCGGAGCCCGGACGGTGGCCGGGGGCGGTCGAGGAGCTGATGCGTTTCTGCAGCCCGCAGCTGCTGACCACGCCGAGGTTCGCGCGTGAGGACGTCGAGATCGACGGCGAGCTCATCCGCGCGGGTGAGCGGGTGACCGCGGCGATGGTGGCCGCCGACCGCGATCCGCGGGCCTTCGACGGCGCCGATCGCCTGGACGTCACCCGCACCGGGCCGGCCCAGCTGGGGTTCTCGCACGGCCCGCACTTCTGCCTGGGCGCGTCGATCGCGCGGGTGGAGACCGAGGTGGCGCTGTCGCTGCTCTTCGCGCGCTTCCCGGACCTGGCCCTGGCCGGTGACGTGCCGCGCGCGCCCGACGGCGGGACCTGGCGGCCCGCGCGGCTACTGCTGGCGCTTTGAGACGAGCACTTCGATGCCGTCCAGGAGGCGGGCGAGGCCGAAGCGGAAGGTGTAGCCCGGGTTCTCCGCGGCGTTGTGGGCCTCGCCCGCAGCCGTGCCGACCCGGGAGGAGATCGGGTGGTGCGCCGCGCCGGCGGCCGGGATGCCGGCCAGCACCGGCGCGGCGCGCTCCCACCACTGCGCGTCGGTCAGGCCGGTCGTGCGGACCAGCCGGGCGTTGTCGACCGAGCTGCGCGCGGTGGTCCGGACGAGCCCGGTGATCAGGCCGACCACGGCGTCCATCTCGACGTCGTCGAGGCCGATGCCCTCGACCGCGCGCAGCTCGTTTTCGTACTTGGCGAAGCTGTGCGGGCCGAGTGGCGAGCGGCTGGTGGTGACCTGGAGCAGCCACGGGTGGCGGTGGAAGAGGTGCCACTGCGCTTCGGCGACGGCGGTCAGCGCCGCACGCCAGTCCAGGCCCGGCTCGGGGGCGCGGAGCTCGCCGTGGACGTGGTCGATCATCAGGTCGACCAGCTCGGCGCGGCCGGGTACGTAGGTGTAGAGCGACATGGCGGAGACGCCCAGGAGCTCGGCGACGCGGCGGATGGTGACCGCCTCGATGTCGTCGGCGTCGGCCAGCGACACGGCCGCGCGGACGACATCGAGGGTCGTCAGCTTCGGTTTCGGGCCGCGGCGCGGGCGCTCCGAGACGCCCCAGAGCAGCTCGATCGCCCTGCGCGGGTCGCCTTCGTCGGTGTCCTCCGTGCTCATGCCGGTCATTGTGCCCACCCGTTCTTCGTACTTTGTACGGAGTTGTGCTAACCTCGATCTTCGTACAACGTACAGAGTAAGAGGGGGAGAATGACTTCGCAGATCCACGCCGAGGGGCTCCGCAAGCGCTACGGCGACGCGTACGCCCTCGACGGGTTCGATCTGTCCGTTCCGGCGGGCACCCTGTGCGGCCTGCTGGGGCCGAACGGCGCGGGCAAGACGACAGCGGTGCGCGTGCTGTCCACGCTGCTGCGCCACGACGGCGGCGTCGCCCGGATCGCCGGCTTCGACGTCGCCACCGAACCGGCGAAGGTGCGGTCGATGATCGGGCTGGTCGGCCAGCAGGCCGCGGTCGACGAGATCCTGTCCGGCCGGCAGAACCTCGTGCTGTTCGGCCGGCTGCACCACCTGGGCCGCCGCGAAGCCGCCCGCCGGGCCGACGACCTGCTGGAGCGCTTCGGTCTCGCCGAGACCGGGCCGAAGCCGGTGTCGGCCTACTCGGGCGGGATGCGCCGCCGTCTCGACCTGGCCGCTTCGCTGCTGGCGGCACCGCGGGTGCTGTTCCTCGACGAGCCGACGACCGGGCTGGACCCGCGCAGCCGCCTCGAGGTCTGGCGGGCGGTGCGCTCGCTGGTCGCCGACGGCACGACCGTGCTGCTCACGACCCAGTACCTGGAGGAGGCCGACCAGCTGGCCGACCGGATCTCGCTGGTCGAACACGGGCGCGTCGTCGCCGAAGGGACACCGGCGGAGCTGAAGGGCTCGCTGGGGGCGACGCGGATCGAGCTGGCGGTGACCGATCCGGCCGCGCTCGGCCCGGCGGCGGCGCTGCTGGCCCGGGTCACCGGCGCCGAGCCGGTCACCGAGGAGCTTCGGGTGAGCGCGCCGGCCGAGCCGTCGATGCTGACCGGCGTCGTGCGTGAGCTGGCGGCGTCGGAGCTGGCGTTCGCCGACGTGGCGCTGCGGCACCCGACGCTCGACGAGGTGTTCTTGGAGCTGACGGGGGTGGCGCGATGAGGTGGGCACTGGCCGACGGCTGGACGCTGACCCAGCGCTACCTGGCGCAGCTGGCGCGGCGCCCGGCCCGGCTGGCCACCGTGGTGGCGTTCCCGATCCTGATGGTGCTGATCTTCGCCTACCTGCTCGGCGGCGGGATGAGCGTGCCCGGCGGCGGCTCCTACCGGGAGTTCCTGATGCCGGGGATGTTCGCGATGACGATGGCCTTCGGGTTGTCCGGGACGATGATCGCGGTCCTGGACGACGCGGCCAAGGGGGTCACCGATCGGTTCCGGTCGTTGCCGATGTCGCCGTCGGCGGTGCTCACCGGGCGGGTGGCCGCGGACCTGGCGAACGCGGTGCTGGCGCTGGTGGTACTGCTGGGCTGCGGGTTCGCCGTGGGCTGGCGCCCGCACGGCTCGCTCGGCGAGACGCTGGCCGCGGTCGGATTGCTGCTCCTGCTGCGGACGGCGCTGGTGTGGGCGGGGATCTACCTGGGGCTGCTGACGTCGGACCCGTCGATGGTGACGCTCGCGCAGACCCTGGAGTTTCCGTTCGGGTTCCTCTCCAGCGCGTTCGTGGCGACGGCGACGATGCCGGCGTGGCTGGGAACCGTGGCGGAGTGGAACCCGTTGTCCTCGACGGTGACCGCCGCGCGGGTGCTGTTCGGCAACCCCGGCGCGGCCGGGACGTCCTGGGTGAGCGCGCACCCGGTGCTGATGGCGGTCGGCTGGCCGCTGGTGCTGCTCGCGGTCTTCGTGCCGCTGTCCGTGCGCCGATACGAGAGGCTGGGGAACTGAACGTCGACTTCACACCGGGGGAACCACCGCGGGCCGGACGGCTCGTCCTGGACGGCCGTGAGCTGTCGGTGGTGGACGGACTCGGGGAACTGCTGGGCGAGCCGGGCGGGTTCTGGGCGACCGCGGCGACGGCGGCGCTGCGGCTGGTCGCCGCGGGACGGCTGCTGCCGGGGGTGACCGCGGGCGGGTACGACGCCTGGCGCGTCGGCCCGCTGGAACCGGCCGAAGCCGCGTGGCTGCGCGACCTCGCGGCCGCGATGCCGCCGGACGAACGCGCTCCGGAGCCGCTGCTGCGGGCCTTCCTCGACGCCGTCGCCGACACGCTGCCCCGCACGCCCTCCGCGGCGAAGGCGGCCGGGACGAGGTTGTTCGCCGCGGTCACGCCGCAGCGGGCCGAGCCGCTGCGCGACTGGGCCGACGAGCTGGCCGCGGGCCTGGACTCCGGCATCCGCGTCTCGCTGCGGATCGAGGCGCCCGGCGGGTTCGACGCCGGGCGCTACCGCGCGGTGGTGCAGGTGCACAGCCTGGCCGAGCCGGGGCAGCTCGCCGACGCGGCGGAACTGTGGGAGACCGGCCGGTTCGGGCCGCGGGCGCGCATCGACGCCGTGCTGGCGTTGCGGCGGGGTGCGCAGGTCTGGCCGGCGCTGAGCCCGCTGCTGACCTCGGCGGTGCCGGACGAGCTGGCGCTGGGCGAAGACGAGGTGACCGAGCTGGTCGCGGCCGCGGCCCCGCGGCTGGCGGCCGCCGGCATCGAGGTGCACTGGCCGGCCGAGCTCGCCGGAGCGCTGACCGCGCGAGCCGTGGTCCGCTCCGGCGACGTACCGGGCGACCTGCCGTCGTTCTTCGGCGGCGGGCGCGCGCTGGAGTTCGACTGGCAGCTCGCGTTGGGCGGGGAGGTGCTGACCGAGGCGGAGCTGGACGAGCTCGCCGAGGCGCGCCGGGCGGTGGTGCGGCTGCGCGACCGGTGGGTGCTGGTCGACCCGGCGCTGGCGGCGAAGGCGCGGGAGCGGGTGCTGAAGCCGCTGACCCCGGTCGACGCGCTCGGTGCGGTGCTGACCGGGACCACCGAGTTGGACGGCGAAGCGGTCGAGGTCGTCACCGAAGGCTGGCTGGGGCAGCTGCGGGAACGGCTGTCCGCACCGCCGGAACCCGAGGTACCGCCGGCCGGGCTCGCTGCCCAGCTGCGGGACTACCAGCTGCGGGGGCTGCAGTGGCTGGCCACCGTCACGGGGCTGGGTCTCGGCGGGTGCCTGGCCGACGACATGGGCCTGGGCAAGACGGTCACGCTGATCGCGCTGCACCTGCACCGCGCTTCGGGGCCGACGCTGGTGGTGTGCCCGGCGTCGCTGCTGGGCAACTGGGAACGCGAAATCCGCCGGTTCGCGCCCGGGGTGCCGGTGCGGCGCTTCCACGGCAGCACCCGCTCGCTCGAGGAGCTCGACGGGTTCGTGCTGACGACCTACGGCACGCTGCGCACCGATCCGGCGCCGCTGGCCGGGGTGCGGTGGGGGCTGCTGGTCGCCGACGAGGCCCAGCACGTGAAGAACCACCGTTCGGGCACGGCGAAGGCGTTGCGGCTGGTGCCGGCGGCGGCGCGGGTGGCGCTGACCGGCACCCCGGTGGAGAACACGCTCTCGGAGCTGTGGGCGATCCTGGACTGGTCGGCACCGGGGCTGCTGGGGTCGCTGGCGGAGTTCCGGGAGCGCTGGGCGAAGCCGATCGAGGCCGGGGACCCGGCGGCGGCCGAGCGGCTTTCGCGGCTGCTGCGGCCGTTCCTGCTGCGGCGGCGCAAGTCCGATCCCGGGATCGCGCCGGAGCTGCCGCCGAAGACCGAGACCGACCGGCCGGTGGCGCTGAGCCCCGACCAGGTGGCGCTGTACGAGGCGGTCGTGCGGGAGCTGATGGCCGACATCGCCGCCAGCGACGGGATGGCGCGGCGCGGGCGGATCGTGAAGCTGCTGACCGCGCTCAAGCAGATCTGCAACCACCCGGCGCAGTACCTCAAGGAGCCGGGCGGCCGCTCGGGCAAGGTGGAGCTGCTCGACGAGCTGCTGGACACGATCCTCGCCGAAGGGGGCGCGGTGCTGGTGTTCACCCAGTACGTCGCCATGGCGCGGCTGCTGGAGAAGCACCTGGCCGGGCGCGGGATCGCGACGCAGCTGCTGCACGGCGGCACGCCGGTGCCCCGGCGCGAGGAGCTGGTGGCGCGGTTCCAGGAGGGTGCGGTGCCGGTGTTCCTGCTGTCGCTGAAGGCGGCCGGGACGGGGCTGAACCTGACCCGCGCCGACCACGTCGTGCACTTCGACCGCTGGTGGAACCCGGCGGTGGAGGACCAGGCGACCGACCGCGCGTACCGGATCGGGCAGACGAAACCGGTGCAGGTGCACCGGCTCGTCGCCGAGGGCACGGTCGAGGACCGGATCGCGGCGATGCTGCGGGAGAAGCGGGCACTGGCGGACGCGGTGCTGGCCGGTGGCGAGGCGGCGTTGACGGAACTGTCGGACACCGAGCTCGCGGAGCTCGTCGAACTGAGGAGCCGCGGATGACCGACGACCGGGTGCGCGGGTTCCCCGCGTTCGGGGCGGCCGGGCACCTCGCCCGTTCGTGGTGGGGACGGGCGTGGGTGCGCGCGATGGAGGACACCGCGCTGGACCTGCGGCAGCTGAAGAAGGGCCGCCGGTACGCCGCGGCCGGGCTGGTCGGGCCGATCACGGTGAGCCCGGGCCGGATCGCGGCGGTGGTCGACGACGCCGACGGCGGCCCGTACCGCACGGAGCTGCGGCTGGCCGAGCTGTCCGACGTCGACTGGACGCGGTTCTTCGACCGCGTCGCCTCGCGAGCGGGGCACCTGGCGGCGCTGCTGGACCGGGACATGCCGCACGACCTGGTCGAGGCGGCCGACGACGCCGGCGTGCACCTGCTGCCGGTGATCGGCGACCTCGACCCGGAGTGCGACTGCCCGGGCTGGGAACTGCCGTGCCGGCACGCGGCGGCGTTGTCGTTCCAGGCGTCGTGGCTGCTGGACGCGGACCCGTTCGTGCTGCTGCTGATGCGCGGGCGGGGTGAGCGGGAGATCCGGGAGGAGCTGGAGAGCCGGCTGGCGCCGGTGGTGTCCGCGGTCGCCGCGGCGGACCGGACACCGGGGCCGCTGCCGGAGCTGGACGCGTTCCGGCCCTCGGGGTCGCCGTCGATCCCGGCGGCGCCGGGGGTGCCCGCGGAGGTGTTCGCGCTGCTGGCGGCCAACGCTTCGGCGCAGGCCCGGGCGGTACTGGCGGGCGAGCCGTGGCCGGGACGGCGCCCCGACGCGGTGCGGCTGGCGGCGGAGTTCCCCGCCGTGGCGGAGCGGCTGGGCACGGGTGAAGAGTTCGACCGGGCGGTCGCGGCGTGGACCTTCGGCGGCCGGGACGGACTGGAGGTCCTGGACTCGGCGTGGACCCCGCCGAAGCCGGTGCTGGCGGCCGCGCGGGCCGCACTCGCCGACGAAGACCCGGTGTTCGAGCGCAACCACTGCACGATCGGCGCGCTCCAGCTGCGGCTGGACCGCCGCGGCCGGTGGCACCCGTACCGCCTCGACGGCGACACCTGGTGGCCCTCGGGCCCGCCGGAGCCGGATCCGGGATTGCTCACGGGCTGAAATCCACGAAATTCGCGGTATCCAGCGCACGGCCAGCTGCCTCCTGTCCGGCAACGGCGGCGTACCGCCGGGCCACTGGGGGTGCGGGCGCGCGGGCTCCTCCCCGCGCGCCCGCCCGTGCTTCCTCGGGTGCCGCGGCCGACGTCGAGCACCACCGTCAGCCCACCGGGGCGGCCTCGTAGTCCTTGACCGGCATCGAGTCGTGCATCCGCACACCGCCGGTGTTGAGCTTCGCGACCGCGCGGCTCACCCCGGCCGGCAGGGCCGAGATCAGCCGGCCGCCGGTGGTCAGCGCCCAGACCCCCGCCCGCGACGCCGGGATCAGGCTCCGGGCCGCCCCGACGGCGAAGGCGCGGCTCTTGCGGACCAGCTCGCCCATCTCCTGTTCGTAGGCGGCGAACGCGCGTTCGTGGTCGCCGCCCGCCGCGGCCAGCTCGCCGGCCAGGACGTACGCGCCGAGCACCGCCAGGCTCGTGCTGCCGCCGACCGCCGGGCCGGGGCAGTAGCCCGCGTCACCGACGAGGGTGACGCGGCCGCGTGACCAGGTGTCCAGCTGCAGCTGGGTGATCGAGTCGAAGTAGAACGGGCCCGGCCCGTCCAGTCCGGCGAGCCACTCGTCGACCTGCGGGTGCATCCCGGCGTACGCCTCGCGCAGCAGTTCTTTCTGCCGCGGGACGTCGCGGTGGTGGTAGTCGAGCTCCTCGTCGCGGCGGAACAGGAACACCGCGCGGGCGTCGTCGAGGTGGCGGGCGCTGTAGATGCCCGCGGTGCGGCCGGCGCCGAGGTGCATCACCGTCTCGCCGTCGAGGCCGAGGGTGTCCGGCAGGGACAGCACCGCCAGGTAGGCCCCGATGAACCGGGTCAGCCCGGCTTCCTCGCCGAAGACTAGGCGGCGGATGTTCGAGTGCAGTCCGTCGGCGCCGACGACGATGTCGAAGCGGCGGGGCGCGGCGTGCTCGAACGTGACGTCGCCGTCGGGGGAGAGGGCGGTGACGGAGTCGCCGAAGAGGTACTCGACGTCGTCGCGGCCGGCGTCGTAGTAGATCTCGCCGAGGTCGTCGCGCATGATCTCGACGTGCCGGTCGGAGGTGGCCTGGAAGATCTTCGACAGGTCCACCCGCGCCGGCCGGCGGACGCCTTCGCGGTGCAGGGTCATCCGGGTGGTGCCGGTCTTGAGCGCTTCCACGCGGGGCAGCACGCCCATCTTCTCGGTGATGTCCATGGCGGGCCGGAACAGGTCGACCGCGTGGCCGCCGGTCTTGCGCAGCGCCGGGGCGCGTTCGACGACGGTGACGTCGAAGCCGTGACGGCTGAGCCAATACGCCAGCACGGGGCCGGCGATGCTCGCGCCGGAGACGAGGATCCGCATGAGTACCTCCCTGACTTAACGGTAGGTAAGTTGTACCACGTTTCCTTACCTATCGTTAAGTCAGTTATGCTGGGCGGGTGCCGAAACCCTCCGACACCAAGCAGCGCATCCTGGACGTCGCCCGCGACCTGTTCACCAGCCAGGGCGTCCAGCGCACCAGCCTCCAGGACATCGCCGGCCGGCTCGGCATCACCAAACCCGCGCTCTACTACCACTTCCCGTCCCGCGACGACCTCGTGCTCAGCATCGTCCAGCCGATGCTCGACGACGGCGAAGCGTTCCTCCGCACCCAGGAAGCCCGCGGCGACGCGCCGGTGCGGGAGCTGATCGAGGGGTTCTTCGACTTCAACTACCGCCACCGCGCGGACGTGATCATGCTGCTGGCCGAGATGCCGACCCTGGCCGAGCTCGGCCTGATCGACAAGGTGCTGGGCTGGCGCACCCGGCTCACCGAACTGATCTGCGGCCCGTCCCCGACGCTCGCGCGCCAGGCCCGCGCGATCCTGGCCCTCGGCGGCCTCCAGGACGTCTGCATGCAGTTCCCCGACGCCCCCGTCGAGGAGCTCAAAGCCGCCGCGGTCGCCGGCGCCCTCGACGCGCTCGGCGGCTGATGTCGAAAACCCGGTGACGGCTCCGTCCCAGGGGCAGCAGCGGCCACCACCGGCCGCCCCGGAGACGGAGGACACCGTGGAGCAGAACGAGATCACCGAGGTGCTGAACCGGCCCTACAGCAAGGAACTGCTGGCCCGCGACATCACCCGCCTGGCCTACGTCGCCCAGGACGGCACCCCGCGGTCGGTCCCGATGGCGTTCACCTGGAACGGCGCGGAGATCGTCATGTGCACCGCGAAGAACATGCCGAAGCTGCGCTCCCTGCGGGCGAACCCGGCCGTCGCCATGACGATCGACACCGAGTCCCACCCGCCGAAGATCCTGCTGCTGCGCGGCCGCGCCGAGCTCGACGTCGTCGACGGCATCCCGCAGGAGTACCTGACGATGAACGGCAGCTACGAAATGACGCCCGAACAGCGCGTCGAGTGGGAGCGCGAGGTGCGCTCGCTCTACGACGGCATGGTCCGCATCGTCGTCACCCCCACCTGGGCGAAGCTCATCGATTTCGAGGAGACCCTCCCCAGCGCCGTCGAAGAGCTCGCCCGGCGGCGGGCCGAACGCGGCTAGCGCACGGCGGCGCGCTCGATGATCGCTCCGGTGTCGACGCCGGCCGGGAGCGTGCCGAAGGCGATGCCCCAGTCACCGCCGAAGCGGGAGGCGCAGAACGCGTCCGCGACCGCCGGGTGGCCGTGGCGCACCAGCAGCGAGCCCTGCAGGACCAGCGCCATCGACTCCACCACGCGTCGCGCGCGGTACTCGATCGCGTCCAGGTCGGTCAGCTCCTTGCGGAGCCGGTCGACGGCGGCGTCCAGCCGCGCGTCGCCGCCGGCGGCCTGCTCGACCTCGGTGAAGAACGCGGCCACCGATTCGGGCTGCTTGCCCATGGCGCGCAACGCGTCCAGCGCCGCCACGTTGCCCGAACCCTCCCAAATGGACGACAGCGGCGCCTCGCGGTAGAGCCGCGGCATGCCCGACTCCTCGACGTAACCGTTGCCGCCGAAGCATTCGAGGGCTTCGGCGGCGTGCGCCGGCGCCCGCTTGCACACCCAGTACTTCGACACCGCCAGCCCGAGCCGCCGGAACGCCTGCTCCTGCGGGTCGCCGGTCCGGTCGCCCGCCGCGGCCAGCCGCATCGCCACCGTCGTCGCGGCTTCGGACTCGATCACGAGGTCGGCCAGCACGTTGGCCATCAGCGGCTGGTCGACGAGCGCCTTGCCGAAGGCGTGCCGGTGGGTCGCGTGGTGGACCGCGCGCACGGCGCCCAGCCGCATCCCGGACGCGCTGCCCAGCGTGCAGTCGAGCCGGGTGTTGTTGACCATCTCGATGATCGTGCGGACCCCGCGGCCCTCTTCGCCGACCAGCCAGCCGACGGCGTCGTCGTACTCGATCTCCGAGGACGCGTTCGACCGGTTGCCCAGCTTGTCCTTCAGCCGCTGCAGCCGGATCGGGTTGCGCGAACCGTCGGGCAGGACGCGGGGGAGCAGGAAGCACGACAGCCCGCCCGGCGCCTGCGCCAGCGTCAGGAACATGTCCGACATCGGCGCGGAGGTGAACCACTTGTGCCCGACGAGGGTGTAGCTGCCGTCGGCGCTCGGGGTCGCGGTGGTCGTGTTGGCGCGGACGTCGGAGCCGCCCTGCTTCTCGGTCATCGACATGCCCGCGATCAGGCCGCGCTTGGTGCCCGGCTCGCGCAGCCCGAAGTCGTACTCGGTCGCGGCCAGCAGCGGCTCGTACCGCGCGGCGAGCTCGGGGTTGGCCCGCAGCGCCGGGATCGCGGCGTAGGTCATCGAAATCGGGCAGCTGTGCCCGGCCTCGGCCTGGCCCCAGACGTAGAACTTCGCCGCGCGGGCTGCGTGCACGCCTTCGCGCGGGTCCTGCCACGGCGTGCCGTGCAGGCCGTGGCCCACCGCGACGGTCATCAGGTCGTGCCAGTGCGGGTGGAATTCGACTTCGTCGATGCGGTTGCCGTAGCGGTCGTGGGTGCGCAGCACCGGCTCGTTCTCGTTGACCAGCCGGCTCCACTCCTGGACCTGCTCGCTCCCGGCCAGCCGGCCCAGCTCGTGCACCTCGGCGGCGGCCCAGCCCGCGCCCGCCCGCTCCAGCCCTTCGAGCAGCGCGGGGTCGTCCCCGGCGTCGTGGCCGGCCAGGGGTGGGACCTGGTTGGTGACCTCATGCGTGGCGGGCATCGGAACCTCCTAGAGCGCGGACGACGAACGTGCGGAGCTCGGCGACGTCACCGGCGTTACCGCTGGTCAACGGACCGATGAGAACTTCGGCGGCGGCCCCGACCAGCGCGGCGGCGGTCAGCCGGCCGTCCTGCGGCGGCAGCGCGCCCTGCTTCACCCCGGCGGCGACGTGCTCGGCGACGACCTCGGTGAACGCCCGCCGGAACTCGAGCCGCTCGGCGTCGATCAGCGCGTCGACCGGCTCGGCGAGCAGCGCGTAGGCCTGCCGGGGCGCCTTGAGCGCGCGCTGGGCGAAGGTCTCGAACACGGCCAGCACCCGCTCGGCGGGCTCACCCGGCCGCGCGGACGCGGCCCGCACGGCCTCGACCTCGCGGGTCACAACCTGCCGGAACACGTGCACGACGAGGTCGGCCTTGGTGGGGAAGTGCTTGTAGACGCTGCCGACGGCGACCCCGGCGCGCTCGGCGACGGCGGCAACGGAGCACCCGCCGTAGCCGTGCTCGGCGAGCTGCTCGGTCGCCGCGGCGACGATCGTCTCGCGCTGGGCATCCAGGCGTTCCTGCACCTTGGGGGTGCGGCGGTAGGGCACGTCAAGAAGTGAAGCACCGATTCACTGCTTCAGTCAACGCTCCGGCAGCTAGAAAAGCTGCCACCGCGCGGGGCGAGCGCAGCTCGACGACGTCCACATCGGACGTCGGCAGCGCCCGCCGCAGTTCCGGGGGTGCCGCCACCGCCAGAAGTCCCAGCGCTCACGTCCCCGGCGCAGCGCGCGCCGCGCACACCGCGCCGGCGAAGGGTTCAGCACCACCGCTGTGTCCGCCGCCAGCCGCACCTCCAGGACGTCGTACGGTCCGAGGTCGCCGTCCTCGATCCGTCGCGGCGCCGCGATCAACTCCCGTTGCCGCGTCACCCACTCCGCCCGCGCCGGCCCGACCGGCCCGGCTGCCAGAACACCGTGTCCAGCTCCAGCCCGCCCGACCGGCAGCCCGGTCACCACACCGAGCCGCCGCGCGAACAGCGGCTTGCCGGCCCCGCCGCACCCCAGCACCAGCACCCGCTCCACGCCGTCACCCTCCCGCGCGCTTGCGCTGGAGCGCACTCCAGCTCCTACCGTCGAAACCATGACCACCCCGCAGCACAAGATCGGTTCCGGCTTCGGCGCCACCAGCACCGCGGCCGAAGTCCTCGACGGCATCGACCTCACCGGCAAGCTCGCCCTCGTCACCGGCGGCTACTCCGGCATCGGCCTCGAAACCACCCGCGCCCTCGCGAACGCCGGCGCCCACGTCGTCGTCCCCGCCCGCCGCCGCGCCACCGCCGAAGCCGCGCTCGACGGCCTCGCCGAGGTGGACGAGCTCAACCTCGGCGACCTCGACAGCGTCCGCGCCTTCGCCGACCGCTTCCTCGCCACCAGCCGCCGCCTCGACGTCGTCATCGACAGCGCCGGCATCATGGCCTGCCCCGAAACCCGGGTCGGGCCCGGCTGGGAAGCCCAGTTCGCCACCAACCACCTCGGCCACTTCGCCCTGGTCAACCGCCTCTGGCCGGCCATCGCCGACGGCGCACGCGTCGTCTCCGTCTCCTCCCGCGGCCACCACTTCTCACCCGTCCGCTGGGCCGACCCCCACTTCGAGACCGGCTACGACAAGTGGCTCGCTTACGGCCAGGCCAAGACGGCCAACATCCTCTTCGCCGTCCACCTCGACCGGTTCGGCCGCGACCGCGGAGTACGCGCCTTCGCCCTGCACCCCGGCTCGATCCTGACCAACCTCGCCCGCCACATCCCGCAGGACGAGCGCGTCGCCCAGGGCTGGGTCGACGAAAACGGCGTCCCCAGCGGCTACTTCAAAACCCCCGAAGCCGGCGCGGCCACCCAGGTCTGGGCCGCGACCTCACCCCAGCTCGACGGCCACGGCGGCGTCTACCTCGAAGACTGCGACATCGCCGAACTCGCCCCCGAGGGCGACGGCGTGACCGACGTCGGCCTCCGGGTGGGTGTCCGCGACTACGCCATCGACCCGAGCGAAGCCGCCCGCCTGTGGGCGCTGTCGGCCGAACTCACCGGCGTCGACGCCACTTCCCGGTGATCACCCGCCGGATCGGCCGAGTCTGAACCTCCACATCGGACGTCGCGAACGAAGTCCCCACCGTGAAAGCGAAGTACGCGAAATCCAGCAGGTTCGGCCGCTCCGTCGCCGGGAACCGCAAGCCCGCCTCCGCACGCTAGTGCACGTGCGCGTACCCGAAGTGCGGCAGGATCCGCGCCGCGAGCACCGCAGCCACGCCGGCTCGCCGTCGGCGACCAGCCGGTACCGGCGGATCCGCAGGAACTCCGCGCACTGGTACCAGATCCTCCGCAGACGGCTCACCGCGCGAAGCTGGCGGCACCACGGATCACCTGGTCAGGTTGCGTGCTTGAGCAACGCCACCAGGTACCGGCAGGGGAGCGCACCCGGGTTCGCGAACACGCAGTCCGACGGCGCGCCCAGCTGCAGGCAGTCCCCGGCCGCCAGCTCGTGCACTTGCGCACCCTCGTGGAACCGCAGCTGCCCGGCCAGCACCCAGATCTGCTGGTGCAGGAACGCGTACGTCCCCGCCGCCATCGCCACCTCGGCGCCCGGGAGCAGTTCGACCTCCACCAGCTCCAGCGGCCGGCCGGCGGCGGGGGAGACGGCGCGGCGGCGGTAACCGGTTTCCGGGTCCACCCACACCGGCTGGTCCGCCGCCCGCACCAGCCGCCGCTCGTCACCCTCGGCACGCGCGATCAGCTCCGAGAGCGTCAGGCCCAGCGCGTCCGACAGCTTCGCCAGCAACGCCGCCGTCGGCTGGACGTCGCCCCGCTCGATCTTGCCGATCATCGCGCGCGACACCCCCGAGCGGTCGGCGAGCGCCGCGGCCGAAAGACCGCGGGACGTCCGGGTGGCGTGCACGGTGGCCGCCAAGCGGGCGGACAGGGGATCGGCCATAACCGGGGATACTATACGACCCATTCTGGCTACCATATGAGCCATGATCCGCGATGCCACCACCGCCGACGCCCCCGCCTGTGCGGCCATCTACGCGCCCTACGTCACCGACACCGTCATCTCCTTCGAAACCGAAGCGCCCGACACCACCGAAGTGGCCCGCCGCATCACCGCGGCCCACGCCTGGCTCGTCCTCGAAGACGACGACCACATCGCCGGCTACGCCTACGCCACCCCCTTCGCCGCCCGCGCCGCCTACCGGTGGTCCTGCGAAACGAGCATCTACCTCGAACGCGGCCGCCGCCGCACCGGCGCCGGGCGCGTCCTCTACGAGGAGCTGTTCGAACGGCTGCGCGAGCGCGGGTTCCACCGCGCCTTCGCCGGCATGACCCTGCCGAACGAAGCGAGCGCCGGACTGCACCGCGCCCTCGGCTTCGAGCCGGCGGGCGTCTACCGCCGCGTCGGCTGGAAGCACGGCGCCTGGCACGACGTCGCCTGGGTGCAGCACGACCTCAACGCAACTGAAGGTTGCACATCCGCGCCCCGCGAGCTAACGTGACACGCAACCAAACGTTGCACAAAGGAGCGGACATGGACCACGGCACCCTCGAACGCGAACTCCACATCGACGCCACTCCCGACGTCGTCTTCGACGTCGTCAGCAACCCCGAACACGTCCGCGAATGGTGGCCCGACGAAGCCGACTACCCCGTTGAACCCGGGGGAGAAGGCCACATCGCCTTCGACGGCCAGCAAGTCCGCTTCACCGTCGTCGACGCCATCCCGCCGAAGCTCTTCTCCTTCCGCTGGACCCACGCCGAGGGGGAGACCGCCGCACCCGGCAACTCCTTCCTCGTCGTCTTCGAACTCGAACCCACCGCCACCGGCACCCGCCTGCGGATGACCGAAACCGGCTTCCGCGAACGCGGCTGGGACGAAGCCAAGATCGCCGCCGAATACGCCGACCACGAAAGCGGCTGGGACCACTTCCTGCCCCGCCTGCCCGCCCGCGCCGCCGAGGTGGGGGCCACCCGGTGAGCATCGCCGTGGACGACGACCTCTGGTCGGCCATCGGCGACCCCACCCGCCGCCGCATGCTCGACCTCCTGCTCACCGAAGGCCGGGGGACCGCGACCAGCCTCAGCGAGCACCTCCCGGTGACCCGCCAGGCCGTCGCCAAGCACCTCGCCATCCTCGACCGCGTCGGCCTCGTGCACGCACAGGCCGAAGGACGCGAAAAGCAGTTCCGCGTCGACGAAACCCAGCTCGCCCGCGCCGTCGCGCAGCTCACCGACGTCGGCAACGCCTGGGACGCCCGGCTCCGCCGCATCAAGCACATCGCCGAAACCATCGAACGGAAGAAGCAGTAGAAATGGACATCCTGCACCGCATCGGCGTCCAGAGCGCCACGCCGGAGAAGGTCTACGAAGCGCTCACCACGATCGACGGCCTCGCCGGCTGGTGGACCGAGAAGACCGAAGGGGAGACCGGCGTCGGCGACGTCATCGCGTTCCGCTTCATCCCGGGCGGCTTCGACATGAAGGTCATCGAGCTCGACCCGGGCCGGCTCGTCCGCTGGGAGGTCGTCGACGGCCCGCCCGAGTGGATCGGCACGACGATCCGCTGGGACCTGGAGCAGCGAGACGACTACACGATCGTCCTCTTCAAGCACGAGGGCTGGCGTGAGGCCGTCGAGTTCATGCACCACTGCAGCACGAAGTGGGCGATCTACCTGATGAGCCTCAAGCAGCTCGTGGAGACCGGGGAGGGCGCCCCGGCACCGCGGGACGTCATGATCAGCGACTGGCACTGACGTTACTTGACATAATGTACATTATCGGCACTTGGGGACAGGCTGCGGCGGGAAGCCAGGAGGGGTGCCGAAGCCGGGATCCGGCGGTGGTGTGTTCGCTTCGCCAGGACGGCTTCTCCTGAGGTTTCCGGTCCGCCGTTCTCCCGCGTCAGGCGCCACGCAACCCTGAAGGCGCCTTCTGGGGGTCGCAGGAGCATCCCCTGGAGCCGTGGAGCCGACGTCCTGCCACTCGACCCAAAAACGTCACGGTGACGAAACTCCAGGGGTCGAGTGGGTCTCCGGAGATATCAGGTCGACGACGCAAGACGTCGCCGTGGGTCGCCCTCGGGTCATCCGGCCTCCTGAGGTGGCCTACGGCCGGGCCGGACACTCGAACATACGTGCGCATCCCCGCCGTGGGCATCGAGAGACGATCCGAGGCCTGAAATCACCTTCGCGAAAGACCCGGATCCCCCAGGGGGCCACTCCAGGCTAAATCGACATTTCATGCATAATTGCCATTATGCATGAAATGTCGGGGGACCCGGGCACCGGAATTATCGGTGCTGTGCGGTACAAGATCCACATGAGGCTTTCCGAGGCGCAGCAAGCCTTCTTCGCCGCCCGCCGGCCGCGCAAGGACTCGCCGCACACCACCGACGCCTACCGGCGGGACCTCGCCGGGATCACCACTCTCCTGGTTTCGGAGCTCGGCCGCCCCGCCGAGGACCTGGAGGTGGCCGAGCTGACCGGGCCGGCGCTGCGGTCGGCGTTCGGCGCGTTCGCGGACGGGCACGCGAAGAGCTCGGTGCTGCGGGCGTGGTCGACGTGGAACCAGTTCCTGACGTTCTGCGTGGCCGACGGCTTGCTGCCGGGCAACCCGATGGGTGCGGTGGCGCGGCCGCGGACGCCGGCGTTGACTCCGAAGCCGTTGCGGGGTGAGGAAACCCCGGAGCAGCTGCTGTCGGCGGCGGCCGCCGGGTCGCGGCGCGCGCGGGATCCGTGGCCGGAGCGGGACGTGCTGGTGATCGCGCTGGGGCTGGTGGCGGGGTTGCGGGCGGCGGAGATGCGGGCGCTGACGTCGCGGTCGCTGGTGGGGCGTGCGGGTGAGCTGCGGTTGCACGTGAAGGGCAAGGGCAGCCGGGATCGGTCGATCCCGGTGCAGCCGGTGCTGGCGGAGCTGATCGAGCGGTACCGGGAGTCGTGCCGGGTGCGGTTCCCGAACGTGCGGTCCTCCCCTGGTTCGCCGTTGCTGCTGGACCGGGCGGGTGAGCCGATCGGGCGGGGTGCGCTGGAGTACCTGGTGAAGTCGTGTTACCGGGGTGCGGGGTTGCACGACCGGGTGCCGGCGGGGGCGAACTTGCACGCGTTGCGGCACACGTTCGCGACGCGTTTGGCGGAGGACGGGGCGACAGCTTCGGAGATCATGGCGTTGCTGGGGCACGCGAGCTTGGCGACGAGCCAGAACTACATCGAGGCGACGGGTCGTGAGCAGCGTGCGGCGGCGGCGAGTAACCGGACGTACCGGGCCCTGGACGGGTTGGGCGCGGGGTCGTGAGGGGTCAGCGGAGTTGTTCGAGGTCCTTGGCGGCGCGGGCGATTTCGTCGGCGAGTCCGCGTAGCTCGCGGGCGTCCGCTCCGTCGTCGACGGCGGTGACGATGTCTTCGGCGGCGCAGCGGAGCTGGAAGAGGCGGTCCTGGAGGGCGGCGATCTCGGTGTCGGAGAGCACGACGGCGTCTTCGGGCAGTCCGCTTCGCTGGAGTGCGGTGCGGCGTTCGTAGGCGCGCTGGCGGCAGGATTGGCCGCAGTAGCGGCGCCGTCGGCCGACGTTGCCGGCTTCCGGGAGTCGGCGGCCGCACCAGCCGCAGTGCTTGGGGGCGCCGCGGCGGGCCGGGACGGGTTCGAGCTGGGTCAGTTCGGCGGCTTCCCTCACCCGGGAGACCCTAGCTGGCCATCGCCGGGTCATGCCGGGGTCATGGCGGAAGTGCACACTTGGGGGATGCAGCCGTCGTTCCCGTACCTGGCCGATCCGCTCCCCCGCGCCTTCGCGCACCGGGGGTGGCACCTCGATGAGCTGGACGGGTTGGAGAATTCGCTGCCGGCGTTCCAGCGGGCGTGCGCGGAGGGGTACCGGTACCTCGAGACGGACGTGCACGCGACGGCGGACGGTGTGGTGGTGGTGCACCACGACGCGAACCTGGACCGGACGACCGATGGTGCCGGGGCGATCGCGGCGCAGACGTGGGAGCAGCTGAAGGGCGTCAAGGTCGGTGGGAAGGTGCCGTTGTCGCGGCTGGAGGACGTGCTGGAGGAGCTCCCCGACGCGCGGTTCAACATCGACGTGAAGGTGGATCGGGCGGTGGAGCCGTTCGTGCGGGTGCTGGAGCGGACGGGTGCGCACGACCGGGTGGCGGCGGCGGCGTTTTCGGACGCGCGTTTGGTGCGGTTGCGGAAGCTGGCGGGGCCGAAGCTGGTGACGGCGATGGGGCCGCGGTCGGCGTTCGCGTTGTGGGCGCGGGGGAAGCTGCCGCTGCTCCCCCTGGGCCGGCTGGTGCTGGGGGCGATGGCGCAGGTGCCGGTGCGGCAGGGTGCGTTGCGGGTGGTGGACAAGGCGTTCGTGTCGATCGCGGGCCGGTCCGGGATCGAGGTGCACACGTGGACGATCGACGATCCGGCGGAGATGCGGATGCTGCTGGACCTGGGGGTGCACGGGATCGTGACGGACCGGCCGGACCTGCTTCGCGAGGTGCTGATCGAGCGGGGTGCGTGGCAGCGGTCGCAGGGCTCGTGAGTGGTTGGGGCGGTTCTGACCGCCCTGACCACTCACGAGGGGGTCAGCGGGGTGCTTTGCCCTGCCAGGCGGCGGTCCAGGTCTTGGGGCCGAGGAGGCCGCTGTCCTTGATGCCGTTGGCGCGCTGGAGGTCGAGGACGGCGGTGCGGGTCTTGTCGTAGTAGCAGCCGGTGCCGGTGAAGCCGTAGCCGTAGGCGTTCATGCGGAGCTGGAAGGCCTTGAGCGGGGCGGCGCAGTCGCCGTAGGAGTAGACGACGCCGGGCCAGGCGGGCATCGGGCCGCCGGGGGGCGGCGGGGTGGGCTGGGGTGCGGGGCCGCCGCCGATGTACGCGGAGTCGGCGTAGGTGGGGACGCGTTTGCTGCGGGCGTCGGCGTCGCCGGCGAGCTTGAGCATGCCGGCGCACTGCCAGGGTTGCCAGCCGCGCATGCGGTAGAGGTAGAGGGCGCGGTAGTCCTGTTCGGCGGGTGCGGCCTGGTCGGGGCGGCCGGTGCCGCCGACGCTGCGCCAGGTGGGCAGGTCGAACTGGTAGGCGCCGTAGTAGCCGTTGCCGGTGTTGGTGGCGTAGCGGCCGCTGGATTCGCACATGCGGAGCTTGGCCCAGGCGGTCGGTGCGGGGTCCGCGGAGGCGACGGCGGGGATGGTCAGCTGCAGACCCATGGCGGCGAAGGCGAGGAGCAGGACTCTCGCGACGGTGCGTCTCCGGATCTGGATCATGGGAGCACAGTAGGAGTGTGCCCCACTGACCACAAGGGACACACTGCGCGCCTCAGTCTCACATGAAACACCGTTCACACCTGTTCGCGACACGCGGTGACCGCGGGACCGTGATTGCCCCGGAAGTGGCGGATGCGCGCGATGCGACAAACCGGACACGGTTTCGGCGGTGCTGTGAGCGTCGTCGCTACCTCCCAGTAGTCTCCGCGCTGACCTGGAAGTTCTTGATTCGAAGGAGCCGTGGATGACGCTGGCCGGGACGCGCTCGACCAAGTGCGAGCGCTGGGGCTGGTATTTCTACGACTGGGCGAATTCGCCGTTCTATTCGTCGTCGACGACGGTGTTCGGCGCGTTGTCCATGAGCGAGATCGCGGCGGCGGACGCGAAGACGAACTTCACCCTTAACGGGGACCGCGCTTGCCTGAACGCGGCAGGCAAGGCGGACACGCTGCACAACTGCGACGTGACGTTGTTCGGGCTGCACTTCCCCGCCGGTTCGGTGTGGGGCTACCTGCTGTCGGTGGCGACGGTGGTGCAGGTGCTGGTGCTGCCGATCGCGGGTGCGGTGGCCGACCGCAGCCACAACAAGCGGCGGATCCTGGGCGGGTTCGCGTTCCTGGGTGCGGCGGCCGCGGCGGCGATGTTCTTCCTCGCGGGGTCGGACTGGCAGCTGGGCGTGGTGCTGTTCATCATCGCGAACATCGGTTACGGCGGTTCACTGGTCGTCTACTACTCGTTCCTGGTGGACATCGGGAGTCCGGACGAGCGGGACGACATCTCGGCGAAGGGCTGGGCGTTCGGGTACCTGGGTGGCGGGCTGGCGCTGGCGCTGCAGCTGGGGTTCTACCTCGGGCACGCCACGTTCGGGGTCAGCGAGGGCATGGCGGTGCAGATCTGCTTCCTGACCTCGGGGCTGTGGTGGGCGGCGTTCACGATCCCGGCGGTGCGCCGGCTCCCCCGCCGGCACACCCCGGTCGACGTCGTGCCGGGTCGGACGGTGCTGCGGGCGGGCTTCGCGGAGCTGCGGCAGACGCTGGTGTCGGCGAAGGCGTACCCGTTGACGCTGGCCTTCCTGGGCAGCTACCTGGTCTTCACCGACGGCATCAACACGGTGGTCACGGTGTCGGCGCAGTACGGCAAGGACGAGCTGGGATTCGGCAACAGCGTGCTGATCATGACGATCCTGGTGATCCAGTTCGTGGCGTACCTGGGCGGGACGCTGCACGGGCTGGTGGCGCGGCGGATCGGGGCGAAGCGGACGATCCTGGGCAGCCTGGTGCTGTGGGTGGTGGTGCTGGCCGGGGCGTACTTCGTGCAGCCGAAGCAGATGCTGCAGTTCCTCGCGGTTGCGGTGGGGATCGGGCTGGTGCTGGGGGGAACGAACGCGCTGTCGCGGTCGTTGTTCAGCCAGATGATCCCGGCGGGCAAGGACGCCCAGTACTACTCGCTCTACGTCGTGGGCGAGCGCGGGACGTCGTGGCTGGGGCCGCTGGTGTTCGCCGGGGTCGGGCAGGCGACGGGGTCGTTCCGGCTGGCCATCGTGGCGCTGGTGATCTTCTTCGCGGCGGGTCTGGTGCTGGTGTGGCTGGTGCCGGTGCGGCGGGCGATCGTGGCGGCGGGCAACACCCCGCCGGAGGTGCTCTAGGCCCCGATAGGGTCGACGGTCGTGACCTTTGTGAACGACCGGGCCGCCGGCCCCGACCCCACGGACGCCCTGTCGTCGGTCCCCGCGGCCGGTTCGCGCCGCGGGACGCCGCCGGTGGGCAGGCTGAAGTTCTGCTACGGGCCGATGGACTGCGGGAAGTCGACGCTCGCGCTGCAGATCGACCACAACCACGCCCGGCAGGGGCGGCGTGGCCTGATCCTGGTGCGCCACGACCGTTCGGGCGCGCCGCAGATCTCGAGCCGGATCGGGCTGACGCGGCAGGCGGTGGAGGTCGTCGAGGAGACCGACGTGCGGGACCTGGTCCGGCAGGAGTGGGCGCGCGGGCAGCACGTGGACTACGTGGTGGTGGACGAGGCGCAGTTCCTCTCCCCCGCCCAGGTCGACCAGCTGGCGGAGCTGGCCGACGAGGTCGAGATCGACGTGTACTGCTTCGGGATCGCGACGGACTTCCGGAGCCGGCTGTTCCCGGGAGCCGCTCGTCTGTTCGAATTGGCGGACGAGCTGCAGCCGGTCCAGGTGGAGGTGCTGTGCTGGTGCGGGCTGCCCGGGCGGTTCAACGCGAGGGTGGTCGACGGCGAGGTCGTGCGGGAAGGCGATACCGTCGTGGTGGCAGATACCGAACAATCCGTAGTTGAAACTTCAGCTTCAGCACGATTTGAGGCCGAATTCGCTACGGTGCGTTATCAGGTATTGTGTCGCCGCCACTTTCGATCGGGTGACTTGGGGCCGGTTACTGCTCATCACGGTCAGTTACGGTTGACCTGAGTCAGGCCCCAGTAGCCCATCCGGGGGATATCAGCACTAAGAAGGCCGTATTGACGTCACGCCGGAGCGCGAAACGCCTCCTACTAGAGGAAGCTGATGCCGGCGGGTGACGCAGCTCATCGTGAGCAACGACATGGTCTCCCGGGAATCCCCGGGGGCCCTGACTCGTTGCATAGGGTGAGCATCACCCTGGCTCCACCCCGGAGCTGACTGAAAGGACCCCACTATGGCCGACCGTGTTCTTCGTGGAAGCCGGCTGGGAGCGGTCAGCTACGAGACCGACCGCAACCACGACCTCGCTCCACGCCGCACCGTGCGTTACGCATGCCCGAAGAACCACGAGTTCGAGGTGCCGTTCTCCGACGACGCCGAGATCCCGACGGTCTGGGAGTGCCGCCTGCACGGCAGCGAATCGGAGATCGTCGACGGTGGGCAGCCCGAGCAGAAGAAGGTCAAGCCGCCGCGCACCCACTGGGACATGCTGCTGGAACGGCGCACGATCCCCGAGCTCGAGGACCTGCTCAACGAACGTCTCGCCGAGCTGAAGGGTCGCCGGACCTCCCGGTCCGCGTAGTCCCGCCCAGCCCGTAGCAACCGCGACCACCACAACGGAAAGGCCCCCGCGACCTCCCCCCGCGGGGGCCTTTCACCTACCCGGCGGCCGGCGACCCGGGCGAATCCGAGCTTTGGACGGCGAATCTCCTGTCCGGGTCAGTTCGCGTCGGGTCCGGGCTCTGTCCGCTCGAAGGTGTGCCAGGTGCCCGGCAAGTCCTCGACGGTGATGTGCTCGTCAGCCGGACGCCATCCAGGCGGCCAGAGCACTGGGCGACGGCCTTGAAGCCGGTTCGAGCGCGCGGCCATCGAGGAGTACCGGGTCAGCACGTCCTGCTCGATCAGTGCGCCGTCGAAGCCGACGAGTCCATCGAACGTCGCTTCGGTGAACCACGTGCACTCCGCAAACCTTGCCTTCGCGAAATCGGTTCGCCCGGCGAACTTCGCAAGGAGGAAAGAGTGGTACCCGAGCACCGAGGTCAACCGGGGCTTGCCGAACGTCGTTCCGGTGAAGCTGACTTCATCGGTGAACGTGGCGCCGTCGAACCGGGCGGGTCCGGTGAACCTCACCTCGTTGAACCTGGTGAACCCGGCAAAGCTGACTTTGTCGAACCGGGCGCCGCCGCCGAAGACACGTCGACGAAGCTGTTGCCGTAGGGCTTGGAATGATCCAGATCGTACGGCCGGACGGGGTCCCCGGCGAAGGTCGCCGCACTGAAGTCGGCGAGGGCGGTGAACGTTGCCTTGTCGAAGTGGGTGGGGCCGGCAAAGGCCGCCTTGTCGAACTGGACAGGCCCGGTGAACGCCGCCCCGGCGAACGAGGTGGTGCCGATGAACCTCGCGCCGGTGGCCAAGAAGGTGCGGGCGGCGCAACCGGCGAGGGCGAAGTCGATCAGGGTCGCTCCGGCGAGGTCGAGATCGACATCGGCCCAGAAGCCCGGCGATTCGTGGACGATCCAATCGGGGCCCCGGAACCGGTGGGTCAAATGACTGAAGAGCAGGCGTTGGGCGGTGAGCCGAACCTCTCGTTCCTGCAGGTTCGCCTGATGATCAGTGCGAGGCGGCGTCGAGCTGGTGGCGGACGCGGGTCGATCGCGTGACGTCCGCAGTGGAGCACGCGGTCGACCGAGCCGCCGCTGCGGCGGCTCGTCCGCCGGCACGGCGTACGGCATGCGCAGGTAGGCGCACAACACGTTCACCACGGTCTGCCGTTGCGGTGGGTTGTCCTGGGCCAGGCGTTCCAGGGCATACATCCCGCCCAGCCGGACCGCGGCGTGGTCCGACCCCAGTTGCCCGACTGACGTGCTGTACAGGTCGGTCACACGACGTGAGATGGCGTCCCATTCCGATGCGTCCGCAACGCGTTTGGAGTGCAGGCGGTTGGTCTCGGCGACCTGTTCAGCGTGGTCCTGGGTGCGATCGCGCTGGTCGAGCTCGGCCTGTCGATGCCGCAGTTCGGCGTGCCGGGCCTCCAATTCCAGCTCCTGTGTCCGCTGCCGCCGGGTAGCGAGGTACAGGGCGAACAAACCACCCCCGGCCACCGCCACCGACGCCGAAACCTTCACCACGTCCAGCTGCGCCGCGGCCTTCTTCTCGGGATCGGCCAACGCCAGACTGTCAATCCACTGCCACAAAACCCACCCCGCCACCCCCGCCGCGGCCAGCACGACCACGGCGACCACCGGCACTGTCCACCGCGGCAACAACGGACGCGGTACCAGCGGGTGCGAGGGTGGCAAGGACGTCTCTCTGGTCACCGCCGCATCATCGCGTGACACCGGGAGCAACCCGACGCATTCCCGGGCACTCCCCACCATCGCTTGAACCTCGGCTATCGGATGGCCGAACGACGTCACTGTCCGCTTCCACCCGCGTGCCGGCGAACGCCCTGAACGGGCTCGGGCCTACTCTCGCGGTCTGAACGGGCCGGCCAGTGCCGCCCACTGCAGGAGCATGATCGTCTTCGCGTCGGCGATCTCCCCCGTGCCGATCATCTTCAGCGCGTCCTCGAACCGCAGCTCCACCACCTCGATGTCCTCCCCCTCCGCCGCGATGCCGCCACCCGCACCGCGGTCGGCCGGGTCGTACGGCGCCGCGTAGCAGTGCAGGCGCTCGGTGACCGAGCCCGGGCTCGTGTAGACGTCGAACACGTGCTCCAGCGCGCCGATGCGGACGCCCGTCTCCTCCTGGGCCTCGCGGCGGATCGCCGTCTCCGGGTCGTCGGTGTCCAGCAGGCCCGCGGCCGTCTCCAGGAACATGCCGTCCGGGTGGTCGTTGACGTAGACCGGGTAGCGGAACTGGCGGGTGAGCAGCACCGTGCCGCCCGCCGGGTCGTACAGCAGCACCGTGGCGCCGTTGCCGCGGTCGTAGGTCTCGCGCTGCTCGGTCGTCCAGCGGCCGTCGCGGTGCTGGAAGTCGAACGTCGTGCGGCGCAGGACGTACCAGGCCGAGGACAGCAGCTCGACGTCAGTGATCCGGACGCGCGGGTTGCGGGCCGGGCTTGTCGAAGAGGTCATGCCGCGACCATAATGTGCACGACTCGGAAGAAACAAGGAGGATTGTGCATGCTGGTCGGGGAACGCCGTGAACTGCTGCTCGCCCGGCTGGCGGGCGAGGGCAAGGTGCTGGCGAAGGACGTCGCGGCCGAGCTCGGGGTCTCCGAAGACAGCATCCGGCGGGACCTGCGCGACCTGGCCGCGGCCGGACTGTGCCAGCGCGTCTACGGCGGGGCGCTGCCCGTCTCCCCCGCGCTCGCCGACTACGCCGGCCGCACCGCCATCGCCGTGGCCGGCAAGGACCGGGTCGCCGCGGTCGCCGCCGGGCTGGTCCGGCCCGGGTCGACCGTCATCCTCGACGGCGGCACCACCACCCTCGCCGTCGCCAACGCCCTCCCCCGCGACCTCGAGGCCACCGTCGTCACCCACAGCCCGACCGTCGCCGTCGCGCTGCTCGAGCACCCCGGCGTCGAGGTCTTCCTGCTCGGCGGGCGGCTGTTCCGGCACTCCGCCGTCACCTGCGGCGCCGCCGCGGCCGAGGCCGCCCAGGCGATCAGCGCCGACGTCTTCCTGCTCGGCGTGACCGGCGTGCACCCCGAGGCCGGGCTCACCACCGGCGACGCCGACGAAGCCGCGATGAAACGCACCCTGGCCCGCCGCGCGGCCGACACCTACGTGCTGGCCAGCGCCGAGAAGATCGGCGCGGCGTCGCGGTTCACCGTCCTGCCCTTCGCCGACGTCGCCGGTGTGATCACCGACTCCGCCGACCAGAACGTGCAGGAACTTGCAGACCTCGGGGTGCCGATCCTGCGGGCGTGACCTCGGCGAACCACTCGCGGCCCGCCACCACCGCGAACAGCGGTGCCGGCAGCCACACGAGCAGCCGCAGCACCGCCGAGAGCCGCCCGGGACCGCGGACGTCGGACACGTGCGCGGCGAGCGCCGCCTGCTTGCGCCCGGCGAAGCGCCGGACGTCGAAGCGGTGGGTGACGGCCGCACCCGGGCTGTAGGCGTGCTCGAGCGCCTCGGCGTCGTACCGGAACGGGATCCGCAGCGCCCGCAGCACCCGGACGAACCGCAGCGCGAAGTCGCGGGGCAGCGTGGCCTCCAGCAGCCGGGTCCCGGTCAGCCGGGCCGCCCGCCGCGCCACTTCGTGCACCTTGACGTGGTCGGGGTGGCCGTAGCCGCCGTGGGCGTCGTAGCCGAGCAGCAGGTCGGCCCGCTCCTCGTGCAGCAGGGCCGCGAGCCGGTGCGCGGCCTCCTCGGTGTCCGCGCGGGCGAAGCGCTGCCGGCCGGGCGGGTCCGGGTACAGCTCCGGCCCGTGCCCGCTGTCGGCATACCCCAGGTGCACGACGCGCCGCACGCCGAGGATGGCCGCCGCGGCCTCCAGCTCACCCCAGCGGGGTGTCGGGTGCTCGGCCACCATGCCGTCGGTGGCCACGACGACCACCACCCGGTGCCCGTCGGCCGCGGCCCGGGCCAGGGTGCCGCCGCTGAGCAGCACGGGGTCGTCAGCGTGGGCGTGGAAGGCCACGATGGTCGTCATCGGCCCCATGATGGCCCAGAACGGGAGAAGACGACGTGAGTGAACACCGGGCCCGGTTCGCGGCGATCTTCGACGAGGAGGTCCGCAGGCACAACGAGCGGTTCCGGGCGGTGGCCGCCGTGCGGCCCGGCGAAGACGTCCTCGACGTCGGCTGCGGCACCGGCGAGTCCACCCGCGAAGCCGCCGCGGCGGGCGCGAACGCGCTCGGCGTCGACCTCTCCGCGCCGGCCATCGCCAAGGCCCGCGAGCTCGGCGGCGCGGCGTTCGAGGTCGCCGACGTCCAGGCGCACCCGTTCCCGGCGACCGCGTTCGACGTCGTGCTGTCCCGGTTCGGCGCGATGTTCTTCCCCGACCCGCCCGCGGCCTTCGCCAACCTCGCCCGCGCGCTGCGCCCCGGCGGCCGCCTGGTGCTGCTCGTGTGGCAGGACCGCGACCGCAACGAGTGGTACTCGCTGCTGCGCGACGCGCTGGCCCCGGGCGCCGAGCCACCGCCGCCCGGGCCGCACTTCTCCCTCGGCGACCCCGGCCGCACCCGGGCGCTGCTCGAAGGCGCCGGCTTCACCGGCGTCGAGTTCACCGAACTGCGCGAACCGGTCTGCTACGGCCCGGACGCCGCCACGGCGACCGAGTTCGCGCTCGGCCTGCTCGACGTCAAGCAGCTGCTCCCCGACGGCGACGAACACGCCGTGACGCGCCTGCGGGACGCCTTCGCCGCGCACGAAACCCCCGAAGGCGTGCTCCTCGGGGCCCGGACGTGGCTCGTGACGGCGCGGCTCAGCCGCGCTTGACCAGCCGCCGCACCTGGTGCCAGCGCCGCTCCACGCCCCACTTCGCCACCCGCAGGAACGCTTCGCGGATGATCGAGCCGCTCATCTTCGACTCGCCGATCTCGCGCTCGGTGAACGTGATCGGCACCTCGACGATCTCGAAGCCCGCGTCGGCCGTGCGCACGGTGAGGTCGATCTGGAAGCAGTAGCCGTGCGAGTTGACCTCGTCGAGGGCCAGCTTCTCCAGCACCGGACGGCGGTAGGCGCGGAATCCGGCGGTGATGTCCCGCACGCGCATGCCCAGCGCGAGCTGCGAGTAGACGTTCGCGCCGCGGGAGAGGACCTGGCGGTTGACAGGCCAGTTCACGACAGCTCCGCCCGGCACGTACCGGGAGCCGATAGCCAGGTCGGCGTCCCCGACGGCGTCCAGCAGGCGCGGCAGGTCCTCCGGCGCGTGCGAGCCGTCGGCGTCCATCTCGACGATCGTGTTGTACTCGCGCGCCAGGCCCCAGCGGAACCCGGCGATGTAGGCGGCGCCGAGGCCGGCCTTTTCGGTGCGGTGCAGCACGTGGACGTGGTCGTTCGCGGCCGCGCGCTCGTCGGCCAGCTCGCCGGTGCCGTCCGGGCTGCCGTCGTCCACCACGAGCACGTGCACGTCCGGGAGTACCTTGTGCAAGCGATCCAGGATCGGGCCGAGGTTTTCCCGTTCGTTGTACGTCGGGATCACCACCAGCACCGGATCGATTTCCCGGGCCCCCCGCGGCGCCTGCGACATCCGTGCTCCTCCGATATCCGCGGCGGTCAGTCCGCCGCTTCCCCTGCTGCCGTGCCGGCGCTCGCGCGCCGGGTGCGAAAACGGAGTACGAGCCCGCCGGCCACCCCGGCGATCGCCAGTGCCAGCAGCCCGTACTCCGTCCACGCACCGAGTCGATCCGACAGCGTAGTCTGCGTCCGGAGCGGGACGCGCCCGACCAGGGAATCCGCGGTGAAAAGGCCCGTTGAGCTGGTCACCGTCCCGTCGGGCGCGACGATCGCGCTCACCCCTGAGACGGCGGACACCACGACCGCCCGGCCGTGCTCGACCGCCCGCAGCCGGGACATGGCCAGCTGCTGCACGCTCATCTCGCTCTCGCCGTACCAAGCGTTGTTCGTCGGCACCACGAGCACCTCGGCGCCGTCGCGCACGGCGTCGCGGGCCGGGTAGTCGAACGCGGCCTCGTAGCAGACGAACACGCCGACCTTGGTGCCCGCGACGGCCAGCGTCTGGTTGGCGCCGTCGCCGGGGAGCATGTCGACGGTCTCGGAGTCGAGGAACGGCGTGACGAGCTCGGCGAGCTTGCGGGCCGGCACGTACTCGCCGAAGGGCACCAGCTGCTGCTTCGCGTAGCGCTGCCCGGGCCCGGTGTGCGGGTCCCAGGCGATCACGGAGTTCTGGATGTGCCCGTCGGGCAGCTCGTAGAGCGCGCCGATCAGGGCGGGGACGCCGAAGTTGGCGACGAGCTGGTCGACCTGCGGGTCGGGGCCGGTGACGGTGGTGGCGCTCTCCGGCCACAGCACTAGGTCCGGCTTGGGGACCTTCCCGGCGCGGACGGCGTCGAGCAGCCGCTGGCTCTCGGCGATGGTGTTGCGCCGCAGCAGGACCCGCTCACCCTGCAGGGCGAGGCCGATGTCGGGGGCGTTGCCCTGGACGGTCGCGATGGTGCGTTCGCCGTCCTGGGCGCCGGTGCCGATCGCGGGCCACAGCGCGAGCCCGGCGAGGACCGGCAGCACGGTGCCGAGCGCGGCGAAGACGGCCGGGCGGGTGACCTCGCGCGTCTCCCACAGGCGGGTGGCGAGCGCGGCCAGGCAGAAGCCGGTGAAGACGACGGCGAGGCCGACCAGCGGGGCGCCGCCGATCGAGGCGAGCGGCAGGAAGGCGCCTTCGGGCTGGCTGAACGCGACCCGGCCCCAGGGGAAGCCGCCGAAGGGGAACCAGGCGCGCGGGGTCTCCAGCGCGATGAACACCAGCGCGCCCCAAAGCGGCGCCGGCGGCAGGCGCGCCACGAGGGTGATCAGACCGCCCGCGAGGCCGTAGTAGAGCGCCAGCGCGAACGACAGGCCCAGCCACGGCCACGGGCCGAAGTCCGGGCCGAGGAAGTCCAGCAGCCACGTCAGCAGCGGCAGGAAGAAGACGAACCCGAACGCGAAGCCGTAGCCGAACGCGCCGCGGAAGCTGCGCCCGCGCAGCACGAGGGCGAACCCGGCGAACGCCAGCGGCGCGAGCCACCACAGCGGGCGCGGGGCGAAACTCAGGTAGTAGGCGAAGCCGGACACCAGCGCCCCGGCCAGCCGCAGGAGCCACGCGCGGGGGAACCGCCGGGTTCGCGGGGGTTGGTGCGGGGCGCCCGGTTCGGGGTCCGCCACGGTGACTGCCACGACTGAGAACTCTAGGTGATGGCGTCGTGGAGGACCGCACCCGCGCGGACCGTCCGCAGGCAGCGCGGGAGGTCGGCGTCCGGTTCGAGCCTCGGCAGCGGCGGCACGCCGGCGCGCGGGTCGGTGGACCAGCGCTGCACGCGGCTGTCCGGGGTGGCCACGACGAGGTCGGTGGCGTCCCAGATCGCGTAGTGCGCCGGCGCGCCCGGGACGAGGCTGCCGGTGACGCCGTCGTTGACGCCGGCAGCGCGGTGCCCGGCCCGGGTGTGGGCGGTGAACGCCGCCCGCGGCGACAGGCCCGCGCCCGGCGTCCGGTGGTAGGCGCCCGCGCGGACGCTCCCCCACGGGTCGAGCGGTGTCACCGGCGCGTCGGAGCCGAAGGCCAGCAGGACGCCTTCGGCGGCCAGTGCGGAGAAGGGGTTGAGCCCGGCGGCGCGATCGGGGCCGAGGCGGTCGGCGTACATGCCTTCCGGGCCGCCCCAGAGCGCGTCGAACAGCGGCTGCACCGAGGCGACCGCGCCCCAGCCGGCCAGCAGTTTCGCCTGCTCGGTGGTGACCATCTCGACGTGCTCGAGGCGGTGGTGGCGGGCGGCGAGCGCGCGCTGCCCGACCTCCTTTTCGGCGAGCCGGAAGCCTTCGACCACTTCGGCGACGGCGGCGTCGCCGATGACGTGGAAGCCGGCCTGCAGCCCGGCTTCGGTGCAGGCGGCCAGGTGCTCGCCGATGCGGTGGGCGTCGAGGTAGAGCGTGCCGGCTCCGGTGTGGTCGGCGTACGGCGCGCTCAGGGCGGCGGTGTGGGAACCGAGGGCGCCGTCGACGAAGAGGTCACCGGCGAGGCCGCGGGCGCCGAGTGCCTTGGCGGTGTCCACCGCGCCGAGCTCGCCCCAGTAGCCGACGACCTCGGGGGTGTCCGGGCCGGCGAGGGCGAGGAGGGCGGTGAGGTCGTCGGCGCCGGAGATGTCGGGGCCGGCGCATTCGTGGACGCTGACGATGCCCTGCTTCGCGGCCTCGGCGAGGAACGCGCGCTGGGCGTGTTCGCGCTGCCCGGGCGTGATGGCGGCGCGCACGGCCGCGCGGACGGCGTGGTGGGCGGCACGGGTCAGCGGGCCCTCGGGCGACCAGCCGTCGGCGGCGCGGGCGGCCGGGGCGAGCTCGACCAGCGCGGTGGACACGAGCGCGGAGTGGACGTCGACGCGGCTGAGGTAGACGGGCGCGCCGGCGGCGGCGTCGTCGAGCTCGGCGCGGCTGGGCAGGCGCGGGTCGGTCCAGGCGGACTCGTCCCAGCCGTGGGCGAGCAGGACCTGGCCCGGGGTGACGGCGGCGCGAACCCGGCCGAGCAGCTCGGCGCGGTCGCGGACGCCGGTGAGGTCGAGGCCGGTCAGGTGCAGGCCGGTGGCGGTGGCGTGGACGTGGGCGTCGACGAAGGCGGGGGCGACGAAGGCGCCCTGGAGGTCGACGATCTCGGCGTTTTCGTGGAGGGCGCGGGCTGGGGCGTCCTGGCCGACCCAGACCACGGTGCCGCCGGTGACCGCCATGGCCGTGGCGTCCGGGCCGGCGGGGGTGTAGATGCGCCCGCCGAGCAGGAGCGTCGTGTGTTCGTCCGTCACGCCCCCGAGTCTCCCCCTGGTCGCCGGGCCTACTGCACCTGGGGGAAGACATGCCAGCAGGCAGGAAGATTTACTCCGTGAGAACGTTATGACAGGATATTTTCACGCGTTCCCGACGACTAGGAGTACAAGTGACTGCGATCCAGGAACCTGTGACGCCTGCCGCCGCCTTCGACCAGCCCTACGAGTACGCCCGCGCCGAGCTGGTGGAACCCGACTGGCGCCGCTTCCCCGGCTGGCACGACGTGACCGAGGCCGAGTGGCGTGACGCGCAGTGGCAGCGGGTGCACTGCGTCCGCAACGCCAAGCAGCTGCGCGCCCTGATGGGCGACCTGCTCGAGGAGCGCTTCTACGACGACCTGCTCGCCGACCAGCGCGAGATGGCGACGATGTCGATGCTGCTGCCGCCGCAGATGCTCAACACGATGGCGCCCACGGCGGGCACCGACCCGGCGAAGGTCACCGAGGCGTTCTACGCCGACCCGATCCGCCGCTACATGCTCCCGGTCCGCAGTGATCGTGACGCCACCTGGCCGAGCCACCCGCACTCGGAGCGCGACTCGCTGCACGAGGCGGAGATGTGGGTCGTGGAGGGCCTGACCCACCGCTACCCGACCAAGGTGCTGGCCGAGATGATCTCGACCTGCCCCCAGTACTGCGGCCACTGCACCCGGATGGACCTGGTCGGCAACTCGACGGACACGGTCGAGAAGCACAAGCTGACCCTCAAGCCGGTCGACCGCCAGGACGCGATGATCGCGTACCTGAAGAAGACCCCGGGCGTCCGCGACGTGGTGGTGTCGGGCGGCGACGTGGCCAACGTCCCGTGGCCGCAGCTGGAGTCGTTCCTGATGCGCCTGATGGACATCGACACGGTCCGCGACATCCGCCTGGCGACCAAAGCGCTGGCGGCCCTCCCCCAGCACTGGCTCCAGCCGAAGGTCGTCGAGGGCCTGGAGCGCGTCGCCGTGACCGCGCAGCGCCGCGGCGTCAACCTGGCGATCCACACGCACGTCAACCACGCCCAGTCGGTGACTCCGCTGGTGGCGGAGGCGGCCCAGACGGCGTTGAACGTGGGTGTCCGGGACGTGCGCAACCAGGGCGTGCTGATGCGCGGGGTCAACGCGACGCCGGCGCAGCTGCTGGACCTGTGCTTCGCGCTGCAGGGCGAAGCGAACATCCTGCCGTACTACTTCTACATGTGCGACATGATCCCGAACGCCGAGCACTGGCGGGTTTCGGTGCACGAGGCGCAGGAGCTGCAGCACTCGATCATGGGCTACCTGCCGGGGTACGCGACGCCACGCATCGTGTGCGACGTGCCCTACGTGGGGAAGCGGTGGGTGCACCAGCTGGCCGACTACGACCGGGAGCTGGGGATCTCGTACTGGACCAAGAACTACCGGACCGGGATCGAGCTGGACGACCCGGAGGCGTTGCAGCGCCGCTACCCGTACTACGACCCGATCTCGACCCTGCCCGAAGCCGGCCGGAAGTGGTGGGCAAGCCAGGGCTGACATCGGGGCGTCACCGTCCAAGAAATGGGCCGGAGGGGTGCTGCTTGCACCCCTCCGGCCCATTCCTGACGATTTGGCTGGTCAGCATTGACGGGGCCCGGGTGGACCGATCACCACGCGGCCCGGAAAGTCTACTGTGGACAGCCGAGGACCACGATTGCGGCGGGTCTGCACAATGGCGACCTGGCCCTCTACGGCGGCGAGGTGCGTAACAGCGCAGGACAAACCGTGGTCCGCCTCAAGAAAATCACCGCACCGATCTTGACGGTCGCTCCCGTTGCGATACCGCGAATACGGATAGCACCTTCCTCCCGCCCCAGAGCAGCGACCCGTACGTACGAAGCCGTCCCCTCCGGTGGATGCGGGGTTCTTGTAGGGATTTCCCTGACGTGCGGGTGCGCGCACGTCCATAACGTCGGGCGGGTCGTCGACGCCGGTGGTGGGAGACCGCCGGTCGTCAGCAAACGCTTCGGTGCGGGCGGTGGCCCGCGGCCGAGCCGTCGGGAGGGGAATGACGATGACGTCGAGCACGGACCGGGCCCAGCAGGACAACGGACGCCGGCACCACCACGACTACGTGGTGACCCGCATGGACACCTTCGGCAACTCGCCGCGGCCGATCCCGGCGCGCGTCACCATGGTCGAGGCCGCCGGGGAGGAACAGCTCTTCCTGGACCACCTGCCCGTCCCGCGGGACGCCTGGAGCTATGACGAGCACGACCGGGTGCTGACCTGGCAAGGCGCCTTCGGCGGCGGCCACCTGCGGCTGAGCCACGACGGGACCGGTGCACACGGCGCCGTCGGGCCCGAGGACGACCTCTGCTCGGTGACAGCCGGGGCCCGGGCGCAGTTCTCCTGCGACGTCGCCCTCGACTGCGGGGCCACCTACGAGACGTCCGGTGGCGCGGTCGTCGGCCTGCTCTGGGACCCCGGGTCGACCGCCTGGAACTCCGCCCGCTGGGTCGCGAACCGACTGCTGCTGACCTACACCGTCACCCCCGGTGGGCCCCTCCAGCCGCCCACGTTCAGCTTCGAGTTCAAGGACGTCGAGACCGGTGCCCTCGCGTGGGACCCGGACGCCTTCGCCGCCGGCATCCAGCTCGGAGAGCGGGACGGCCGGCTCGTGTGGCGGCTGAGCTTCAAGTCCTCGGTCGCCCCGATGCGGGACAAGGGACCGCGCGAGGCCACCGGGCCGGACACCGTGTACCCGTGGTGGCTGGAAGCGGTGGAGGATTCAGCGGCGCTGGGCATCACCGGCGTCCTCGAGATCGACGGCGTCGCGCCCAAGGGCACGCTCGCGGGTTTCCGCGGGGTGCGTGCCGCGCCGGCGCTCACCGGCTACTACCAGGCCGAGGCCGGGGCGGTGCCGTTCGGGGTCTTCGACGGCCGGCTGGTCATCGCCGGTGAGCCGGTCTCCGGCGCCGCCGTGCTCGGGGACGAGCTGGTGTGGCGCGACCTCGACCCGGAGCACCAGCGGCGCACCGGCCTGCCGGCCGAGGGGCGCCTGCAGGCCGACGGCGAATCGCTCGGTGCCGCGGTCCGGTTGAGCACCGAGGACGCCCTGGCGGCGATCTCGCTGCACCGGGACGTGCACCCGCAGCTGCACCGCATGGCCGTCGAGCAGTCCGCCGCCGCCAAGAACGACATCTACGGCCTGCTGGCGATGACGCCGTTCGGCAAGGACGAAACCGGCGCCTGGGGCGACGTCGTCCAGGCCGGGGTCAACGACAGCCTCAGCACCATCATGAACAGCTGCATCCCGGGCGACCTGTGGACCCGGCTGTTCCCCGGCGTGCCCCAGCCGGCCCTCACCGGCGACCTCGCCGAGGTGGCCGGCAGCGCGGTCACGGGCGTGGCCGAACCGGCCAAGTGGTACGAGTCGCTCGCGACCGCCGTGCTGACCTACGGCCTGGCGAACGGCTCGGAAGACCACTGCCGCTACCTGAACGGCCCGCGCGCGACGACCTGGCTGAAGACCCAGGTCGCCACGTCGCCGGTCTACCACGCGCACGGGCAGCGGCTGTTCGGCGTCGAATGGCAGAAGCGCTGGCCGATGACCGCCGGCTACCTGGCCGACCAGATCACCAACGCCAAGACCTACGAGGCCACGATCGACGCGGCGGTGAAGGCCGACATCACCGACATCAAGGCGAACGTCGTGGCCGACCCGGCCGCCACCGGCGACGTCCACGCCGAACTCATCGCCGATGTGCGCAACGCCGGGCAGTACGCGAAGACCAACAACCTCTACTGGGCGTTCGCCTTCTACACCTACAACGTGGCGCCGGGCATCCTCGCGAACATCTCGCTGCAGATGTCGGTCAACACCGGGGCCGGCGACGGCACCAGCCTGAGCCGGCTGTTCCAGCAGAACGTGGCCGTGCTGACCGCCCTGGACCCCTCCGGCTTCTTCGCGCAGCGGTACGTGAGCACGATCAACACCTTCCTGGCCACCAACATCCTGCCCAGCATGTTCGGGTTCCTCGGCGAGGCCACGAGCTTCGACCTCGTCAAGGAGTACCTGCAGGCGTTCGTCGACGGCAACGTGCACAACGAGGACGCGCAGATCGCCGAGGCCGCCCGGTCGATCGGCGCCGTCCTGCAGGAGGAGAACGCCGACCGCCTGCTGCACGACTCGATCGACGCGCTGCTGGCGATCTCCGGCACCGTGCAGGACACCCTGGCGCTGCCCTACATCGCCGGCGAATGGCTGACGTGGTTTTCCGGCAAGTTCCCGAGGCTGGCGTCGGTCGGGCAGCTGTTCGGGTCGGCCCTGATCGGCGGGATCACCGGGCTGGCCGTGTTCAACCTGTTCAGCGCCTTCAAGAGCTGGGACGAGCTGAGCAAGACCCAGCGGGCCACCCTCGTGATCAACACCGTCCAGCTGGGGCTGCAGATCGTCTCGGCGGTGGTCAAGCGGGGCGTCCGCATCTACGCGATCTTCAACGTCAACGGGATGACGAAACTCCAGCGGTACGCGGCCGTGCAGAACATCATCATGAAGGGCGAGACCGCACAGCTGGACCGGGGGCTGCTGAAGATCGGCAACTCGACGGCCCGGTGGATCGGGGACCTCGAAGGCACCGTCGGCAAGCTGGCCACCGGCGGCGATGCCAACCTCACGGCCGTCATCGTCACCGAAACAACCGCCACGGCCGAAGAGGCCTCGCTCGTGTCGAAGGTGTTCGGGGCGAACCTCGACGAGTTCGTCGCGACCCGGATCGGGCCCCTCTTCATCCTGGCCGGGATCGCCGTGAGCATCGTGCACCTGGCCGAGGGGGAATCCGGTCTCGCGCTCGCTTCGGACGTCCTCAACATCGTCAGCGGGTCGCTGATGCTGTTCGCGATGGTGGGCGAGTGGCTGATCGCCGCGGGCACGGTCGCGGAAGCGGGGGTGCTCGCGACGATGTTCGCGTTCGCCGGCCCGCTGGCGATCCTCGCCGCGCTCGCCGGCGTCGGCCTGATGCTCTACGAACTGTTCAAGCAGGTACCCGACGAGATCGAGAACTTCGTCAACGACCACGCGGCGCCGGCGGGATTCCGGGTCAGGGACAAGAAGGGCAGCCTCGACTACGCCGTTCCGTACCGGAACCCGGACCGGGGCAGCCTGCTGATGGTCGGCAGCACCCTGACCGTGGACGGCGATGTGGTGCAGGCGAACCCGGACGGCACGATCCGGTACGGCGCCGGCACTTCGCTGCCCGACTGCGTGTGGCAGGTGACCACCGACGCGTTCGGGTTGAGCACCATCTTCACCGTGCTGCGGCCGGATCCCGCGAAGCCACCGGTCGTGCGCTACCTGAGCCTGATGGACGACCGGTCGGTCTCGTTCCAGCCGAAGATGCCCCGCCCCGACGAGCTCCAGGACCTGTCGCCGGTCGTGGTGGTGAGCCAGACCTGGGTCGGTCAGCCGTGGGGATCCCCCCGGCTGACCGGGGACGAGAAGTTCCTCGGCTCGCTCGACATCAAGCTGGTGCCCACAACGGTCGACGGCGACGGCCGCTACCAGCCCGCGATGGGGAAGACCTTCCTGTGGCTGGCGCGCCGGGAAAGCGGGCTCGTGGTGACCGACCAGCTCACGCCGTCGCACGACGTCATCCCCACCCCGGGATCGGTCTTCACCCTCACCATGGCGGGGATGGCCCCCAACTTCATGACCATGCCCGACCTGACCTTCCCGCCCGGCAGCACGCCGTCGGAGCAGCAGACCTTCGGTCCGGGGTTCGCGGTCCTGCCGAGCACGCCGATGAAGTTCCGCCACGGCGGTGACCCGCTGCCGGAGTTCCTCCGGTTCGACGACAAGACCGGCGCCATCAAGCCCAACGGCAAGCCGGCGGCCGCCGAGTCGCGGACCCGCAGCAGCATCACGGCGAGCAACCCATGCGGGGGCACGTCGACGTCCTTCGACGTCGTCGTCGGGACGCCGGCCACCGTGCTCACCCCGGCCGGCTGAGGCGACGATGAATTCCCAGCAGCAGCTGCAGGCCCGGTTGACCGGGTTCGTCACCGGTGCCGCACCGCAGCCGGCGTCCGGATTGCTGCCGGACCTGCGGCTGCTGCTGGAGTCGCTGCCCGGCTACGGCCACCCGGAAGCCGAAGCGGCCCACCGCGGTGCGCTGAGCGCGGTGCTCCAGCTCGCCCTTCCCAACGAGCGGATCGCGCCTCAGCCGGCCGAGAACGGCTCGGGCTACTACATCTCCTATTCGTACGAAGGCCCGTTCGCCGGGTACGCGGACGCGTTCTTCCCGAAGCGGGTGGTGACCGCCGCCGCGACGGCGGTCACCACCGCGGTGCGGTCCCGCGGGCTCGGCCAGCCGTGGTGGCGGGCGTACGCACTGGCCGTGCTCACCGACGCCGCCCGCCGGGCCGCGGGGATCCCGCTGGACACGGGCAAGCTGGCCGGGGAACTGGCGGCCATGGACAGCCAGTTCCGGCCCGCGCTGACCGCGAGCTACCTCGTGGCCGTGCAGACCGCCTACGAGCCGACGGCGTCGGCGCTGCGGGCCCTGACGGCCGCCGGGCAGCTCGCCGAGGCCCGCGCGCAGCTCGTTCGCCTGCTGGCCGGCGACACCCTGGTCGCGAACTTCAACGGCGCCATCGGCACCGGCGGCGACAGCACGAACGCGGCGGTGTGGTTCCTGTACACCCTCTGGGTGGTCCTCGCGGCCCTGGCGTGCCCGGACGTCGACGCCGAGATCCGGGCGCTGCGGGCCCGGGGGCTGATCGTGCCGGGCGAGGTCGCCGAGGGGAACTGGTGGAACGGCGGCTACACCACCTGGTACCGGCCGCTTTCCGGGGCGGACGTCGAGCCGGCGACGGCGGGGACCCTGACCGCCGGCCTGCCGGAGCTGGTGACGTCGTCGTACGCGTCCAAGCCGCCGATGCCCCCGGTGCGCGAACACCAGGGGGTGACGAACGGCTATTCGCTCAGCCTGTGCCTGTGGGGTCCGCTCGCCCGGTACCGGCCGCAGCCGAGCAGCTGCCTCGGCGCGGGCACCGGCGTGCTGATGGCCGACGGCTCGGTGAAGCCGATCGAAGACGTCCGGATCGGGGACGAGGTGCGATCCGGCGGCGGCACCGGAACGGTCGTGCTGGCCGAGCGGCCCGCCCGGCTCGGCCGGCCGCTGTACTCGGTGAACGGGCTGAACGTCTTCGCGACTTCGGGGCACCCGTTCCGCGCGGCCGACGGCCCCGGACCCCGGCGGCGCGCGGTCGACCCGTGGAACCTCGCGGACGCCGTGCCGACGATGATCGCCGACGGCATCGGCTCGCTCGCCGTCGGAGCCGAGCTGGCCGCCTTCGGCGGCGAACCGGTGACCGTCCGGGAGGTGACGGCGCACGAACCGGCCCCGGACCGGCCGGACGAGCTGGTCCACGACGTCGTGGTCGCCACCGGGGACCGCGGGCACGCCGCCTACTACGTCGGTGGCCCGGGCACGTTCGTCGCCGTCGACGCCGAGTCGGCGGATCCCTTCCACGAC
The DNA here is from genome assembly GCF_046548815.1 of Amycolatopsis sp. cmx-4-83. Lineage (NCBI taxonomy): Bacteria > Bacillati > Actinomycetota > Actinomycetes > Pseudonocardiales > Pseudonocardiaceae > Amycolatopsis > Amycolatopsis sp. cmx-4-83. The sequence continues at coordinate 81,820 of NZ_JAEBEF010000021.1, read as the reverse complement.
GTCGCCGCCACTCTCGCCGTGGTCGCGGCGATGGACCGCGCGCTGGACGACGTCCGCGAACAGGTCGCCGATCCGCACGCGGACCTGCTCGACATCCTGGGGCGCCTCGACCTGTCCGGGATCGGTGAGGCGGCCCGGGCGGCCGACGGCGCCGAACGTCCCGAGATCCCCGGCCCCGGGTACTACCTGCGCGACGGCGAATGGGACCCGCACGCGTCCGCGCTCGAGACGGAGCTGGTCCGCCGCTACGGCCGGCTGTTCCGGCGGAACTGCGCGACGGGCTGGCGTCCGGACGCCGATCCCGAGGGGCCGTTCACCCTGTGCCTGCACGACATCGAACTGCTCGGAGACGTCCCGGCGGTCGCCGTGCTGGACGTCGAGCTGCGCGTGCGCGGCGACGCCGAGGACGTCGTCCGGCGGGTGACGGCGCCGGCCACGCGAAAGCGGCCGGGCTGGCACTTCGCGCCGGACACCGACGTCGAGTTCGGGCCACTCCTCCCCTCGGCTGCCTTGCTCGGCTCCCTCCACGCCGACGGCGAACTGCTCGGCCGGTTCGGCATGCCGTTGTCCGCCACAGGCCACGGCGAGCACTTCGTGTTCGGCGACGGCGGAACGGTGCTCGGCCGGGTCGCCCTCGGGCGGCACGGCGCCGGGACGGCGGACCGCCCCGCCCAGTCCGCCGCCAGGGCCATGGCGGTGGCCGCGGGACGGCACGTCGGGGAGCTGCTGGCGAGCCGGGTGCGAGCGCGTCGATGAGTTCGGAAGCTCCGCCGGCCGAGTGCCGACTGCTAGGGTGAAAATCCCTGCCTGACCACGAAACGCGTGGGTCCGGGCGGCCGCAGATCGGAGTGGGTCTCCGGTGACGGAGCTCGTCGAACGGGACGCCGAAGTACGTGCACTGGCAAGGTCGCTCGCCCGCCTCGGTGCCGGCCAGGGCGGGGTGGTCGTCCTCGACGGTGGCGCCGGCGCGGGGAAGACGGCGCTGCTGAAGGAAGTTCGCCGGCTGGCGGTGGACCGGGGGTGCACGGTGCTGTCCGCGCGCGCCGCGGAACTCGAGCGCGAGTTCGCATTCGGGGTGGTGCGCCAGCTCTTCGAGCCCGTGCTCCCCGCGGCGGGACCCGAGCGCGCCCGGCTGTTCGGCGGTGCGGCGGGGAACGCCGAAGGCCTCTTCGGCGCCGCGGACCAGACCATCGCCCCGGGCGCGTCGTACGCGGTGCTGAACGGCTTGTACTGGCTGCTGGTCACCTTGGCCGAGCGGGCCACGCCGGTCCTGCTGGTGGACGACGTGCACTGGGCCGATCTCCCTTCCCTCCGGTTCCTGGGTTTCCTGGCCCGCCGGCTCGACTCCTGCGCCGCGCTGGTGGTGGTCACGACGAGGTCCGCCGACCACGGCGAAGACGGGCTGGCCGACGACCTCCTCGCCACGGACGAGCTGACGCTCCTGCGTCCCCGGAACCTGAGCGGCCGCGCGGTCGCGGAGCTGGTCCGCCGCGAGCTGGGCCCGGACGCGCACGAGGAGTTCTGCGCCGCCTGCCACGCCCTCACCGGCGGGAACCCGCTCTTCGTCCGGGAACTGCTGCGCGTCCTGGCCACCGACGGCGTCCGGCCCACCGCCGAAGGAGCCGCCGCCGTCGCCGCGGCCGGTCCTGACGCGATCCGGTGGTACGTGACGGCACGGTTGCGCCGGCAACCCCCGCCGGTGCGCGCGGTGGCCCGGGCCGTCGCGGTGCTGGGCGACGACGCGGCGCTCGCCGAGGTGGCCGGGCTGGCCGGCGTGCCGGCGCCGGAGGTGGTCGCCGCCGCGCGCCGCCTGACGCGTGAAGGGATCTTCGACCGGGCCGATCCGCCCGCTTTCGTCCACGCGGTCGTGCGCGACGTCGCGCACGCGTTGATCCCGGTGCCGGAACTCGGGCAGGAGCACGAACGGGCCGCGCAGGTGCTGCTCGAGGCGGGCCGGCCGGTCACCCGGGTCGCCGCCCACCTGCTGCGGACCACGCCGGCCGGGGTGCCCGGCCGCGTCGGGCTGCTGGCGGCCGCGGCCGACCAGGCCTTCCGGCACGGGGCGCCGGAGAACGCGGCGGTGTTCCTCGACCGGGCACGCGCCGAACCACCGCCGTCAGCGCAGCGCGCGGAGGTGAGCCGGCAGCTGGGCAACTGCCGCGCGCACCACCTGGCCCTCGCCGAAGCCGACGGCCACCTCCGGGAAGCGCTGGCCCTGGCCGACGGCGGCCGGCAACGAGCCTTGTGCGCGTACAGCTACGCCCGGTTCCGCAACGCCTGCGGTGAGCCCCGGGAGGCGGTTCCGCTGCTCGTGCGGGCGTTGGCGGACCTGGCCGGCGCCGACGATCCCGGGCTGGTGCTGGAGGTCGAGGCGGAGCTCATCGGGATGGCACGGGCCGACCTGGGCGGGCGGGCGGAACTGCTACACCGGCTGGACTCCTTCGGCCGCCGGACCGGCCGGCCGCAGGCGGTCCTGGACTCCCAAGCGGCCTTGGAGGCCGTGCTCGCCGGCCGCCCGGTCGGCGAGGCGCTGGCCTTCGCCAGGTCCGCACTGGCGGGCGAGGTGCTGACGCCTGAGCGGTGCGGGCTCTGGGCGGCGGTGCACACCCTGCTGGTGACCGATCAGCTCGACGAGGCCGACCGGCGGATGCAGCGGGCGCTGGACACCGCCGTGGACCGCGGTCTGCTGCTGCCGATGGGCATCGTCCGCGGCTACCTGGCCCGGATCGCGTTCCTCCGCGGCGACCTGGCGCAGGCGGCCGAGCACCTCGAGCTCGGTACGGCGGCCGCGCCACCACCGAACATCGGCCTGCCACTGCTGGAGGCGACCGCGGCCGACGTGCACCTCGAGCACGACCGGACCTCGGACGCCGCGGCCGTGCTCGCGGCCGGGGTACTCGGCGGCGACCGTTCACCGCACTCCTCGGCGCACCTGTGGCTGCTGGGTTCACGGACCCGGCTCCGGCTGGCGCAGGGAGACCACGTCCGTGCGCTGGCCGACGCCGCGCTCTGCCGGGAGTCGTACGAGCGGTGGGGTGCCGGCGAGCTGTGGGACGTGCCGTGGCGGTTGCTGGCAGCCCGGGCCCACCTGCTGGCCGAGCGGCCCGCCGAGGCCTCGGCGCTGATCGGCGAGCAGCTCCGGCTCGCCCGTGGCTTCGCCGTTCCGCGTCACATCGCGGTCGCGCTCCGCGCCTCGGCCCGGCTGGCCGGGCCCGCGGACGCGCGCCGTTACCTCGAGGAGGCCGTCGAGCTGCTGCGCACCGGACCAGGCCGGCTGGAGCACGCGCACACACTGGCCGAACTCGGGCAGCTGCACATGCGCGGCGGCGACCGGAGCACGGCCCGCGCGACCATCCGGCGTGCCGCCGAGCTGGCCCTGGAGTGCCAGGCGCACCCGCTGGCCGACCGGTTGACGGCCGGTCTCACGACGAAAGGCGGCCGTCCGCCGCGGCTGCGCGTCACGGGTGTCAGCGCGTTGACCCCGTCGGAGCGCCGGGTCGCCCAGCTGGCGGCCGACGCGCTGACCAACCGCCAGATCGCCGAACGGCTGTACGTCACGGAGAAGACGGTCGAGGCGCACCTGAGCCGCGCGTTCCGGAAACTCGACGTCCGATCCCGCATCCAGCTCGTCAGCCGGCTCAGCACCGGACCTCGTTCGTGACGTCGACGCGTCGAGCGTTTCTCGGTCCATTTCGAAGATAAACACCGAGCCACCTGAGCGAGTGATTTCACGCCATTCACGATGTCCGATTCCCCGCGCACGTCCTATGCTCGTCCGACGCCTTCCCGCCGTTGTCCTCCGCTCGGCGGTTCCTGCGCACCGATCGGGTATTCGCGCAGGTCAACCCGGCCAAAGCGTCGGTAGTGTCCTTTCCGGACAGATGTGCTGCCCCGGCGGCCGGGGCCCCGAAAGCGCCCGGTCGCCGTACCCGGAAAGGAACCCCGAGAAATCATGTCCACATTGCGACGACTGGCGCTCGCCGGCGCATTCGCGCTGCCGCTTTCCCTCGTGATCGCCGGTCCTTCGAGTGCGCACCCGCTCGACTGGCCGCACGATTCCTGGAGTGCCGAAAGCTCGGCCACCTGGGCCGGCATCGGTGGTGCGGGCACGACCGAGACCGAGGAGGGCTCCGACTGGTGGGGTCACCACTGGTCGGAGACCGACACCGCCGTCGCCGGGATCGGCGGGGCCGCCGTGATCCACGGTGAGACGTCCGGCACCGACGAGGACGACTGGTCGGACGACGACGACTGGGCCGACGACGAGACGCCGGCCGTGGTCCACCACGACTCGCACCCGGTAGCGCACCAGGAGTCCCACCCGGCCACCCACCACCCGGCGGCGCACCACGCCTCCCACCCCGTCGCGCACCACCCGGACCCCGAGCCGGAGGCGCCCGCCGCCGACGTCAGCTACGCGACCGAGACGCAGTCGGCCGACATGGACGGGGCCACCTCCTCGCACGTCGCCAGCCACGCCGGTGACCACCACGCCGCCTACGAGGCGGAGAACCTGTCGGCCGGGCCGGACGGTGCCGTGTCGGAGGGCGTCCACGCCCTCGCCGTGCCGCAGTACGCCGCCTACGCCAACTGGTACGCGGCCGCCGGTGACGAAGGGGCCGTCGTGCACTCGGTGTCGTCGGTCGCCGACGCCACCGACGACTACGGCTACCACCACCACCGCGACAGCGACCGCGGCTGAACCGCCGGGCCGGGTCCGCGAGGGCGGACCCGGCCCGCTCAGCCCAGCAGGGCCAGCACCGCGGCCGACTTCTCGGCGTCGAGGAACCGCAGGCCCATGAAGTTGTCGCCGGTGGTGAAGCCGGGCAGCGCCCAGATCGCTTCGTACGGGACGTCGACCACCCGGTAGCGGCGCAGGCTGTAGACGTTGCTCCACACGCACTTGCCGGGATCGGGCCGCCACAGCCGCCGGGCGAACGCCGGGTCGCGGAAGCTGTGCCCGACCTCCGCGGCCGCGCGCACGTGCTTGCCCCCGGTGAGCAGGACGACGTCGCCGGTCCGCACGGTGGCCATCCGCTTGTCGTGCTTCTCGGTGGCGCCCCAGAAGCGGGCGCGGCCGTCCGGGTGGAGCTCTTCCAGCCGCGTCCGGGCTTGGGCGGGGGCGTCGCGGAACGGGACCGGCCGATCGAGGGTGGCCGCACCGTAGCGGCGGGCTTCCGGGGTGCCGTAGGACGGCTGGATGAACACCTGGACCACGCGGGCACCGTACCCGCGACGGCTCAGCCGCCGTGGGTGGTGTCGCTCTGGTAGGTCGTGTACGTGTACGGGTTGTCCAGGATCTTCGTCTCCGGGACGTCCGGGTTCATCCCCCGCCGCCACGCCTCCTCCCCCAGCTGGGACCGCAGGTGCTCGACCGTCGCCTCCACCCGCCGGCGCAGGGCCGGGAGGTCCACGCCCACCAGGCGGCCGTCGCGCTTCACGACGCGGCCGTCGACCAGGACCGTGTGGACGTCGCCGCGCTGGGCCTGGAACGCCACGTGGCCGTACGGGTTGAGCAGGGGGAACGACGCCGGCGAGTGGTCGTTCTTCAGCAGGACCACGTCGGCCTTCTTGCCGACCTCCAGCGTGCCCAGGTCCGAACGCCCCAATGCGGCCGCGCCGCCTCGGGTGGCCCAGTCCACCACCTGCTCCGCGCGCAGGGCCGCGTGCGTCACCGTTTCGCCCTTCGCGTGGGCTTCCAGGTGCTCGCGGGAACGGTCGGCGCCCAGGGTCGCGCGCATCGCGGAGAACAGGTCGCCGCTCCACCAGACCGACGTGTCCATCGACAGCGACACCGGGATGCCGTGCTGGCGCAGGGCCCAGGTGGGCGGGTAGCCCTGCCCGGCGCTCTGCTCGCTTTCCGTCGACACCGACACCGAGCCGCCGGTCGCGGCGATGCGGTGGTAGGAGTCCGCCGACAGCGACGCGCCGTGGACGTAGACCGTCTCCGGGGTCATGAACCCGTTGTCGTGCATCAGCCGGATGCCGTCGTCGCCGGTCGCGCCCCACACGCCCGCGTGCGTGGTGACCGGGACGCCGAGCTCGCGCGCCACCTCGAACGCCGGTTTCTCCGGGAACGCCGGGTCGCCGGTGACGTCGAACGCGAGCTGGAAGCCGAGGTCGCCGCCGGTGCGGCGGGCGACGAAGTCGCGGAACTCGGGCGTGCCGGTCCACGTCGCCGGTGCGTCCTGGATGTTGCCGTAGGCCAGCACGAACCGGCCGGGCACGGCTTCGAGCGCGTCGGCCGCCGCGTCGGCGTGCTGGGTGGTCTGCAGGCCGTGTGACCAGTCCACTGTGGTCGTGACGCCCGCTTCGAGCGCTTCCCACGCGCCGAGCAGGTTGCCCGCGTAGATGTCCTCGGGGCGGAACACCTTGCCCCATTCGAGGTAGTACCAGACGAAGTACTGCGTGAGGGTCCAGTCGGCGCCGTAGCCGCGCATGGCCGTCTGCCAGAGGTGCCGGTGGGTGTCGATCATCCCCGGCATGACCAGCCCGCCGGTCGCGTCGATCTCCTCGGTGCCCGCGGGGACCTCCACCGCGGGGCCGATGGCGGCGATCCGGTCGCCGGTGACGAGGACGTCTTCGCCGGGCAGCACCCGGTGGGCGTCGGCCAGCACCGTCCCACCCCGCAGGACGATCGATCCGCTCATCACGGCCTCCATTTGCGTACACTCGTCCGCCAGGCGGACAGCGGGTGGGTGCCGCCACTTTCGTCCAGTGCCGAGCCGGTGTCAATGCCCGCCGCTACGCTGCGGTCAGGACCATCGGAGAGGGAGGTGGCGCCATGCCACGCGAGGGAACCGGTCCCGACTTCATCGAGGCACTGGCCCGCGGGCTCGAGGTGATCACGGCGTTCCGGCCGGGCCGCCCGGCGATGACGCTCGCCGAGGTCGCCGCGGCCGCCGGCCTGGCCCGCCCGACCGCCCGGCGGATCCTGCTCACCCTGGCGGAGCTCGGCTACGTCCGCACCGACGGGCGCGACTACGCGCTCACCCCGCGCGTGCTCGACCTCGGCGTCGCCTACGTCCGCTCGACCGGCCTGTGGGACGTCGCCCGCCCGCACCTGGAACGCCTGGTCGCGCGCACCGACGAATCGTGCTCGATCGCCCAGCTCGACGGCTCCGACATCGTCTATGTCGCCCGGGTCGCAGTGCCGAAGATCGTCGCGCTCACCGTGCAGATCGGCACCCGCTTCCCGGCGCTGCCGACGTCGCTGGGCAAGGTCCAGCTCGCCGCGCTGCCGCCGGACGAGCTGGAGGCGGTGCTGGCCGAGCCGACCCGGTCCGGGCTGGTCCCGCGGTGGCGGCCCGAGCGCGCCGAACGCGACGCCGAGCTGCGCGAGGTCCGGGCGCGGGGCTGGGCGCTGACCGACGAGCAGCTCGCGCCGGGTATCCGGTCGGTGGCCGCGCCGCTGCGCGACGGCTCCGGCCGGGTGATCGCCGGGGTGAACGTCAACTGCCACGCCGCGGAGACCCCGGTCGAGAAGCTGCTGGAGCACCACCTGCCGCTGCTGCTGCAGACCGCCGGGGAGATCAGCGCGGACTTCGCGCGCCTGGACACCGTCCCGCACGTCACCGTCCCCGCCGCGCCTTGACCACGCTCCCGCACCGGAGCAGACTGCGGACACTAGTCCGTCAGACGGACAGATGCGGAGGCGTTGCGTGGATCGACCCGAGGGCCCGCTGTCCGGGCTGCTCGTCGCGGACTTCTCGCGGGTGCTCGCCGGCCCGTACGCCACGATGCTGCTGGCCGATCTGGGCGCCGACGTCGTCAAGGTCGAAGGACCGCAGGGCGACGAGACGCGCACGTGGATGCCGCCGGTGCGCGGGGACGTCTCCACCTACTACCTCGGCGTCAACCGCGGGAAGCGCTCCCTCGCGCTGGACCTGCGCGACGAAGCCGATGCCGCCCTCGGCCGCGAGCTGGCCACCCGCGCGGACGTGGTGATCGAGAACTTCAAGCCCGGCGGGCTGACCAAGTACGGCCTGGACTACGACACCGTCAAAGCGGCCAACCCCGCCACCGTCTACGCCTCGATCAGCGGGTTCGGCTCGGGCGAAGGCAAGCACGTGCCCGGCTACGACCTGATGGTGCAGGCGATCTCGGGGCTGATGAGCCTGACCGGCGATCCGGACGGCCCGCCGTACCGGGCGGGGATCTCGGTGTTCGACGTGATGGCCGGCAACCACGCGGTGATCGGCATCCTCGCCGCGCTCCGCCACCGCGACGCGACCGGCGAGGGGCAGCACGTCGAGGTCAACCTGCTGTCCTCGGCGCTGACCGGGCTGGTCAACCACAGTTCCGCCTACGCCGCGGGCGGGGTGGTCCCGTTCCGGATGGGCAACGCCCACCCCAGCGTCTTCCCCTACGAGCCACTGCCCACCGCGGACGCCGACCTGATCGTCGCCGCGGCCAACGACGGGCAGTTCCGCCGGCTGTGCGAGGTCCTGGACCTGCCGGACGTCCCCGGCGATCTGCGGTTCGCCCGCAACGCCGACCGCACGAAGAACCGCGAAGAGCTCCGGCCGCTGCTCGTCGAGCGGCTGAAAACCCGGGGCGCGGTGGACTGGTTCGAGGCGCTGACGAAGGTCGGTGTCCCGTGTGGACCGATCAACACCATCGACGGCGGGTTCGCGATGGCCGAACGGTTCGGGCTCGACCCCGTCGTCGAGGTCGGCGAAGGCGATCGCGCCGTCCCGACCACACGTCACCCGATCCGGTTCTCCGCGACGCCCGCCGCCTACCGGCTGCCACCGCCGGAGCTCGACGAACACGGCGCGGAGCTGCGCGCCTGGCTGACGGAGGACCGCGATGCCTGACCCGGTCTACGAAACGGCGCTGGGTTCGTCCACGAAGGACAAGATCACGCTGCTCGGCCAGGACCTCGCCGAGGACGTGATGGGCTCGGTCGGCTTCGGCGAGCTCGCCTTCTGGCTGGCGACGCAGCGACGTCCGTTCCCAGGGGAGACGCGGGTCTTCGAAGCGGTGCTGGCCGCGCTGGCCGACCACGGCTTCACCCCCACCGCGATCGTCACCCGGCTGACCTACCTGTCGGCGCCCGACTCGGTCCAGGGCGCGCTCGCCGCCGGGCTGCTGGGCGGCGGGTCGCGGTTCCTCGGCGTCACCGAGGACTGCGGCCGGTTCCTGCACGACGTGCTCACCGGCGCCGTCGCGCCCGCCGACGAAGCGGGCTGGGACGCGCTCGCGCTCGAGACGGTGGAAAAGCAGCGTGCGGCGAAGAAGTTCGTCCCCGGCCTCGGGCACCACGTGCACAAGGACGGCGACCCCCGCACCCGGCGGCTGTTCGCGATCGCCGACGAGGAGGGCCTGCGCGGCCCGCACCTGGAGCTCTTCGCCGCGATCGGGCGGGTGCACCCCCAGGTGCTGGGGAAGACGCTGCCGCTCAACGGCGCGGGCGTCTGCGGGGCCGCGCTCGCCGACCTCGGGCTGCCGCTGGAGCTGCTGCGCGGGTTCGCGCTGCTGGCCCGGACCGCCGGGCTGATCGGCCAGCTCGCCGAGGAACTGCGCCACCCCGTCGCCAACGACATCTTCCTGTCGGTCGACCTGAACAACCGGCCGGTGCCGCCGGACCCGGAACCCTGAGAGGAACGCCGATGCAGCTCGTCACCGAAGACAACATCACCGAGCTCGCCGCGGCGCGCTGGGCGAGCGCGCACGACCCGCGCACGGCGGAGCTGCTCTCCGCACTCGTGCGCCACCTGCACGCCTTCGCCCGCGAAGTGCGGCTGAGCGAGACCGAGTGGATGGCCGCGATGCGGTGGCTCACCGAAACCGGGCAGATCAGCGACGAGAAGCGGGAGGAGTTCATCCTCGCCTCCGACGTGCTGGGCCTGAGCATGCTGGTGGTGCAGATGAACCACGCCTTCGACGCGAAGGCGACCCCGGCCACGGTGCTGGGCCCGTTCCACATCGACGGCTCCCCGGAGAAGGAGTTCGGCGGCGACATGTCCGACGGCCTGCCCGGCACGCCGCTCTACGTCACCGGCACGGTCACCGGGCTGGACGGCTCCCCCGTCGCCGGCGCGGTCCTCGACGTCTGGCAGGCCGACGAGGAAGGCGCGTACGAGTCGCAGATCCCCGGCATCGACGAAGCCCGGCTGCGCGCGAAGTACACCAGCCGCGCCGACGGGGCCTACTGCCTGCGCACGATCGCGCCCAAGGGCTATTCGATCCCGATGGACGGCCCGGTCGGCGAGCTGATCGGCGGCACCGACATCAGCCACTTCCGGCCCGCGCACGTGCACTTCCTGATCAACGCGGCCGGCTACGAACCGCTGATCACGCACCTGTTCCAGGAAGGCGCCGAATACCTCGACAGCGACGTCGTGTTCGGCACCAAGCAGGAGCTGGTCGTCACCTTCGAACCGCGCGAGCCCGGGCCCACCCCCGACGGCGGGCACTGCGCCGAGCCGTGGCTCGAGGCCCGGTACGACTTCGTCCTGCAGCCCGTGTGATCGCCGCGGAGATCCGCGAGGCGGGTGAGCCGCCCGTGGTGACCGACCGGCCGGAGCCCGAACCGGGCCCGGGCGGGGTCGCGGTCAGCGTCACCGCGGCCCCGATCACGCCGCTGGACCTGCTCTGCGCGTCCGGCACGTCCTACTTCGGGCGCCCGGCGACGCCGTACGTGCCGGGGGTGCAGGGGGTCGGGGTCCTGACGCGACCGGCGCCGATGCACCCGGCGGGCACGCCGGTCTGGTTCGCCACGGCCGCGGGCATGCTCCCCGGCGACGGCAGCATGGCCGAGCACGCCGTGGTGGCGTCCGCGGACGTGGTCGTCTTGCCGGCCGGGGCGGACCACGCGCTGGTGGCGGCGCTCGGGCTGTCGGCGGTGGCGGCGGGGCGGTGCCTGACCGCGACCGGTGAGCTCGCCGCGGGTGAGACCGTGCTGGTGCTCGGGGCCGGCGGGGTCGTCGGCCAGTCGGCGGTGCAGCTGGCCCGGGTGGCCGGGGCCGGGCACGTCATCGCGTGCGCGCGCTCGGACGCGGCGCTGGAGCGGGCCCGGCGGCTCGGCGCGGACGCCACCGTGCGGCTCGAACCCGGCGACGACGTCGAGACCCTGGCCCGGCGGTTCGGCGCCGGGCCGCCGGTGGACCTCGTGCTCGATCCGGTGTGGGGGCTCCCGGCCGCGGCGGCGCTGCACGCGCTGCGCCCGGGCGGGCGCCTGGTCAACCTCGGCAGCTCGGCGGGTGAGCAGTGCCCGGTGTCCTCGGCCGTGCTGCGCAGCCGGTCGCTGCGCATCCGGGGGTACACGAACAACGAGCTGAGCGGCGACCAGCGCCGTGAGGCACTCCTGACGGTGGTGGGGCACGCGATGACCGGTGCCCTCACGGTCGACTACGCGCGGGTGGCGCTGCACGACGCGGCCCGGGCGTGGACCCGCCCGGGCCGCGTGGTGCTAGTTCCCTAGGCCGGCGTAGCCGTCGGTGGCCAGGCGCTTGCCGATCTGGTCGTAGACGGCCTGGTCGTCGGGGGCGATCGTGCCGAGGCCGTCGACGTACCGGTTGAACAGGCAGAACGACGCCGCGATCAGCACGGTGTCGTGGATTTCGACGTCGGTGGCGCCCTCGGCGCGGGCGGCGGCGACGAGCTCGCCGGTGACCGCGCGCCCGGTTTCGCGGACGGCGAGGGCGATCCACAGCAGTGCCTTGATCTTCGCCGAGACGGGGGCGTCGTCGATCCCGCCGCACGCGGCGTCGACCACCGCGCGGCCGCCTTCGAGGGTCTCGGCGGCCGCGGCGGCGTGGCTGCCGGTGCAGAAGCGGCACTCGTTGCCGTTGGACACGACGGCCGCGATCAGCTCGCGTTCGCCGACGGTAAGGGAGTTCGGCCCGCGCAGCAGCACCTCGGCCAGCTGCCCGAGCGGTGCCGCGGTCTCCGGCCGGTAGGCGAAGAGCGCGGAGATCCCGGGCAGGGCCGGGTCGAGCGGGATGTGCGGCATCGAGTCCTCCTGGCAGGGCGAAAGGTCCTCTCGCGAGTCTTTCGCCCCGCGGCGGCCCGGCCAACCTCCGCTTTGCGCAACCGGGCCACCGCCGAACGCCTCAGCTGATGCTGAAGTCGTCCGCGTAGAGGGCACTTTGGCCGTACCAGCCGTGGACGTAGACCGTCACCGCGCCCGACGCGCCGGTGGTGAAGGGCACCGACAGCTGGGTCCAGCCGCTGCTCGAGGTCCACGTGCTCGCGCTGGCCCCGCCGCGGACGCCGACGTAGGCGTAGCTGCCCTGGACCCACGCCTTGAGCGTGTAGGCGTGGTTGGGGGCGAGGGTGACGTTCTGCGCGGCCTCGCCGGTGGCCGAGGCCGTCGGCACGACCTGCAGTGCCTTGGTGCCCGAGTGGGCCGGGGTGGCGACGATGGCGTCGCCGGCGGCGCTCCACGGGCTCAGCGCGCCGGATTCGAAGCCGCCGTTGACGACGCCGCCGGCGGGCGGGGTGCCGTTGACCGTGAGGGTGAAGGTGGTGCTGTGGCTGCCGGAGGTGGCGGCGCCGGTGACGGTCAGCGGGTAGACGCCGGGGACGGCCGCGGCCGTGGTGCTCACCGACAGCGTCGCGGTGCCGCCCGCGGTCACCGTGCCCGGGCTGACCGACGCCGTGACGCCGGCGGGTGCGCCGGTGACCGACAGCGCGACCTGCTGCGCGGAGCCCGACGTCACCGCGGTGCCGATCGTGGCGGTGGCGGACTTGCCGGGGTCGAGGGCGGCCGAGGCCGGGTTCGCGGTGACGGAGAAGTCGTTGCCGGGTACGGAGGTGCCGCCGGTGAAGGGTTCGAAGGCGTGGCTGAAGAACCAGGTGTCCTGGGCGATGCCGGAGCAGTTGTCCGCTGCGGCACCGCCGGGGCAGCTGCCGTTGTCGCGCTGCAGCGCCCAGAAGGAGATTTCGTTGATGCCCTTGGAGACGGCCCAGTTGTAGACGGTGGCGGCGTCGGCGGTGGTGAAGGTCTCGGCGGGGCCGAAGTCGTCGACGCCGATCATCTCGGTGACCCCGACGCTCGCCCACAGCTGCGCCTGCGTCTTGCCCGGGTAGAGCGCGGCAAGCTGGGAGACCAGGCCGGTGGCGGCGGTCTGGGTGTCGGTGGCCATCTGGTGGGCGGCGTTGTCGTAGTAGTCGAAGGTCATCAGGTTGACCACGTCGACGCGGGTGCCGTTGGAGACGGCGTTGCGCAGCACGGCCAGTCCGCTGTCGGCGAGCCCGCGGGTGGTGGTGGGCAGGGTGTAGGAGATCTGCAGGGAGCGGCCACTGGCGGCGGCCCAGTCCTGGACCTTCTTGATGGCCTTGTTGCGGCGGTCGATGCCGGCGGAGTTGGTCAGCGAGTTGTCCTCGATGTCCATGTCGAGCCGCGGGACGTCGTAGGTGGTGATCACCGACTCGTAGGCCGCGGCGATGGAGTCGACGCTGGTGCAGCTGTCGGCGATCTCGGTGCCGGTGTTGTCGGCGGTGTAGCCGCCGAAGGAGGGGATGACGTCGCCGCCGCGGGAGCGGATCGTGGCGATGTCGGAGCCGAAGGTCGAGTTCGCGATCGGCATCCCGGTGTCACCGTTCCAGTAGACGGTGCAGGAGCCCTTGGTGGCGGCCTGGATGAACGCCATGGTGAGGTGCTTGGCCCCGGACTGCTGGGCCAGCGCGGCCGGGCTCTCCCCCGTCCAGGCTTCGAAGTAGGGCGCGAACACGTGCGTGGGCAGCGGCGTGGCGGCCTGGGCGGTGCCGGCGGCAGTGACCAGCGAACCGGTCGAAACCGCCAGTGCGGCCAGGAAAACGGACATACGGGGGAAGGATCTGCGTCGACGCATCTGCGCTCCAGAGCCGGCGGGGACCGTGCCGCGGCGGTGCACGGGGGAACGCCTTCAGGATTGGATCAGACCAATCCTGGCGTCAAGGTCTAGACCACTAAACCGGCCGGATGGCCGCCGGGGTTGGGCCGGGCCGGAAAAGTCCCTTTCCCGCATGATCGGAGCCCAGCGTGACCATGTCCCGCGATTAACGATCGTGACAAAAACGTTCCAACACCTCGGAAGTCCCGGTAGCGTGCGCGTCCATGCGGGTGATGTGGGGGAAGATTGGACAACACAGAGTGACCAAGCCGTGGCGGGCGGCCCCGAAGGCCGCGCTCTCCAGCCCGCTGACGCTCATCGTGGCCGCGGTGACTTCACTGCTCGCCTGCTTCCTCGGCACCGCCGCGGTCCTGCAGGCCTCCGCGGCCGGCGGCGCGGCGGTGACCTACCAGACCGGGATCACCTGCCCCGACAGCTACGGCCCGGTCTTCGGCAAGGGCAACATCGCCGTCCAGGACATCCCGGCCCTCACCCAGGCCGTCCGGCGGCACGCCCCGGCGCACGGCTTCGCCGCCCCGGTCGTCGGCGCCTACACGACCGTGCTGCCCGGCACCGAGTTCAACGGCGACCCGCACTACAAGATCCGCCTCGCCTACCGCGACCAGGCCGGGCTGGACAACCTGACCCTGCAGCAGGGCAGCCGCGCACCCGGGCTGTGGCTGGGCAACGTCGTCGCAGACGCCGAGCACATCGGCCTCGGCGCGAAACCCAGCCTCCAGGGCATCCCGCTGCCGCCGGTGACCGGCATCTACGGCGACCTGCTCGACCCGCCGCCGCGGTTCTGGTGCTCGCAGCAGTCCGGCGCGGTCATCGACCGGCTGGTCAACGACCCGATCGACTCGATCGCCTTCGCCACCGACCAGAAGACGTTCGACAGCGCGGTCAAGGCCATCGGCCTGCCCCGGATGCAGTACTTCCACATCTCGTTCTACGAGCCGCCACCCACCACCCTCAGCGGAGCCGAAGACCTCCTGCAGCGCTCCCACGACCTCGTCACCGACGTCCGCGCCGACCTGACCGCCCAGGGCCGCGGCGACCTCGTCGCCGCCGACGTCCCGACGTTCGAACGCTCGGTGCAGATCGCCCGCCAGGCCCAGGACAACGTGTTCGTCTCGATCCTGCCGCTCGCGCTGATCAGCGTCCTGGTCGGCTGCGCCGGCCTCGGCACCGTCGCCCTGCAGTGGTACCAGCGCCGCCACGCCCAGCTGCGGCTGCTCTCCGCCCGCGGCAGCGGCCCGGCCGCCCTCGGCGGGCTCGCCGTCGCCGAACTCGGCCTGCCGATCTTCGCCGGCGGCGCCGCCGGAGCCGTCGCGGCCCGGCTGCTGCTCGGCGTCTACGGCCCGCCGGGCGCCCCGGACCCGGCCGCCGAACTGCAGGCCGGCGGCGTCGCGGCGGGGACGCTGGTGCTCTCGCTGGCGCTGCTGGCCCTCGTCGTCGCCGTCCGCGTCCACCGCGAGTTCGAACTCGGCCGGGTACGGCGCAAGGGCAACCGGGCCCGGCTGCTGGCGTACTTCCCGTGGGAGCTCGCGACGGCGGGCATGGCCTGGCTCGGCTGGAACCGCCTCGCCCACTACGGCAGCGGATCCCGGCTCGGAAATCCATTACCGCAGGTGGATCCGCTGGCACTGACCTACCCGGTGTTCGTGGTGCTCACCGTGGGCCTGCTGACCGCCCGGCTGGCGTGGCTGGCCCTGCACGCCTCCCACCGCGCCCGGCTCTGGTCACGCCCGGCGCTGCAGCTGGCGATCCGCCGGCTGGCCGGCGCCCGCGCACCCGTGACGGGCGTGCTCGTGATCGGCACCCTCGCCGTGGGCACCCTCGCCACCGGGATCGGCATCGCCAACGGTCAGGAAGAGGCGCTCGACACCAAGTCGGCGGTCTTCGTCGGCAGCAACGCACGCCTCGACACCGACAGCCCGATCGGCATGGGCGACGTCGCCATGCCCGCATCGCTCGCCGGCACCAGCACCGTCGTGGGCGAGCTGACCGGCACCGGCAGCGTCGTGCTCGTCGTCGACCCCGCCACCTTCGCCCGCGGCGCCGCCGCCGACCGGATCCCCACCGCCGACCTGGACGAGCTGCTGCGCAAGATCTCCCAGCCCGACCCGCGCGGCACCCCGGTCATCCGCATCGGCCACACCGCCAGGCAGACCACCCAGCTGCCCGACGGGCTCCCCGACGCCGTCCCCGCCGGCGACCTGCCGGTGTTCCCGATGATCGGCACCTCACCCGGCTACGTCGTCTCCCGCACGGTGCTCAGCCACGCGCAGCTCGACAGCGTCCCGAAGTGGAGCGTGCTGACCACCGCCCCGATGGCCGAGGCGACCAGCGCACTGCGCTCCGCGGGCGTGTTCATCCCGAACCGCGTCAGCCGCGAAACCGCGCTCGACGGCCTGCCGTTCTTCGTCGTGTCCTGGACGTTCTCCTTCGTCGCGCTGCTCGGCGCGGTCCTCGGCATCGTCGCCATCCTGGCCCTCCTGGTCGCGGTCGAAGTCCGGCGACGCCAGAACGCCCTCGCCGGCGCGCTGGTCCTGCGCATGGGCATGCGGCCACGGACCCTGCTCGCCAGCCACCTCATGGAACTGGGCGCGCTGAGCGGGCTCGCGATCGTCGTCGGCGTCGTGTGCGGGATCTCCGTGGCCGGCCTGTCGGTCCCCCGGTTCGACCCCGCGACCTTCCTCGCACCCCGCTCCGAACTACCCGACCCGCTGCCCTTCGTGCTGACCGTCGTCGTCATCGGCGTGGCCGTCGTCGCGCTGGCCGGCTGGATCGCGGTGCGCTCGGTGCGCACCGCCCGGACCGCGGAGCTGATCCGTGCCTGAAAAACCGATCTTCTCCCTGCGCGGCATCGGCGTGGACTACCAGACCCCCGCCGGGATCGTCACCGGCGTCGACGACGTCAGCATCGACGTCCCCGCCCGCGGAATGACCGTCCTCGCCGGACCGTCGGGCTCCGGCAAGTCCACGCTGCTGCGCGTACTGGGCCTGTTCGAACAACCCGCCCGCGGCACCCTGACCTTCCAGGGCGCCGACGTCCGCAAGCTCAAGCACCGCGAACGCCGCGCACTGCGCCGCCACCACCTCGGCCTCGTGTTCCAGAACCCCGCCGACAACCTCCTCGGCTACCTCTCCGTCGCCGAAAACCTCCGCGCCGCCGCCGAAGCCGCCGGCACCGACTGCAACGCCGAGGACATCCTCGGCCAGCTGGGCCTGCACGGCACCGGCGACTGGAAGATCTCCGCGCTCTCCGGCGGCCAGCAGCAACGGCTCGCCTTCGGCTGCGTCCTCGCCGCCCGCTCCACCGTGATCCTCGCCGACGAACCGACGTCCCAACTGGACGAAGCCTCGGCCGACCTCGTGCTCGACACCCTGCGGTACCTGGTGGACCAGGACTTCGCCGTCCTGGTCGCCTCCCACGACGACCGCCTCATCGACCTCGGCGCGCGAGTGGCCCGGCTGCACAAGGGCTCGCTCGAAGGCATCGAAGAACGGGAACCGCTGCCATGACCCTCGTGGAAGCCAAGGGCCTGCGCCGCAGCTTCACCCACCCCAGCGGCGACATCGAAGTGCTGCGCGGCCTCGAACTGCGCGTCGGCGCCGGCGAACTCGTGACCGTCTCCGGCCGCTCCGGCTCGGGCAAGAGCGCACTGCTGGCCCTGCTGTGCGGCTTCGACTCCCCCGACTCCGGCTGCGTCCTGCTCGACGGCATCCCCATCACCGGCGCGCCCCCGTGGCACACCTGCGCAGTGCTCCCGCAAGCCCTCGGGCTCGCCAACGAACTGACCATCGCCGAGAACGTCGCACTCCCCCTGCGGCTGCGCTCCGACGTCCCCCGCCCGGCCGCCGCCGACATCCAGGCGCGCGTCACCGAACTCCTGGACGAACTGGGCATCGGCGACCTCGGCGACCGCTACCCCCTCGAGGTCTCCTTCGGCCAGCAGCAGCGCGTGGCACTCGCCCGCGCGGTCGCCGGCCGCCCCCGGGTCCTGCTCACCGACGAACCGACCGCACACCTCGACGCCGGCTCCACCCCGCGCGTCCTGCGCCTGCTGCGCCGCTGCGCCGCCGAGGGAGCCGCGGTCATCGTCGCGACCCACGACGACGAGGTCCACCGCATCGCCGACCGCCGCGTCCGCCTCCTCGACGGCGTCCTCACCGCACTGCTCGACTGATCGATCAGGAATCGAGAAGCGCAGGTCAACGAGCCGGGAATAGCGTCGACCACGTACCGCACCCGACGATTCCAGGAGCACCACGATGACCACCCAGGGGATCAAGACCGTCCTGCACCCCGTCACCGACCTGGCCGCGGCCAAGGCCGTCTACACCGCCCTGCTCGGCACCGAACCCCAGGCCGACGCGCCCTACTACGTCGGCTACGACACCGCCGGCCAGCACATCGGCCTCGTCCCCAACGGCGCCCAGCAGGGCATGACCGGCCCGGTCACCTACTGGCACGTCGACGACATCGCCACCAAGCTCGCCGAAGTCACCACCGCCGGCGCGAAGGTCAAGGACGAGCCGAAGGACGTCGGCAACGGCCGCCTGGTCGCGACCTTCACCGACACCGACGGCAACGTCCTCGGCCTGCTCCAGGACTGACCGAGCGGCGGTGGCCCAGGACGTCACCCCGCTGCGACTGGTCCGCCACATCGCACCGCTGCGGCGGCGCGATGTGGCCGGGCCCGGTCACCCGAGCGCGGTGGCCCGGCTGACGTCCTCCCACGCCGCCAAGTCCGCCGCGAGCGCCTCGTGCTGCGCCCGGATCGCCTCCACCGCGTCCGCGCCCAGCGCGAGGTGCAGCGGCGCGTCCGCACTCCCGACCGCACGCACGATCGCCGCCGCGGCCTTCGCCGGATCGCCCGGCTGGGTGCCGTCCATGCTCTCCACCGCCTCCCGCGTGCCCGACGTCGACACCGCGTACGCGTCGATCGTGCGGGAGCGGTGCATGCGGCCCCCGCCGAACTCGGTGCGGAACGCGCCCGGCTCGACGATCAGCACCCGCACCCCGAACGGCGCCACCTCCGCCGCCAGCGCCCCCGAAATACCCTCCAGCGCGTACTTCGCCGCGCAATAGGCACCGAAGCCCGGCATCGACAGCTGACCGCCCATCGAACTGATCTGCACGACCGTGCCGCTGCCCTGCGCCCGCAGGTGCGGCAGCACCGCCTTCGTCACCGCCACCGCACCGAAGAACATCACGTCCAGCAGCCCGCGCAGCTCGCCCATCGTCAGTTCCTCGACCGCGCCGACCGAGCCGTTGCCCGCGTTGTTCACCACGACGTCGATCCGGCCGAACGCGGCCAGCGCCGTCTTCACCGCCGCGTCGACCTGCCCCTCGTCGGTGACGTCCAGCGCCGCCGTCCGGACCCGGTCACCGCCCCGCTCCTGAAGATCCGCCAACGTCTCCGGCTGGCGCGCGGTCGCCAGCACGCGATCACCCGCCGCCAGCGCGGCCAGCGCGATCTCCCGGCCGAACCCGGCCGAGCACCCGGTGATCAGCCAGACGCGGCCGTCGGTGTTCGTCATCTCTGCGTTCCTCCCAGTGGATTCCCCTCCCATCCTGCGGACGATCACCACCGGGGCGCCAACACCGGTCTCCTGCCACGGCTACAGTCAGCGCCTGTGACCCCCGAGCTGCGCCAGCTGCGCTACTTCGTCGCCGTCGCCGACGAAACCAGCTTCACCCGCGCCGCCGCCGGCCTCCACATCGCCCAGCAGTCGCTCTCCCAGCAGATCACCGTCCTCGAACGCACCCTCGGCGCCCGCCTCTTCGACCGCGACCCCCGCGGAACCCGCCTCACCGCCGTCGGCGCCCTGTTCCTCCCCGAAGCCCGCGCGGTGCTCACCCGCGCCGACGAAGCCGTCACCACCCTCGGCCGGGCCGTCCGCGGCGAAATCGGCACCGCCCGCCTCGCCTTCCTCACCACCACCGCGAACTACCTGCTGCCCCCGATCGTCCGCGCCGTCCGCGAACGGTTCCCCGGCCTCGCCGTGACGACCACCGAAGCACCCATCGCCGAACTCGTCGACGGCCTCCGGGACGGCCGCTTCGACCTCGCCTTCAGCCGCCCGCCCCTGGTCGACGACCTCACCTCGCGAACCCTGCTCACCGAAGAGGTCTGCGCCGTCCTGCCCACCGGCCACCCCCTCGCCGGCCGCGCCGCACTGAAGCTCGCGGACCTCGCGGCCGAGCCCTGGGTACTGACCCCGCGCACCAGCTGGGAACCCTGGCACCGCACCTACGACGCCGACTTCACCGCCGCCGGCTTCACCCCGGACGTCGTCCAGCGCGCCACCACCGTCCAAGGACTCCCCGGACTCGTCGCCGCCGGCGTCGGCGTCACCCGCCTGACCCGCTCCTCCCACAGCCTCCGCCGCACCGGCGTCACCTTCATCCCCCTCGACGGCGACCTCGCCCGCACCGAACTCGTCTGGTCACCCGGCAACGACAACCCCGCGATCCGGACCATCACCGACGTCGCCGTCGAACTCGCCGCGACCACCGACCTCACCCAAGCCGGCTAGAACGCCTTCGCCGCCGAACGTCGGCAGCGAGCCGTCCCGCAGTTACCCCTCGTCGATCCCGGCGCCCGGGCGGATCGCGCGGTAGCGGCCCAGAAAAGTAGCTGCCAAGCGCAGCGACTCGGCCGCCTCACCGCGTGGAGACGCGGAAATGTGCGGAAATGTGCGGCAGATCGGGCCTGACGAAGCTCCTCGGCACCCCCGTGCGAGAACCCACCAGCGCCGCACTCACCCGATCCCTCGTCCACTCGCCACCACCCGGCTCCCGAAGTGACCGGGCACGCACGCCATCCGCCCCCGGGCCGATCACCCGGACCGTAGACTCGACGCCGATGCGACGTCTTCGGTGGTACTGGGGGGCCCTGGTCCTCGCCTGCGTAGCCCTCTTGATCGGCTCCTTCGCCTTCTTCGGCTCCGAAAGCCAACCCGGCCAACCCCAACCCCGCCAAGGACCACCCGGGACCGGGCCGCTCACCGTCGTCGCCATGGGCGACAGCACCGTCTCCGGCGAAGGCGCCGGCCAGTACACCGCCACCACCAACGGCCAAGGCGGCAACTGGTGCCACCGCTCGCCCAACGCCTTCGTCGACAAGATCGCCGTCCCCGGCATCACCGCCCACATCAACCTCGGCTGCTCCGGCGCACCCGCCGAACAGGTCGCGCTCGGCGACGTCAAGCAGTGGACCGAAGGCTCCCAAGCCCAGCAGCTCGCCGCCCTCGTCAAGGACCACCGCGTCGCCGCCGTCGTCATCGCCGTCGGCGCCAACGACGAACCCAAGTTCTCCAACCAGGTCACCGAATGCTTCAAAGCCTGGTTCGACCCCGGCGGCCCGCCCTGCAGCGAAGCGCTCAAGCAGACCTGGCAGTCCAAAGTGGACGCCATGGTGCCCAAGGTCGCGACCGCCGTCTCCGACGTCAAGAAAGTCCTCGCCCAAGCCGGCTACGTCCCCGCCGACTACCAGCTCGTCCTGCAGTCCTACGCCGCACCCATCGGCCCGGACCTGCCCGAAGACCTCCGCAGCCTCAACGGCTGCCCGTTCCGCGTCGAAGACCTCCGCTGGATCTCCCAAACCGGGATCGGCGTCCTGTCCTCCGGCCTCAAAGCCGCCGCGCGGCAAACCGGCGCGCGCTTCCTCGACCTCGCCAAAGCCGGCGTCAAGCACGAAGCCTGCAGCGGCGGCGCCAACCCGGCGACCGAGTGGTTCACCCGCCTGACCCTGCAGCTGGCCGACCTCGGCCGAGCCGACCGCGCCGGGCACGCACTGCAGGAATCGTTCCACCCCAACGCCGCCGGGCACGCCGCGATCGCCGGTTGCGTCACGGAGTTCATCGCGGCCGGCGAAGGGAACGCCTCCTGCCTCGCCGGTGCCGACGGGAAACTGCACTCGGCTCCGGAGGTCGTGGCTCGCTGAGCCTCCCCGGTCTGCTGCCGGTGTTCAGGTTCGGTGCCGGGACGGCTTTTCGTTTCGCCAGGCGGTATAGGGCGTTATACACTCAAAGATCGAGAGCGGCTCGCAGGGCGATGTCGATGCGCTCCTGGACGTCCAGGTCGATCTCGGCGATCCGCTCGTCGAACCAAGGCCGGTACAGCCTGGTCAGGTTGAGCGTCGACACCCAGTAGCGCGCGTCGATCGCGACGCCGAGGATGTCCTGCGGGTCGCGCTCGAGCAGTTCGGTGCCGAGCAGCCAGGGGCGCTCGGACTCGTTCACCCCGTCCGAGGACAGCAGCACGACGGTGCGCTGCCGGGCCGGTTCGGTCGGGGGGTGGTACGTCCAGACTTCACCCCTGCGCACGCAGATCCTTTTCCGCCGCGGTGCGCTCGGCCTCGTCCGATTCCGCGATGGCCGGCTCCGGCTTCCGCGGGGTGTAACCCGTGCGAACCGCCTCGCGCCTGGCCGCCTTCGACAGCCAGGACGAGACCGAGATTCCGTGGGCTTTCGCGGCTCGTTCGGCGAATTCCAGCGCGCTGCTGTCCAGCGAAAGAGTGACCTTACGTGTTGCCATACCTTTTACCGTACCAGCGCTCCGGTCACCGGGCGGGCCACCGGCGTCAGAACGTCGGCGAACGTCCCTCGAACGGCGTAGAGAGCACCACCGTGGTCCTCGTCGACACCTTCGCGGCCTCGCGGATCCGGCGCAGCAGGTCCTCCAGCGCCAGCGGCGACTGGACGCGCACCAGCAGGATGTAGGACTCGTCGCCGGCCACCGAGTAGCACGACTCGATCTCCTTGATGTGCTGGATCCGCTGCGGGTAGTCGTCCGGCGCACCCGGGTCGTTCGGCGTCAGCGAGATCAGCGCCGTCAGGGGCAGGCCGATCTGCTCGCCGTCGAGCCGCGCGGTGTAGCCGAGGATGACCCCGCGCTGCTCGAGGCGGCGCACCCGCTGGTGCACCGCCGACACCGACAGCCCGACCCGCTCGGCGAGGTCGGTGAAGCTGCGCCGCCCGTCCGCCGCGAGCTCCTGGACGATCGACTGGTCCAGCGGCTCCAGCCCGCCGACCGTCATGCGTCCAGCACGACGAGCTCGTGCGGCTGGTTGTTGACCGACTCGACGCCGGTTTCGGTGACGATGACGATGTCCTCGATCCGGGCACCCCAGCGGTCCGGCTGGTAGATGCCCGGCTCGACGCTGAAGGCCATGCCCGGCTCCAGCGGCAGCGCGTTGCCCGCGATGATGTACGGCTCCTCGTGCACGTCCAGGCCGATCCCGTGGCCGGTGCGGTGGATGAAGTACTCGCCGAACCCGGCCTCGGCGATGACGTCGCGCGCGGCGGCGTCGACGGCCTCGGCCGTGACGCCCGGCTTGACCGCGGCCACCGCGGCGGCCTGGGCGCGCTGCAGCACCGCGTACGTCTCGGCCACGTCGGCGTCGCGGGGCGTGCCGACGGCGTAGGTGCGGGTGGAGTCGGAGTTGTAGCCGGCGGGCAGCGGACCGCCGATGTCGACGACCACGACGTCACCCTTCTCGATGACTCGGTCGGAGACGTCGTGGTGCGGGCTGGCGCCGTTCGGGCCCGAGCCGACGATCACGAAGTCCGCCTGGACGTGCCCCTCCTCGACGATGGCCGCGGCGATGTCGGCGCCGACCTCGGCCTCGGTGCGCCCGGGGCGCAGCCACTCGTGGACGCGGGCGTGCACGCGGTCGATCGCGGCGCCGGCCTCCCGCAGCGACGCGATCTCGGCGGCGTCTTTGCGCATCCGCAGCTCGCGCACGACCGGGCCGGCCAGCGTCTGCTCGGCCTCGCCGAGCGCGGACCGCAGCGCCAGCACGTGCAGCGCCGGGGTGAAGTCGCTGACCGCGACGCGGCCGGGCTTGCCGAGCCGGTCGGCGACCAGCTTGTACGGGTCGTCGCCGTCCACCCAGGTGAGCAGCTCGACGCCGAGCTCGTCGGTGGGGACGTCGGCGTACCCGGGCGCCTCCAGCTTCGGGACGACGAGCGCCGGCGTGCCGTCGGCGGGTACGACGAGGGTGGTGAGCCGCTCGAACGAGCCACCGGCCTGCCCGAGCAGGTACCGCAGGTCGGAGCCGGGCGCGATCAGCAGGGCATCGGTGCCGGCGGCGGCCGCGGCGGTGCGGGCGCGGTCCAGGCGAGCGCGGAGGGCGGCGGCGTCGGGGGCTGGCGTGTGGAGGGATCGGCGCGACATGAGGGCGAGCCTAGCCGGGCCGCACCACCGGCCGGACGGCCTGGGGCCGCGACATGCCGGGCCGCGAGGTGCGTCACCCGGCCCGGTGCACCACCACTCTCCTCCCCCGCGGCCGCGACGGTCAGGAAGGTGCCCCTGCCGGGTTTCACGGCGGCGGGGTGCGTCGTGCGCACCGGGTGGTCGCCGGGCGTGGGAGGCTGTGCGGGTGACCGGATCCCTTGCCCTGCTCGACTCCGCGAGCCTGTACTTCCGTTCGTTCTTCGCCCTGCCCGACTCGATGCGCGCCGCGGACGGGACGCAGGTCAACGCCGTGCGCGGGTTCGCCGACACGATCGCGCGGATCCTCACCGACCGGCGGCCCGCGCGGCTCGTGTGCTGCCTGGACGCGGACTGGCGGCCGAAGTTCCGGACCGACCTCCTCCCCAGCTACAAGGCGCACCGGGTGGCCGAGGAGACCGGCGGCGGCCCGGACGTCGAAGAGGTGCCCGACACGCTCACCCCGCAGGTGCCGATCATCCTCGACCTCCTCGAGGCCTTCGGGTTCGCGACCGCGGAAGCGGCAGGCTACGAGGCCGACGACGTCATCGGCGCGCTGGCCACCCGCGAGAAGACCATCCCGGTCGAGGTGATCACCGGCGACCGCGACCTCTTCCAGCTGGTGCGCACCGAGCCGTCGCCCGCGTCGGTGATCTACGTCGGCAAGGGCTGGGCCAAGGCCGAGGTGCTCGGGCCGGCCGAGATCGCCGAGCGCTACAGCCTCCCCCTCGAAACCGCCGGGCCGGCGTACGCGGACATGTCGATGATGCGCGGCGACCCCTCCGACGGGCTGCCCGGCGTCGCCGGGATCGGCGAGAAGACCGCGGCCAAGCTGATCACGCAGTTCGGCTCGCTGGACGCGCTGCTCGAGGCGTCGGCGGCCGGGGATTCCCGCGTCCCGCTCAAGACCCGGCTGCGGCTCTCCGACGCCGCCGACTACCTCGCGGTCGCGCCCACCGTCGTGCGGGTCGCGGTCGACGCGCCGGTCGAGCAGTCCCGCCCCGACACCGTGCCCGCGGCGCCCGCCGACCCCGAGCGGGTCGCCGAGCTGGCCGAGCGGTGGAACCTCGGCAACTCGGTCGAGCGGCTCCTCAAGGCCCTCCCCGGCGCCTAGGAGCTGTCCTGTAAGTCATCGGAGCAAGAGCACGATGGCGGCGATGGTGCGCTCGAGTCGACCGAGATGATCCATTCGAGGTCGCCGACGGCGTCGTCTTTGACGATCACCCGGTCGGGGATCTCGTCCCAGGTGCCATCTTTGGTCCACAACCGCAGCCGCGCGTTGATGACTTGGCGGTGATCCCGCCACCTCCGCCCACCGCCCTGCTGCGGCGGCACGGCTCGATCACCGCCCACGCCTTGCCCGTCAACTCACCGCGACCAACCACCGGCACAACTACCAGAGGCCCAGCTCAACCACTTACAGGACACGCCCTAGAAGTAGGTGCCGCACCATGGTGCGGCGACCGTCGTGAACAGCTCGTCCGCACGCGCCACCGCGGCCGCGTCCGCGACCTGGACGCGGCACGCCTGCACCAGCGCCGTGACACTCCACTCCCCCAGGTACAGCATGCCGAGGGTGTCGACGTCGAGGGTCAGGTCCGCGGCGGCCCCGGTCCGCCGGGCGCCCTCCGGGCCGATCTCGTAGCGGCCGGTGTTGGCGGGCAGCAGGCGGTCGGTCACCGCGAGCACCACCGGGCCGGCCGCCCGGTACGTCCGGGCCGCCAGCGCCGTTTCGACGTCGACCGGCCGCAGCCACAGGTCGTCCTCGACGGCGAGGGTGGCCGCGTGCCGGTGGTCGGCCAGCATCGCCGGCAGCGGCTCGTCCAGCGGACGGTGGCGGGCGTGCACCGCGGAAACCAGGTCGACCGACAGCAGGAACCGCCAGAGTCCCGCCAGCGCGCCCGGGCCGTCGGCGTGCAGATCGCGGACCTGCAGCACCGCGCCCTCGTCCGGCGTGTCCAGGGAACGGCGGCTCACGGTCTCGTACACGACGAATCCGTCGTCCCCGTCCGGTCCACTGTGGACGGCCACGACGTGGTCGCCGTCCGCGCCGGTGAGCCGGTCGTGCGTCACCGGCCACCACAGCGGCGGGCGGGCGATCGTGCCCGGGCGGCGCGCGATCCGCCGGTACAGCCCGGGAATCTCCTCGACGGCCTCGTCCGGCGTCAGCATCCGGACCTCGCCCCGCAGCGGGACGCGCTCGTGCAGCCGGGCCGCGGGCCGCGCCACCCGGACCGTCTTGCCCAGCGCGGCCGAGCCGTAGCCGAAGCGGCCGTAGATCGTCGGCTCGCTCGCGTGCAGGATCGCCAGCGGCAGCCCGCGCGCGGCGACGTCGGCCAGCTGGACGCGCATCAGCTCGGTCAGCACGCCGCGGCGGGTGCGGTCGGCGCGGACCCCGACTCCGTCGACCGCGGCGGCCGGCAGCGCGCGGCCGCCGGGCACGGTGAGATCGGTGTCGAAGGAACTGGCGATCCCGATCATGGTGTCGCCGTCGAACGCGCCGAACTTGTGCGCAGCCGGCCACGAAACCCCGAAGCGGGACCACAGCTCGTCGCTGACGCGGTTGCTGTGCAGTGAGCGGCCGAGCAGGTCGAACGCACCGCGGCGCTCGTCCTCGGTGATGGGGCGGACGTCGAAGGCGGTCATGCCGCCGATCTTGCCGCCCGGCCCCGGCCACGGCACCCCGTTTTAGAAGTGGGAGCCGCTCCACGGCACCGATCGCGTGCCGAACAGCACGTCCGCGGCGGCCGGCGCGGCGGGGTCGCGGACCTCGATCCGGCCCACCCCGGCCAGCGCCGACGCCTTCCACGTGCCGAGGTAGAGCATCGCGAGCGTGGTGACGTCCAGCCGGAGCGCGGCGGGCTCTCCGGTGCGCTCGGCGCCGTCCGGGCTGATCCGGTAGGTGCCGCTGTTGGCCGGCAACAGCGGATCGGTGACCTCGACCGCGACCGGCTCGGCGGCCCCGTATTCCCGCGCGGCCAAGGCCTTCGGGACGTCGACGAGCCGGACCCAGTGCTCGTCGCCGATCCGGTCGTCGCTCAGCAGGCGGTGGTCGGCCAGCAGCAGTTCGATCGGCTCGTCGAGCGGCCGCTCCTCGGCGACGATCCGGTCCACCAGGTCCACGCCGAGCAGGAACCGCCACAGCCCGGCGAACGCGGCGGGTGTGGCGGCGAACAGGTCCGGCACCTCCAGGTCCTTCGTCCACGGGTGCGCTTCCAGCCCTTCGACGAAGTAGGTCGCGAACCCGTCCGGCCCGTCGGGACCGTGGTGCACCACCGCCTTCATCGGCACGCTGCGGCGCCGGCACTGCGCCTCGTAGAGGCGCCACAGCACCTCGGGCCGGGACATCATCCCCGGCCGGTGCCCGATGCGGTCGTAGACACCGGGCAGGAGCTCCCAGGCCCGATCGGCGTCCAGCAGCTCGATCTCGCCGCCGACCGGGGCGTCGGCCCGCAGCCGGGCCCGTGACCGGTCGACGCGGTAGGTGCGGTTCCGCGTCGCCAGGCCGTACCCGAACCGGCCGTAGATGGCGGCTTCGGAAGCCAGCAGGTTCGCGCACACCACCCCGCGCGCGGCGAACTCCTCCAGCTGCGCCGCCATCAGCGCGCGCAGCACGCCACGGCGGGTGCGGTCGGCGCGGACCCCGACGCCGGTGACGCCGGCCATCGGCACCCGCGCCCCACCCGGGACGGTCAGCTCGGCGTCGAAGAACCGGGCCGTGCCGACGAGCTCCGGGTCGAACGCGCCGATCGCCCCACCGGGCTGGTACGCCAGGCCGGAGCGCTCCCACTCCGCGTCGGTGGCCGGGCGGACGTGCACGGTGTCCCGGAACAGATCGCTCGCGGCGCGGTGCTCGTCCGTGCGCAGCGTCCGGATCTCGAAGTCGCTCATCCCCGGATCATCTCCGGAAACGACGAAGTCCGGCCACCGGAATTCCCCGGCGGCCGGACTCCTCGCGAACTACTTGGTGGCGGGCGGGGAAACCTCGTAGTTCCCGCCCGTACCCTTGACCGTGATCTGCACCTGCTGCGGCTTGCCCGCGATCGTGGCGGTGCAGTCGAACTTCGCGCCGTCCTCGACCTTCTGCTCGGCCGGGCAGGTCACGCCGGTGACGCCGTCGATCTTGTACGTCTCGGTGAGCAGCTTCTGCACGTCGGTCTGCATCTGGGTGTTGTTGAAGACCTGCGTCTTGAAGAACCCCGGTGCGACGAACCCGAGCACCCCGACGACCGCCAGCACCACGACCAGCGCGACGACGCCGATCAGCAGGCCCTTCTTGGACTTCGCCGGCTGCTCGCCCTCCGGCGCGCCCGCGCCGGGGTACTGTTGCTGTTGCTGGCCGTAGTCGTACTGGCCCGGCTGCTGCCCGTACTGCGGCTGCGCCTGGGGCCCGCTCTGCGGGTACGCCCCGCCCGGCTGCTGCCCGTACTGGGGCTGGGCCTGCGGACCGCTCTGCGGGTACCCACCACCCGGCTGCTGCTGCCCGTACGGCGGCGGCTGCTGGCCCCACTGCGGCTGCTGCGGGGGCTGCTGCTGCCCGTACCCGCCCGGCTGCTGCCCATAGGGCGGGGGTTGCTGCGGCTGACCCCACTGCTGCTGGTTCGGGTCGTAGGAAGGCGGCTGCTGCTGGCCCCACTGGGGCTGCTCCTGCGGGCCGCTCGGCGGGTACCCACCGCCCGGCTGCTGCCCGTACTGGGGCTGCTGTGGGTCGTTGCCGCCATACGGCGTGCTCATCGTCTGCCTCCGCCTGCTTCGCTCAACTGGCTCTCCACCCCGAAACCGCCGTAAAGCCGCGTACGCACGGTGTTCCCCGCGATCCAACCACAGGTCGGACCCGAGCACACGTGTCCCACGCTCACCGTTGTGCCCCGTCCGAGCAGGCCTAACACGGAGTTCACGCGGCGCCCGCGGCCACGACACCACGGCGCAGCGCTTTCACCGCGTCGGCCGCCGCCGCGCCCACCGGGTCGGCCTTGCCCAGCACGTCCCGGATCTGGTCGAGCAGGTCGATCACCTGGCGCGACCACCGCACGAAGTCACCCGCCGACAGCTCCTGCCCGTTCGCCTCGGCCGCCGTGAGCACCTTCTCCAGCGATTCGCCGCGCGCCCACCGGTAGACCGGCCACGCGAACCCGGCGTCGGGCTCGCGCGTGCGGTCGAGCCGGTGGCGCCGCTCGTCCTCGGTCAGCTCGACCCACAGCCGCGCCGTCTCCTGCCACGCCTCGGGCACCGCGCCCCCGGGCAGCCGCGGCTCGCCCGCGGTGTCCCGGCGCGCCTCGAACACCAGCGTGGAGACGACGGCGGCGAGTTCGGCCGGGCCGAGACCACGCCACACGCCGTGCCGGATGCACTCGGCGGCCAGCAGATCGGACTCGCTGTAGAGCCGGGTCAGGCGCCGGCCGTGCTCGGTGACGCGGTCTTCGCCGTCCCCGGCCGACTCCGGGCCCAGGTACCCGCGCTCACCCAGCAGCGCCAGGATCCGGTCGAACGCGCGCGCCAGCGAGTGCGTGGTCGCGGCCACCTTCCGTTCCAGCTGCTGGGTTTCCGCGGTCAGCCGCTGGTACCGCTCGACCCAGCGCAGGTTCGCCTCGCGCTCGGCCAGCCCGTGACCCGGGTGGGCGCGCAGGGCCCGCCGCAGCGCCGCCAGCTCGCCGTCCTCGTTGGCCCCGGACCGCCGCTTCTGCCTGCCCGGCAACGAAATCCCGGCGTTGCGCAGCGTCGAAGCGATGTCGCGCCGGGTCTTCGGCGAACGCAGCTCGATGTGCCGCGGCAGCTTGATGTGCCCCAGCGCCTCGACCGGCGCCGGGAAGTCGGCCACCGACAGCGGCCCGGACCAGCGGTCCTCGGTCACCACGACCGGACGCGGTTCGCGGATCGGGTCCAGCCCCGGGTCCACCACCACGGCGAGCCCGGCGCGGCGCCCCGCGGGCACCGCGATGACGTCCCCCTTGCGCAGCTTCTCCAGCGACTCCGCGGTCCCCGCCCGCCGCGCCGACGTGTTCTGCCGAGACAGCGCCTTCTCCCGCGCCGAGATCTTCGCCCGCAGCTCGACGTACTCCAGCATCTCGTCGAAGTCGCCGGTGATGGCGGCCGCGTACCCCTTGAGGGCTTCCTTGTTCCGCTCGATCCGGCGCGCCGTGCCGACCACCGACCGGTCGGCCTGGAACTGCGCGAAGGACTGCTCCAGCAGCTCCCGCGCCTCGGCCGCGCCGACCTGCGCGACCAGGTTCACGGCCATGTTGTAGCCCGGCCGGAACGACGACCGCAGCGGGTAGGTCCGGGTCGACGCGAGCCCGGCGACCTGCTTCGGGTCCACCCCGGGCTGCCAAGCGACCACCGCGTGGCCCTCGACGTCGATCCCGCGCCGCCCGGCCCGGCCGGTCAGCTGCGTGTACTCCCCCGGCGTCAGGTCGACGTGCGCTTCGCCGTTGTACTTCACCAGGCGCTCCAGCACGACGGTGCGCGCCGGCATGTTGATCCCCAGCGCCAAGGTCTCGGTCGCGAACACGACCTTCACCAGGCCGCGGACGAACAGCTCCTCGACGGTCTCCTTGAACGCCGGCAGCAGCCCGGCGTGGTGCCCGGCGATGCCGCGCTCGAGCGCTTCCCGCCACTCCCAGTAGCCGAGCACGCCCAGATCGCCCTCGGGCAGCTCCGACGTCCGCGCGTCGATCACCCGGCGGATCTCCTCGACCTCGCCGGGACCGTTCAGCCGCAGCCCGGACCGCACGCACTGCGCCACCGCGGCGTCACAGCCCGCACGGGAGAAGATGAACACGATCGCCGGCAGCAGCCCGGCCCGGTCCAGCTGCTCGACGACCTCGACGCGCGAGGGCGGCCGGAACCGCGGCATCCGCGACGGCGCACCCCGGCGCCCGCGCGGCCCGCGGAACCCGGCCGGCGCGTACTGGCGGCCGATCTCCTCGGTACGGCGCAGCAGGGTCGGGTTGATCCGCAGCTCGGCGCCGGGCAGGTGGACGTCTTCGCCGGCGAACAGGTCCAGCAGCCGGTTCCCGACCAGCATGTGCTGCCACAGCGGCACCGGCCGGTGCTCGTCGACGACGACCGCGGTGTCGCCGCGCACCTCGACCAGCCACTCGCCGAATTCCTCGGCGTTGCTGACGGTCGCCGACAGCCCGACCACGCGGACGTGCTCGGGCAGGTGCAGGATCACCTCTTCCCAGACCGCGCCGCGGAACCGGTCGGCGAGGTAGTGGACCTCGTCCATGACGACGTAACCGAGGTCGGTGATCGTCGAGGAGCCGGCGTAGAGCATGTTCCGCAGCACCTCGGTGGTCATCACGACCACCTGGGCGTTGCCGTTGATCGAGGAGTCCCCGGTCAGCAGGCCGACGGCGTCGGCGCCGTGGCGCGCGACCAGGTCGGTGTACTTCTGGTTCGACAGCGCCTTGATCGGCGTGGTGTAGAAGCACTTGCGGCCCTCGGCCAGCGCCAGGTGCACGGCGAACTCGCCGACGACGGTCTTGCCCGCCCCGGTGGGTGCGCAGACCAGCACACCGTGGCCGCCTTCGAGGGCTTCGCACCCCCGGATCTGGAAATCGTCGAACTCGAAGGACGCCTCCGCGGCGAAGCGCGTCAGCTGGGGGTACTTCCCACGGCGCGAGGAGGCCGCATAGGCCTCGGCCGGGGACGGAGAAGGGCTACTGGCCACCTCGTCAGGGTTTCACATCTCCCTGTCGTTCCGCACGCCGCGTGACCGACGGCGTGGCGTGCGCCGCAGTATAGGGCGTTATACACATGGATGTTCACCGGGAACCGGATCGCCGGCGGGTGCGTCGGAGCGGCGGAAGGAGGTCCCGATGACCGAACCGTGCCCGAGCTGCGGGCAGCTGGACCAGGTGCAGCACGTGCCGGCGGTCTACCACGGCGGGCACTCCTTCTACCGTGGCCAGGGCCCGATGGTCGCCGTCCCCGCCGGCGACAGCGTCGTCTACACGCGCAGCCAGGTCAGCGGGATCTCGGTCACCGCGGTCGCCCGCTCCCTCGACCCCTTTCCCCCACCGCGCCGCAGCGGCGGCCTGATGGCGGCCGTGATCGTGCTGGCGCTGGTCGGCGGCTGTTTCCTGCTGCTGCCGTTCTCGGCGGCCGACGACCCGCCGCCCGGCGGGGAGGGTGCCCGGGCGCTGGGCTACGCGGTGCTCTCGCTGCCGGCGTTCGGGGTGTACCTCGCCGTGGGCGTGCTGGTCTGGCTCTACGTCCGCCGCGTGCGGGCGCACCGCAAGCAGCAGAAGGGCGTGCCGGCGGCCCAGCAGGTGTGGGAGCAGGGCTGGTTCTGCCACCGCTGCGGCGGGGTGTACTTCGCCGACACGGGGCGGCTGCTGACCCCGGCCCACTTCCGGCAGCTGGTGGCCCGCGCGGGCGGCTACGACAGCTAGGGCCTGTATCGATCAACGACCAAGAAGATCGAGAACACCGGGGACCTCGTGGTCGGCTCGCCCTGACGTGACGTCCCGCCCGCATCGGCTGCTGGCAAACCGTCTACGGCCTGTTCGGCGCCGGCAGCGCACCGGTGTGTGGGCGCTGATCCTGGCGGCGTTGCAGACCCGGGCGGCTGGACCACCAAGCTGCACCTGGCCACCGAGCAAGGACACAAACCACTCTCGCTGCTGGTGACCGTGGGGCAGCGAGGTGATTCGCCGCAGTTCGAGGCGGTATTGGCCGGGATCAAGATCACCCGTGCCGGCGGTGGACGGCCACCCACGTTCGATCCGCAGATCTACAAGCAGCGGCACGCGTTCGAGTGTGAGATCAACCGGGGCGTGGCCACGCGGTTCGACAAGCTCGCGGTTCGCTACGAGGCGACTGTGCACGTCGCGGCGATCAACGAGAAACTGGCCCTAAGCGAGCACGGTCAGGGCGCCCGCGACGCAGCTGACCGTTACCGGGACCGTGCCCTGGGGCTCGCCGTCGGCGTACGCGGGCCAGCTGTTGCCGGTCAGGGCGACCGAGCGGGCGCGCAGCGTGCGGACCGCCGGGTGGGTGACGTGCTTGCCCGTGCGCAGGCCCGGGAGCATCCGCATCAGGCCGCGGCGGGTGGCGTGGCCGATGATCGTCACGTCGAAGACGCCGTCCTCGGGGTCGGCCGTCGGGCAGATCGGGACGCCGCCGCCGTAGAAGCGCGTGTTGCCGATCGCGACCAGGGTCGCGTCGAGCTCGATCCGCGCGGTGCCGGTGTCGATGACCACCGGGCGGGAGCGGAAGGACGCCAGCTCGGCCAGGATCGCCAGGTCGTAGCGGCGGGGCCCGGACGGCCAGCGCATCCGGTTGGCGCGTTCGTTGACGCTCGCGTCGAAGCCGGCGCACAGGACGGTCGCGAACCAGGTGTCGCCGATCCGGCCGAGGTCGAGCCGTCGCCGCGCGCCCGATTTCAGGGCCGCCACCAGCGCGTCGACCGCCGTCAACGGCTCGGCCGGGACGCCGAGGGCGCGGGCGAAGTCGTTGCCGGTGCCCGCCGGGACCAGGCCGAGGGCCACGTCGTGGTTCGCGCAGAACTGGACGCCCTGGTGGGCGGCGCCGTCACCGCCGAGGACGATCAGCACGTCCAGGCCCGCGTCGTGGGAGGTCCGCATCAGCTCGCGGGACTCCTCGACGGAGTTGGCGACCAGCACGTCGAGCCGGTCCACGGCGGCCCGCAGCCGCTCCGCGACCGTGTCGGCGATCCGGGCGGCGGCGCCGTGCCCCGAGGCCGGGTGCACGGCGAGCGCGGCGTGGATCCCCACTACGTGACGTCGTCGGTGCTCGACCGGCCGCCGGAAGCGGTCGGCGTGGACGGCTCGTCGTCGACGGTGCTCGGCGTGTAGTCGAACGGCGCGGCCTCGTCGTCGGCCAGCTTGTCCCAGCCCTCGTCGCCGCGGGCCTTTTCGAGCTTGCGGTCGTGGAAGCGCGCCATCTGCACGGCGATCTCGAACAGCACGGTGAGCGCACCGGCCAGGCCGAGCATGGAGAACGGGTCCGAACCCGGGGTGGCGAAGGCCGCGAAGACGAACAGCGCGAACACGATGCCGCGCCGCCACTTCTTCAGCTGCGCGTACTTGACCACGCCGACGCGGTTGAGCATCACCACCAGCAGCGGGAGCTCGAAACTGATCCCGAAGATGATCAGCAGCGACAACAGGAACGAGATGTACTTGTCCGCGGTGAGCGCGGTGACGAACGCGTCCTGCCCGAAGCCCATGAGCAGCTGCAGGGCGTGCGGGAACAGGATGTAGGCGAGCACAGCGCCCGCGGCGAACAGCACCGACGCGAACCCGACGAACGTCAGCGCGTACTTGCGCTCCTTGCTGTACAGACCGGGCGCGATGAACGCCCAGAGCTGGTACAGCCAGGCCGGCGAGAGGAGCACGGCGCCGGCGGCGATGCCGACCTTCAGCTGCGTCATGAAGGCCTCGAACGGCACGGTCTGCAGCAGCCGGCACCCTTCGGCGCTGTCCAGCCGCCGGTTCGGCGGGATGGCGCAGTACGGGTCCTTGACGAGGTCGCCGAGCGACGGGATCGGGCCGACCTTGGTGCCGAACCAGATGAACCCGAGGATCCCGCCGATCACGACCGCGAGCATCGCGAAGCCGAGACGGCGGCGGAACTCGTAGATGTGCTCGATGAGCGTCATCGTGCCGTCGGGGTTGGTCCGACGGCTGCGCTTGCGCCGCTTGGACCGGCGGTTGTCACCGTTTCCGGAGGCGGATTCCGCCACGGGTTGTTCCGTTCTCGTCGGAGTCCGCCGGAGCGCGCCGCGACGGGCGCGCTCCGTGGACCGGGGACCGGGTGCGGCTCAGCCGCTCAGCTGGCGTTCTTCTGCGGCTGGTCGGCGGCCTGCTGCTTCTTCAGCTCGTCGAGCTGCCGCTGCAGGTCGGCGACCTGCTGGTCGGTCGAAGCCGGTGCGACGGGCTTGGCCGGGATCTGCTTCGTCTCGACCGGCTCCGCGTCTTCGGCCGCCGCGGCCTTGTCGCCGGTGAGGTCCTTGGTCTCGGCCTTGAAGATCTTCATGGACTTGCCGATGGACCGGGCCGCGTCGGGAAGCCTCTTGGCCCCGAACAGCAGCACGACGACGAGCACCAAGATGATCAAATGCCACGGCTGCAATCCGTTCAGCATGGTGGCCTCCTATCTGCGTCTGGTAGGGATGTTACTGGTTTTCGGGTTTCCGGCGGCGCTCCGCGAAAGCGACGCGCAGCGCGGCCGACCGGGCGCGGATCAATCCCGTCCGATCCTGGGTGTTCTCAGCCACCATGCTTGCGGTCCGCCGGAAGGCACGCAAGACCTTGACGGTCCGGACCAGCAGGACGACGAGCAGCAGCAGGCCGATCGCGGCGAGCACGACGGTGGGCAGGTACGGCACGCGGACCAGCCTAGTGGTCACAGGTTGACGGAAGGTGACGGGCTCGGGCCACCGCGTCGGCGGCGCGGCGGCCGACTTCGGACGCGAGGTCCGCCGGGCTCTCGACCAGCACTTCCCCGCCCTGGCCGAGCACCAGGCGCACCATCCAGGACTGGTCGGCGTAGCGCATCCGGATCCGCAGCCGGCCGCCCTCGAGCTCGTCGAGCTCCTCGCACGGGTAGTACTCGGCTACCCAGCGTGCGTCCGGGTCGAGGACCAGCACCGCCTCCCGCTGATCGGGACGCTGGCGGAAGACACCGTCGGAGATGTCGGTCGGGTGGGCGTGCGCGGGCGGCCGCGACGGCTCGCCGAGGACCGTGAGCTCGTCGATCCGGTCGAGCCGGAACAGCCGGACGCCCTCGGCGCGGCGGCACCAGGCTTCGAGGTAGCCGACCGCCTGGACGATCAGCAGCCGCATCGGGTCGACCGTGCGCTCGGTGATCTGGTCCTTCGACGCGGTGTAGTAGCGGATCCGCAGCGCCCGGCCGTCCTGCAGGGCCCGGGCGACCTGCTCGCGGGTCCGCGCGGTCTTCTCGCCCTCGCGCACTCCCCCGCCGACGACCACGCCGGCGGGCTGCGCCTGTCCCGCCGCGGCCTCGATCTTGGCGATGGAGCGGCGGACGGCGTCGCCGTCGACCACGCCCGGCGTCTCGGCCAGCGCCCGCAGCGCCACGAGCAGCGCGGTCGCCTCACCGCCGGTGAGCCGCAGCGGGCGGTTCATGCCGGCGTCGTGGGTGACGACGATCGTGTCGCCTTCGAAGGACAGGTCGATCAGGTCGCCGGGCCCGTAGCCGGGCAGCCCGCACATCCACAGCAGCTCGAGGTCCTTGCGCAGCTGCTTCGGCGTGACGTCGAAGTCGTGCGCCGCCTCGTCGATGCGGATGCCGGGGCGCGCCAGCAGGTACGGCACGAGCGCGAGCAGTCTCGGCATCCGGTCGGTGGACCCGCTCACAGCGCGCTCACCTGCCGGGCGACGACGGCTTCCAGCCGGTCCTGGACCGACTTCGCCAGCACGTCCGGTTCGAGGACGACGACATCGGGGCCTTGCGCGCTGATCCAGTCGGCCGCCGACTCCGGGTAGAGCAGGCCGATCTCGACCAGGTCGCCTTCATCGCCGTCGACGGTCGCGCGCCCGACCACGGTGCCGCGGCGGCGGACGCCCGCGGCGCGGCCGTCGGCGACCCAGACCCGGGCGGTGGTGACCGGCGCGGGTTCGCTGCCGCCGGTGGCCGTGACGAGCTTGAGCAGGTTGACGCCCTCGGGGCGGCGCACCTCGCCGGGCTTGCCGACCGGGCGGACCTGGCCGGTGACGCGGGAGAGGCGGAAGCAGCGGGTGGCGCCGCGATCGCGGTCGTGCCCGACGACGTACCAGCGGGCCCGCCACGACACCACGCCCCACGGCTCGAGCGTGCGCATGATGCGCTCGGGCGAGCCGCTGCGGCGGTACTCGAAGCGCACGGCCTGCCCGCTCTGCACCGCGGCCAGCAGCGGCCCGAACGCCGGTTCGGCGCGCACCCGCGGCTCGACGACGGTGGGCGCCTGGTCGTCGACCTCCAGGCCGGCCGCGCGCAGCTTCACGAGCGCGCCCTGCGCCTGCCCGGTTAGCTCCGGGGAGTCCCACAGCCGCGAGGCGAGCGCGACCGCGGCGGCTTCGTCGGGGGCGAGGTCGATCTCGCCGAGTTCGTAGTCGCGGCGGGCGATGCGGTAGCCCTCGATGGCGTCGAAGGCGGAGTTGCGGCCGGTCTCCAGGGGGATGCCGAGTTCGCGGAGCTCGGTCTTGTCCCGCTCGAACATCCGGAAGTAGGCCTCGTCGCTCGCCGCGTCGCCGTAACCGGGCACGATGCCGCGGATCCGCTCGGCGGTCAGGTACTGCCGGGTGGACAGGAGGGCCAGCACGAGGTTGACCAGCCGTTCGGCGCGGGCGGTGGACACCCGGTAGAGCCTAGCCCGCGCCGCCCGGCCCGATCGTGAGGTCCGGTGTACGCGCGTCGTAATCGGTGCGCGCGGCGTCGACGGCGTCGAAGTTCGCCTCCGCCCAGTCCTTGAACCCGGCCACCAGCGCGCGCAGCGATTCCCCCAGTGGCGTAAGGGAATAGTCGACGCGGACGGGCACCGAAGGCGTCACCTCGCGGTGCACGAGACCGTCGCGCTCGAGCACCCGCAGGGTCTGGGTGAGCATCTTCTGGCTGACGCCGGCGATGCGCCGCGAAAGGTCGCTGTAGCGCTGCGGCCCGTCACCGAGCGCGACCAGGATCAGGCTGACCCACTTGCCGGCGATCTCGTCCAGCAGCTTCCGGGTCGGGCAGGCGGCGAGGTAGGCGTCGTAGGCGGCCTTTTCGGCGTGCCGCCGCTGTTCCGCCGTGCGCGTGGGCACCGGGCGAACCTCCTGGTACGGGGGGGGGAACCTGCGAGTGCGTACTTCCCGTTGGAGAGTAGCTCCCCATACGGTCGCGGGGAAGGAGGTCCGATCGTGAGGGAGCAGAGGATGCGCGCGGTGGTGGTCCGGCGGTTCGGTGGCCCGGAGGTGCTGGAGGTGGCTGAAGTCCCGGTGCCGGAGCCGGGTCCGGGGCAGGTGCGGATCCGGGTGGCGGCGGCCGCGGTCAACCCGGTCGACCTCGCGACGCGGGCCGGGGTCCTGACCGCAGCGGGCGTGATCCCGCCGCGGAAGGTGCTCGGCCTGGGCTGGGACGTCGCGGGTGAAGTCGACGCCGCGGGCCCGGGCGCGCGGTTCCGGCCCGGGGACACCGTGCTCGGCCTGCGCGACCGGATCGCGCTCCCGCTCGGCGCCTACGCCGACTACGTCGTTCTCGACGCCTCCGCCGTCGCTCTCGCGCCCCCTGGCGTCTCCCCCGTCGAAGCCGCGACCCTCCCGCTCAACGCGCTGACCGCGGCCCAGGCGCTCGACCTCGTCGAGAGCACCGGGACCGTGCTGGTCACCGGGGCGGCGGGCGCGGTCGGCGGGTACGCCGTCGCCCTCGCGCACGCCCGGGGGCGCCAGGTCGTCGCCGTCGCGGGCGAAGCCGACGAGGCCATCGTCCGGGGGTTCGGCGCCGACGAATTCGTCCCGCGCGGCCGGGACCTCGGTGAACGCGTGCGAGCCCGGGTCCCCGGTGGGGTGGACGCCGTCCTCGACACCGCGCTCCTCGGGCTGGACGCGCTCGACGCCGTCCGGGGCGGCGGCGAGTTCGTCGCTTTCGCCGCCGGGGCCGCCCCGATCCCGCTGCGCGGCGTCCGCGTCCGCACCGTGTGGATCCGCGCCGACGGCGAACAGCTCGCCGGGCTGGCCACGACCCTCCGGCCACGGGTCGCCGGCGTCCTCCCGCTCGAGAAAGCCCCGGCAGCGCACGAACGGCTGGCCGCGGGCGGGGTGCGTGGCAGGCTCGTCCTGACTCCCTAGCCTGGACGGCATGGATGATCGCGTACTCCTCATCACCGGTGCCTCGCGCGGGCTCGGCGCCGCCACCGCGCGGCTGGCCGCCGAAGCCGGGTTCAAGGTCGCGCTCGTGGCGCGCAGGGCCGAGTCCGTCACGGCGCTCGCCGCCGAGCTGGGCGAAGACCGGGCCCTCGCGCTCGGCGCCGACGTCGGCGACTGGCCGAGCGTCTCCGGGGCCGTCACGCGGGCCGTCGAGCGGTTCGGGCGGCTCGACGCGGCCTTCGCCAACGCCGGGATCGGCGTCGGGACGTCGTTCTTCGGCGACGACGACCCCGATCCGCGGGCGTGGGAGGAGATGGTGCGCACCAACGTCCTCGGCGCCGCCTACACCGCCCGCGCGGTGCTGCCCGCGCTGAAGGGAACCGCCGGGCACCTGCTGATCACCGGCTCGGTCGCGGGCCGCTACATCCGCAACGCCAGCCTCTACTCGGCGACGAAGTGGGCGGTGACCGGGATGGCCGGCGCGATCCGCGAGGAGGCCGTCGGCACCGGCGTCCGGGTCACGCTGATCAACCCGGGCATCACCGACACCGACATCCTCACCGACGAGCAGCGCACGAAGCCGATGCTGGCGGCCGGGGACATCGCCCGCGCGGTGCTCTACGCCCTCCAGCAGCCGCCCTCGGTCGACGTCAACGAGATCATGGTCCGCCCGACCGGCCAGGTGCTCTAGCGGCTCAGGCGGGCGACGCGGCCTTGGACACCACTGGCCCAGCAGCCCGCGCCGGCGC
This sequence comes from Amycolatopsis sp. cmx-4-83, assembly GCF_046548815.1. NCBI lineage: Bacteria > Bacillati > Actinomycetota > Actinomycetes > Pseudonocardiales > Pseudonocardiaceae > Amycolatopsis > Amycolatopsis sp. cmx-4-83. Next base: position 42,210 of record NZ_JAEBEF010000021.1, on the reverse strand, counting down.
AGTCGACGCTGTCGAAGCTGCCGTCGTCGAACCGGGTCCAGTGCCGGCCGCCGTCGGGGCTGAGGTCGCTGCCACCGGGGCCGACGGCGAGCACGGTCCCGCCGCGCCAGGCCAGCCCGGAGCGGTACCCCGCGGGGTACTGCCCCGGGGTGGTCCAGGTGCGGCCGCGGTCGCGGGTCAGCGCGACGGCCGGGCCGGGCGCGTCCGGGCTCGCGAAGTCGCCGCCGATCGCGACCCCCTGCGACGGCGAGCGGAAGGTGAGGGCGAACACGCCCGCCGAGGGACTGCTCGGCAACGGCGTGCCGGAGGCGGTCCAGTGGCGGCCGCCGTCACCGGAGTGCAGGACGCGGGCGGTGGCACCGCCGCCGGTCGCGAGCCAGGCGTCGAACGGCCCCGACGTGGTGATGCACTGACCGCTGGCCGCGAAGCCCGCCTCGCCGGGCAGCGCGGGCGGGAAGCCGCTGTCGGGGACCTGCCGCCAGCTGCGGCCGCCGTCGAAGGTGGCCTGCACGCGGAAGTGCCCGTCGACCGGGTCGCTCATCGCCAGGCCGCGCCACGGATCGAAGAAGGCGAGGCAGTCGTAGAACGCGGCCGCGTCGGTGTTCTGGAACGCAAGGCGCCAGTGCGCACCGCCGTCGTCGGTCCGGTAGACGCGCGAATCGGTGCCGGGACCGATCGACAGCGTCACGGCGTGGTCGGCGTCGAAGGCCTCGATGTCGCGGAACTGGAGGGTCTCGGTGCCGGGCGGCCCGACGGACTTCCAGGTGGCCCCGCCGTCGGTGGTGCGCAGGACGGTCCCCTGGGTCCCGCTGACCCACGCGACGCGGGCGCTGACCGCCGAGAGGCCGCGGAACTGAGCGGTGACGCCCGTCGGTTTCAGCTCCCACTTCGGCGGGTGCTCCCCCGCCGAAGCCGGTGCCGCGACGGAGACCAGCAGGGCGAGCACGAGCAGCACGACACGCATGAGGCGATCCTGCCGCACCCGCCCGGCGACTTTCGTAGGGACACCGGGCGGGTGCGCCGGACTAGAGCGAGCTGATCAGGCGTTCCACGCGCTCGTCGACCGAGCGGAACGGGTCCTTGCACAGGACCGTGCGCTGGGCCTGGTCGTTCAGCTTCAGGTGCACCCAGTCGACCGTGAAGTCGCGGCCCGCGGCCTGGGCGGCGGCGATGAAGTCGCCGCGCAGCTTCGCGCGGGTCGTCTGGGGCGGGGTGTCCTTGGCGGCCTCGATCTCGCCGTCGTCGGTGACCCGGCGGACCAGGCCCTTGCGCTGCAGCAGGTCGAAGATGCCCCGGCCGCGGCGGATGTCGTGGTAGGCGAGGTCGAGCTGCGCGATCCGCGGGCTGGACAGGTCCAGGTCGTGCTTGTGCCGGTAGCGCTCGACCAGCCGGTGCTTGATCGCCCAGTCGATCTCGGTGTCGATCTTGCCGAAGTCCTGCTGCTCGACCGCGTCCAGCGCCCGGCCCCACAGCTCGATCACGCGCTCGTTCGCCGGCGTCGTGCCGTTCTCCTTGAGGTGCTGGACGGCCCGGGCGTGGTATTCGCGCTGGATGTCCAGCGCCGACGCCTCGCGCCCGCCGGCGAGGCGCACCTGGCGGCGGCCGGTGAGGTCGTGGCTGATCTCGCGGATCGCCCGGATCGGGTTGTCCAGGGTGAAGTCGCGGAACTGGACGCCGGCCTCGATCATCTCGAGCACCAGGTTCGCCGAGCCGACCTTGAGCATGGTCGTCGGCTCGGCCATGTTCGAGTCGCCGACGATGACGTGCAGGCGCCGGTAGCGCTCGGCGTCGGCGTGCGGCTCGTCGCGGGTGTTGATGATCGGCCGCGAGCGGGTGGTCGCGCTCGAGACGCCCTCCCAGATGTGTTCCGCACGCTGGGAGAGGCAGTAGACCGCCCCGCGCGGCGTCTGGAGCACCTTCCCGGCCCCGCAGATGAGCTGCCGGGTCACCAGGAACGGCAGGAGCACGTCCGCGATCCGGGAGAACTCACCCGCGCGGGTCACCAGGTAGTTCTCGTGGCAGCCGTAGGAGTTGCCCGCGGAGTCGGTGTTGTTCTTGAACAGGAAGATGTCGCCGCCGATGCCCTCGTCGGCGAGCCGCCGTTCGGCGTCGACCAGCAGGTCCTCGAGGATGCGCTCCCCGGCCTTGTCGTGCGTGACCAGCTGGACGAGGTCGTCGCACTCGGCCGTCGCGTACTCGGGGTGCGACCCGACGTCCAGGTAGAGCCGTGAGCCGTTCGACAGGAAGACGTTCGATGAGCGTCCCCAGGACACGACCCGCCGGAAGAGGTAGCGCGCCACCTCGTCGGGCGAGAGCCTGCGCTGTCCGTGGAAGGTGCACGTGACCCCGAACTCGGTCTCGATGCCAAAGATCCGCCGCTGCATTCCACCAGAGTAGGCGCTGGACCCCCTTCGACGGTGCGCCGTTCGGGCGTCGACACGCCCCCGGTATGCCACAGACGGTGAAAACTCCCCGATTCAGGCACGATTGGAGCACTGCTCTTGACGTACCGGGGAAGGCGACTCCTTGACACACCAGCTCATCCAGGCCTTCCGGCGGGTCGGGCGCACCGACCGCGCCCTGATGCACCGCAGCGCCTCGCTACCGGCCACCACCGCCGACGACGCGCTGATGGTGCTGTCCAGATCGGCGAACAAGTCCCGCCTGTGGTGGGGCGTCGCGGCGCTGCTGGCCGCGCGGAAGGGCCCCACCAGGCGGGCCGCGCTGCGCGGGGTCGTCGCGATCGCCGGTGCCAGCGCCGTCGCGAACCTCATCGGGAAGCCGTTGTTCCCGCGCCGCCGCCCCGCCGAGGAAGAAGTGCCCATGCACCGCCGCCTGCGGAAACGCCCGACCTCCTCGTCGTTCCCGTCCGGGCACTCGGCGTCCGCGGCCGCGTTCGCGACGGCGGTGGCGCTGGAGTCGCCGCGCGCCGGGCTCGCCGTGGCCCCGCTGGCGCTGGCCGTCGCCTACTCGCGGGTGCACACCGGGGTGCACTGGCCCTCCGACGTCGGCGTCGGCCTGGCCATCGGCACCGGAGTGGGCCTGGCCACCCGGCACTGGTGGCCGCTGCACGACGACGTCCCCGCCCGCACGGCCCACGACGCCGACGCGCCCGAGATGGTCGACGGCGACGACATGCTCGTGCTGGTCAACCCGAAGTCCGGGATCGACGGCCAGGACCCGACCGAGGACGCCCGGCACGCCTGGCCGAAGGCCGAGATCCTCTACCCGGACCCCGAGCAGGACCTGATCGCCCAGCTCGAGAGCGAGATCGACGCCCGCGGGACGGTCCGCGCGCTCGGTGTCGCGGGCGGCGACGGCACCGTCGCCGCGGTCGCCGCGGTCGCCGCCGAACGCGACCTGCCGCTCGCCCTGATCCCAGCGGGCACGCTCAACCACTTCGCCCGCGACGTCGGCGTCAGCTCCATGCCCGACGCGGACGCCGCGACCGAGCTCGGCAACGCCGTCGGCATCGACCTCGGCGAGGTGGAGATCGAGGAAAGCGACGGAGACACCGCGCACCGCTGGTTCGTCAACACCGCCAGCCTCGGCGGCTACCCGGAGATGGTGCGGCTGCGGGAGAAGCTCCAGGAGAAGCACCCCAAGTGGCCGTCGGCGGCGATCGCGCTGGCCAGGACGCTGCGGCACGCCAAGCCGCTGACCGTCCGGCTCAACGGCAAGCTCACGCAGGTGTGGCTGCTCTTCGTCGGCAACGGCACGTACGCGCCGAAGGGGTTCGCCCCCAGCCGGCGGCCCGCGCTCGACACGGGCCTGCTGGACATCCGGTACCTGCGCGCCGACCTGCCGTACTCCCGCGCCCGGTTCCTGGCCGCGATGCTCACGCGCACGCTGGCCGCCAGCCACGTCTACCAGGAGCTCGACCTGCCCGAGCTGGACGTCGAACTGCTCGACGGCCACCGCCGCGTGGCCACCGACGGCGAGGTCGGCCCGCTCGGCAACCGGTTCCGCTTCCGGTCCCGCCCCAGCGCGCTCACCATCTACCGGCTTTGACGGCGCTTTACCTTCTCTCAACGAACCCACAGGCACCTCTGGCTAGCTTCGTGATCGAGGTGCGGGCGATCATGCCCGCGGCCAGGGGACGAGCGGGGACGCGATGGACGGGCACGGGGTGGCGCGCGCCTTTCACGGCGCCGCCACCGATCCGGTGCTGCCGGGCGACGTGACCGCGCGGGCCCGCGACCTGGGCCCGCTCGAGTCGCCGTTCATCTGGCTGACCCTCGCTTCGGCCGCCGTCGCCGTGCTCGCCGTGGTCGTCGCGCTCTGGTACCGCCGCCGGGTGCGGCGCTGCGGGTTCACCGCGTTCGGCGTGCTCCTGCTGCTCGCCGCGGTGACCGCGCTGAACAGCTACGTCGGGTACGTCCGCACGTCCGACGACCTCGCGCGCCTGCTCCAGAAGGGCCCCGGGCCGGTCAACCTGGCCGGGCGCCTGCTCGACGACGGCAAGGAAGCCCCGTCGGCGCCGCGGCCCAGCACGGCGACCGGGACCGCGACCACGGGCGCCGGCCAGCGCGTCGACGTGCTGAACGTGCCCGACCCCGCGCACGGCGTCCCGTCGGGCAGCAACTACGTCGTCCTGCCGCCGGGCTACGACAAGGACACCGCCCGCCGCTACCCGGTCGTCTACCTCATCCACGGCTACCCGTTCGGCGGCCCCCGCGACTGGCTCACCTCCGGCGACGCGCCGGGGACGCTCCTGGCGCTGCAGCAGGCCGGCGTCATCGAACCGATGATCGTGGTCAGCGTCGACCTGACCGCCGGCGTCCCCAGCACCGACTGGGAGTGCCTCGACGTCCCGAACGGCCCCCAGCTGGAGACGTACCTGACGGCGACCGTGGTCCCGGCCGTCGACCACCACTACCGCACCCTCGCCGACCGCGGCCACCGCGCGCTGGGCGGCATGTCCGGCGGCGGCTTCGGCGCGCTGAACATCGGGCTGCACCACGTCGACGAGTTCGCGACCCTGGTGATCGCCCTGCCCTACGACGACCTCAACGACTCGGTCGGCATCCTGGCCGGCAACCAGGCCGTGATCGCCGCCAACACCCCGCGCCGCTACCTGCCGACCATGAAGTTCACCGCGCCGATCTCGGTGATGCTGGCGGTCGGCACCGGCGCACCGACCGACGTGACGACGGCCCGCCGCATCGCGGACGCCCTGCGCGCCCGGGGCCAGGAGGCGGTGGTGCACGCCGAGCGCGGCTTCAACCACACCTGGCACACGGCGCGGGCGACGCTGCCGTACCTGCTGGCGTTCGCCGACCAGAACTTCCGGGCCTCCCCCGCGACGTCCTGAAAGCCGGTTGCGCCGCCCGAGACCCTGGAGCATGGACCTCGCGATGCACTACGCCACCGGACCCGACGAAGCCCGCCGCCTCACCCGCACCCCGCACGGCAGGCTCGAGTTCCTCCGCACCCGGGAGCTGATCCGCCGCTTCCTCCCCCCGCGCGCCCGGGTCCTCGACGCCGGGGGCGGGACCGGCGTCCACGCGGCCTGGCTGGCCGCCGACGGGCACGAGGTGCACCTGCTCGACCCGGTACCGGCCCACGCCGGCCAGGCACGCCGGCACCCCGGCGTCACCGCCGTGGTCGCCGACGCCCGCGCGCTGCCCGTGGCGGGTTCCCGCTGCGACGCCGTGCTGCTCCTCGGTCCGCTGTACCACCTCGTCGAGCGGGCGGACCGCGCTCGGGCGCTCGCCGAAGCCCGCCGGGTGCTGCGCCCGGGCGGCCTCCTCGTGGCCGCGGGCATCAGCCGCTACCTGTCCCTGCTGGAGACCGCCACCGCGGGCACCCTCACCCCGGACCGGGAGGAGCGGATCCGGGCGGTGATCACCACCGGCGCGTACGACGGCCACGCCGGGTTCGTCCCCACCCACTGGCACACCGCCACCGAACTCCACGGCGAAGTCTCGGACGCGGGGTTCACCGGCACGGCCGTCTTCGGCGTCGAAGGCCCCGCCTGGCCCGCGCTCGACGTCGCGGGCCTCGACCGCTTCGACGACCTGGCCGAGCCGGCCCTGCGCGCGGCCCGGATCGCCGAACGGGACCCGCACCTCGTCGACACGAGCGCCCACCTGCTCGCCTTCGCCCGCCGCTGAACGCGGAAGCGGGGCGCGGCCACCGGCCACGCCCCGCTTCCGTGCTTCTGAGTTACTCGCCTTCCGGCTTCGCCTCAGGCTCCTCGCCCGCCGGGTCCGGGACCGGGAGCAAGGCGTCCAGCGCTGTGCCGGTCAAGCGGCGGAACGCGCGGCGCGGGCGGTCGCGGTCCAGGACCGCCACCTCCAGCTTGATCGGGTCGGCTTCGCCGTTGCCGTTCGCCGCCGCCGCGGTCGACGAGCCGGACGAAGACGACGTCGCCGCCGTCGACGGCTGGGTCGGCGTGCGCAGCGCGGCCACCGCCACGCCGAGCGCCGCCTGCAGGTCCAGGCCGTCTTCGAAGGTTTCCTTCAGCTTCGCCGCGATCTTCTCGTTCTGCCCGCCCATGACCACGTACTGCGGCTCGTCGAAGATCGAGCCGTCGTAGGTCAGCCGGTACAGCTGGTCCTCCGCCGCGCTCGCGCCGACCTCCGCGACGCAGACCTCGACCTCGAACGGCTTCAGCTGCTCGGTGAAGATGCTGCCCAGCGTCGCCGCGTACGCGTTCGCCAGCGCCCGCGCGCTCACGTCGCGCCGGTCGTACTGGTAGCCCTTGAGGTCGGCGTGGCGGATGCCCGCCACGCGCAGGTTCTCGAACTCGCTGTAGCGCCCGACCGCCGCGAACCCGATGCGGTCGTAGATCTCGGACACCTTGTGCAACGTCGCCGACGGGTTCTCCGCCACGAACAGCACGCCGCCCGCGTACTTCAGCACCACCACGCTCCGGCCGCGCGCGATGCCCTTGCGCGCCAGCTCGGAACGCTCCCGCATCAGCTGCTCGGGAGAGGCATACAACGGCATCGTCACGGTGTGCGCTCCAGGTCTTCCGGTGTTCCCATGTTCACTGTCGGCTCCGCGTCAGGCGAGCCGGCGCTGCTGGCGCTCGATCCGGCCGGCCACGACGGCCTCGGCGACCGCCGCGGTCTCCGACTCCGGCAGCTGCACGGCGCCGTGCTCCGCGGTGATCGTCACGACGCTCGGGAAGATGCGCCGCACGAGGTCCGGGCCGCCGGACGCGGTGTCGTCGTCCGCCGCGTCGTACAGCGCCTCGACCGCCACCCGGATCGCGCCTTCGACGTCGGCGTCCGGGTCATGCAGCTTCTTCAGCGCCGACTTCGCGAACAGCGAACCCGAGCCGATGCCCGCGTAGCCGCCGTTCTCCTCGTAGCGGCCGCCCGCGGCGTCGTACGAGACGATCCGGCCCGCGTGCTTGGCGTCCTCGGCCTCGAGGTCGTACCCCACGAACAGCGGGATCGCGGCCAGCCCGGCCATCGCCATCTCGAGGTTCGCCTTGACCATGCCGGCCAGCTTGTTCGTCTTGCCGTCCAGCGACAGCGAAACGCCCTCGATCTTTTCGTAGTGCGCCAGCTCGACCGCGTACAGCCGGACCATTTCGACGGCCAGCCCCGCCGTGCCCGCGATGCCGACCGCCGAGTACTCGTCGGTGACGTGCACCTTCTCGATGTCGCGGCTCGCGATCAGGTTCCCCGACGTCGCCCGCCGGTCACCCGCGATCAGCACACCGCTCGCGAACGTGCAGGCCACGATCGTCGTCCCGTGCGGCACGCCCAGATCGGCCACACCGCCCGTCACGCGCCGCTCCGGAAGCAGCTCCGGCGCCTGTACCCGCAAGAAGTCCGCAAACGACGACGTCGCCGACGAGAAGTACGCGGCAGGCAGCGCGGGACCCGAGATGCCCCTGGTGTTGTCCATACGTGCTCAAAAGTCCCATCTGTGCGGGCCGGAGCCCCGCGCGCGCCAACGGCCACGCGGAACCCCGGCCGCCGGCTGAACGGTCGGCAAGGGCGCAGTGCCCCGGTGCGGCTACTCGCCGCCCTTCTGCACGTAGGCCCGGACGAAGTCCTCGGCGTTCTCTTCGAGCACGTCGTCGATCTCGTCGAGGATCGTGTCGACGTCCTCGCCTAGCTTTTCGCGCCGCTCCTGACCCGCCGCGCCGGTGTCGTCGAACTCCTCGTCGGAGTCACCACCGCCGTGCTTTTCGATCTTTTCCTGGGCCATCTCGCCTCCCGGTGTGGCTGATGTTTCCTAGCCTACCCAGCGGCCCCGACATTCGGGGTCACGCCGCGATCGCTGGTGCGTCCCGCCTAGTCCGAACCGGTGAGCGCTTCGACCAGCTCCTCGGCGGTCGCCGCGTTGTCCAGCAACTTGCCGACGTGCGCCTTCGTCCCCCGCAACGGCTCCAGGGTCGGGATCCGCACCAATGACTCCTTGCCCACGTCGAAGATGACCGAATCCCACGACGCGGCCGCGATCGACGCCGCGTACTTCTCCAGCGCCCGGCCCCGGAAGTACGCCCGGGTGTCCGACGGCGGGGTCGTGACCGCGGCGAGCACCTCCTCCTCGGAGACGAGCCGCTTCATCGAGCCGCGCGTCACCAGGCGGTTGTAGAGGCCCTTGGCCAGCCGCACGTCGGAGTACTGCAGGTCCACCAGGCGCAGCCGCGGCGCGCCCCAGGCCAGGCTGTCGCGCTGGCGGTAGCCCTCGAGCAGCCGCAGCTTCGCCGGCCAGTCCAGCCGGTCCGCGCACTCCTGCGGGTCGCGGGCCAGCGCGTCCAGCACCTCGCCCCAGACCCGGAGCACCTCTTTGGACGCCTGGTCGGCGTCGATGCGCTCCAGGTTCTGCGAGGCGATCTCGTGGTAGGCGAACTGCAGGTCGAGGCCGGAGTACTTCTTGCCGTTCGCCAGCGCGACCTGCACCTTCAGCGTCGGGTCGTGGCTGATCTGGTGCACGGCCTTGACCGGCTCGTCGAGCTTCAGGTCGTCGAAGCGGATGCCCGACTCGATCAGGTCCAGCACCAGCGCCGTGGTGCCGACCTTCAGGTACGTCGAGTACTCCGACATGTTCGCGTCGCCGATGATGACGTGCAGCCGGCGGTACTTGTCCGCGTCCGCGTGCGGCTCGTCGCGCGTGTTGATGATCCCGCGCTTGAGCGTGGTCTCCAGGCCGACCTCGACCTCGATGTAGTCCGCACGCTGGGAGAGCTGGAACCCGGCCTCTTCACTCTGCTGGCCGATCCCGACCCGGCCCGAGCCGGTCACGACCTGCCGCGACGCGAAGAACGGCGTCAGCCCGGCGATCACCGCGGTGAACGGCGTCGACCGCGCCATCAGGTAGTTCTCGTGCGTGCCGTAGCTCGCGCCCTTGCCGTCGACGTTGTTCTTGTACAGCTGCAGCTGTGGCTGGCCGGGGACGGACGCCGCCTTCAGCGCGGCCTCCTCCATCACCCGTTCACCCGCCTTGTCCCAGATGACCGCGTCGCGCGCGTTCGTCACCTCGGGCGCCGAGTACTCCGGGTGCGCGTGGTCGACGTACAGCCGCGCCCCGTTGGTCAGGATGACGTTCGCCGCGCCCAGGTCCTCGACGTCCGGGTCGTGGCCCGGCCCGCCGGGGCCGGTCAGGTCGAACCCGCGCGCGTCCCGCAGCGGGCTCTCCACCTCGTAGTCCCACCGCGCCCGGCGGGCCCGCGGGATGTCGGCCGCGGCCGCGTAGGCCAGCACGACCTGGGTCGAGGTGAGTACCGGGTTCGCCGTCGCGTCGCCCGGCACGGAGATGCCGTACTCGACTTCGGTTCCCATGATCCGCCGCATGTCCCCACCCTACGGGGTCGGCCTAGTGGAACGATGCACCCATGCCAGGCAGTGACGAACTCGTTGCCCTCTATGACCAGGCGGGCTCGGTGGTCGGCGAGACCACCCGCGCCCGCGTCCGCGCCGAGGGCCTGTGGCACGCCGCCGGCGTCGTCCTGGTCCGTTCGGGTGACGGAAAAGCCGTTTACGTGCACCTCCGCACCCCGGGGAAGGACGTGTTCCCCTCCACCTGGGACTGCTGGGCCGGCGGCGTGGTCGCCGCGGGCGAGACGCCGGCCGAGTGCGCCCGCCGCGAACTCGCCGAAGAGCTCGGGGTCCAAGGGGTGGAACCCGTTCCGCTGTTCACCAAGGTCTACGACGACGGCCGCAACCGCTGCCACAACTTCGCCTTCGAGGTCCGCTGGGACGGCCCGATCCACCACCAGGCCGAAGAGATCGTCGAAGGCCGCTGGATCCCGCTCGAAGAGCTGCGCGCCTGGATCGACGACCCGGCGCCGGCGCTGCCCTTCATCCCCGACGGCCGCGAAGGCGTCCAGGAGTGGTTCCGCCGCTACGGCTGAGCGGTGAGCTTCGCGGTCATGGCGGGCAGCAGGCGCTTGGCCGCGTCCACGGCCCGCGTCCCGGTGCTCGCCGAGACCGTCAGCTCGGACACGAGCGCTCCCTTGGCCAGCAACACCGTGCAGGTCTTGCCGTCGCTCCAGGCCTGCTGCCGCTCGACCCCGGGCTGGACGGGAACTCCCACCAGCTTGCCAGGGGGGCACTCGTTGTCCGCGACAGCCTGGGCGGCCGAGGAGTCCGGGAACACCACGACGCGGTGGCTCAGCACCGACCCGCTGGGGTAGCGCCAGGTCGCCGTCCGGCTCCCCGCCGACGGCCCGTCCGCCAGACATCCCGCCACCTCGTTCGAGGCCGGTTGCACACCTTCCTCCGCGACGTCCGCGTCGGACAGCAGCGCGGGCTCCGCGAGCAGACCGGGATCGGGTTCCGGCGGCGTGACCGGGACGGCTTCCGCGGGGCTCACCGGCGTTTCGACGGTCGTGACCGGCGCGGACGTCGGCGCCGGATCGTCGTAGTACGTCTCGAGGTTGTTCGGATCGGGCCCTTCGCAGGCCGTCAGGCCCACCAGCGCGACGGCGGCCAACGCGACCACCTGACGATGACGCACCCGGCCTCCTGTCGTCGGTTTCGTGCCTGCGAAGGGTAGTGCAGCCGCTCAGTCCCACTGCAACGAGGACCGGTGTCGCCAGTACTCCTGCGGATCCTCGGCGAGGTCCGCGAGCGCTCCTCGCTCCTCGGCGCTCAAGGCAAGCGTGGTGGCCCGCAGGTTCGCCGCCAGCTGGGCCGGGCTCGCCGGGCCGATGACCGCGCGGTCCGCCCAGTCCTGGCCCAGCACCGCGGCCACGGCGACCGCGTCCGGCCCCGTGCCGTGCGCCGCGGCGATCTCCCGCACCGCCGCCGGCGCCTCGACCGCGAGCCGGCCGTTGGCCAGGGTTTCCTTGACCAGCACCCGGTTTCCGGCCGCGTGCGCCGCTCCGAGGGCACGTCCGGCGGAGGGCTCCAGGAGGTTCCACGTCGACTGCACCGCCGAAAACACCGGCCGCCCGGCCACTTCCAGCGCGAACGCCCGCTCGATCGCGTCCGCCTGCCGCGGCCCGGACGTCGAGAACCCGACCGCCACGCCGTTCGCGGCGAGCTCCGCCAGCGCCTCCACCAACGGCTCGTCGGTGAACAGTGGACTGTCCACAGTGAGCGAATGGACCTGGTAGAGCCCGACCCGTTCCCCCAGCAGCGCCAGGGTTTCCGCCCACTGCGCGGCGAACCGCGCCGCCGAGTGCTCCTTCACCTCGTGCACTTCGGCGTCGAGCCGCCACTCCCCGACGTAGGCGTAGCCCCACTTGCTCGAGACCTCGACGTCGGCGTGGCCGCGCTCGGCGAGCCAGCCGGCCAGGAACTCCTCCGAGCGCCCGTAGGACCGCGCGACGTCGACGTGCCGGACCCCGGCCGCATAGGCGTCGTCGAGCACCTCGAACGTCGCCGCGCGCATCGATTCGACGTCCCGCGCCGGCGGCAGCGCCCCCTCGCGGCCCAGGTTGATGTACGCGGGCCTGCCGAGCGCCGCCAGGCCGAGCGCGATGCGGTTCACGCCGTGGCCTTGTGCCGGAGGATGGCCAGCCACTGGCCGGAGTTCTGCGCCTGGCGGTGGAGTTTTTCGAGCCGGGCGGCCGGGGCCCGGACGTAGCCCTTGCCGAACACGGGAGCGATCTGGCGGAGGCTCGCGCCGCCCTCCCGCGCGGCCAGGAGCAGCCAGTCCGAGGCGTCCGCGCAGGCGGCCGACGCGCGGCGAAGCTCCCCGAGCAGGTCGATGAGCTCCTGGGCGCCCACCTCCCCCGCCTCGACGGCGGCGGCCGTCGTCTCGAGCCAGGCCAGGACGTCCGATTCGGTGATGGGCGCGCGCGGCCGCCCGGTTTCTTCGCTCACGGCCCGGAAGTATAGGTCGTTATACGCCGGTATGGTGGGAGGGAAGCCATGACGACACGCACCGAATCCGAGCCCGGCGTCGAGCACCTGCTCGACGTCTTCAAGGCGTTAGCGAACCCCGTGCGGCTGCAGGTCCTGCAGTGGCTGCGGGAGCCGGAGCGGCACTTTCCGGTCGAGCGGGCGATCGCCGACCCGGTCGAGGTCGGCGTGTGCGTGAGCCACATCCAGGAGAAGCTGGGGCTCGCGCAGTCGACCGTGTCGGCCTACATGGCCTCGCTCCAGCGCGCCGGGCTGGTCCGGGCGACGCGCGTCGGCAAGTGGACGCACTACAAGCGCGACGAGGCCCGGATCGCCGAGTTCGTCGCCGTTCTCGGCCACTCCCTCTGACCTCTCCCCCGTCCGTTCGGCGACTCCCGTCGGCACGTCACATCGTAAATATGCGATACTTCGATTCATGGGTACGATCGAGGGCATGCGGCTCGGCCGCTACGGGATCTGGACGTTCGACTTCGAGGACCAGCCGGCAGGCCTGATCCGGGACTCCGTGCAGGAGCTCGAAGAACTCGGCTGGCCGGCGATCTGGGTCCCGGAACGGGACGGGCGCGAGGCCCTCACCCACGCCGGGTTCCTGCTGTCGGTCACCGAGCGGCTCACCGTCGTCAACGGGATCGCGCAGATCTGGTCGCGCGAGCCGCGCTGGACCCGGGCCGGCGCACAGCTGCTGGCCGAGGCCTACCCGGACCGCCACCTGCTCGGCCTCGGCTACGGCGCCGGCAAACCCGGCACCCGCCCGCTGCGGGCGATGAACGACTACCTCGACGCCATGGACGCCGTCCCCGCACCGGGAACGCGGCGCCTGCTGGCCGCGTACGGCCCGAAGATGCTGGAGCTGGCCCGCGACCGGTCGGCGGGTGCGCACACCTACCACGTGACACCCGAGCACACTGCCCAGGCACGCGAAATCCTCGGCGAGGAACCGTTCCTCGGCGTCGAACACGCCGTGCTGTTCGAGCCGGACGCGGCCAAGGCCCGCGAGCTCGCCCGCGCGCACCTGCACCCGTACCTGACCTCGGAGTACAACGTCGCGAAGTTCCGGCGCCTCGGCTACTCCGAGTCCGACATCGACGGCGGCCGCGGCAGCGACCGGCTCGTCGACGACCTCGTGTTCTGGGGCGAGCCGGAGCAGGTGATCGGCAAGCTGCGCGCGCACCTCGACGCCGGCGCCGACCACGTCGGCATCCAGATGATCGGCCTCGAAGCGGGCACCACCGCGATGCCGCACTGGCGTCGGCTGGCCGAAGCACTGCTGCCCGCGGCAATATAGGGCGTTATACACAACGGTGAGGTCCGAAAACCGCTGGCTTCGAAACCCGCTGTCCGGTTTGACTGCGCCCATGCGACTGGCGGGTTTCGGGGTCACGGTGCGGTTCGCGCTGCTGGCCGTGGTCTGGGGTGCGAGTTTCCTGTTCATCAAGGTGGGCCTCGGCGGCCTCTCACCCGCCCAGGTGGCGCTCGCCCGCGTCGCACTGGGTGCGCTCGCGCTGGCCTTCGTGCTGGCCGTGCGCCGCCGCCCGCTGCCCCGCGATCCCGTGCTGTGGGGCCACCTCGCGGTCGTGTCGGTGCTGCTGTGCGTGGTGCCGTTCCTCTTGTTCTCGTGGGCGGAACAGTACATTTCGTCCGGTTTGGCCAGCATCTTCAACGCCACCACGCCGCTCATCACGATGCTGCTGGCGGCCGCGGCGCTGCCCGAAGAACGGTTCACGCCCCCGAAGGTCGCCGGGTTGCTGCTCGGCTTCCTCGGGGTGCTCACGATCGTCGGCGTGTGGCACGGCGTCGACGTCTCGCACCAGCTGACCGCGCAGCTCGCCTGCCTCGGCGCGACGACCTGCTACGGCGCTTGTTTCGTGTACATGCGCCGGTTCGTCTCACCACGCGGGACGGACCCGGTCGTCGTCGCGTTCGGGCAGACCGCCTCCGCGACCGTCCTCTTGGGGCTGCTCGCCCCGGCCATCGCCACCGCGCCGGTGCACCTGGACCTCGCGGTGGTGGCGAGCATGGTGGCGCTCGGCGTGTTCGGCACGGGTCTCGCCTACGTCTGGAACGTCCGCATCATCGCCGCCTGGGGCGCGGCCAACGCCTCGGCGGTCACGTACCTGACACCGGTCGTCGGGGTGCTGCTCGGCGTGCTCGTGCTGGGCGAACCGGTGAGCTGGAACCAGCCGGCCGGCGCCCTGCTCGTGGTGCTGGGCATTTTGGCCGCCCACGGACGGCTACGGGTGCGCCGCCCCGCCGGGCCGGAACTCATCCGCCGCTAGACACGCCGATGGGACGGTCGCCGAAGCGGCCGCCCCATCGAGCGCTCGAACCTACAGGTACTGACCGGTGTTCGTGGCGGTGTCGATCGCCCGCCCCGAATCCTGGTTCTTGCCGGTGACGAGCGTGCGGATGTAGACGATCCGCTCGCCCTTCTTGCCGGAGATCCGGGCCCAGTCGTCCGGGTTGGTGGTGTTGGGCAGGTCCTCGTTCTCCGCGAACTCGTCGACGATCGCGTCGAGCAGGTGCTGCACGCGCAGACCCGGCTGCTGGGTCTCCAGCACCGACTTGATCGCCGACTTCTTCGCCCGGTCCACGATGTTCTGGATCATCGCGCCCGAGTTGAAGTCGCGGAAGTACAGGACTTCCTTGTCCCCGTTGGCGTAGGTCACCTCGAGGAACCGGTTCTCGTCGCTCTCCTCGTACATCCGCTCGACGGTGTGCTGGATCATCGCGTCGAACGTCGCCTTCGGGTCCCCGCCGAACTCGGCGAGGTCGTCGGCGTGGATCGGCAGGCCTTCGGCCAGGTACTTGGAGAAGATGTCCTTCGCGCCTTCGGCGTCCGGACGCTCGATCTTGATCTTGACGTCGAGCCGGCCCGGCCGCAGGATCGCCGGGTCGATCATGTCTTCGCGGTTGGAGGCGCCGATGACGATGACGTTCTCCAGGCCTTCGACACCGTCGATCTCCGACAGCAGCTGCGGCACGATCGTGGTCTCGACGTCGGACGACACGCCCGACCCACGGGTCCGGAAGATCGAGTCCATCTCGTCGAAGAACACGATCACCGGGGTGCCCTCGGAGGCCTTTTCCCGCGCCCGCTGGAAGATCAGGCGGATGTGCCGCTCGGTCTCCCCGACGAACTTGTTGAGCAGCTCGGGACCCTTGATGTTCAGGAAGTAGGACTTCCCGTCCTCGTTGTCGCCCCGCGCCGCCGCCACCTTCTTGGCCAGCGAGTTCGCCACGGCCTTGGCGATGAGCGTCTTGCCGCAGCCCGGCGGGCCGTAGAGCAGGACACCCTTCGGGGGCCGCAGCTGGTACTCCTGGTACAGGTCCGCGTGCAGGAACGGCAGTTCCACCGCGTCCCGGATCTGCTCGATCTGCCGGGTGAGGCCACCGATGTCCTCGTAGCGGACGTCCGGCACCTCCTCCAGCACCAGGTCCTCGACCTCCGCCTTCGGCACGCGCTCGTATGCGTAGCCGGCCTTGGAGTCGACCAGGAGCGAGTCGCCCGGCTTGAGCGGCTGCTCCGCCAGCAGATCGGAGAGCAGGACCACCCGCTCCTCGTCCGCGTGCCCGACCACCAGCGCGCGAAGGCTGCCGCCCTCGACGTCCGGCGCGAGCACCTCGCGCAACGCGCACACCTCGCCGGTGCGCTCGAAACCGCCGCCTTCGACGACGGTGAGGGCCTCGTTGAGCCGCAGCGCCTGGCCGCGGCGCAACGACGAGATCTCGACCGCGGGCGATACCGACACCCGCATCTTCCGGCCCGCGGTGAAGACGTCCACCGTGTTGTCCTCGTACGCCTCGACGAAGACGCCGTACCCGGACGGTGGCTGGGCCAGCCGGTCGACCTCTTCACGGAGAGCGAGGAGCTGTCCTCGCGCTTCGCGCAGCGTCTCGACCAGTTTGGTGTTGCGTTCGGTGAGCTGGCTCACCCGTTCCGAGGCCTCGGCGAGTCGTTGTTCGAGAACTCGGTTCTGCCGTGGCGAGTCCGTCAGTTTGCGGCGCAGCAGCGCCACTTCTTCCTCGAGAAAACGGATCTGCCGAGCCTGCTCGTCCGCCGTCGTCCCAGCTCCGGATGTTGCTGAAGGGTCGGCCTCCTCGCGCCGACCTCCGGGAAGGTCATGATGCATCGGGCACCTCCTCGGAGTGCTTTTCATTCCACGGTACCGGCGATCACCGACAAGAAAAGGCCTTTCCGGATCACAAGATCGGCGCGTCGCGGTTCGCCGGCCTTCCCCAGCACGGACATTCCCGCAGCGCAAGCGGCCATTTCGGTGCCGTGGCACGGGTGTGTCGCGGGTCTTTCCGGGCCGGGGTGAAGCAAGCACGCAGGGAGTACCCCGTCCCCGCGGTGCCCAACCGGCGGGACACCGGGCATTTCCGGCCAGTTCCGCCCTAACCGCGCGGCGGACGGGCCCGGTGGCTAGCATCGGGCCGACGTCGGCACCGTCTGCCGGGTCTTCGAAGGACGCTAGGGGGCACCACTCATGACCTACCCGCCGCAGCAGCCGGGCGGCTACGGCCAGCAGCCCGGGGGCTACGGGCAGCAGCCTGGGCCCTACGGCCAGCCCCAGCAGGGCGGCTACCCCCAGAGCGGACCGCAGCAGCAGCCGGGCTACGGCGGCACCCAGCAGTTCGGCCGGCCGGACCCGTACGGCCAGCCCCCGCAGGGCGGCCAGCCCGATCCGTACGGCCAGCCCCAGCAGGGCGGTTACCCGCCCCAGACGGGCTCTCAGCCGCAGCAGGGCTACCCGCAGTACGGCCAGCAGGACCAGTGGGGCCAGCCCCAGCAGCAGGGTTTCGGCGGCTACGACCAGTACGGGGGCGGCGGCTTCGGCGACGCGCCCCCGCCCAAGAAGAAGAAAACCGGGCTCATCGTCGGCATCGCGGTCGGCGCGGTCGTCCTGGTCGGCGGCGGCGTGACCGCAATCGTCCTGGCCACGAAGGGTGACGACACCACCACCGCCGCCCCGCCGGCCAGCAGCAGCTCGGCCGCCCCGACGTCGGCGCCCAAGACGTCCGCCTCGAAGCCCAAGGCCACCTCGCCGACCCGGCCGTCGACCAGCAGCAGCAAGCCCGCGGGCGGCCCGGCCCCCGCCGGCCAGGCCAGCTCGAAGGAGCTGTTCGACACGACGATCACGGCCTACAACGCCAGCGACGAGAAGGCGCTCGGCGACGTCATCTGCCGCAGCGTCTACGAGGGCACCACCGGCGACATCCCGAAGGTCACGGTCAAGCTGACCGGCGAGCCGCAGGAGACCGGCGACAAGGCCACCGTGCGCTACTCCGCCACCGACGGCAGCAAGACCAAGGTCGGCACCATGTCGGCGCAGAAGGAATCCGGCCTGTGGTGCCTGTCCAACGTGAAGGCGGACGGCTCGTGAGCCGCCGTCGTCGGTGAAGCGCGCGCTCGTCGCCGGGCTGGTCCTGCTCGGCGTGGCCGGCGCGGGTGTGGTGCTGGGACTGCTGCTCGTGGCGCCGTCCGGTGCCCCGCCCGCCCCGTCGAGCACGCCGCGGCCGGCCCGGCCGTCGGCGTCCCCCTCGCCCAGCGCGATGGACACCGCGGCGGTCGGGGTGCTGGCGAAGGCGATCGTCGAGGCGATCGTCCGCCACGACTCGGCGGCGTTCGGCAAGCTGACCTGCCGCCCGCAGAGCGCCGAGGCCCTCGCTGGGCTGCAGCGGACATGGGACGCGGCCGGCCCGGTCACCGCGACGCTCGCGGAACCCCCCGAGGTGCGCGGTGAGTCCGCGACCGCGAAGGTGCACGTCGAGGCGGTGGGCGGCACGAAGGACACGCCGTTCCCCCTGCACAAGGAGAACGGCCGGTGGTGCGTGCCGGGTTAGCCCTTGCCCTTCGCCGGACGGCGTGACACGCGCGGGGACACGGTGCCGTCGGCCAGCCGGCGCGCGGTGAGCAGGAACGCCGTGTGCGCGACCATCCGGTGGTCCGGGCGGACCGCCAGGCCCACGACGTGCCACGGGCGCATCAGCGTCTCCCACGACTCCGGCTCGGTCCAGCACTGCTGCTCGCGCAGCGACTCGGTGACCCGCGAGAGCTGCGTCACGGTCGCGACGTAGACTGTCAGTACGCCACCCGGTACCAGGTGCGCGGCCACGTTCGGCAGCTGCTCCCACGGCGCCAGCATGTCCAGCACGACCCGGTCGACCTCGCCCTCGTGCGAAGCCAGGTCGGCGACCGTGAGCGACCAGTTGGCCGGCTTCTCGCCGAAGAACTTCACGACGTTGTGCTCGGCGTGCGCGGCGTGGTCGTCGCGGATCTCGTAGGACTGCACGGTGCCGGCCGGGCCGACCGCGCGCAGCAGCGAGCACGTCAGCGCGCCCGAACCGGCACCCGCTTCGAGCACGCGCGCGCCCGGGAAAATGTCGCCCCACATCACGATCTGCGCGGCGTCCTTGGGGTAGATGACCTGCGCGCCGCGCGGCATCGAAAGCACGTAGTCCGGCAGGAGGGGGCGCAGCGCGAGGTACGTGGACCCGCCCGCGGACGTGACCACCGAGCCCTCGGGACGGCCGATCAGGTCGTCGTGGGCGAGGCCGCCGCGGTGCGTGTGGTACTCACCGCCGTCGGCCAGCGTCAGGGTGTAGTGGCGCCCCTTCGAGTCGGTCAACTGCACCCGATCACCCGCGCGAAACGGTCCGCTGACCGACAACACTTCCTCCTGTACCCCGAATGGCCGACGACAGATCTTCGCAGGCCGCCCGGGGCGCGGCGTCAGCGGGTGCGGCGGTTCAGCGCGGCCCGCAGGTCGTCCCGGCGCAGCACGCCCGCCGGGCGCCCTTCGTCGTCGACGACGAGGAACTGCCACGCGGCCGTCTCGCGGACCCGCTCGACGACGTCCTCCCCCGGCTCCGACGCCAGGAGCACGGTCTCGGCCCGGATCGGCTCGGCCGCCAGCTCGGCCGGCGCGTGCGGTGAGGTGCCCGCGAGCCGTTCGGCCGCACCGGTGTCCAGCAGCCCGGCGGCGACCCCGTCGGCGCGGACCAGCACCACGCCCCGGCCCGCCGACGCGGCCAGCGCGTCCGACACCGGGCTTTCGGCGGGCAGCTGCAGCACCGGCCGGACGAGTTCGCCGAGCACCAAGCCTTCGGGCCACGTGCGGCGCGCTTCGGCGGCCAGCTCCGAGCGGGCGCCGAGGATCACGAACCACGCCGTGACGACGCAGACGCCCAGCCGCAGCCAGCGGTCCGGGCTAGCCGTGGCCAGGCCCCACAGCGCCCAGACGAGCAGCCCGGCGGCCACGACCGCCCCACCGGCGACCGCGGCGCGGGTCCCCTTCGCGCGGATGCCGGTGGCCGCCCAGACCCCGGCGCGGACCAGCCGCCCGCCGTCGAGCGGAAGTCCGGGCAGGAGGTTGAACACGCCGACGGCGAGGTTCGCGACCGCGCATTCGGCGACCAGGAGCCAGACCGCGCCGTCCGACGGCACGGCGAACATCAGCAGGCCGCAGAACCCGCCGAGCAGCAGCGAGACGACCGGTCCGGCCGCCGCGACCAGACCTTCCTGGCCGGGGCGCTTCGGCGTGCGAGCCACTTCGGACAGGCCGCCGAGGAGGAACAGGCGCAGCCGCCGCACGGGGATCCCCAGCCGCAGCGCGACCAGGCAGTGCCCGAGCTCGTGCGCGAGCACGGAGAGCCCCAGCAGCACCGCGAACGCGCCGGCCAGCAGCCACGACGTCAGCCCCGAGGCATCCGGGAGCAGCCGCCCGACGAGCGGTGCGTAGAGAACTACGACGATCAGCGACCCGATCCACCAGGACGGCGCCAGCAGCACGGGCACGCCGGCGACCCGGAACAGCACGAGGCCACCGTCCGAGCGGACGGCCTGCCGGGTGCCCCCGGTGCCCTGCTCACTGGTCGCGGCCATGCGGAGAGCCTAGAGCCCCCGGTGTGGGGAGCGGGTGATCCGGCCCGGATGGTGTCGCACCCGCGTGTCCTGAGCGGTCCGCAGCGTCGTGGGGGATGTCGTGAAAGGGTCGTTCATGTCGTCTGGCGAGGTGAACGACCCTTTCATGACATGCGGGCGGGCGGCGCCGGGTCGCTTTCCCCACCTCGGCGCCGGTGCGGGCGTTGCGGTCGCCGGAACTGTCGTACCCCGGCGTTACGCTCTGCCCATGCCCGACGCCGACACCGTCACCACGGAACCCCCAGCCTCCGCCGTCGCCACGCAGGTGCGCCGGCGGCCCGCGTTGTCGCCGTCGAGGGCCAGTGACTTCAAACAGTGCCCGCTGCTCTACCGGTTCCGCGCGGTCGACCGGCTGCCCGAGGTACCCACCAAGGCGCAGCTGCGGGGCACGCTCGTCCACTCGGTGCTGGAGCGGCTGTTCGCGCTGCCCGCCGCCGAGCGCGTCCCCGCGCAGGCGCGGGAGCTGCTGGGCCCGGCGTGGACGGACCTGTCCGCGGACCGTCCGGAGTGGACCGAGCTGTTCGACACCGAAAAGCCCGACGACCACGCGGACTGGCTGCGCTCGGCGGAAAAGCTCCTCGACGCCTACTTCGAACTCGAAGACCCGCGGCGGCTCGAACCCGAAGCGTGCGAGCTGCACGTCGAAATCGAGCTCGGCTCCGGTGTCCTGCTGCGCGGCTACATCGACCGCCTCGACGTCGCGCCGACCGGCGAAATCCGGGTCGTGGACTACAAGACCGGTGCCGCGCCGCGGGAAATCGGCGAGGCCAAGGCGATGTTCCAGATGAAGTTCTACGCCGTGGTGCTGTGGCGGCTGCGCGGGATCGTGCCGCGGCAGCTGAAACTCATGTACCTGACCGACGGCCAGTCCCTCGCCTACACGCCCGACGAAGCCGAGCTGCTGCGTTTCGAGCGCACCCTCGAAGCCATCTGGCAGGCCATCCTCAAGGCGGGCAAGACCGGCGACTTCCGCGCCAACAAGAGCAAGCTGTGCAACTGGTGCGACCACCAGGCGCACTGCCCCGAGTACGGCGGCACGCCGCCCGCCTACCCCGGGTGGCCGGAGCCCGACGCGGGCGACGAGACGCCGCTGGACCGGGCCGACTGATGGCCGACGCGTTCTACGTCCCGCGCGGCGAAGGCCGCTACTCCGCGACCGCGCACACCGCCGGCCCGTGGTCTTCGGAGTCGCAGCACTTCGGGCCGCCGTCGGCGTTGCTGGTGCGGGCCCTCGAAACCGTCGAACCCGCGCACCCGGCCGAACTGGCCAGGGTCACCGTCGAAATCCTCGGGCCGGCCCCGGTCGCCGAGCTCACCGTGCGGGCCCGGGTGGAGCGCCCCGGCCGGTCGGTCGAGCTGCTGCAGGCCGAGCTGGCGAGCGCGGAGCGGGTCGTGGCCCGTGCGTCGGCGTGGCGGGTCGCGACTTCCGACACCGCCGAGATCGCCACCGACGGCGGCCCGATGCTGCCGGCGCCGGACAGCGTCACGGAGTCGCCGTGGCCGGAGGGCTGGCAGAGCGGCTACCTCGACGCGGTGGAGTGGCGCGCGGTCCGCGGCGGCATGGACGTGCCCGGCCCGGCGGCGGTCTGGGCCCGGCAGCGGGTCCCGCTGGTCGACGGCGAGGAGCCGAGCGGGCTGCAGCGGCTGTTCACCGTCGCCGACTCCGGCAACGGCGTGTCCAACTTCCTCGACCCGCGGCAGTGGTGGTTCATCAACTCCGAGCTGACCGTGCACGTGCGGCGGGTGCCCGAGGGCGAGTGGATCGGCCTGGACGCGGTGACGCTGGTCGGGCGGCACGGCACCGGCACGGCGACGAGCATCCTGCACGACGCGAGCGGCCCGCTGGCGACCGGCGCGCAGGCGCTGATGGTCCGGCCGCGACAGGCCGGGGGCGGATAGCCACCCACAACGGCCCCGGATCCAATAACCTTCGCGGAACGACCGACTTGAGGAGCGCTCCGGCATGCAGATCACCTCGGTGGTCAACCAGAAAGGCGGGGTCGGCAAGACCTCTCTGAGCGTCGGCACCGCGGCGGCGCTGGCCGAGCGGGGCCGGCGGGTGCTGCTGGTCGACCTCGACCCGCAGGGCCACGCGACGACCGAGATGCTCGGGCTGGCCGAGGTGCCACCGGACCGGCCGAGCCTGGCGAAGGCGCTGGCCAAGACCTGGAAGGGCGCGATCGAGGACCTGGTGGTCCCGCACCCGCGCAGCAACCTCGGCAAGGGCGGCGCGCTCGACGTCGTGCCGACGTCACCGGGGATGTTCGACCTGATCCGGCGGCTCGACTCGTTCCGCGTACCCGGCTGGCAGCTCGCGCGGGTCATCCAGTTCGCCAACTACGACCACTGCATCATCGACTGCCCGCCGGCGCTCGACGTGCTGACGAACAACGCGCTGGCGGCGTCGCACGGCATCCTCGTGCCGGTGCAGCCGGACAAGACGAGCATTCGCGCGCTGCGGCTGCTGGCCGACCAGGTCCGGTACGTCGAGCAGACCGTCGGGCGGCAGCCGCTGTCGTGGTTCGGGCTGGTGCCGAGCCTCTACCGGCGGCCGATCTCGCACTACGCGGCCGCGGCGCTGCAGGAGATGTACGAGTTCGGCATCCCGATGCTGTCGCACCTGCCGCTCGGCGTGGTGATGAACGAAGCGGCGGCGCACGGCGTCCCGGTGACGACCTACGCCCCGGAGACGTTGCAGGCGCTGTCGTTCCGCGAGATCGCGGGCACCCTCGACAGCTACCTGGCGCAGAACCAGGCCCCGGCCGTCGTCCCCGCCGACGAGGAGTTCGTCTTCGAGGACTTCATCTCCGAAGTCGCGGTGGCGCGCAACGTCAACGACAACGGCGTCCGCAAGGGCCTCTACGACCTGCTCCCGAAGAAGCCCAACCGGCCGCGCTCGTGAGTGTTCAGGCGGGTTAGAACCCGCCTGAACACTCACGAGGCTCAGAGGCGGCAGGAACGGATGTCGGACGCCAGGATCGCCTTGGCGCCGACCTCGGCCAGCTCGTCCATGACCCGGTTGACGTCCTTGCGCGAGACCATCGCGCGCACGGCGACCCAGTCGTCGTCGGCCAGCGGGGCGACCGTCGGCGACTCCAGGCCCGGCGTGATGGCGATGGCCCGTTCGACGAGCGTGCGCGGGCAGTCGTAGTCCAGCATCAGGTACTGCTGCGCGAACACGACCCCGCGCAGCCGCGCCGCGAGCTGCGACTTCGGCTTGCTCTCCCCCGTCCCCTTGCGCTGCAGCAGCACCGCTTCCGAGACGCAGATCGGGTCGCCGAACGCCACCAGGTTGTTCTGGCGCAGCGAACGCCCGGATTCGACCACGTCCGCGATCGCGTCGGCGACGCCGAGCTGGATCGAGATCTCCACCGCGCCGTCGAGGCGGATCACCTCGGCCTCGACGCCGTGGCGGGCGAGGTCGTCGCGGACCAGCCGCGGGTACGACGTCGCAAGCCGCTTGCCGTGCAGGTCCGCCGGCTTCCAGTCCTTGCCCGCCGGGGCGGCGTAGCGGAACGTCGAGCCGCCGAAACCGAGCGCCTGGACCTCCTCGACCGGCGCGCCGGAGTCGAGCGCGAGGTCCCGGCCGGTGATGCCGAGGTCGAGCTCGCCGGACCCGACGTAGATGGCGATGTCCTTGGGCCGCAGGAAGAAGAACTCGACCTCGTTCACCGGGTCGAGCACGGTCAGGTCGCGCTGCTCATGCCGCTTGCGGTAGCCCGCCTCGCCGAGCATCTCCGTCGCCGCGGCGGCGAGGGCTCCCTTGTTCGGCACGGCAACACGCAGCATTTCGCTTCTCTCCTCGTATCTTCGAGCGACAGTCACAGGTAGCGGTAGACGTCCTCGGTCGACAGACCGCGGCCGAGCATCAGCACCTGCACCCGGTACAGCAGCTGGGAGATCTCCTCGGCGAGGCGGTCGTCGGACTCGTGCTCGGCCGCGATCCACACCTCGCCGGCTTCCTCGAGCACCTTCTTGCCCTGGGCGTGCACCCCGGCATCGAGGGCGACGACGGTGCCGGACCCGTCGGGACGGGAACGCGCGCGCTCGGCAAGCTCCGCGAACAGCTCATCGAAGGTCTTCACGGTCTGCAGATCCTTCCACCCCGGGCCCGCGGGCGCCGCCCCGGGCTGGCCGGGATGCCGCGGATCTCACACCACCGTGGAACGTTGTTCCCGAAAGGTGGGATCAGAACAGCGAGCCGCGCTCGAAGTCGAGCAGGTACCGCTTGCGTTCCAAGCCGCCGCCGTAGCCGGTGAGCGAGCCGGTCGAGCCGACCACCCGGTGGCACGGGACGATGATGCCGATCGGGTTCTTGCCGTTCGCCAGCCCGACCGCGCGGGACGCGCCCGGGTTGCCGAGCCGGTCGGCCAGCTCGCCGTACGACGTGGTGGTGCCGTACGGGATCTCGCGCAGCTGCGCCCAGACCGACCGCTGGAACGGCGTGCCCACGAAGGCCAGCGGCAGCTCGAACCGCTCGCGCTGACCGGCGAAGTACTCCTTCAGCTCGGTTTCGGCGCGGGCGAAGATGTCCGCGCCGGGGTCGTGCGTGCCGAACGTCAGCTCGTCCGGGCGGTGGCGCTGCTCGGCCATGTACAGGCCGCACAGCGCGTCGCCCTCGGCGACCAGCGTGAGCGGGCCGCACGGGCTCTCGGCAACTGCATGGGTACGCATCGGTTCTCCTGACCTCAAGCCGCGGGCATCCGGTTGATCGCGTGGTCGCCGGTGGCCCACAGGTGCTGGGTGGCGTACGCCCGCCAGGGGCGCCACGCCGCGGACCGGGCGACGACGGCGGCCTGGCCGCCGAGGCCCAGGGTCTCGGCCGCGTACTTGATGCCGAGGTCGGTGGGGAGGAACGCGTCCGGGTCGCCGAGCGCCCGCATCGCGATGCTCTCGACCGTCCACGGCCCGAACCCCGGCAGCGCGGTCAGTGCCGCCCGGGTCGCGTCCCAGTCGCTGCCCGCGCCGAGGTCGAGGCCGCCGGTCAGCGCCTCGACCAGCGCGAGCAGCGTGCGACGGCGGCTGCGGGGCATGGCCAGCGTCTCCGGGTCCAGCGAAGCCAGCGCCTCCGGCGACGGGAACAGGTGGGTCAGGCCGCCTTCGGGGTCCTCGACCGGTTCGCCGTGCGCCACGACGAGCCGGGCGGCGTGGGTGCGGGCCGCCGCCGTCGAGACCTGCTGGCCCAGCACGGCCCGGACGGCGAACTCGGCGCCGTCGACCGTGCGCGGGACCCGGCGGCCCGGTGCGGCCGCCACCAGGGGCGCGAGCAGCGGGTCGGTGGCGAGCTGGTCGTCGACGGCGACCGGGTCGGCGTCCAGGTCGAGCAGGCGGCGGCAGCGGCTCGTCGCGGCAGGCAGGTCGCGGAGGTCGGCGAGGGTCAGCCGGGCGGCGATGTGGCCGTCCTCGGGCCGCAGCGCGACGACACCGGGGCCGTGCGGCAGCCGCAGCGTCCGGCGGTAGGCGCCGTCCCGCCACTCCTCCACCCCCGGCACACCGGTCGCCACGAGGTGCCCGAACAGGTTGTCCGGGTACAGCGGCTTCCGGTAGGGCAGCCGCAGCACGAGCGCGCCGGCGGCCGCGGGCTTGCCCTTGGCGCGCTGCCGCAGCTCGGTCGGCGAGAGGGCGAACACCTCGCGCACGGTGTCGTTGAACGTCCGGATGCTGCCGAACCCGGCGGCCAGCGCCAGCTCGGTCATCGGCAGGGCGGTCGTCTCGATCAGGATCCGCGCGGTCTGCGCGCGCTGGGCCCGCGCCAGCGCCAGCGGGCCGGCGCCGAGCTCGGCGAACACCTGGCGCTCGACCTGCCGGACGCTGTAGCCGAGCCGGGCGGCCAGCCCGCGGACGCCTTCGGTGTCCACGACGCCGTCGGCGATCAGCCGCATCGCCCGCGCCACCAGGTCGGCGCGCTCGTTCCACAGCGGCGAGCCGGGGCTGGCGTCGGGGCGGCAGCGCTTGCAGGCGCGGAACCCGGCCTGCTGGGCGGCCGCCGCGCTCGGGTAGAAGCTCATGTTCCGCGGCTTGGGCGGCACGACGGGACAGCTGGGCCGGCAGTAGATCTTCGTCGTCAGAACCGCCGTGTAGAACCACCCGTCGAAGCGGGCGTCCTTCGCCTGCACGGCCCGCACGCACCGTTCGAAGTCTTCATGCACGCGTCCCAGCATCGCCGAGCGCGGAGACGCGGGCTAGCGGAAATGCGACATGGGCGTGGGTCAGCCCAGCAGGGCCGCCAGCGCCGGGACGTCGACACCCACCAGCGAGTCGCGGAACACGCGCCGCTCCCCCGCCTCGACCGGGACGTCGTTGGGGATGACCAGGACCGCGCAGCCCGCGGCGACCGCCGACGCCGTGCCCGGCGGGGAATCCTCGACCGCGACGCACCGCGCCGGGTCGACGCCGAGCAGTTCGGCCGCCTTGAGGTACGGGCGCGGGTGCGGCTTGTTGAGCCCGTCGACCTCGTCGCCGCACACCGTGACGTCGAAGAAGCCGCGGCCGATCGTGTTCAGCGCCAGCTCGGTCAGGTCGCGCTCGGTCGAGGTGACCAGCGCCGAGCGCAGGCCAGCCGCCTTCACCGCGGCCAATGCTTCGCGGGCGCCCGGGCGCCACGGCAGCGCGTCGTCGAAGAGCCCGGCCGTGCGGCGGCGGATCTGGTCGCCGGTCGACGCGATCGCTTCGGGGGTGACGGGACGGCCGACCACTTCCAGGAGGTACTGCGCGGTGTCGTCCATGTTGGACCCGACCAGTGTCATCCGCTGTTCTTCGGAGAGCTTGCCGCCGAGGGCTTCCGCCGTCTCGTAGAGCGCGACGTCCCACAGCTTCTCGGAATCGACCAGGGTGCCGTCCATATCCCACAGCACGGCAGCGATTCCGTCCACAGTGGATTCTCCTCAGGTGTTGAAGTACTTCGCTTCCGGGTGGTGGCAGACGATCGCGTCGGTCGACTGCTCGGGGTGCAGCTGGTACTCCTCGGACAGCTTGACGCCGATGCGGCCCGGCTCGAGGAGCGCGACGATCTTCGCCCGGTCCTCGAGATCGGGACAGGCGCCGTAGCCCAGGGAGAACCTCGCTCCACGGTAGCCGAGCTTGAAGAAGTCCTCGACGTCCTCGGGGTCCGCTGAGGCGACCGCCACACCGCCGGGCAGGGTCAGCTCGCCCCGGATGCGGCAGTGCCAGTACTCGGCCAGCGCCTCGGTGAGCTGGACGCCGAGGCCGTGCGCCTCGAGGTAGTCGCGGTAGGCGTTCGCGGCGAACAGCTCGTTCGCGTAGTCGGCGATCGGCTGGCCCATGGTCACGACGGTGAACGGCACGACGTCGACTTCGCCCGCCTCCCGCGGCCGGTAGAAGTCGGCCAGGCAGAGCCGCCGGTCGCGGCGCTGGCGCGGGAAGGTGAACCGCAGCCGTTCGGGCGCGTCCGGCTCGGGCTCGGTGAGCACGACCAGGTCGTCGCCCTCGGCGACGCACGGGAAGTAGCCGTAGACGACAGCCGCGCCGGCCAGGACGCCGTCGGCGGTCAGCCGGTCGAGCCAGTACCGCAGCCGCGGCCGTCCTTCGGACTCGACGAGCTCGTCGTACGTCGGCCCGCCGCCGCCGCGGGCACCCTTGAGGCCCCACTGCCCCATGAAGGTGGCGCGCTCGTCGAGCATCGCGGCGTAGTCGGCGAGCGCGATGCCCTTGGCCACCCGCGAACCCCAGAACGGCGGCACCGGCAGCGGGACGTCGGTGGCGACGTCCGACCGGGCCGCCGGCGGGCCTTCGAGGGCTTCCTCCTCGGCCTTGCGGGCCTTGCGCGCTTCGGCGATCCGCAGGGAGCGCTCACGCCGTTCCTTGCGCTCCACGCGCTTCCGCTCGGCGTCGGCGTCCACCAGCGGCGATTCCCCGCGCTTGGCGGCCATGATCGCGTCCATCAGCCGCAGGCCCTCGAACGCGTCCCGCGCGTAGCGGACGTCGCCGAGGTAGAGCTCCGTGAGGTCGTTCTCCACGTACGACCGGGTGAGCGCGGCGCCGCCGAGCAGCACCGGCCAGCGCGCGGAGACGCCCCGGGAGTTCATCTCCTGGAGGTTCTCCTTCATGATCACGGTCGACTTCACCAGCAGCCCGGACATCCCGATCGCGTCGGCGCCCTGCTCCTCGGCCGCGTCCAGGATGGTCGTGATCGGCTGCTTGATGCCGAGGTTGACGACCTCGTAGCCGTTGTTGGACAGGATGATGTCGACGAGGTTCTTGCCGATGTCGTGCACGTCGCCGCGGACGGTGGCCAGCACGATCCGCCCCTTGCCGGCGTCGTCCTCCTTCTCCATGTGCGGCTCGAGGTGCGCGACGGCCGCCTTCATCACCTCGGCGGACTGCAGCACGAACGGCAGCTGCATCTGCCCGGACCCGAACAGCTCGCCGACGGTCTTCATGCCCGACAGCAGGGTGTCGTTGATGATCTGCAGGGCGGGCCGCTGTTCCAGCGCCGCGTCGAGGTCGTCGGCCAGGCCGTTGCGTTCGCCGTCGACGATCCGGCGTTCCAGTCGCTCGAACAGGGGCAGCGCGGCCAGTTCCTCGGCGCGCGACGCCTTCGACGATGCCGCGCTCACGCCCTCGAACAGGGCCATCAGCTCCTGCAGCGGGTCGTAGCCCTCGCGGCGGCGGTCGTGGATCAGGTCGAGGGCGACCGCGCGGCGGTCGTCCGGGATCCGCGCCATCGGGAGGATCTTCGACGCGTGCACGATCGCGGTGTCCAGCCCGGCCTGCACGCACTCGTGCAGGAACACCGAGTTCAGCACCTGCCGCGCGGCCGGGTTGAGCCCGAAGGAGATGTTGGACAGGCCGAGCGTGGTCTGGACCTCGGGGTGGCGTCGCTTGATCTCGCGGATCGCTTCGATCGTCTCGGCGCCGTCGCGCCGCGATTCCTCCTGGCCGGTGGCGATGGTGAAGGTGAGGGCGTCGACGATGATGTCGGCGGTGCGCAGCCCCCAGTTCCCGGTGATGTCCTCGATCAGCCGGGTCGCGATGTCGGCCTTCTTCCGCGCGGTCCGCGCCTGGCCTTCTTCGTCGATGGTCAGGGCGACGACGGCGGCGCCGTACTCGCTGACCAGCTCCATGACCTTCGTGAACCGCGACTCCGGCCCGTCGCCGTCCTCGTAGTTGACGGAGTTGACCGCGCAGCGGCCGCCGAGCCGCTGCAGCCCGGCGCGCAGCACCGGGACCTCGGTGGAGTCGAGCATGATCGGCAGCGTCGACGCGGTGGCGAGCCGCCCGGCGAGCTCGGCCATGTCGGCGGTGCCGTCGCGCCCGACGTAGTCGACGCAGAGGTCGAGCAGGTGGGCTCCGTCGCGGGTCTGCTCGCGGGCGATCTCGACGCAGTCGTCCCAGCGGCCCTCGAGCATCGCGGTGCGGAACGCCTTCGAGCCGTTGGCGTTGGTCCGCTCGCCGATCATGAGCACGCTGGCGTCCTGCTTGAACGGCACCGCCTGGTACAGCGACGACACGCCGGGCTCGGGCCGCGGGCGCCGCGGCACCGGAGCGGTGTCCGCGACCGCGGCCGCGAGCTGCCGGATGTGCTCGTCGGTCGTCCCGCAGCAGCCGCCGACCAGGCCGACGCCGAACTCGCGGACGAACCCGGTCAGCGCCTCGACCAGCGCTTCCGGGCCGAGCGGGTAGACGGCGCCGTCCGGGCCGAGCTCGGGCAGGCCGGCGTTGGGCATCACCGACAGCGGCACCCGCGCGTGCTTGGCCAGCTGCCGCAGGTGCTCGCTCATCTCGGCCGGGCCGGTGGCGCAGTTGAGCCCGATGACGTCGACGCCGAGCGGCTCGAGCGCGGCCAGTGCCGCCCCGACCTCGGTGCCGAGCAGCATGGTCCCGGTCGTTTCGACGGTGATCGAAGCGAGGACCGGCACCCGGCGGCCGTCGGCGGCCATCGCCCGCTTCGCGCCGATGATCGACGCCTTCGTCTGGAGGATGTCCTGGGTGGTCTCGACGATCACCGCGTCCACGCCGCCGGCCAGCAGGCCGCCGACCTGCTCCTGGTAGGCGTCCCGCAGGGTGGTGAACGGCGCGTGGCCGAGCGTCGGGAGCTTCGTGCCGGGGCCGACCGAGCCGAGCACGAACCGCGGGCGGTCCGGCGTCGCGAACTCGTCCGCGGCCTCCCGCGCCAGCCGGGCGCCGGCTTCGGCCAGCTCGAAGATCCGGCCGGTGATGTCGTATTCGGCGAAGTTGGCGAAATTCGCCCCGAAAGTGTTGGTCTCGACCGCGTCCGCACCCGCTTCGAGGTAGCCGCGGTGCACGGACCGGACGACGTCCGGCCGGGTGACGTTCAGGATCTCGTTGCAGCCTTCCAGACCTCCGAAGTCGTCCAGGCTCAGGTCGTGGGCCTGCAGCGCAGTACCCATCGCCCCGTCGGCCACCAGGACGCGCGAGCCCAGGACTTCGAGAAACGGCGACGACAGGCGGTCGGACATGCTGAACAGGGTAAGGCCGGTGGTCGTAGGCTGGGCCGGTGAGTGAGCCCGTCGACGAGACCCCGCGGCCGCCCGGCGACCGCCCCGAACCCACCCGGCCCTTGATGGTCGTCGCCTTCGAAGGCTGGAACGACGCAGGTGACGCGGCCAGCCGGGCGGTCGAGCACCTGCAGCTGAACTGGGACGCCACGCCCCTGGCCGAACTGGAGCCCGACGACTACTACGACTTCCAGGTCAGCCGCCCGACCGTCCGGATGGTGGACGGCGTCACTCGACGGGTGGACTGGCCGACGACGACGCTCTCCGTCTGCCGCCCGGTCGGGTTCGACCGCGACGTGGTCCTCGTCCAGGGACCCGAGCCGAACATGCGCTGGCGCGCGTTCTGCGCGGAGCTGCTGGAGCACATCAAGCAGCTCGACGTCGCGACCGTCGTGACGCTCGGCGCGCTGCTCGCCGACACCGCGCACACCCGGCCGGTCCCGGTCACCGGGACGGCGTACGACAAGGACACGGCGTCGCTCTACGGCCTGGACCTGAACAACTACCAGGGCCCGACCGGCATCGTCGGGATCCTGCAGGACTACTGCGTGCAGGCGGGCATCCCGGCCGTGTCGATCTGGGCCGCGGTGCCGCACTACGTGTCGCACCCGCCGTCCCCGAAGGCGACGCTGGCGCTGCTGCACAAGCTGGAGGACATCCTCGACGTCGAGATCCCGCTCGGCGCGCTGCCGGAGCAGGCCGAGGAGTGGCAGCGCACGGTCAGCGAGATGGCCGACGAGGACGAAGAGATCAGCGAGTACGTCCGCAGCCTCGAGGAGCGCGGCGACGCGCAGACCGAGGTCGCGGAGCAGGACGTCAGCGGCGACAAGATCGCCGCCGAGTTCGAGCGCTACCTGCGCCGCCGCGGCCGAGGCGGCGGACAGGAAGGCTTCGGCCTGCGCTGAGTCACCCGCGCCAGCTGGTGGCGAACGCCCGGGCGGGGTTCGCCACCAGCATGGCCGTGACGACGTCGCCGCCGAGCAGCTTCGCCAGCCGCGGCGCCAGCGTCGTGAGCAGGTACGGGAGGCCACCGGGTTCGCGCCGGGCGGTGGCGGTCGTCGTGTCGCCGCCGAGCAGCAGCTGACCGCCGTGCCCGGCGCCGACGAGGGCTTCGAGGCAGTCCGCGAGCCGCCAGTCGGTGGCCCGGTTCGCCAGTGACGGCCCGTCGAACGCCAGGAAGACGCCGGTTCGGGCGATCTCCTGCTGGATCCGCGGCTCCGGGTGGCGGTTGAGGTGCCCGAGGATCACCCGGTCGGCAGGCACGCTGAGGGTGCCGCACAGCAGCTCGGCGATCTCGAGCCCGGCGGTGCCGTGTTCGAGGTGCACCGCGATCGGCGCCCCGGTTTCTTCGTGCGCGACCGCGGCGGCGGTCAGCGTCGTGCGGGCGTGCGCGTCGATCGCGTGGAACGCGCCGGCGACCTTGATCAGCCCCGCGCGGTGCCGCGTCCGCCGGTCTTCCGGCAGGTCGGCGGGCCCGGTGCCCTCGACGAGGTCGGCGACGAAGAGCCGGACCAGGTCGTCGATCACCCGGTGGAGCAGGACCGGCGCGTAGTGCGCGGCCCGGTGCAGCCCGGTCGCGGCGACCACGTGCACCCCGGTCTCCTTCGAGAACTGGGCCAGCTCCCGGGTCCGGCGGCCGAGCCCGAACGGCGTCCACTGCACCACGGCCGAGCCACCCGCGGCCCGGAACGTCAGCAGCTGCTCCAGCGCCGCTTCCGTGTCGTCGAGCTCCTCGCCGGGCAGCAGTTTCGAGGCGAAGAAGAGGTGGTCGTGCGAGTCGGTCACGCCCAGTTCGGCCGGATCGATGTCGCCGGTCAGGGTGCGGACCTTGGGTTCCCCAGTCACGCGGCCGAGTGTAACGGCTCACCCGTTACGATGGCGAGGTGCCGGAAGACTTCCGCCTGGACATGGGCGCACCGTGGCTGAACCTGCTCGCCACCCGCGGCCGCCACTTCGGGCCGCAGCCGGTGGAGCGGCTCCCGACCGCGGCCCGGCTGCGGGACTGGCTGGCCTGCTCGGAGCTGACCCCGTTGGCCCCGGTCACGGACTTCGAGCTGGCCACCGCGCACGAGCTGCGCGAGGTGCTGCGGCCCTTGGCGCTGGGCGTGGTGGACGGTGTCGCGCCGAGTGCCGGGGACGTGCGGGCGCTGACGCGGTTCCTGAAGCCGGAGCCGGTGCACCTGGCCGCGCTCGACCGCTTGCACCGGAGCGCCCCGCCGACGGCGGATGCCGCTTTCGCCCGGCTGGCCCACCAGGCGGCGGACTGGCTCACCGGGCCGCTGCGGCACGACCTGCGGGCTTGTCCGGAGCAGGACTGCCGAGGGGTGTTCGCCGACCCGGGCGGCCGGCGGCGCTGGTGCCCGTCCCCGGCGTGCGCGAGCCGCGGGCGCGTCAGGGCACTGCGGGAACGGCGCCGCACGGAGTCGTGAAGGACAGCGGGCGCCGCAGGTCCATGAGCTTGAGGTCCGGCGCCGCCCCACGGGCTGCTGCCGGGCCCGCGCGCTTCAGGCGCCGACGGCCCGAAGTCCAGCGGGGCCCGACTGTGGGAAGGACGAGCGAGCCCACCGGGGTCACCCGGCCGCGAACCCGATTTCAGCCAAGGCCCGACCTGGGCGGCGAGCGAGCCCACCGTGTCTGCCCGCCCGAGAACCGGTGCCGGGCCGGATCGAGGCCTCGCAGCCGAACCGCGGCTCAGGAGGGCCAGAGGATGCGGCGCATCGGCACCGCGCCCCGAGTCCGCTTGCGCCACTCGCGCGGGTACCCCAGCGACACCTCTTCGAAGCGGACCCCGTCCGCCTCCGTCGTGCGCGGGATGTGCAGGTGGCCGTAGACCGCGATCTCCGCGCGGTACCGCAGGTGCCAGTCCTCGGTCTTCGTCGAACCGCACCACAGCGCGAACTCCGGCCAGTACAGCGGGGCCGTCGGGTGGCGGTGCAGGGGCCAGTGCGACATCAGGATCGTGCCGTGGTCCTCGGGGATCGCGTCGAGGCGCTCGGTGCTGATCTTCAGCCGGTCCGCGCACCACGCCTGGCGGCTCGGGTACGGGTCCGGGTGCAGGAAGTACTCGTCCGTGCAGACGACGCCGGCCTCCCGCGCCTGGCGCAGGGCCTCCTCGAGGGACTTGCCCTCGGCCTCGGGGGTCCGCCAGCTGTAGTCGTAGAGCAGGAACAGCGGCGCGATGGTCAGCGGCTTCGCGCCGTGCTCCCAGACGGGGTACTCGTCCTCCGGCGTCAGGACGCCGATCTCGCGGCACTGCTCGACGAGGTACTCGTAGCGGGCCTGGCCGCGCAGCTGGCACGGGTCGTTGTTCGTCGTCCACAGCTCGTGGTTGCCCGGCACCCAGACGACCTTCGCGAACCGCTCGCGCAGCGTCTTCAGCGTCCCGATGGTGGCTTCCGCGCGCTCGGCGACGTCGCCGGCCACGAGCAGCCAGTCGTCCGCCGTCTCGGGGACGACCGAGTCCAGGATCGGGCCGTTGCCCTCGTGGGTCACGTGGAGGTCGCTGGTGGCGAAGAGGTGTGGCACCCCTCCACCGTAGCCACCGCGCTCACGGGTTCTTCGCGAAACCTGCGAATCCGGGCCAGCATGAGCACCCCGGCGAACACGTAGACGCCCGCCTGGACGTCGAGCAGCACCGCGGGCCCGGTCGCCGCGACGAGGGTGCCCGCCAGCAGCGCGCCGACGGTCGTGAAGGTGGCGATCACGGCGAACGTCGTGCTCAGCACCCGTCCGGCCCGCTCGGGGGCCACCGCGCTCTGGATCTCCGACAGCACCCCGGCGCCGACGGCCACCCCCGGCGCACCCACGAGGACGAAGAGGCCGACGTAGACGCCCAGCGCGGTCGTCACCGAGGCGAGGTTCCAGATCACCGCGGACAGCACGCCCAGCAGCAGCGAGCCCCAGCCGAGCAGCCGGACCGGCGCCACCCGCCGCGCCACCGTCGCGAGCGCGAACCCGGCGGCCAGCCCGCCGATCGCCTGCACGCCCCGCAGCAGGCCCGCGTCGGCTTCGCTGCCGCCGAGCACGTCCAGGACGTAGACCACGAACAGCACCAGGAACATGCCCTGCGCCAGCGAGGTGAACACCAGCGCGAGCCCGGTGCGCCACAGCCGCCGGTTGTGCGTCAGCTCCCGCAGGCCGTCGAGCCACGCCCGCACGACGGGTTCGTGCCCGGCGGCGGGCGCGGGGGCCGCCACCCGCCGGAACGGCTTGGCCAGCAGCGCCGCCGCCACCACGAGGACGGCGAGGTAGCCGGTGACGACGTCGGCGAGGCCACCGAAGCCCAGCAGCGCGCCGCCCGCCCAGCCGCCGGCGAGCCGGGCGACGCTGCCGTTGACGCTCATCAGGCCGTTCGCGCCGGTCACGTCGGCGACCCCGACCAGCTCCGGCACCAGCGCGTTGCGCGCCGGCTCGAACACCGACGCCAGCGCCGCCTGGGCGGCCATCACGCCGTACACCACCGGGACGCCGGGCTCGGCCAGCAGCGGGAGCGCGACGACGGCGAGCCCGCAGCAGACGCCGAACAGCACCGCGCGGCGGTTCCACCGGTCGGCGACGACGCCGGCGACCGGGCTCAGCAGCACCGCGGGCAGCAGGCCGAGCACGATGCTCAGCGCCGTCGTCGCGGCGGAGCCGGTGCGCTGGAAGACGTAGACCGGCAGCGCCACCTGCAGCATCCATTCGGCCGTCTCGCCGAAGAACGCGGCCACCCACAGCCGCGCGAACGCGGGCACCCCCAGCAGCTGTCTCACGCCTCCGCCTTCCCCGAGTGCTCGATGCGCGGGAACGCGCGCAGGCCGACGTGCACCGACGCCGCGTCCGCCGGCGCGTCGGCCCGGATCGCGCCGACGTAGGGCCGGACAAGCGCGTCGATCGCTTCGGTCAGCTGGGTCAGCTCCGCGGGCGTGACGCGCAGCGCGTAGGTCGACATCCCGGCCGCGGCGCGCCAGGCGGGGTCGAGGTCGTCGAGGGAGTCCAGGTACCGCTGGGTCAGTTCCTGCTCGTGGCTCAGCGTCGCGCCGACGACGCCGAGCTGCGCGGCCCGGTGCGCGGGGTCGTCGGCCAGCTCCCCCACCTCGAGGCCGACCTGCCGGGCGCGCCACGGCCGTTCGCGGCCGTCTTCGGCGTCGGCCCGCTCGACGAGGCCGTACTGCGCGAGCTGCCGCAGGTGCCAGCTGCAGTTGGACGCGGTCGAGCCGACCGCCTCCGCGCACTCGCTCGCGGTGCGCGGGCCGACCGCGGTGAGGTGGTTGAGCAGCGCCGACCGCAACGGGTGCGCCAGCGCGCGCAGCAGCTCGACGTCCTCGATCCGCTTGCGCGGCGGCAGCTCGGCCATCGGTCGCCCCATTCCTGAAAGAAGTGTTTCGAAAGTCTTCTTTCATACTTGGTCCCGCCTGCGGGTTTGTCAACCGGCTGCGTTATCGTTCGCCGCGCAGCAGCTGCACCAGGCAGTGACTGCACCGTGACCCGACCTTGGATGGACGTTGCCCGACCAGCGCGAACTCGCCACCGCCGCCGCCCTCGCCCTCCCCCGGTTCGTGGGCTCGACCGCGCTCTTCCACGCCGCGGTCGCCGAGCGGATGGGCGTCACCCCCACCGAGCTGCACTGCCTGCACCTGCTCCACGGCGGCGTCAGCGACTCCCCGACCGAGCTCGCGGGCCTGCTCGGGATGTCGACCGGGGCGTTCACCCGCCTGCTCGACCGGATGGCGCTGCACCGGCTGGCCGAGCGCGCCCCGGACCCCGCCGACCGGCGCCGGCTCGTCGTCCGGCCGCTGCCCGACCGGATGGCCGAGCTCGCCGAGCTCTACGCGCCGATGGCCCGGTTCGTCGGCGAGCGGCTCGCGCGGTTCGACCGCCGCCAGCTGACGGCGTTGCTCGAGTTCCTCACCGACGGCACCGCGGCCGCTGAACGGTCGACCGTCGAGCTGCCGGATGTGACGCAGGCCATAACCCGTTGACTAACTCTACGGTTGTTGCGTTAACTTGTCTTCACTATGAAGAACTGAACCGCGCCCATCCCGCTTCCGAGGCGGCACCCGGTCGAGCCTGACGCTCCCGCGTGCCACGACGCCCGGCGGGATCTCCGCTTCTTTTCCTCCGGGCCCGGTGATGCGCAATGTCAACCCTTTTTCCCTTGCAGGCCAAGGACGTCGTCTTCGGCTACGGCACCCGCGTGGTGCTCGACGGCATCTCGCTGACCGCGTCGGCCGGGCAACGGCTCGGTCTGGTCGGCGAGAACGGCACCGGCAAGTCCACCCTGCTGCGCCTGCTCGCCGGGCTCGAAGAACCCCGCTCCGGCGAGGTGCTCCGCGGCCCCGACGTCGGGTTCCTGCTGCAGGAACTGCCGTTCGCCATGGAGGCGACGTTCGCCGACGTGCTCGACGACGCCCTCGCCGAGATCCGGGCCGCGTCGGCCCGCCTCGACGAGCTGACCGCGGCGATGACCGACCGGCCCGACGACGAAGGCGTGCTCGAGGAGTACGGCCGGGTCCTGGAGTGGGCCCAGGCCCACGACCTCTGGGACGCCGACCGCCGCGCGAAGCTCGTCTGCGACGGGCTCGGCCTCGGCGGCGTCGCACCGGACCGGCGGCTCGGCACGCTGTCGGGCGGGCAGCGGTCCCGGCTCGGGCTGGCCGCGCTGCTCGTCCGGCAGCCGGAGACGCTCCTGCTGGACGAGCCGACCAACCACCTCGACGACGCGGCGCTGGCGTTCCTCGAACGCCACCTCGCCGAGCTGACCGGGATCGTCGTGCTGTCCTCGCACGACCGGGTGTTCCTCGACGCCGTCTGCACCGACATCGTCGACCTCGACCCGGCCGCGGCGGACCGGCAGGCCGGCGGCGCGGTCCGCTACGGCGGCAGCTACTCCGACTACCTCGGCCACAAGAAGGCCGAGCGGGCGCGGTGGGAGCAGCGCTTCGCCGAAGAACAGGAGGAGCTGAAAGAGCTGCGGGAGACCGTCGCGGTCACCGCGCGGAACGTAGCCTACGGCCGCGGCCCGCGGGACAACGACAAGTTCATCCACCACTTCAAGGGCGCGCGCGTCCAGAAGACGATCTCGCGGCGGGTGCGCGACGCCGAGCAGCGGCTGGAGAACCTCGAACGCGACCAGGTGCGCAAACCCCCGGCGCCACTGCGGTTCCGGGCGGAGCTCACCGGCCGGGCGGCCGGTGAAGGACCCGCGATTTCGGTGCGTGCACTGGAAGTCCCGGGCCGGTTGCGGCTGCCGCGCCTCGACGTCGAGGGGTCGGCACGGCTGCTCGTCACCGGCGGGAACGGCGCCGGGAAGTCGACGCTGCTCTCGGTGCTGGCCGGCCGGCTGCCCCCCGCCGCCGGCACGGTCCACTTCGGACACGGCGTGCGGGTCGGGATGCTGGAGCAGGACGTCGCCTTCGCGGAGCCGCACCGATCCGCGGCCCGGGTCTACCGGGACACGCTCGGCGAGGACGCTCCCCCGCTGAGCCGGCTCGGCCTGCTGGCGTCCCGGGACCTCCGGCAGCCCGTCGGCGCGCTCTCGGTCGGCCAGCGGCGGCGGCTGGCGCTGGCGATCCTGCTCGCCGAACCACCGGACGTGCTCCTGCTCGACGAGCCGACGAACCACATTTCGCTGACCCTGGCGGAAGAACTGTTCTCGGCGCTGGAGACGGCTCCGGGCGCGGTCGTCCTCGCGTCCCACGACCGCTGGCTGCGCCGCGACTGGTCCGGCGACCACCTTCACCTGACCGACGGTCACCCCACCGCCGCGGTATAGGTCGTTATACGCTCAGGGGCCGCACTTTCACGTGAAAGTGCGGCCCCTGGTCGGGTTTCAGAGGTCGATGCCGAGGAGGGCGTCGACCGCGATGCGGATCAGGCCGGGAGCCGTCGAGTCGGTGCCGTCGCGGCGGAGGGCCTCGTTCGCCCACGCGTCGATCGCCGCCAGCGCCTTCGGCGTGTCCAGGTCGTCGGACAGGTGGTCGCGCAGCCGGACGATCGTGTCCGCGGCGGACGGCCCGGTGGCCAGCGAGACGGCCTCGCGCCAGCGCGCCAGCCTCGTCTCGGCGTCGGTGAGGAGCGAGTCCGTCCACGGGCGGTCGGCGCGGTAGTGGCCGGCGAACAGGGCCAGCCGGATCGCGCCCGGGTCGACCTGGTCGGCCCGCAGCCGCGAGACGAACACCAGGTTGCCGCGGGACTTCGACATCTTCTCGCCGTCGAGGCCGATCATGCCGGCGTGCACGTAGTGGCGGGCGAACTGGCCGTCCTTGGCCACGGCTTCGGCGTGCGCCGCGCTGTACTCGTGGTGCGGGAAGATCAGGTCCGAGCCGCCGCCCTGCAGGTCGAACCCGAGGCCCAGCCGGTTGACCGCGATCGCGCTGCACTCGATGTGCCAGCCGGGGCGGCCCGGGCCGAGCTCGGACTCCCACGAGGGCTCGCCCTCGCGGGCCACGCGCCACAACAGCGCGTCGAGCGGGTGGCGCTTGCCGGCGCGGTCGGGGTCGCCGCCGCGCTCGGCGAAGAACTTCGCCATGGTCGGCTCGTCGTAGTTCGACTCGTAGCCGAACCGGCCGGTCGCCGCGTGGTCGAAGTAGATGTCCGGGAACTCCGGGTCTTCGGCCCGGTAGGCGGCGCCGTTGGCCAGCAGCTTGGCGATGACCTCGACGATCTCCGGGATGCTCTCCACGGCGCCGACGAACTGCTGCGGCGGGACCACCCGCAGCGCCGTCATGTCCTCGCGGAACAGCGCCGTCTCACGCATGCCGAGCACGACCCAGTCGTCCTTGTCCCGCGCGGCGCGCTCCAGCAGCGGCTCGTCGATGTCCGTGACGTTCTGCACGTAGTGGACGTCGTGTCCGTTGTCGCGCCACACGCGGTTCACCAGGTCGAACGCGAGGTACGTCGCGGCGTGCCCCAGATGCGTCGCGTCGTAGGGCGTGATGCCGCAGACGTACATCCGGGCGGTGGCCCCGGGCGCGGTCGGGCGGACCTGCCCGGTGGCCGTGTCGTGGAGCCGCAGCGGGCGGGGGGTGCCCGGGATGCGGGGCACGTCGACGGATGACCAAGTCTGCATACCTCGACTGTAAGCGCTGCCCCGCACCCCCTCCCGTCCGGTGGGACTCCTCCCCCACCTGGCGGAGTCATTCCTCCCGGCGGGCCGCGTTCGCTTCGATGGCGTCGCGGACGAACGCGCCCACGCCGGGACGCTGCTCGTCGGCCCGGACCAGGAACTCCAGCTGCGCCGGCTCGGTGGCGTACAGCACACCGATCCGCCGCTGCGTCTCGTAGGAGCACTCGCCCATCACGCGGGACAGCATCTCCCGGTGTGCCTCAGCCAGCTCCCCGGCTTCGGGGCTGTCCGGCGCGGCCCCGGCGTCCAGGACGGCGCCGAGCCGCGCCACCCAGTCCTTGCGGGCGGCCTCCCCGGCCGCCAGGTCCTCCTTGGACGGGGTGGCGGCACCCCGCCACTCGGGGGTGTGCGCCCAGCGGCGGGCGGCTTCTTCCGCGTAGCCGTCCGGTTCGCGGAACCCGCCGAACACTTCGAACTTCTCCTCGGGCGTCAACGCGCTGCCCATGGCTCTCGCCTCCATCACGCGGTCGACGGCCGCGACCATCCGCCCGAGCTCGCCGATCCGCGCCACCAGCAGCTCACGCTGCCGCTTGAGGTGCGCTTCGGCGTCGGTGCCCGGGTCGTCGACGAGAGTCGCGATCGTCTCGAGGGGAAAGCCGAGCTCCCGGTAGAACAGGATGCGCTGCAGCCGGTCGAGGTCGTCGTCGGCGTAGCTGCGGTACCCCGCCGCGGTCCGCCCGCTCGGGCTGAGCAGGCCGATCTCGTCGTAGTGGTGCAGCGTGCGGACGGTGATCCCGGCCAGTGCGGCGACCTTGCCCACCGGATGCCCCATCGTTCCCCTCCTCTTTCGGTGGCCGTTCGGCCCTTGCGAAGACCACCGTGCTGCCTGACGTGACGTGAGGGTCAAGCATCACCCTTCCTCAACCTTCGACACGCGGCTCGCGCGGTTAGCCTGGCCGGATGAGCACCGTGATCGTCGCAGGCGGCGCGATCGTCGTGCTCGCGCTGGTCACGGCGGTGGTGCTGCGGCTGCGCCGTCCTCGCCCCCGGTTCGTGTCCGGCGCCGTTCCCGCCGAACCGGTCGCCGCTGTGGCGCGCGGCACGCTGCTGGCGAAGATCGACTCGACGTTCCGGGACGGCCGGTTCTGCGTCCTGCTCGGCCGCGGCGGAGCAGGCAAGACGCACCTCGCCGCCGCCTACGTCCGGGCCGGCCGCTCGCCCGTGGTCTGGGTGCCTGCCGAGGACCCCGCGCGTGCCTTCGCGGCGCTGGCCAGTGGTCCCGACGCCGAAGCGGCTGCCCGCGAGGGTCTCGCGTGGCTCGACGGTCTCGAAGACGCGCTCGTCGTCTTCGACGGCGCGACCGACCCGGACGCGCTCAACCGCTGGCTGCCCGCCCGCGCCCGCGTCCTCGTGACCACGACGGTGCCGGACTTCGAAGTCCTCGGCCCCACGCTGCCGGTGCCCGCGTTCGACGAGCCCGAAGCGGTCGGCTTCCTCCGTGCGCGATCGGGCCGGGACGCCGCCCCGGCCGAGGTCGCGCGGGAACTCGGTGGCTTGCCGCTGGCGCTGGCCCAGGCGGGCGGCGTGATCCGGACGTCGGGCTTCGGGGAGTACCTCGACCGGCTGCCGCACACCCCGCCGCTGGAGCGGGACCCGGGCGAAGACCACTCCCCGTGCGTCGAGGACACGACGATCGCGGCGCTGCGAGCGGTGGCGGCCCGGGACGGCCGGGCGTCGGTCGTCGCGGAACTCCTCGCCGTGCTGGGATCGCCGGGCGTCCGGCGGGCGCTGGTGCACCGGGTGGGCCCGGACCCGGTGGCGGTGGACGCGGCGCTGGCCGGTCTGGCGTCGGCGTCCCTCACGGAGTTCGACACCAGCGGCGAGGTCGTGACGATGCACCGCTTGACCCGCCGCGCGATCCTGGGCCGGCTGCACGCGGAAGACCGGATGGCCGCGGCTCTGGACCGGGCGTTCGCCGTGGTGGCGGCGGAGGAGACGGCGGACCTGACCGGCCACGCCGCCGCGTTGTGGCGCCACTTCCGCGCCCTGCCGTCGGCGGAGTCGGGTCCTCGGCTGGGCACGGTCCTGCGGCTGCGGCGCCGGTCGGTCGACCTGCTGACGGCCGAGGGCGCCCACGGGCAGGCTCGCGCGCTCGGCCGGGAGGTGCTGGCCGACCACGAGGCGTACCTGCCGAGGGGCCACGAGGACACGGCCCGCGCCGCCCGGGCACTGGGCCGGGCGAACGAGGACCGGACGGGCACCGGCCGTCATCGACGCGCTTAGGGAATGTCTGACCATGCCTTGGTCCAGGTGACCACGGCGTGGAGGACGACCGCTGACCGATAGACGATGGCCAACTTGATGCCCCTATCGATGTCAAGCGATCGCTGGCAGACCAGTGTGCTGCGTGGCCTGGGCGATGAGGTTGAAGAGCTCTCGCGCGACATAGCGTTTCAGGCAGCGGATCGCTTCGCGCCTGGTCTT
>NZ_JAEBEF010000020.1:0-197231 GCF_046548815.1 Amycolatopsis sp. cmx-4-83 | reverse complement strand
CAGACCGAAACCCAGCGCCGCGAAGCCCTCCCAGGCTGGCTACACACCTACAATCACCACCGCGGCCACACCGCACTCGCCGGCAAACCCCCCGCCAGCCGCGTCCCCAACCTCACAGGGCAATACACCTAGCCGGTCTTGCGCACCAGCCCGGTGTAGCCGACCAGCGCGAGCGTGGCCAGCGCCCAGATCGCGGCCTGGACCGCCCAGATCGCCACGGTGAACACCTGGCCCGCGTCGAGGCCGGTGTTGAGGTCGCACCGGCCGCGCACGCCCGGCGACAGCGGCAGCCCGCGGTCCAGCCCGACGCCGATGAGCTCCACGGTCGTGCACCGCGTGCCGGCCGGGGCCGCGAAGTCCGCGACGCGCTCGGCGGCGTGGTGGCCGCCCTCCCCCACCTGGCCGGCCCAGAGGCCGAGCCCACCGGCGGCGAGCACCGCGAGCAGCAACGCCGCCGCCGTGCGCCGCGCGCGGTAGCCGTAGCCCGCGAGGGCGCCCCACAGCCAGTGGAACCGCCGGGCCGGCCAGCCGCCGATCCCCTCGGGCGCCCACCGCTGGAGGTCGCGCTGCTGCGCGATGAGGACGTGCCGGGCGTTGCCGTCGTGCCCCGACGTCCGTTCCACCGCGGCCAGCCGCTGGTACGGCCCGGGCCGGTAGACGGCGGTGTGCCACCGGATCAGGTGCAGCCACTCCTGCCAGGTGGCCGCGCCGAGCGCGCCGAAGCGGAACCCGTCGAGCTCGATCGTCCCCGGGTGCGGGCCGCGGACCGGTTTCGCGCAGACGACGTCGGCGGCGAGGAAGAC
Organism: Amycolatopsis sp. cmx-4-83; assembly: GCF_046548815.1. Classification (NCBI taxonomy): domain Bacteria; kingdom Bacillati; phylum Actinomycetota; class Actinomycetes; order Pseudonocardiales; family Pseudonocardiaceae; genus Amycolatopsis; species Amycolatopsis sp. cmx-4-83. The sequence goes on along the minus strand of NZ_JAEBEF010000020.1, from coordinate 196,428 downwards.
CGCGCCCTCGACGACGGTGTCCTCCAGGCTCAGGAGGGTCCCTTCGCCGGTGTGGGCGAGTTCGGCGCCGAGGAGACTCAGCTGGCCGGTGACGTGCGCGCCGACCAGCTGGACGGTCGCATCGTCCCCGGCACCGGTGGCCCGGATCCCGTTCAGTGACAGGCTTTCCGCCACCCGGCAGCGGTCGGCCTGCAACGCCGGGCCGGCGTCGTTCGTGATCTCGGCGTCGTCGAAGGTGACCTGGCCGTCGATCCGCACCCCGGACAGGCTCACCGCGGCCCACCCGGCCGAGCCGGTCGCCTTCAGGCCGGTGCAGTCGAGGTAGTTCCCCACGCGCGAGGCGTCCGCGAGGAAAGCGGGTCCGGACGCGTTGGCCAGTTCGACGCCGTCGAGCAGGAGCTGGCCGGTGATCTCGGTGCCGTGCAGCCGGATCGCGCCCTCTTCGCCGGCACCGGCGGCCTCCGCGCCCGACAGGGCGAGGTTGCCGCCGACGTGCAGGCCGTCGGCGTACAGCGCCGGGCTGGCGTCGTTGGTGAGCTTCGCACCCTCGAGGTCTACCCGGCCGCCGATCCGGGCGCCGAGCAGCCGGATCGTGCCCGGTTCCCCGGACCCCTCCGCGGTCAGCTGGTTGGCGCGGAAGTTGCCGTCGACGCCGAGCCGGTCGCCGCTCAGCGCCGCCCCGGTGTCGTTGGCCAGCTCGGCGCCGTCGAGGTAGAGGTTGCCGGCCACGTGCGCGCTGAGCAGGCAGAGCGCGCCGTACTCCCCCGACGCCCGCGCCTTCAGGCCGTCGGCGTGGAAGCTGTCGCCGACCCGGATGCCGTCGGCGCTCAGCCCCCGGCCGCGGCGGTTGACGACCACCGCGGCGCCGGCGTTGAACTGGCCCTCGATCCGCGCCCCGAGCAGGCTGATCGCCGCGTCTTCAGCGGTTGCGAGCGCGGTGACGCCGTCGAGCCGCAGGTCACCGGCGTGCAGCCGGTCGGCCTCGAGCGCGGGACCGGTCTCGTTGGTCAGCACGGCGTCGGTGAAATCGGCTTCGCCGCCGATCCGGGCGCCGATCAGGCGGAGCGCCCCCTCTTCGCCGGCCCCGGTGATCTTCGCCGAGGTCAGCCACACGTCGCCGGCCGCCTCGAGCCCGTCGGCGTGCAGCGCGGGCCCGCCGGCGTTGGTGAGCACGGCGTCGTCGAAGACGACCTGGCCGGTGACGTTCGCGCGGAGCAGGCGGACCGCGCCCAGCTCGCCGTCGCCCGCCGCCCGCAGGCCCGCGCACCGCAGGTCGGCGCACGCCAGCCCGTCGAGGTACACCGCGGGCCCGTCTTCGCTGGTCACCTCGGCGTCGCCCAGGTACACGCGGCCGCCGACCCGGGCGTCCCGCAGGCAGATCGCGCCGAACTCCCCGGAGCCGGTCGCGCGCACACCGGTGAGGCGCAGGTCGTGGCCGATCCGGACGCCGTCGCCGTCGAACCCGGCGATCCGGCTGCCGGACAGGTCCAGCCACGGGAGCCCGGCCCGCCGCACGCTGACCGGGTTCACGACCACGCAGCCGGTCAGGGCGAGGCCGGTCCCGGCCTCGACGAGGTCCAGGTTCAGCGTCCCGGCGATCCGGGCGCCCTCGACGCGCACGCCCAGCGGGTCCAGCGGGCCGCGGCGGCCGAGCAGCAGCTCCCGCAGCACCTCGGCCCGGACGGGCGCGTCCGGCGTCGCCACGTCGCCGCGCCGGGCGGCCTCGATCAGCTCGCGCTCGGCCGGCGTCAGCTTGCCGAGCACGGGCAGCGGCGGGAAATCGGTCACCGCACCAATCAACCAGGCGGGCGCAACGCGGCCAGCAGCAGGTCCGCGTAGTGGTCGCCGATCTGGCGGGCGGTCAGCGAACCGCCGCGCCGGTACCACGAACCCAGGTGGTGCACCGAGCCGAAGAAGAAGTCGACGACGACGTCGGCCGGCTTGTCCGCGCGGAACTCCCCCGACGCCTGGCCCTCTTCGACCAGGCCGCGGAAGCGCTCGTGGTACTTGCGGCGCTCGGCGCGCACCGCCTTGCGCTTGTCCGGGGACAGCTGGTGCATGGACTGCAGGAAGATCGTGTTGTCGTCGAGGTTGTCGATACTGGACACGACGACGTCGGACGCGGCGGCGGCGAGCCGTTCCCGCAGCGGCGCACCGGAGTCGGCGACGCTCTCCAGCTGCCGGGTCTGCTCGCGCAGGACGCGGGCGTAAATCTCGTAGAGCAGGTCGTCCTTGGAGTCGAAGTAGTGGTACATCGCGCCCTTGGTGACGCCCGCGGCCTCGACGATCTCCTGGACGGACGTGCGGTCGAAGCCCTTCTTGGCGAACAGCTTCGTGGCGTGCTCCAGCAGCCGCCGGGGCACGGCCGCCTGGTCGTCGCCCGTCGCCTCGCCCGGCTTCCGGGTGCTTGCTCGGGTCACCGCGCACCCCCTTCTCGAATCCGACGCACCAGGATAACGGCTCAGGACTCCCGGGCCAGGAACCGCCGGGGATTGTCCACGAGCATCGTCGTGATGTCCGTTTCGGACACCCCGCGCTCCCGCAGCGCGGGCAGCACGTCCCGGGTGATGTGCAGGTAGTGCCAGTTCGGCGTGAGCGCGGGCAGCTGCTCGGCGGGCAGCCAGTCGATGTAGCAGGACGCGTCGTGCGAAAGCACCATGCTGCCCGCGTAGCCGCGTTCGCACATCGCCGCGACGGTGTTCACCCGTTTCTCGAACGGCAGCAGCAGGTCCAGGCCGAACCGGTCCATGCCGAGCAGCGACCCGCGGTCGGCGAGCTCGGTCAGGTAGCCGAGGTCCGTCGAGTCCCCGGAGTGCCCGATCAGCACCCGGCTCAGGTCGACGCCCTCGTCCTCGAAGATGTTCTGCTGCTCCAGCCCGCGCCGCGTGCCGGCGTGCGTGTGGGTCATGATCGGCGTGCCGGTCTCGGCGTGCGCCTTCGCCACCGCGCGCAGTACGCGTTCGACGCCGGGCGTGACGCCGGGTTCGTCGGTGGCGCACTTGAGGAGCCCGGCTTTGACGCCGGTACCCGAGATCCCGTCCCGGATGTCCCCGACGAACATCCCGACGAGCGGGTCCTCGCCCTGCAGCAGCGTGCCGGGCCCGCGGAAGTGCAGGTAGTGCGGCACGTCGTTGTAGGTGTAGAGCCCGGTCGCGACGACGATGTTGACCTCGACCTCGGCGGCGACCCGCTGCACGCGCGGGATGTACCGGCCGAGCCCGATCACCGTCGGGTCGACGATCGTGTCGATCCCCGCGTCCTTCAGCTCCTTGAGCCGCCGGATCGCTTCGGGAACGTGCTCGTCTTCGCGGAACCCTTCGTGTTCCGGGTAGTTCTGGACGAATTCCGGGCTGAGCACGAAGAGGTGCTCGTGCATGAGCACCCGGCCCAGCGCTTCCGGCGCGATCGCGCCGCGGGCGGTCTCGACCATCAGCCCCTCGCTCGCAGTTCGCGGCGGAGGATCTTGCCGCTGGTGGTCTTCGGGAGTTCGTCGAGCACCACGACGGTGCGCGGGTACTTGTAGGCGGCGAGCCGTTCCTTGCACCACGCCACGAGTTCCGCCGGATCGGCGGCGGCCCCCGGTGCCGGGCTGACGTACGCCTTGACGGTTTCGCCGCGGTATTCGTCGGCGATCCCGACGACGGCGGCTTCGCGGACGGCCGGGTGCGTGTAGAGGACGTCTTCGACCTCACGCGGCCAGACCTTGAAGCCCGACGCGTTGATCATGTCCTTCTTGCGGTCGACGACGTAGACCCAGCCGCGCTCGTCCATGAACCCGATGTCGCCGGTGAGCAGCCGCCCGCCCGGCAACGCCTCCGCGGTGGCGTCCGGCCGGTTCCAGTAGCCGGAGACGACCATCGGGCCTTCGACGGCGATCTCGCCCGGCTGCCCGAACGGCAGCTCTTCGCCGTTCTCGCCGAGGATCCGGACGATCGTGTCGGGCACCGGCAGGCCGATCGAGATGGTGCCGGACGCCGGGTCGATCGGCGCTTCGAGGGTGCCGGGGACGACGACGCAGCCCGCGGTGGTCTCGGTGAGGCCGTAGCCGTTGTGGATGTAGTGCCCGGTTTTCGCACGGAACGCCTCGACGACGGCGGGCGGCAGCGCGGCGCCGCCGGAGTACAGCAGCGCGAAGGAGGTGAAGTGGTCGCGGCTGAACGACGGGTGGGCCATCAGTGCCATGTACGCCGTGGACGGCCCGACCGTGTACGACGGCCGGTGCTCCAGGAAGGCGTCGAGAACGACCCCGGCGTCGAAGCGGTAGGCCAGCGCGAGGGTGCCCTCGATGTCGATCGCGGAGCCGACTTCGCAGACCATGCCGGTGATGTGGAACAGCGGCGCGAGCCCGAACAGCGTCGAGCCGGCCGGGAGCCCGCTGAACGAGCCGAGCCCGGCGGCGTTGGTGCCGATGTTGCCGTGCGTGTTGGTGGCCCCCTTCGGCGTGCCGCTGGTGCCGGAGGTGTAGCTGATCAGCGCGGTGTCGTCGAGCGCGAAGGCGGGTTCCGGCGGCTTCGGGCCCGGGGTGTTCGCGGCTTCGAGGAGTTCGGTGGCGCCCGGCGTCTCCTCCTTCTCGACCTTCGCCAGCACGCGCTCGTCGTCGCGGGTCTGGAACTCGAGTTCGCTGGTGGTGAGCGAGATTTCGACGGCGCTGCCTTCGACGGTCTTCGCGATGTAGGCGTTCCAGCCGCGCTGCGAGCAGACGATCGCCTTGACGCCGGCGTCGGTGAGCACGTGGGTGAGCTCGCGCTCGCGGTACATCGGGTTGACCGGGACGACGATCCCGCCGGCCTTCCACGCGCCCAGCAGCGCGATCACGAACTGCGGGATGTTCTGCAGCACCAGGGCGAGCCGGTCGCCGCGGGCGAAGCCGTTGCGGGTCAGGTACCGCGCGACGCCGTCGGAGAGCTCGTCGAGCTCCCGGTAGCTCAGCCGCGCGTCGAAGTACGCGATCGCCGTCCGGTCGGGGACGTGGTCCGCGGCGCGGCGGAACGTCTCGGGCAGGGTCGTCGGCTTCGCCGGACCCGCGTCCCGCACCCGCTCGTCGTAGCTCGCGAGCCAGGGCTTCGCGTCGTACCAGCTCATCCAGTGACCTCCTTTGGACACCGACCGGTCGGTATGCCGACGCTAGGAGGCGACGGCGGCCACGTCAAGACCCGGCTTTCGCGGAATCGCACAAGCCGCCTTTCACCGATTCACACGTACCCCGGTTCGGAATGGTTCAGCATCTCCCCGTTTTCCTTTTCACACTGGACAAATCCCTGCTGGAGCCGCCACGATGACCTTCGCGGCCCAGTCGGCCGCGCCATTCGGAACAACCGCGCGCTGCCCGTGTGGACCCTCTCTGTTCACGCTAACTTGGAGTGATTCATGCCTGCTACCGGTGGACGGCACCGCCTCTCGCGGCGGACGAAGATCGCGACGGCGGCCCTCGGCCTCGGCATCGCGGCGGGAGCACTGGTGATCGCGACGACCGTCGGCGACCCCGGCGCCGCCAACGCGGCCTCGGGTGGGCAGATCAGCTGCCCGGACGTCGCGAGCCGGCTCCCGGCGGTCCCGGCCCAGGCGCAAGCCGAGGTCCAGCGCAACCTCCAGCTGCTGAACACGCAGCTTTCCGAAGCCAACAACCGCCTCGTCACGACCGCGGGCCAGGGCGGCCCCAACTTCGTGCAGAACGCGATCCTCGGCCCGCTGCAGGACAAACGTGCGTCGACGATCGACCGGATCGCCATCGCCATCGGCCGCCAGGGCGAGAAACCCCAGAACCTGGGCGGCCTGGCCGCGTGCTCGCTGGGCGGCCAGTCCGGCTCCGGGGCGGCTTCGTCGCAGGCGCCGGCCCCGGCACCCGCCCAGAACACCGCGGCCGCCGGCCAGATCAGCTGCCCGGACGTGGAAAGCCGCCTCCCGGCGATCCCCGCGCAGGCCCAGGCCGAGGTCCGCCGCAACCTCGACCTGCTGGACACCCAGATCGCCGAGGCCAACAACCGCCTCGTCACGAGCGCGGGCGAAGGCGGCCCGAACTTCGTCCAGAACGCGATCCTCGGCCCGCTCGAAGACAAACGCGTCGCGACGATCAACCGCATCGCCACGGCGATCGGCCGCAACGCCGAGAAACCGCAGGGCCTCGACGCTCTCGCCCCCTGCACCCGCTGACGCGGTCGTGAGTGGGAAACAGTGTTCTAACCCTGTTTCCCACTCACGAGCGTGCTGATGCGGAGGAAGGCGGTCGCGGACATCGTCAGCCGGACTTCCGTGGTCACCACGGGGGCGAACTCGAGCGTCGTCGGGTCGTTCGAGCCGCTCCCCCACGTGATCCGCAGGTCCCGCACCGGCTCCCACCCCCGCGCGGTGCGGACGGCGACCTCGGCCGCCGACGGCAGCGCGTGCTTCGAGTCGACGACGAACCGGGCGGTGAGCGCGCTGATCCGCCGCGCCGCGGGCCAGGCCAGTGACACCCAGTCCTGCGCCCGCGGCCGGCTCACCGCGGCCAGCGTCGCGGTCGCCGGCTTGACGGAGAAGTTCGACCAGCCGGTGGCCGGGTCGCCGTCCAGCATCGCCGACGGCAGCGTGTCCGGCGCGCCCGAGTAACTCGCGTCGGCCGCCCGCACCACCACCGGAACCGGTGACTCCACGGCCCGCGCCCCGGGCCCGTTGCGCTGCCCGAGACCGGTGCCCGGCAAGGTGATCCGGCCGGACGCCAGCCCCGGCGCGGACGCCGTCACCGTGATCGGGCCGCGGCCGCCCGTCGCCGCGATCACCGCCACCGCCTGGCCCTTGAACGCGGGGATCGTGGGCTGCTGGTAGCTCTGGGCCAGCTCTTGCCTGCCGTTGTCCACGCCGGCCACCCGCCCCGGGCCTTGGACGGCGAACCGCAGCACCGGTTCGCCGCCGGGCACGACGACGCCGTGTGCGTCCACGACGGACGCCGTCACAAACGCCATCGCCCCGTTCTCGCCCCGATCCGGTGCGGTCAGGGTGATCGCGCGTGCCGGACCGGCCGTGACGACCCGGTCGAGGGCCACCTCACGGCCACCCTCGCGGGCGATCGCGGTCAGCGTGCCGGGCTCGAACGGCACCGTCCACGTCAGGTGCAGCTTGCCGGAGCTGCCGTGGGGACTGGTGTAGCTGCCCGAGGGGTCGTTCTTGTCGTCACCGACCGGCTCGGTCGTCTCCAGGTACGGCCGTCCGTCCACAGTGGTCTTACGGGTGAACCTCTTGACACCCAGCGAACGGCCGTTGAGCACCAGCTCGACGGTGTCCACAGTGGAGTAGACCCACACCGGGACCGGCTCACCCGGCCGGTGCCCGGTCCAATCCCCCGGCACCAGGTGTACCATCGGCCCGGCCGTCCACTGGCTGCGGAAGAGGTGGAAGGCGTCCTTCGGCAGGCCCGCGCTGTCGATCGCGCCGAAGAACGACGTCTTGACCGGAAAGACGTCGTACGGCGTCGGCTCGCCGAGGTAGTCCTGCCCGGCCCAGAGGAACTGGCCCTGGCAGAACTTCCGGTCCCGGTCCTTCTTCAGCGAGTACTCGCCGCTGAAGGTCCACGAGGCCAGGTTGTTGTCGTAGGACGACGTCGCCCGCTTGCCCGGCGTGTGGTTCTCGCCGGTGTTGAGCAGGTCCGGGTCCTGGTACACCCCGCGCGTCGAGGTCTCAGAAGACGATTCCGACTCGAAGAAGAACTTGTCCGGGTACGCCGCGTGCAGCCCGTCGATCGACTGGGCGGTGTTGTAGTTGACGCCGAGACCGTCGAGCTGCCGCAGGATCAGGTCCTGCGGCGAACCCGGCGCGGGCACGCTCCGGTAGCGGTCGGACCCCATGATCACCGGCCGGGTCGGGTCGATCGCCCGGACCGCGGCGATCAGGCCCGCCGCGATGGCCGGGCCGCCCGCCATCGACGCGTCCGGCACCTCGTTGCCGATCGACCACAGCACGACCGACGGCGAGTTCTTGGCCGCGTGCACCATTTCCGCGATGTCGCGCCCGCTCCACGCGTCGAAGTCGCGGTGGTAGTCGAACTCGACCTTGCCGGTGCGCCAGCAGTCGAACGCCTCGACCATCATCAGGATCCCGAGCCGGTCGCAGACCGCCACCAGCCGCGGGTCGGGCGGGTTGTGCGCGGTCCGCAGCGCGTTGACGCCCATCGCCAGCACCAGCCGCAGCTGGTGCTCCAGCGCGGCCTCGTCGACCACCGCGCCGAGCGCGCCCTGCGACGCGTGCAGGTTGACCCCGCGCAGCTTCATCGGCACGCCGTTGAGCGAAAACCCGTCGTCCGGGTGGAACGCGAAGTGGCGGAAGCCGAAGCTCGTGCTCGTCGTGTCGGCCACCCGCCCGGCCAGGACGACGTCGGTGCGCACCCGGTACAGCGAAGGCCGCCCGGTCGACCACAGCCGCGGATCGGCCACGGACCCCGTGGTGACCGCCGTGACCGTCCGCCCGGCGGGCAGCGCCACGGTCGCCGAGCCGGCCGCCACCACCCGGCCCGCCGGGTCGGTGACCGTCGTGCGCACCTCGGCCGCCACCGCGGCGGCGGAGTCGTTGGCGACGTCCGTGGCCACCCGCACGGTCCCCCGGCCGGCGGCGATGTCGGGGGTGGTGACGAACGTGCCGTGCCGGGCGACGTGCACCGGCTCGGTCACGACCAGCCGGACGCGGCGGTAGATGCCGCTGCCCGAGTACCAGCGGCTGCTGGGCAGCGGGTTCACCGCCCGCACGGCCAGGACGTTCGGTGTCCGGCCGTCGGTGTGCAGCTTGCCGGTGAGGTCGAAGGCGAACCCGGTGTAGGCGTACGGGTGGTTGCCGAGCAGCTCGCCGTTGAGGTGGACGTGCGCGTCCGAATAGACGCCGTCGAATTCGACCGACACGCGCTTCCCGCCGAGCGACGGCGCCACGGTGAACGTCCGGCGGTACCAGCCGAGGCCGCCGCGGAAGAAGCCGGACGCGCTGCTAGTGCCGCCCCGCTCGGTCGGCGCGAGCTCGATGCTCCAGTCGTGCGGGACGTCGACGGCCTGCCACGCCGCATCGTCGAAATCGGGCTCCGCGGCGTGGGCGAAGCGGCCGTCCGGGTCGGTGACCCCGTCGGGGTTGGCCAGTGCGAACCGCCAGCCGGTGCCGAGGTCGGTGCTCCGCCCGGTGATCGCGAGGTCCGGCCGGGTCAGCGCCTCGGCGGCCCTGGCGACCGGCGCGAACGCGGAGGTGACGACGGCGGCACCGGCCCCGCCCAGCACCAGGCGTCGGCTCGGTCGCGGCGAGTTCGGCATGGGAGAGTCCCTTCCGGCGGCAGCACTGACGGGCGGAAAGCACTATCGCACAAGGGTTTCCGATCGATCAAAGGCTTCGATCATTTCGACCTCAGCACGTCCGCCGGACGTACCCGGCCGCGCCTTCGGGAACCACGTCCCGGTCGCGGCGGACGATGCTGAGCGAGCCGCCCCAGCGTGTGCAGGCGGTCGAGAGGCCCTCGTCGGTGTACTCGATCACGACGACGTGGTCGCCGAACGCGGCCGTGTACTCGTCGCAGTTCTCCTGCTCGCCGCATTCTTCGGCCACGGCGAAGTCGAGCCCGTTCTCCTGGCGCCGCCCGGCCAGCTCGGAGGTGTTCTTCTGCGCTGTGGCCAGACCCTTCTCGTGCGCGTGCGCGGACAGCAGGCGCACGAAGGCCTGGGCGTCGACGTCGGAGAGGAGGCTGTGCGAGCGCGTGTAGCTGTCGTAGTTGTCGGGCTCGATCGCCTGGAAGCCCTTGGCCGCGCACTCGTCGGTCCAGGCGTTCACCTTCGCCGCGGCGCGCTCGCGCTTGTCCGGCGTGCGCAGGTCGAGCAGCGCCTCGTGCCAGTCCTCGTCGATCACCGGCTCGCCGTTCGCGTCCCGGAGCACCAGGTCGCCCCACTCCCCCTCGGCACCCGGCTGGGCCTGGAAAGCGTTGACGTAGCAGATGTTGTAGCGCCTGGCGGCCGGCGCGGCGCCGTGGTCGCGGCTGACGACCTCGACGCCGGACGGCGGGGGGTAGGCGCCGCCGAGCTGGTAGTCGAAGCCCGCCTTCACCGGCGGCAGCCGCACGGCGGACGGCGGCGCCGGGGTGACCGCGGCCGGCTGTCCGGCGGGCGAACAAGCGGTGACGGCCGCGGTCACGCTCAGCGCGACGAAGAAGGATTTCACCACCGCAACTCTAGGAGCCGCTCGCTTCCGCTCCGGCGGGTGTCGCCCGACCGGGTTGTTGTCCACAGTGGACAACGGGTCAGCGGCCGCGGGACCAGGCGCCGGCGTCGGTGGTGTACCGGACGAGCAGCCGCGCGAACTGGACGCGGTCTTCCGCCGGCCAGCCGGCCGTGATGGCTTCGAACACTTCGCGCTGCTCGGCGGCGAAGCGGTCTCGCTCGGCTTCGCCGCGTTCGGTGAGCTCAAGCACGGTGCGGCGGCCGTCGGCCTGGGAAGCCGCGCGCCGCACCAAGCCGTCGGCGATGCAGGCCGCGACCGTCCGGCTGGCCACCGGCTGGGCCACGCCCATCTCGGTGGCGAGGCCGCCGACGGTCATCTCGCCGGGGGCCTCGGCGACGACGTTCAGCACCAGGTTGCGGGAGAGGTCGCGGCCCGAGGCCGGGACGCGCCGGCGCAGCCGGGACAGCGCCGGGCCGATCCGGTCCAGCAGCAGGTCATCGGCGGAACGCGCGGTGCTCACCCCCGGATCGTAGTACCCCCGGCATTTGCATGCCAAGAGCTAATTGCATAGCATTGGGTATGTAACTGCGAACGAGGAAGCGAGGCCACCATGGCCACCACCGCCATCACCGGAGCCCAGGTCTTCGACGGCGAGAAGACGCTGGGAGTGCGGACCGTCGTCGTCGACGGCCGGAAGATCCGCCAGGTCGGCGGCGAAGTGCCCGAGGGCGCCGAGGTCGTCGACGGCCGGGGCGCGACCCTGCTGCCCGGGCTGATCGACGCGCACGTCCACTCCGCGCCCGGCTCCCAGGCGCTGGCCCTGCGGTTCGGCGTCACCACCGAGCTGGAGATGCAGGGCCTGAACACCCGCGAAAACCGGGCGCACCTCACCGAGGACGACACGGTGGCCGACATCCGGTCGTCCGGCTTCGCCATCACCCCGCCCGGCGGGCACCCCAGTGAGCTGATGCCGGAAGGCTTCCGCCCGGCCGGCGACCTGCCCCCGGTCATGCCGCTGATGCCGTTTTCGACGACGCCGGAGCAGGCCGCCGCGTTCGTCCCGCAGCTGCTCGCGCGGGGCTCGGACTACATCAAGTTCATGATCGACGACGGCAGCGTCGAAGGGCACCCCGGGCTGCCGATGCTCGACCAGGCCACGCTGGACGCCGGCGTCGCGGAGGCCAAGAAGTACGGCGCTCTCACGGTGGCCCACACGCTGACCCTCGACGCCACTCGGATGGCCGCCGAGGCCGGCATCGACGGCGTCGTCCACTTGTTCATGGACCGGCCGCACACCGCGGAGATCGTGGACCTGGTGGCCGAGGCGGGGATGTTCGTCGTGCCGTGCGTCTGCCTCGACGCGTCGATGATGGGCATCTCGGGCGGCGAGCTCGCCGACGACCCGCGGGTGGCGCGCCGCCTCGACGGCAAGTGGGACGAGACCCTGCGGTCGAGCTACGACCGTTACCCGCAGGGAAAGCTCGAGGACGTGCTGGCGTCGGTCCGGGCCCTGGCCGACGCGGGCGTGGACATCCTGGCGGGCACCGACGCGTCCATGGCGGAGACCTTCTTCGGCGGCCTGGCCCACGGCGCCAGCCTGCACCAGGAACTCCAGTACCTGGTGGCGGCGGGCCTGACCCCGGCCCAGGCCCTGCGCGCCGCGACGGCGACCACGGCCCGCCGCTTCGGCCTGGCCGACCGCGGCCGCATCGCGGAAGGGCTCCGCGCCGATTTGCTCCTGGTCGACGGCGACCCGACGTCGACGATCGGCGACACGCTCAACACACGCGCGATCTGGCGGCGGGGCAGCCGGTTGAAGGAGGCGTGACGGCTGGGCGCGGTAGCCGCGGTGGTGGGTCACCACCCGCGGCCGCGCCGGGCCAGGTGCTGGTCACGGCCGGCGCCCCGGGACAGGCGAGGGCCGCAGGCGCCGATGTCCGGCCGCGTTGCGCCAGCGCGGTCAGCGCCCGCGGCTGCGCCGGGCCAGGTGCTGGTCACGGCCGGCGCCCCGGCACCGGCGAGGGCCGCAGGCGCCGATGTCCGGCCGCGTTGCGCCAGCGCGGTCAGCACCCGCGGCTGCGCCGGGCCAGGTGCTGGTCACGGCCGGCGCCCCGGCACCGGCGGGGACCGCGGTTGACTGCCAGGCGATGCTCGGCCGCGGCCAGCGCCCGCGGTGGTAGGCCACTGCCCGCGGCTGCACGGGGTCAGGTGCTGGTCACGGCCGGCGCCCCGGCACCGGCGAGGGCCGCGGTTGGCCGCCAGGTGATGCTTAGGCGCGGTCAGCGCCCGCGGTGCTAGGCCACTGCCCGCGGCTGCACGGGGTTAGGTGCTGGTCGCAGCCAACGTGCCGTCGGCGAGGACCGCGGGCCGCAATGCCCAGCCGCGTGACGCCAGCGCCGTCAGCAACCGCGGTCGTAGGCCACCGCCCGCGGCTGCACCGGGCCAGGTGCCGGTCACGGCCGGCGCCCCGCCACCGGCGAGGCCGCGGTTGGCCGCCAGGCCATGCTCGGGCGCGGTGATAGGCCACCGCCTGCCGTTGCGCCGGGCCAGGTGCTGGTCGCAACCAACGTCCCGCGCCACCGGCGAGAGCCACGGCGCGCGGCCAGGTGACGCCAGCGCCCGCGGCCCCGCCGAGCCAGGTGCTGGTCGCAGCCAACGTGCCGTCGTCGGCAAGGGCCGCGGGCCCAGCCAGGCGACGCCAGCGCCGTCAGCAGCCGCGGTGGTACGCCACCGCCCGCGGTTGCGTAGTGCCCGGCAACCTGATCGTCGCGGCCAGCGTCCCGTCGTCGGTGAGCCCCGCCGGTTGCGGTGCCGCGTTGAAGTCGGCGTTGCCGGCCAGGTCCGCAGCCGGTTCGCCGTTCTCCCAGATGCGGAGTTCGTAGTTCTCGGGACCGAAGGTGTGGGCCACGCCCGCCATCGTCGTGCCGGCGTCGAGGAACAGGGTCTCGGCCGCTTCGGTGGTCGTGTGCACGACGTTCCCGTCCAGGTCCGCCTCGATGGCGACCATCGTCGACTCGGGCGTGAAGACCGACGCGGCGATGCGGCCGCCGTGGAAGGCCTCGAGGTAGACCGCGCCGCCCGGGTACAGCGGGGGCAGCTGCCGGTAGCCGCCGTCGGTGGCTCGGACGAACACCTCGCCCGAGCGCTCGCCGATGTCGGTGTAGAGCAGGACGCGGCCCTGCTCGTCGACGTCGACCGGGTAGGTGTCGTACAGGTGCTGCGGATCCGGGTTCAGCACCTCGGCGGTCCCCGGCCGCGCGGCGGCCCACAGCACCGGGTGGACGTCGCCGAACTCGCCGTAGGCGACGCCGACGACGTCCCCGCTGTTGTTGATGTGCGTGGCCTTCGCGGACCGGAACCCTCGCGGCATGGCCAGGTTCACGGTCTGGCCGCCGCGGTTGACGACGGGCTTGGCCGCCCACCACTCGCCGGTTCCGCCGTCCCCCACGACGGCTCCGGCGGAGTTGATGTCGCGCACCTCGGCCAACGAGGACATCGCCTCGACCTGGGCACCGTGCCACCGCACGGCCGAGTACGCGTTGGGGCCGCGCAGCGAACCGACGAACCAGCCGCCTTCCGCCGCCGCGTAGACCTCGCTGCTGGTGTAGGGCGCCGGCATGGCCAGCGGCGTCATCGCCCAGGTGCAGCCCGCCGCCACCGCGGGCCGCGCGCCGGGCACGAGGGCGGCGCCGAGCACCGCTACGAGCACGAGAGTTCGCTTGAGCATGGTTCCCCCCGGAAGTCGGCCGTCTCCCCCACCACGCCCGGCGGCCCCGGGAGGTTTGTGCGACGGCCGCGCCGCCACCCGAACGGCGCAACGAACCGGCGTCACAGGTCCAGGGCACCCACGAACAACGCGGCCACGGCGGCGCGGTGCTCCGGGGTGTCCCGCCAGCGCAGGCGGCGCCCGGCCTCGACCACCACGCCGAACCCGGCGTGCACCAGCACCCGCGCCTGGCGGGCGTCGAGGTCCGGGCGGGCCTGGCGCAGGTGCTGCTCCCAGACGGCGATGTGCTCGCGCTGCGCGGCCACCAGCGGACGGCGCAAAGCGGCGGGCAGGCCGACGATCTCGGCGTCGGCCACGCTGGTGAGGGCGTGGTGCTCGAAGCTGTAGGCCACGTAGGTCGCCGTCAGCGCGAGCAGGGCGTCGGGCGCGCCGCGCAGGTTGTGTTCGACCGCCTGGGCCAGCAGGCCGGCCGCCTGCAGGCACGCCGCCGCCAGGATGTCGGCCTTGCCGGGGAAGTACCGGTACAGCCCCGAAGGCACCAGTCCCACGGCTTCGGCGATCATGCCGTTGGTGACCGCGGCGAACCCGGCCCGTTCGAACAGCGGGACGGCGGCCGCGAGGATTTCCGAACGCCGGGTGCGCGGCTGGGGCGCGGCGGGCAGTTCGACGAGGGGCGCGCCCGCGAGCGCCTGCCGGGTGTCGGTCGCGGCCACCCGCAGCGCGGAAGCCAGCAGGAGGTCTTCGACGCGCCGGCGGCCGATCGTGTTGTGGTGCATCGTGATGGACCCGATCGCGCCCAGCGCCGCCACCGCACGCAGGTGCTCGTCGGGCGCCGGGTGCTCGCGCCGGACCGCGTCCGCCACCCGGCCGACGACGTGCGCGAACTTCGCCTTGAGCACGCGGCGGTCCTCGCGCTCGAGGTAGCGGGCCTCCCACCGGTACACGCCGCCGGCCCCGCGGTGGGCGACGGTGACTCGCGTGACGGCGGCCAGGACGTCGGCGAGAGCGCCGTCCGACGGCACCTCCGCGAGCGCCGCGACGAGCCGGTCCACCATGACGTTCGCGCACTCGGCGAACAACGCGTACTTGTTCGGGAAGTGCCGGTAGAGGGCGGCCGCGGTGATGCCGACGGCGGCCGCGATCTCCTCCATGGACGCCGAGTGGTAGCCGCGCTCGCTGAACACGGTGGCCGCGGCCCCGACGATGAGCTGCTTGCGGTTGCGCGGCCGCGCCGCCGCGGCCGGGCCGGCCGTCACCGCGGCCGCCGGGCGGGGGTGCGCGGGAGCGGGGCCATGCGTGCCAGTCAACCACGAACCGGACCGGGTGCCGGGCGACGGACCGATTCAGGCCGGCCCGGCTCTTGCCGACTGCCGACCCGCCTCGCTATGTTAATGGAGAATCTCTCCCTGAACGCGTGGCGCGACTCGTCGATTGTCGAAGCTTTGCCCAGGTACTGCCTACCGAGGAAGCTAGGTAAGTAAATGAGTAATCTCAGCCGGAGGAACGTTCTTTCGCTCGGTGTCGCACTCGGGCTGGTGAGCGCGGCGAGCGCCGTCCCGGCCTGGGCGTCGACGGGTGGCGCCCAGGCCGCGGGCACGGATCCGTGGTGGGCGTGGGACGACGAGGTCGACCGCCTGATGGCGGGCATCCTCGACACCGGCCAGGTGCCCGCGGTCAACGCCGCCCTGCGGCCGTGGGTGAACAACGGCGACGCGCTGCCGACCGGCCTGCCCGCCGGCCTCGCCACCCACCTCCAGCAGGCCAACCGGCTGCCGTCCTGGGCCGACGCGGCCAAGCTGCGCCGCGCCGCGGACTTCAACCGGCGCAAGGACACCTACCTGTTCATGCTCTACGGCCTGGGCAGCGGCATCATGAGCACGGTGATCCCGCGGGAGGCCAAGTCGGTCTACTGGTCCGCGGGCGGGGCGAACATGCAGGACCGCGCGGCGAAGACGTTCACCTTCGGCTACGACCTGAGCGACCTCAACGCGTTCCAGCCGACGGGCCAGTTCGTGGTCACGGCCAACAAGACGCGCCTGGTGCACGCCGCCGTGCGCCACCTGCTGCCGCAGTCGGCGCACTGGCGCGCGGTCGCCGACGAGCAGATCCCGATCAGCAACGGCGACATCCTGGTGACCTTCCACAGCCTCGGCACCTACGTGCACCGCAAGCTGCTCGAATGGCGCGTGCCGATGTCGGCGGCGGACGAGGAGGCCTTCCTGCACCAGTGGCAGGTCGCCATCCACCTGCTCGGCGTCCGCGACGAGTTCATCCCCAAGACGTGGGCCGAGGCCGACGCGCAGTCGACGCGGGTGCTCACCCCGCTCCTGGCCCCGACGACGGAGGGCAAGGAGCTGGCGCAGGACCTGCTCGGCCTGACGGCGCAGATCGACCTGGGCGTCACCCGTGGCTTCTTGAACGAATTCGTCCGCTACGTCCTCAGCGACGCGGTCGGCGACTGGCTCGGCCTCCCCCGCGACTACGCGGCGGCCGCCCTGGTCCGCACCGGCTGGCCGGCGTACATCGCGTTCCGCGAGGGCCTGCTCCCCATCGCCCCGGCGGGGTTCTACCTGTTCGACCAGTTCATCCGGGCGATCGCGATGCTGTTCCTGAACAAGGCCAGTTCACCTACGACGACGCCGATCACGATCCCGTCGGGCAACCGGCCGGGCGCCTGAGCCGGAGGCCTGGTCACCGCCGAAGCGACCGCTTAGTATGGTGACCGACCCCGAGGAGGCGGCCTTGTCCACTGTGGATGGTGTCCGGTACGCGGCGGACGGCGCGGTCGCGACACTCACGTTCGACAAACCCGAGCGCAGCAACGCGATGGACGTCCCGATGCAGGTCCGCTACGGCGCCCTGCTGCGGCAGGCCGACGCGGACGCCGCCGTCCGCGCGGTCGTCGTCACCGGGGCGGGCAAGGCGTTCTGCCCCGGCGCCGACCTGGGGTTGCTGGACGACATCGCCGCCGCTCCCCCGGCCGGCGGCGGCGGGCACGAGAACTTCCGGGACGTCCTCGCCGCGTCGTCGGTCGGGGTGCCGGTGGTCGCCGCGATCAACGGCGGCTGCGCCGGCCTGGGGTTCGTCGTCGCCTGCTCGGCGGACGTCCGTTTCGCCGCCGCCGGAGCGAAGTTCACCACGGCGTTCGCCCGGCGCGGGCTGATCGCCGAGTAGGGCGTCGCGAAGCTGCTGCCGGAGCTCGTCGGCCAGGGCCGGGCCCGCGACCTGCTGCTTTCGGGCCGCACGTTCACCGCGGAGCAGGCGCTGGACTACGGCCTGGTCCAGGAGGTAGTCCCGGCCGAGGAGCTCCCGCTGCGCGCGCACGCCTACGCGACCGAGCTGGCGACCTACAGCGCGCCCCGCTCGATGGCCGTGATGAAGCGGCAGTTCGAGCGGGAGGCTTCCCTGACGCTCGAGGAGGCCGCGCGCGAAGCCACGGCGCTGATGATCGAGTCGTTCGGGCGGCCCGAGCTGGCCGAGGGGCTGGCCAGCTGGAACGAGCGCCGTACCCCGAAGTTCCCGGACCACCCGGCCTCGTGACCGGCGCTCGGGCCACGGGGAACCCGCGGGCGACAGTTCGAAACCTCCCGCTCTTCCTGCTGCCGCCCTCGCGGCCGGACCGATGAGTTTCCGCGGCCCATCCGGTCAGTACTCCCGTCCGGCACCACGACGGAAGCAGGTCCCATGGCCAAGCTGCTCTACGCCTTCAGCACCTCCCTCGACGGGTTCATCGCCGGCCCGGGTGGGGACATGTCCTGGCTGACGCCCCACCTCGGGCCCGATGCCACCGTCGACGAGCTCATCCCGCGGATCGGTGCCCTGCTCGTCGGGCGCCGGACCTACGGCGGTGACGACCCGCACCGCGGCACCGAGGGCGAGGGCAAGGCGTTCGGCGGGGGCTGGGACGGGCCGCAGTTCGTGCTCACCCACCGGCCCGCGGACCCGGCGCCCGGGGTCACCTTCGTCGGTGACCTGCACGAAGCCGTCGCCAAGGCCAAGGACGCCGCCGGGGACCAGTACGTCAACGTCCTCGGGGCCGACGTCGCCCGGCAGTGTCTCGAAGCCGGGCTGCTGGACGAGATCCTCGCCCTGCCCGTCCCGGTGCTCCTCGGCGACGGAGTGCGGATGTTCGACCGGCCCGGCGGTGAGCCGGTCGCGCTCGAACTGCTCCGGCCGCACTGGTACCGCGTCCGCTAGGGCCGCATCCCGAACGACGGCGGGCCCGCCAGCCTCGGCAGCACCGCGTACGCGTCGCCGATCCAGTCGCACAGCCTGGCCCGGGTTTCGCGCGGGTCGATGACGTCCTCGACCGAGAAGTGCTCGGCCGTCCGGAACGGTGACCGCACCGCGTCCAGGCGTGCGCGGATCTCCTCGATCCGCGCCGCCCGGTCGTCGGCCGCGTCCAGTTCCGCGCGGTAGGCCGCCTCGATGCCGCCTTCGACCGGCAACGATCCCCAGTCGCCCGAGGGCCAGGCCCAGCGGCGGACCAGGCGGTGGCGGTTGACCTGGCCCGCGCCGCCGACGCCGAACACGCGCCGGACGATCACCTCGGCCATCGGCACCCGTGCCTGGTAGACCGCCGTCACCGCGCGGGCGCCGTGGCGGATCGCCCCGGCGCGCTCGGCCGCCGCGCCGATCACCATGCCCGCCTGGTCGGTCAGCGACACCAGCGGGAGGTGGAACGTCTCGCAGAGGTCGACCAGCCGGGTCATGACGTCGGCACCCTCGGGGGTCAGCGTCGCGCCGCGGTACGGGTCGGTGGCCAGGACGCCGACCGGGTGCCCGTTCAGCCGCGCCAATCCCGCGTACGCCGAGCCGCCCGACACCGCGTAGTCGAACACCGAGCCCGCGTCGAAGACGCCGTCCAGCAACGGCCGCAAGCGGTAGGGCTGACGCCGGTTGCGCGGCACCAGCGAAAGCAGCCCCTCGTCGGCACGGTCCACCGGGTCCGATGTGGACGTCACCGGCGGCAGGGAGTCCACAGAGGACGGCAAGTACGACAGGAACTGTTTCGCCACCGAGAAAGCTTCGGCTTCGGACGCCACGATCCGGTCGACCGCGCCGCTGCGCCGGTGGACGTCGGCGCCGCCGAGCTCCTCCTTGGTGAGGTCCTCCCCCGTCGCGTGCTTCACCACCGGCGGTCCGGCGACGAACAGCTGCCCGGCGCCTTCGACCAGGACGTTCAGGTGCGACATCACCGCCCGCGCGGCCCCGAGCCCGGCCACCGGGCCGAGGCAGAGCGCGACCACCGGAACCGTCGAAAGGTTGGCCACGACCCAGTCCCAGCCCGGGTTGACCGGGACGTAGGTGAAGCCGTGCTGCTCCAGCATCTTGACGCTGCCGCCGCCCCCGGTGCCCTCGATCAGCCGCACCAGCGGCAGCCGCAGCTCGTGGGCCAGGCGTTCGGCGTGGACCTGCTTCTCCATGATGGCGGCGTCGGCGGCGCCCCCGCGGACGGTGAAGTCGTCGCCGCCGAGCGCCACCCGCCTGCCGTCGAGCCGGGCGGTGCCGATGACGAAGTTGGCCGGGGTGAACGACTCCAGCGTTCCGTCCACATAGGACGCCGTGCCGGCCAGCGCGCCGATCTCGTCGAAGCTGCCGGGGTCGGCGAGCGCCGCGATCCGCTCGCGGACCGTCGAGCGCCCGGCGGCGTGCTGGCGGGCCACCTTCTCCGGCCCGCCCATGCGCTCGGCCAGCTCGCGCCGCCGGGCCAGCTCGTCGACCTCCGGCTGCCAGCTCATTCCGCCTCGAGCGCCGCTTCGACCTTGCGCTGCAGCTTGTTCATCCCGCCGAGCCAGCGGTCGGTCTGCGTCGCGCGCGCCGCGTAGTAGTCCGCGACCTCCGGGTGCGGCAGGACCAGGAACTGCTTCGACTCCATCGCCGCGAACAGCGCGTCCGCGACCTGCTCGGGTTCGATCGCCGACGCGCCCATCAGCAGCTGACCGGCGGTGCCGGTGCTCTCCAGCATCGCCGTGCGCACGCCCTGCGGGCAGATGGCCTGCACGGTGATCCCGCGGTGCCGGTAGGTCGCCGACAGGTACTCGGCGAACGCGAGCGCGCCGTGCTTGGTCACCGAGTACGGCGCCGAGCCGAGGCTGGTCAGCAGGCCGGCGGCGGACACGGTCGCGATGAAGTGCCCCTCGCCGCGTTCGAGCCACGCGGGCAGCAGCTGGTTGGCCGCGCGCACGTGCGCCATGACGTTGACGTCCCAGGTGCGCGCCCAGACCTCCTCGGGGCTTTCCGCGCCGCCGAAGGGCGCGATGCCCGCGTTGGCGCAGTAGACGTCGATCTCGCCGAGCGTCTCGCGGGCGCTCTCGATCAGCTTCGCGACACCGTCGACGCTCGCGACGTCGCCGGCGAACGCCGTGCCGCCGACCTCCTTCGCGATCTCGGCGGCCTTGTCCCCGTCGAGGTCGGCCACGACGACCTGGGCGCCGCCGGCGGCGAAGCGGCGGGCCAGCGCGGCACCGATGCCGCCGCCACCGCCGGTGACGACGACGCCGGTCACAGGCCACCGCCCAGGGTCACGCCGCCGTCGAGGACCATCGTCTGGCCGGTGATCCAGCCCGCGTCGTCGGACAGCAGGAAGGCGACCGCGCCCGCGATGTCGGCCGGCACGCCGAGCCGCTTCATCGGGTAGGCCGAGGCGACCTCCTCTTCGCGGCCCTCGTAGAGCGCGGTCGCGAACTTCGTCTTGACCACGGCCGGGGCGACGGCGTTGACGCGGATCTTCGGGCCCAGCTCGGCGCCGAGCTCGACGGTCAGCCGGATCAGGGCGGCCTTGCTGACGCCGTACATGCCGATGCCCGGCGAAGCGCCGAGGCCGGCGACGGACGCGACGTTGACGACGGCACCGCCGTGCTCGCCCATCCACGCGTCGCGGGCGCGCTTGGTCCAGCCCAGCGGCGCGAGCACGTTGACGCCGAGGATCTTGGCCGCGGCGGCGGGGTCGATGTCCAGGGTCGGCCCGTAGACCGGGTTGATGCCGGTGTTGTTGACCAGGTAGTCGAGCCGGCCGAAGGTCTCGATCGTCTTGGCGACGGCCTCGTCCTGGTGGTCGGTGTCGTCGGACTTGCCGGGCACGAACATGGCGACGTCCGGGCCGCCGAGGGAGTTCACGGCCTCTTCGAGGGCCTCCGGCTTGCGCGCGGTGATGCACACCTTGGCGCCGCGTTCGACGAGCGTCTTCGCGATCCCGAGGCCGATGCCCCGGCTGGCCCCGGTGACGATCGCGACGCGATCCTTGAACGAGTTCACGGCAGTGTGTCTCCTTCGCGTGGTGCCCGGCACATACCAAGCAGTCGGTCAGTGGCCCATTATGCGCGATGAGGGCATCGCGCACACCCTGCCCGGAATGTGACCTTCCCCCGCTACCTTCCCCCGGAACGAGACTTCGAGGGGGCCCCGGTGCGCAAGTTCGCCCTGACCATCGCCGTGGCGGCACTGGCGTCGGCCGCCTGCGACCCGGCCCCGGTGCCGCCGCCGGCCCCGGCCGCGCTCGCACCCCCGGCCACCGACGTCGCCGGCCTGGTGCGGACGGCCCGGACGGGGATCGGCCGCGGGCCGTCCGCCGGCTTCACGACGACCGCCGTGCTCGGCCCCGACACCAAGGAGCTCACCGGGTCGCTGCGCATCGACGGCGGGGCGACGTCCCTGTCGCTGGTCCTCGACGGCAGCGAGACGCGGGTGATCGGCAAGCGGACCTTCACGCGGGCGCCGCAGGAGGCGGTCCCCGGCAAGCCGTGGGTCGGCACCGACCCCGACAACGCCGACCCGGTCGCGCAGGCGCTCGGCGCCGGGGTCCCGGTGGTCGTCAAGCTGCCGGACCTCGGCCGGGCGCTGACCGAGATCGAACGGACCGGCCGCATCGTCTCGGCCGGGCAGACCAAGCTCGCCGACGTGCCGGTCAACCACTACCGGCTCGAGCTCGACCCGGCGAAGGCGCCGGAGCTGTTCCCCGAGCTCGCACCCCGGCCGGGTGCGGCCAAGCTGCCCGCCGAGCTGTGGCTCGACGCGGGGTCCCGGCCGGTCCGGTTCGCCGTCGACTTCGCCGGCGGCCCGACCCCGGTCAAGGGCACCACCGACTACCGCGACTGGGGCAAGCCGGTCGACATCCCGGTCCCGCCCGCCGACCAGGTCGTCGACGAGGCGGAGCTGCTGAAGAAGATGGGGCGGTGACGCGGTCCACCGCACGCGCGGCACCAGCTCGCCGGCCGCGGCGGCCGTGACTGTCAGAGGGCACCGCGGCCGCACGCTCGAACCCGCCGCTGGGCAGCTGCGCGACGAGGGCGCCGGCGGTCGTGACGACCTCGGCGTACCCGCGCCGAGCGCGCGGATCCGGCCGCGGCCTCGATGCCGGGGACGAAGGGCAGCGGGACGTCCACGAGGCCCTGCCGGTAGCGGACTTCGGCGAAGTTCGCGCCGGCGTGCGTGACGTCGATGGAGACCTCGCCGGGGCCGGGTTCGGGGGTGGGCACGGTGGCGAGCCGCAGCACCCCGGGTCGGGCCGGACCAGTCAGCGCGGCACCAGCGCCCGGACCGCGTCGATCAGCTCCGGGCCGTCCAGCAGGGCCGGGTCGTTGTGGTCGGCGCCGGGGATCTCCACCACCCGCGCCGCCGCCGCGGCCGCCACCGCGCGGCTCTGCGAAGGCGGGACGATCGAGTCCGCGCCGCCCAGGACCACCGTCGTCGGCACCCGCACGCGGGCGACCTGCTCCTCGACCGGGAACCGGTCGCGCAGCAGCAGGCGCACGGGCAGGTACGGGTAGACCTCGGCGCCCACCGCCGCGAGGTCGGTGAACGGCGAACGCAGGAGCACTCCGGCCGGCGGGTGCGCGGTGGCCAGCTCGGTCACGACGGCGCACCCGAGGCTCTCGCCGAGGTACAGCAGGCGCTCCGGCGGGACTCGCCGCTCCTCGGTCAGGAACCGGTGCGCCGCGCGGACGTCGAGCGCCAGGCCGGCTTCGCTCGGGTCGCCCGGATTGCCGCCGTAGCCGCGGTAGTCGACCAGGAGCACCGCCAGCCCCGCCTCCACCAGCTTCGCCGCCAGCGGGGCGCGCCCGGCCCGGTTGCCGCCGTTGCCGCCGGCCACCAGCACGGTCGCCGACGGCTCGCGCGGCCGGACGAACCAGGCACCCAGCTCGAGGCCGTCGCCGGTGCGGAGCCGGACGTCCTCGGCGCCGGGCAGCACGCTCGCGGCGGCCGGCACCGGCGTGGTGTCCGGCAGGTAGACCAGCCGCCGCTGGAAGGTCCAGACCAGCCCCAGCACGAGCACCACGACCAGCGCGGCCGCCGACAGCACCCGGACGATCACGGTCCCGGTCAAGCGCCACCTCCTCCCGGGCGAGTATGCGGGTTTTGCCGGGCTTTAGCCGCCGTCGGGCAAGATCGACCGAGCCAGACGGCCGGAGCCTGGGGGCTGGGGTCCGGAGCGCACCGGCAGGGGGGTGCCGGTGCACGGGACCGGTCGTCTGGCACCAGGGGGGCACATTTCTCGCGTCGATCGTGACGCGCGCCGCGGACTTGGGGGTCCGTGGCGCCCGCCCCTTCCGTCACCGCAGGGAAAGAGGGGAAACATGAACCGAGCAGTGAAACGGGCGGCCGTCGTGGCGGCGCTCGCCGCCGGCGCGACGGCGCTCGCCGCGCCGTCCGCACTGGCCACCGAGCAGGGCGGCACCTCGAACACGTGCCAGAGCAGCGGTTTCTGCCAGACCGACCCGGTCTGGTTCCCGGGCGGCACCCTCTCGGTCGACGCCGACGTGCACGGCAGCGGCCCGGCGGAGTGGATCGTCCGCGGCCCGAACGGCGTCGTGTGCCGCACCGGGTTCGCCGCCGAAGCCCCGCCGTCGTCGTGGATCTGCCGCAACGTGCCGGCGCAAACGCTCGAGGCCACCGTCGGCGGACCCGCGGGCCCGTCGAACATCGGCCTCCGCTGGTGAACGAAAACCCCACAAAAGAAGGAGAAACCGCATGACGACGATCCGCTTCTTCGCCCGCTCCGTGGTGCGCAGCATCCGGACCCGCGAACTGGGCGCCGCCTGGCGCCTCTACTACGAGATCTACTGATCACCACCGCGGCCGGGGTCTCGCCGACCCCGGCCGCGGTGCTTCCCCGGGAGACCTCCGTGCGCCAGACACTCGCCGAACCGGACGCGTTCCGCACCGATCCGCTGACCGCCCTCGCGGGGTGGGCCGGGGACGGGATCGCGATCCGCCGGTTCGAACCCGGCCGGTACCTCGTGTCCGGCGCCGAACTCGTCCGCACCGCGCTGGCCGGGACGACGACGCCGTTCGAGGCCAAGGCGGCGACCTTCGGCGCCGTCGCCGGCTGGGTGCCCGGCTCCGAACGCAGCCGCCCGGTCAACGCCGCGCTGGCGCGGGAGCTGGACCGGGCCTGGCAGGCCGTCCCGCCCGATCGCATCACCGCCGAGCTGCGGCGGTCCGCCGAAGCCGGCAAGACCTGGCCGGGCGCCCTTTCCGGGTGCTACCTCAAGCTCTTCGGCGAGCAGCTCTTCCCCGGCCTGCCGGCGAAGGCACGGCAAGCCCTGCAGGACGCCCTCGCCGCGTCCGACGGGCTCGACCGGACGTCCACGACGCTGCGGCGGCTGCGGGGTCGGCTCGCGCACAGCCGCGCCGACGCCGCGCTCCACCGCTGGGCGGCCGAGCGCACCGGGCCCCTGCCGGAGGCCATGCGGGCCGCGCTCGGCTCGGCCGACGACGTCGCCCTCGCCCTGCACGGCCTGGTCGGCGCGGTCTGCCGGGCCGCGTCGATGGTGTTCGCCTGGACCGCGCTGCTGGACCGGGGCTGGCGGCCCGGCACGCCGGTGGGCACCACGCTGCCCCCGGCCGACGTCACCGAGCCCGCCGCCCACCGCGTCAGCGAAGCGCTGCGGCTGTGGCCGGTCGCCTGGCTGCTCTCGCGCAAGGTCACCGCGGCCACCGAGCTGGGCGGCGTCCCGCTGGTCCCCGGCGACCGGCTCTACCTGTGCACGTACCTGCTCCACCGGGACCCGGACGGCTGGGACGAGCCCGGCGAATACCGCCCGTCACGCTGGGCGCGGCCGCCCGCGGGCAACAAGGCGCGTTACCTGCCCTACGGCTTCGGCGGCGCCGCCTGCGTCGGCTCGCGGTTCGTCAGCCGGGCGAGCGCGGCGGTGCTGGACTGCTGGGCCGCGCTCGACGACGTCGGCCTGCGGATCGTCGAGCCCGAGCCGGTGTTCGGCTCGCTGCTGGCCCCGCCGGTCGTGCGGCCCGTGCTCACGCGCTGAACCCGTCCCGCTACTCTCACCGGCGATGACCGGTTTGCCCGGTCCGCGGGGGTGGGGAGGACATGCTCGGCTTCGGGGTGCTCGGACCGCTGCGGGTCGAGCGGGACGGCGTGCCCGTCGCCGTCACCGGGCCCAAGGTGCGCGCGCTGCTGGCGGCGTTGCTGATGCGGCCGAACACCCCGGTGTCCCTGGACCGGCTCACCGAGCTGCTGTGGGGCGGCGCCCCGCCGGACACCGCGCGCAAGAGCATCCAGGTCCACGCGGTCCGGCTGCGGCGCGCGCTCGGCGACGGCGTCGTCGAGACGCAGCCGACCGGCTACCTGCTGCGCGTGCGGCCCGAGCAGCACGACCTGCTGCGCTTCCGCGAACTCACCGCCGCGGCGCGGACGGAGGACCGGCCGGACGCCGAACGCGACCTGCTCGCCGGCGCGCTCGCCTGCTGGCGCGGCCCGGTGCTCGCCGACGTCCCGGCCGAGGTCCTGAGCGAGGACGACCTCGCCGAACTCACCGAGGAGCGGCTGCTGGCGCAGGAGCGGTACTTCGCGGTCAGCCTGGATCTCGGCCACGCCGGCGAGATCACGACCGAGCTGGGCCGGCTGACGCGCGAACACCCGTGGCGGGAAGCGTTCTGGGTGTCCTACCTGCGGGCGCTGCACCGCTCGGGCCGGCGCGCCGACGCCCTCGAGGCCTACCGCGCGATCCACCGGCGCTTCGCCGACGAACTGGGCGTCGGCCCCGGCGACCGGCTGCGGCAGGCGCACCAGGACGTCCTCGCCGACGAGCCCGCCGTCCCGGAGTTCCGCCCCCGCCAGCTGCCCCCGGACGTCGCGACGCTGGTCGGCCGGACCGACCTACTGTCCACTTTGGACGCCACGCTCGGCCCGGACCGCCCGCCGTCGACGCACTCGCCGATCGCGCTGGTGGTCGGCCCGGCGGGCGTGGGCAAGACGACGGCGGCGGTCCACTGGGCCCACCGCGCGGCCGCCCACTTCCCGGACGGCCAGCTCTTCGCCGACCTCCAGGGCTACGCGGACGTCCCGGCCCTGGACCGGCTGGCGGTCCTGACCCGCTTCGCGCACGCCCTCGGCGTCCGCCCGGGCGGTGTCCCGACCGACCTGGCCGACGCGGCGGCCCTGTACCGCTCGGTCCTGGCCGACCGGCGAGTCCTGATCGTGCTGGACAACGTGGCCGGCGCGGAGCAGGTCCGCGC
Source organism: Amycolatopsis sp. cmx-4-83 (assembly GCF_046548815.1). NCBI lineage: Bacteria > Bacillati > Actinomycetota > Actinomycetes > Pseudonocardiales > Pseudonocardiaceae > Amycolatopsis > Amycolatopsis sp. cmx-4-83. Next base: position 170,072 of record NZ_JAEBEF010000020.1, on the reverse strand, counting down.
CCTGCTCCCGGCCGCCCCGGGCTGCGCGGTCCTGATCACGAGCCGAGACCGCCTCGGCGGCTTGGCGGCCACGGTCGACACCCGGTTGCTGGAGCTGGCCGAGCTACCTGCGGACGAGTCGCTCGCGTTGCTGGCGTCGGTGGCGGGCGAGGGGCGGGTGGCGGCGGAGGAGGACGCGGCCCGCGAACTGGTGCGGTTGTGCGCGGGGCTGCCGCTGGCGTTGCGGATCGCGGGAGCGAACCTGGCCCTGTGGCCGGACCGTTCGGTGCGCGGGTACCTCGCGGAGCTGGCGGCCCCCGACGGGGAGCGGTCCGGCCCCGGGCCGGATCTCGTCGCCCGCTTGGCCGTACCCGGTGCCGAACAGCTCGGGGTCCGCCGGGCCTTCGACCTCTCCTTCGACACCCTCTCCCCCGCCGCCGCCCGGTTCTTCCGGCTCCTCGGCCTGCTCCCCGGAGCGGACATCGACCTCGCCGGCGCCGCCGCGCTGGCCGGGCTGCCCGGCACCGCCGGACTCCTGCGCGAACTGGCCACGAGCCACCTGATCCAGCCCCGCGGCGACGGCCGTTTCGGCCTCCACGACCTCCTCCGCGCCTACGCCGCCGGCCGTGCCCGCGACGACCTGTCGCCCGCCGATCGCACCACCGCGAGGAACCGGCTCTTCGAGCACTACCTCCGGGCCGCCGCGAGTGCCGCCACCGCGCTCTACCCCGACCTGCAGCGGCTGCCCGACGCGCCCGAGCCCGACGAAGCCGTCGAGCCCGCCGAGGCGCGCCGGTGGTTGCTGGCCGAGCACGGGAACATCCTGGCCGCCATCCGGTGGTGCGCGCGGCACGAGCCGGGGCCGTTCGCCTGGCGGGCCGCCGACCTCCTGCGCGGGTTCTTCCACTCGCACCGGCTTGACGCCGAATGGCAGGCCGCCGCGACCGCCGGGCTCGCCGCCGCACGGTCGGCCGCGGACGAACGCGCCACCGGGGCGATGCGGCACAGTCTCGGCGCGCTCGCCTGGAGCCGCGGCGATCTCGAGGCCGCGCTGGGCGAACTCGAAGCCGCGCAGGACTCCTACCGGGCCGCCGGTGCCCTCGACGGCGCCGACTCCGTCCTGCACGCCCTCGGCGTCGTGCACCTGGACCTGGGCCGGCTCGACCGGGCGATCGAGCACTTCACGGCCGCCCTCGACGGCACGCTCCGGCGCGGCACCTCGATCCGCGCCGCGAACGGGCTGATCAACCTCGGCGCGGTGCTCATCGAACACGGCCGTCTCGCCGAGGGCGTCGAACACAACGAACGGGCGCTCGACCTCTGCCGCCGGCTCGGCTCGCCGCACGCGGCCGCGATCGCGCTGTGCAACCTCGGGTACGGCTACCGCGTCTCGGGCGACTTCCCCCGCGCGCTGGCCGTGCTCACCGAAGCACTGGAAGCGTTGCGGGAACTGGGATCCCGCGACGACGAAGCCGACGCGCTCGTGCGGCTCGCGGCCGTGCACCGGGTCACCGGCGACCTCGACCGGGCGTGGCCCGCCGCGCGGCTCGCCGTGTCGGTGGCGCGCGAGGCGGGCAACCAGCGGTTCGAAGTGGACGCGCTCGCCACGCTCGGCGACCTCCACCGCCAGACCGGCGACGCGGCGGCGGCACTGGCCGACTACTCGGACGCCCACCGGCTGGCGGAAAAGATCGGCTACCTGCGCGGCCTGATCGGTACCCGGATCGGTCTGTCCACTGTAGACGCCGACCCGGCCCGGCACGCCGGAACCGCGTTGCGCGACGCCGAACGAGGCGGCTTCCGGCTCCTCGCCGACCAGGCCAGGACCAGCCTGGCGAACCTCTCGATGGACCGGCCGGCGGAAGCGGAAACCCTGGCCGCACAAGCGGTCGACGGCTTCCGCGCCACCGGGCACCGGCTGGGCGAAGCGTACGCGCTGGTGGTGCTCGGCAAGGCCCGCGCGCGGCTCGGCGACCCCGCCGCGGCGCGCGACTGCTGGCTGGCGGCCGAGACGTCCCTCTCCGCCATCGGCGCGGAACCGGCACTGGCCGCCGTGCGGGGTCTGCTGTCCCGCTGAAAACGATTCGACGGCCCGGCCCGGCGCTGACACAGTGGCGTTCCATGATCACCGAGCTGACCGTCGAAGACCTGCGGCTCATGCAGGGCCTGGCGCAGCGGGTCACCGCCGCCCGCCCGGAGCTGGTCAACGGCGACGCCGCCTACGGCGAACTGGCGTGGAACTGGGGCAAGGACCACGCCGCCTTCGCCGCGAGCTGGCGCCGGGAGCTGTGGTTCGACGGCGGCGACCTGGTGGCGTGGGCCTGGGCGCGCCTGCCCCACCGGGTGCGGCGCGGCGACGGCACGGTCAAGGACGTCACCGGCGCTTCGCTGGCGCACCAGGTCCACCCTGGCCACGCCGGGCTCGTCGATGAGGTGATCGCCTGGTACGAAGCCACGGCGGGCGAGGTCGACCGCTCGGCGCTGCCGGGCGTCGCCGACGAATTCGGCTTGGCGCGCTGGAAGGCGCACGGCTACGAGACCGACCCGGACGCGCTCGGCGACACCGGCTCCTGGACCCAGCTCAACGAGCGCGACCTCGGCGACGTCGCCGACCCGGTCCTGCCCGCCGGGTTCCGCTTCCGCACCGCCGCCGAGGCCGGGCCGGCCGCCGCGGTCCAGGCCCACGTCGACGCCTGGGCGCCCACGGCGTACACCGCCCAGAGCTACGAAGGCGTCCGGCACGCGCCCGCGTACCGCGCCGACCTGCACGTCCTCGTCGAAGCCCCGGACGGGACGATGGCGTGCTCGGCGATCATGTGGCTCGACGAAGCCAACCGGACGGCCGAATTCGAGCCGGTCGGGACGCACCCGGGCTTCCGGCGCCGCGGCCTGGCCCGCGCGATGCTCTTGCACGGCATGCGGCTGGCGCGCGACGCCGGCGCCCGCCACATGACGGTCGCCTGCCTGGGCGCACCGGGGCACCCCGCGGCGCGTGAGCTGTATTACGGCGTCGGCTTCCGGGAGCTGTCCCGGGACGCCCCGCTCGTCAAGGCCCGGGCCTAGCGCCCGGCTCGCACCCGAAAGTGGCGGGCCCCCGTAGCGCTTTGCGCAACGATTCAGCCGAAGGCAACCTGTGCTCGAACCTCACGGCCGCCAGCCCGTTCACGCCCGCTCCCGCAGCCACGCGCGGGCGCCGGCCAGGGTCGGGTGCAGGGCGAAGGTGGTGTCCAGCTGCGTGATCTGCAGCGCGCGCAGCACCGGGCGCCGGTCGGTGACCAGCGCGAACGGCACGTCGGCGGCCGTGGTCGCCGCGACGAGCTCGGCGATGACCTGCAGGCCCGCCGAACCGCAGAAGGCGATCCCGCCGAGGTCGACGACGAGCGCCTCCGGCCGCCCGTCCAGCGCGGCGGCGGCCCGGGCGCGCAGCACCGGCGCGCTGACCAGGTCGAGGTCGCCTTCCGCCGCGACGACGACGGCTTCGGGCACGGTGCGCACGCGCACCGTCAGAGCGGGCGGGCTGTCCTCGGGCACGGGGGCGTCCTTCCTGTCGTGCCCGACCTTAGAGCGGCTGCATCGTTTTGTCATCGATTTGCCGGGTAACCACGCCTCGAGGACGACCCCGGCACACGAAAGGACACGGCCACGATGAGCACCGTCACCGAATCCGTCGACGTCGAGACCGACGTCGCCACCGCCTACAACCAGTGGACGCAGTTCGAATCCTTCCCGCGGTTCATGGAGGGCGTGGACGAGATCCGGCAGCTCGACGACACCCGCACGCACTGGAAGATCAGCGTCGGCGGGCAGACCAGGGAATTCGACGCGACGATCACCGAGCAGCACCCCGACGAGCGCGTCGCGTGGAAGTCGGACTCCGGCCCGACGCACGCCGGCGTCGTCACGTTCCACCGCCTCGACGACCGGCACACCCGCGTGACCGCGCAGCTGGACATCGACCCGGAGGGCTTCGTCGAAAACGTCGCCGACAAGCTGGGCATCCTCGACCGCCGCGTCAAGGGCGACCTGGGTCGCTTCAAGACGTTCATCGAGGACCGCGACGGCCACGAGACCGGCGCTTGGCGCGGCGACGTCGAGCGTCCCGGGAGCTGATTCCGGCCCGTGGCGCAGGCCGCCCCCGCCGTGTCCCGAACGGCGGGGGCGACCTTTGTCCTTTGTGGACAGTGTGGCTGTCGGACTTTTTCCGAATGCACCCGGCCGGAGCAGCCGGCGGGTCACACGTTCACGCTGCGTCCCCGAACGCCGGTCCCGCCGGGGAAACCCGCGTCCCGGCGCGCGGCCGTTCAGGAACCGTTCAGTTCTTGGCCGCTCCGGAAAGCGCTTTCTCTCGCCGGAACCCTTTGCCCCGTCCGGTGTAGGGTCTGGCGTCGAACTCGTGGGAGCGCTCCCCGACCGGCCCCGGACGAAGGAGGACAACGTGGTTCCCGGACGCAAGACCTGGTTTTCCCTGGCCGCCGCGGTACTGCTGGGCGGCGTGCTCACCGGCGTCGCCGAGGCGCACGGTTCGGCGACGGATCCGCCGTCGCGCAACTACGGCTGCTGGACCCGCTGGGGCAGCGACTTCCAGAACCCGGCGATGGCGACGCAGGACCCGATGTGCTGGCAGGCCTGGCAGGCCGATCCGAACGCCATGTGGAACTGGAACGGGCTCTACCGCGAGGGCGTGGCGGGCAACCACCAGGGTGCGATCCCCGACGGGCAGCTCTGCAGCGGCGGCCGCACCCAGAGCCCACGGTACAACGCGCTCGACACGGTCGGCGCGTGGCAGACGGCGAAGAAGGACAACCGGTTCACGCTGACCGTCACCGACCAGGCGCACCACGGCGCGGACTACCTGCGTGTCTACGTGACCCGCCGGGGTTTCGACCCGGCGACGCAATCACTCGGCTGGGGCAACCTCGAACTGGTCGCGCAGGCCGGCCGCCTCGCCCCCGCCGGCCAGTACCAGGTCGCGGTCGACGCGGGCACCCGGACCGGACGGCACGTCGTGTACACGATCTGGCAGGCGAGCCACCTCGACCAGTCGTACTACTTCTGCAGCGACGTCGACTTCTCCGGCCGGAGGTAAGTTACGTTACATGCAATGGTCGTAATGCAAGGCGTACCCTCGGGGTCATGGAACTGTCCTTCCCCGAAGGCCCGGCCTGCACGACCGCGGCCGAAGTGGCGGCGGCGTACTCGTCGCCGTCACTGCTGAACCATGCGATGCGGGTCTACGCCTGGGCGACGGCGCTCGGCGAGGCGCACCAGGTGGAGTTCGACGCCGAGCTCCTGTTCGTGGCGGCGATGCTCCACGACGTCGGGCTGGCCCCGGAGTTCGACAGCCACACGAGGCCGTTCGAGGTCGCCGGCGGCCACGTCGCGTGGGTGTTCGCCGCCGGCGCGGGGTGGCCGGCCGCGCGGCGGGAGCGGCTCGCCGAGGTGATCCTCCGGCACATGGGGGCGGAGGTGGACCCCGCCGAAGACCCCGAGGGCTTCCTGCTGTCGAGGGCCGCCGCGGCCGACATCGCGGGGCGCGGCGTCGCGGAGCTGCCCGGCGCCTTCCGCACCGGCGTGCTGACCCGGTACCCGCGGCTGGACCTCGTCACCGAGTTCCTCCGGTGCTTCCGCGACCAGGCCGGCCGCAAACCGGACAGCGCGGCCGCGGCCGCGATCCGCAACGACCTCGCCACCCGGATGGCGGCCAACCCACTCGAACGGGGCTGATCACATGCAGGCCATCACCGTCCGGGACCGCACGGCGGAACCCGAACTCACCGAACTACCGCACCCGCACGCGGCGGAGAACGACGTCGTCGTCCGGGTGCACGCCGCCGCGTTCACGCCCGGCGAGCTCACCTGGCCGGCCACGTGGACCGACCGCGCGGGCCGCGACCGGGCGCCGAGCGTCCCCGGTCACGAACTCTCCGGCGTGGTGACGGAACTCGGCTACGGCACGACGGGCCTGACCATCGGCCAGCGCGTGTTCGGCCTGGCCGACTGGACCCGCGACGGCACCCTCGCGGAGTACGTGGCGGTGGAAGCCCGCAACCTGGCCCCGCTCCCCGCGGACATCGACCACGTGACGGCCGCGGCGTTGCCGATCTCGGGTTTGACGGCCTGGCAGGCCCTCTTCGACCACGGCCGCCTGGAGTCCGGCCGGACGGTCCTCGTCCACGGCGCCGCGGGCAGCGTCGGATCCCTGGCGGTCCAGCTGGCACGCTCGGCGGGAGCCCGGGTGCTGGGCACGGGCCGCCCTTCGGACCGCGAGACGGTGCTCGGCCTCGGCGCGGCGGCTTTCTTCGAGCTGGACCAGCTGACGGAGGCCGGCGAGGTCGACGTGGTCCTCGACGTCCTGGGCGGCGAGGTCCTCGACCGTTCGGCGGCGTTGGTGCGGGCGGGCGGGACGCTGGTGACGATCGCCGAGCCGCCCCGGATCCGCCCGGCCGACGGGCGCGCGGTCTTTTTCGTGGTGGAACCGGACCGAGCCCGGCTGACGGACTTGGCACAGCGGGTACGGGACGGCCGTCTCGAGGTGCGGGTGGGCGCGGTGCGGCCGCTCGCGGAGGTGCCGGCGGAGTTCGCCCACCGGACCCGCGGGAAGACGGTGATCAGGGTGACCGAGGAGGAGTAGCCGGCGGCTGCCCCTTCGGCCGGGCGCCGCGGGTGGCCGGGCGCCCATCCCGGGCGCGCCCGATACCGCCGCCAAACCCGCTCCGGTGCGCCACTCGCACCGGAGCGGGTTCATTTACGCTTGTTTCGGGCGCCGCAAAGCGCCCACTCACATCGGCGACCGCCGAGCCGGGCTCGGGCACTCGCGCAGGTTGCCGCACACCTCCCGACCGCGCCCCAGCGACCGCCGCGCCAGGCTCGACCACTCCCGCGGAATTGCCGCGCCCTGGCCAACCCACGGTGCCGCACACCTCCCGACCGCAAACACCAGCGACCGCCGCGTCAGACTCAGCCACTCCCCCAGGATTGCCGAACACACGCAACTCGCCGCTGCCGCACACCTCCCAGCCGCAACCCCAGCGACCACCGCACCAGTCTCGCTACTCCCGCGGAGTTGCCACTCCTCGGTGCCCCACACCTCCCAGCCGCAAACCCCAGCGACCACCGCACCAAGCTCAGCCACTCCCGCGGGATTGCCGCGACCCGGGCAACTCACCGGCACGCATAGCCACAAGCCCCAGCATCCACCGCGCCAGGCTCAGCCACTCCCCAGGATTGCCGCGACCCGGCCAACTCACCGGCACCGCACAGTCACAAACCCCACCGACCGCCGCACCAGGCTCAGCCACTCCCGCAGAGTTGCCGCGCCGACCTACTCAGTCCGGCCCGGTACCGCACCCATCCCGGCGGGAAGCGTTTCCCGCCTACCCAAGGCATGCCGCTGCCCCGCGCCCCCGATCGCGGGGGTGCGGGGCAGCGGTTACCAGAACTAGTGGGCCTTGTTCTGGCCCCGCGAAACCGGCTCGCGGCCGTTCTTCGCGCTCTCCGTCGGCTTCGCCTCAGGCTTCACCTCGGGCTTCGGCGGCACCGCAGTCGGCGCCGGCGCAGGCGCCGGGGATGCCTGGGGAGCCGCCGGCTTGTCGGCCGCCGCAGGCGGAACCGAAGCCGGCTTCGGGGCGACCGGCTTCTCCGACGGCACCGCCACCGGCTTGTCGGCCGGCAGCGTGGCCGGGTCCGCGGCCTGGTCGGCCAACGGGTTCGGCCGTCGGACCTGCACCACCGCGACGATCGCGCCCGCCACCGCGGCGGCCGCCACCACCCAGGGCCAGCGGGCTCGCTTACCGCGCTCGCCGCGGGCCACGCCCTTCGCTTCCTGCAGGGCCACCGCCAAGTCACGCTTCGCCGTGGCCACCGCCTTGCGCCTGCGCCGGCCGGACTCGTTCGCCGAGCCCACCACCGCCGCTACCGCGAGGGCGGCCTTGCGGCCCGGGTCGCGCATCTTCGCCGCACGGGCCAGTACCTCGTCGCGGGCGGCCGTGGAGTTGGACAGCACGTCGCGGCGGGACGACCGCGTGCTCTTGTCCAGGTCCTTGGTCGCCGCGCGGCCGACCTTGGCCAGCTCGTCCTTGCTTTCGGCCAGTTTCCGGTCGGTGATTTCGACCGCCCGCACGGCCGCGGCCGCACCCACTCGCGCGGCCTCCGCGGCGAGATCCCGAACGCCGGCCGCCGCCGTCTTCACCGATCGCCCGACCGGGGCGTCGCCCTGGCTCATGTGATCACCTCTCACTCGTCGCCGCAGGCACAGCCTGCTCAGCCTCACACCTATGGGCTACCCAGTGGAGGGCCGTCCGGAACCTCGACCACCCGACGGCGTCACGCCCGCACGTCGGGGAGGCTCGCGCCGCGCTGACCGCGCCAGGCCCCACCGGCGGATTCGGGGTCGGTGGACCGGCTCGACTCCTCCCACTTCTCGCCCGCCGCGACGCGGTGCTGCCAGGCCTCCCGGCCGAACTCGCAGGCGGCGCTGCCGGCCAGCAGGCGCAGCGGCGGGTCGTCGAGGTCGGCGACCTTCCGCGGGTCACCGTTCGCGTGCTCTTCGAAGTCGGCCATCGCCCGCACGGACACGCCGACGGTCGCCTCGTACGGCTCGCTGGTCGGCGGCGTCGCCATCGACGCCCCCGCCCAGCCGGTGTGCGTCCCGCCGGGTTCGAGCACGGTGATCTTGATGCCCGGCGGCCCGACCTCGGTGGCCAGCGAGACCTGGATGATCCGGCCGCCGCCCTGTCGCCGCGCCCGCGGGATGCGCCGGTGACGAAGAAGATCATGGTTCTTCCCAGCCCCGCCAGCTCGACCAGGACAGGAGAGGCCCGCAAGAACGCCCTCCTGACGGCGGCGCGCGAGCTCGCGGTGGAGCGCGGTGTGCGCGAGGTCACACTGACCGAGGTGACGAAGCGGGTCGGGCTGCACCCGTCGGCGCTGCGCCGGTACTTCGAATCCCGCGAAGAAGTCCTCCTCGAGCTGGCCGAACTGGGCTGGGCCGACTGGCGCGACCGGCTGAGCGCCGCCGAAGTGGCCGACGTCGTCAGCGGCTCGCCGGAGCAGTGCCGCGGTTCTGCGACCTGCGGACGCACGTGGTCCTCAGCTCTGATTTCCGTCACCGCCGATCACCGCCGACCGCCGCGGCTCACTCGCCGTACAGCGCGAGCCGCTGGAACGCCGCGAGCGCGGCGTCGATCGGGTGCGGCTGGGGCCGTCCGGTGGCGTCGAGTTCGTTCCACCGCTGCAGGTTCAGCGCGATCGCCAGCTGCCGCCCACCGTCGGCGCGGGTCATCGCCAGCGCGCCGCCGCCCCAGACCGTGCCGCCGTGGCCCCAGAACGTGGGCTGTCCCGGCGCCTCCGCCGGGTGCAGGCCGAGCCCGTACGGGATCACCCTGCCCTCCTGGGAAATCACCGGCACGGTCCGCTGCATCTCCGCCACCGACGCCCGGCTGACGACTTCGCCGGCCAGCAGCCGGGCGTAGAAGCGGTTGAGGTCCGCGACGGTCGAGATCAGCGACGCCGACGGCCCGACCCACGACATGTCGTAGACGCTGTAGTCGCGCGGCGGGTCGATCATCCCGAACCAGGACTCGTAGAGCCGGGAGTGCGGGCCGTCGATGTGCGTGCCGCCGGGCAGTTCGGTGTCGCGGAGCCCGGCGCGCTCGATGACGTCACGGGTGATGACCTTCTCGGCCGCCGTGCCGGTCACGTGCTCGAGGAGTTCGCACAGCAGCAGGTATTGGTGTTCGAGTACAGCCCGGGCGTGCTGCCCGGCGGGCCGGCGGCCGGGGCGCCGACCCCCAGCGCGATCAGCTCGACGGGGTCGAAGTGGGTGAACCGGTGGTCGTCCAGGCTCTGCGGCGACGTCTTCGCCAGGTCGGGGAACGCCCGCAGCGACGGGTAGGCGCAGGGCAGGTACTCGGCGAGCCCGCTGGTGTGGTTGATCAGCATCCGGACCGTGATCGCGTCGCCGGGCACCAGATTCGGCAGGTAGTGCCCCACCGGCTTGTCGAGCTCGATCCGGCCCTGCTCGACCTGCACCAGCACCGCGGCGGCGGTGAAGGTCTTGGTGATGCTGCCGACGCGGTGCCGCATTCCGGCGGTGACCGGCCGCCGGGTATCGACGTCGGCGACCCCGGCGGCGCCGCGCCAGACGTGGTCGCCCGCGCGGACTTCGGCGAACAGGCCGGGTACGCCGGCGCGGTGGACGTCTTCGAGAGCCGCGTCGAGCGCGGAAGAATTCAGCACGGTGTCCTCCCAGAGCCGGGACCCGACGACCGGGCCCCTTGCGTCCTCATTATGCACGCGGTGCGTGCAACAGCAAGTGCATAGGTTATGCTGAAGACGTCGAAAGGGGCGAAATGGCGGGCCGCAGGCGTTGGACGACCGAAGAAATCCTGGACACGGCGGCGGAACTGCTGCGCACGAGCGACGCGGAGTCGTTCAGCGTGCGCAAGCTGGCCGCGGCGCTCGGGACGGACTCTTCGAGTCTCTACCGGCACTTCCGCACCAAGACGGAGCTGCTGCGCGCGCTCGCCGACCGCATCCTGGTGTCCGCCGTGGACGGCTACCGTCCCGAAGGCGACTGGAAGGAACGTCTCACCGCGCTCGCCCGGCGCCTGCGGGAAGCGTTCGGCACGCAACCGCAGATCGCGGCGATCTGGGGCCGCTACGCCTCGGGCGGCCACGGGTCCCGGCTGGTCATGGAGCAGGTCCTGGCGGCGTTGCGCGAGGCGGGCCTGCCCGACGAGGAGATCCCGGCGCGCTACCACCGGCTCGCGATCCTGATCGCCGCGCTGATCTCGGCCGAAGCCGGCGTCACCACCATCACGCCGGAGGAGCGCGAGCAGGGCCTGGAGCTGTTCCGCGTCGCGGTGCTGGGCGCCGACCCGGAACGCTTCCCCGCGCTGGCCCACTTCGCCCGCGACGTCCGTCCCCTCGGCGCGGAGCGCGGCGCGGCGTTCGAAGAACTGATCGCCGCCCAGCTCGCCGACATCGAGGCCGCGATTCCCCGCTGAGCCACCGCATGGCCGTATACACCCGGCCTCGTGGTTGGTTAACCTCCGCCGGTGAGGTTCCTCAGTGTCGCGCTCACCGTGCTGTCGGCCGCCTGCTTCGTCGTTCCCCTTTCCCCGCCCGCGCAAGCCGCGGCGCCGGCGCCGTGGGTGGGACCGCTGAGCACCCGGGGGCGCTACATCGTCGACGCCAACGGCGACCGGTTCAAGCTCAAAGCCGCCAACTGGCACGGCGCGAGCGGGACGTGGACCGGTTCGGGCGACACGAACGACCCCGCCAACCACCACGCCGGCGAGATCGCCTACCAGACCCCGCTCGGGCTGGACCGCGCGCCGATCGACACCGTCATCGACGGACTCGCGCAGCTGGGCCTCAACAGTGTGCGGCTGCCGTTCTCCAACGCGATGATCCACGACCCGAACGCGGTTCCCGACCTGCCGGCCAACCCCGGCCTGCACGGCCTCACCCCGCTGCAGGTGTACGACCGCGTCGTCGACCGGCTCACCGCGCGCGGGTTCGCCGTCATCCTCAACAACCACACCACGACGGCGCGCTGGTGCTGCGGGCTCGACGGCAACGAACGCTGGAACACCGCGCAGAGCGAGCAGCAGTGGCAGGACGACTGGCTGTTCATGGCCCGCCGCTACGCCGCGAACAAGCGCGTGGTCGGCGCCGACCTGTACAACGAAGTCCGCCGCAACACCTTCGACGACCCGAACTGGGGCTGGGGCAACGGAACCGACTGGCAGCGCGCGAGCCAGCAGGTCGCCGACCGGATCCTCACCGAGGCCGACCGCGACCTGCTGATCATCGTCGAGGGCATCAACTGGACCGGTCTGCCCATCGACGGCTTCGCCCACGGCCGCCCCACGCTGGAGCCCGCGCGCACCCTGTCGCACACGCTCGTCGACTCCGGGAAACTCGTCTATTCGGCGCACTTCTACGGCTACACCGGGCCGAACCACTCCGGCGCCACCGGCGTCGGCGAGACGCACGACCCGCGCTACCGCGACCTCACGCCCCAGCAGCTGCGCGACACCCTGTACCGGCAGGCGTTCTTCGTCGAGGCCGAGACCGGCAAGCACTACACGGCCCCGCTGTGGATCAGCGAGTTCGGCGAAGGCCGCGGCACCACCGACGCCGCTTCCCGCGCGTGGTTCGAGAACTTCGTGGACTACCTGGCCGAGACCGACACCGATTTCGCCTACTGGCCCGCGGTCGGCTTCCAGACCAACGGCTCCGGCGACGGCTGGTCCCTGCTGGCGTGGGACGCGGCGGGCCGGCGCATCGACGTCCTCGACGGGTCCGACTGGCGCGGCCCGGCCTGGCAGCGGCTGGTGAACGCGCCCGCGCGCACCGGGCAGGTCCCGCCGGCCGAGCACTGGTCGATGCTCAACCTGGACTACGCCGACTTCCCGGCGTCACGGACGATGCGCGCGAAGCCGGACTGGGATCCGGGCGCGCGTAAGGGTTCCTGCCCGGACGGCCAGCGCCTCACCGGCCTGGCGCACACCGGCAACCGCGGCCTCTGCACCGGCACGCTGCCCACGCCCACGGCGTACACCGCCGTCCGCGACGAGTCCTTTGTGGACACTGACTGGGCGTCCGGTTACACCAAGGCCCAGTGCCCGCCGGACCACGCGGTCGTCGGCTACAGCGTCAAGGGCGCGGTGGTTTCCGCGGTCCTGTGCGGCCGCTCCCCCACCCCACTCGGCCGTACCGGCCGCACGGTCTGGTTCGACCGCGGCGACAACCGCCCTGCGGGCGACCTCGGCGGCGATTTCGCGTCGGGCAACTACAAGGGGCAGTGCAACCCCGGCGAGTACGTCGCCGGGGTCGCCTACACGGGCCGGCTCGGGTCGAGCCGGACGCCCGACGCGCTGCTCTGCCGCTCCTGACCTCAGGATCAGGGCGATGGTGTAGCAAACCCGGCCGCTCGGACGACTCAGCACACGTCCAGGTCCGTCGTCACGGAGGAGGGCGACCGGTGTACCGCGTCGTCAGGCTGGTGGAGCAGTGGGCTTCCCAGTTCATCCACGATTCCGCAGCAGCCGACGCGCGCGTCGGTGAACTGGTCACCCGAGCGCTGGGTGACGACCCGGCGATCCAGCTCCTGATATCGGAGGCAGCCGGTGGCGCCGTGACGGAACGGACACGCACGCGGGCACTGCTCGCACTGGAGGAAGAAGCCGAACGCAACCCCTCGTTCGGCCGTGAGCTGCGTGCGGCCATGGGTCCATCGGACGACTTCGCCGCGCCAGCGAACGGCATCGCGCCGATTCGACCGGCACTCGTGACAGCGTCAATCGGCGAGCGGGGCGAGGAAGCTGTCATCTCGGACGCCCCCAACGTCGTGAAACCGCTGTTCTTCGGTCGCGACGACGCCGAACACGACATGGCGGACGGCCTGCTTCGCGAAGGGTTCGTGGCGACCACGGTCTACGAGGAAGTCCTCGCCGGGCGCAAGAACCTGATCGTCGGGCGCAAGGGTTCCGGGAAGAGCGCCATCTGCATGCGGATGGCGACGAGTGATCCAGGGCCCGACCGGTCCTACCTGATCACCCCGGACGATGCCGCCGGTGAGGTCCTTCGGGAATTCACCCTGGAGGGACTCACCGCACCCGCGGCCAAGGCGCTCCTGTGGCGATACGTGTTCGCGCTCCACGCTGCCCGGTTGCTCGTCCGGCACCCGCGCGCGGTGGGCCGGCAGCGACGACGACCCGCTTCGGTGGGAGTTTTGGAACGCTTCCTCCGCGACAACGGCGAACTCGACGACCAAAGCCTCTACCACCGGGTCACGCGGGCGGGCCGCAGTCTCGTGTCTTCCGTCTCGCTCGAGGCGTTCGGGGCGAAACTGGCCGTCACCACGAACAATGCGCCGGCGGGCGTGCGCGCTTCCCGCCAGCTCGAGATCGTCGAAGCGGGCGTACGCCAGGTTTTCGACGACCTCGACTGGGTGGAACGCACCGGGCCGCTGCTCATCCTGGTCGATCAGCTGGAGCAGATCTGGTCGAGCGAGCCGGAAAGCGCCGCACTCGTGATCGGCCTGCTGCTGGCCAGCAAACACGTGGCACTCACGTACGGCAAAGCCCTTCGGTGTGCTTCCTTCGTCCGATCGGACATCTACGACGCCCTGGACTTCAGCGACGCCGACAAGTTCCACAGCGACGAAGTCCGGATCAGCTGGACCAGCCACCAGCTCCACGAGCTCGCGATCACCCGGGCCGGCGTGGCTTTGGGAAGGCGGCTGACGCCGGACGAGCTGTGGGGCGAGGTCTTCCCACCCCGGATCCTCGGCGAGCCGACCGCCGACTACCTCTTCTCCCGTTCCCTGCCGAGGCCTCGTGACGCGATCCAGTTCCTGAACCAGTGCCGGGACACGGCCCATGGCAACGGCCACCACCTCATCACCGCGACCGACGTCCTGGACGCGACCCTCGTGTTCTCGCGCTGGAAGATCCTCGACCTCGCGAAGGAGTACCGGGTGCGGTTTCCGTTCCTGAGCTCCTTGCTGCCGATTTTCAGGGACATCGGGTACGAGCTCACCCGCACCTCCATAGCGCGGATGTTCGGCCCGTTCCGGCAAGGGCTGGCGGACCGGCATCCCGCCTACACTCACTTGCTCGATCCCGACTCGGTCATCGAGTTGCTCTTCTCGGTCGGCTTCCTCGGAGTTCGCCGTCGCGAGGGTTATGTCTACGCCGGAACAGCGGAGACCTCGATCCGGCCGCAGGAGAGCGAGTTCTGCATTCACCCGTGCTTCCGCCCAGCACTCAACGCGACACGACCGACCGAGCAATCCGTCGTCAACAGGGTCACCGGCGACGTCGTCGGAACAGTCATGCAGGCCGGCGCCGTCCACGGCACCATCCACATCGGCGGGGCGGTGGCCGGACATGACGTAGACATTCCGCCGCCTCCTCCTGAGGCGAGCCGCTCCTAGACGACGGTGAAGCTCGACGACAGCGTCGCCGCGGAGCTGTTGCCGACGTAGACCTCGATCCTGCCCGGCTCCACGCGGAACGCGGCCGCGTTGTCGTAGAACCCGACGTCGTCCGGGGTGAGCGTGAACGACACCGTGGTCGACGCGCCCGCGGCGAGGGTCACCCGCTGGAAGCCGCGCAGCCGGCGGACCG
The DNA here is from genome assembly GCF_046548815.1 of Amycolatopsis sp. cmx-4-83. Lineage (NCBI taxonomy): Bacteria > Bacillati > Actinomycetota > Actinomycetes > Pseudonocardiales > Pseudonocardiaceae > Amycolatopsis > Amycolatopsis sp. cmx-4-83. The sequence continues at coordinate 154,953 of NZ_JAEBEF010000020.1, read as the reverse complement.
GCTGGACGATGCTCGCGACCGGGTCGCGCAAGTAGAGCTGCACGACCTCGTCGCCGGCGCGGGAACCGGTGTTGGCGACCCGGACGCTGACCTGGATCCGCCCGCCGCGGGCCGGCAGGCGTGTGTCCGAAAGCCGGAGGCCGTCGATGCGGAACGTCGTGTACGACAGGCCGTGGCCGAACTCGTAGAGCGGGCCGGACTCCAGGTCGAGGTACTTCGACGTGTACTTGTTGGCCGGATCGGCCGGGCGGCCGGTGTTCTCGTGGTTGTAGTAGATCGGGATCTGCCCGACCGCGCGCGGGAAGCTGACCGGCAGCTTGCCGCCCGGGTTGACCGTGCCGAACAGGACGTCGGCGATCGCGCGACCGCCCTGCACGCCCGGCGCCCACGCCTCGAGCACGGCGGGTGCGTTGTCGTGCAGGTACGGGATGGTCAGCGGCCGCCCGTTGACGAGTACGACCACGAACGGCTTGCCGGTCTCCTTGATCGCGGCCACCAGCTGCTGCTGCACGCCCGGGAGGTCGATGGTGCTGCGCGCCGCCGCTTCTCCGCTCATCGCGGCGGTTTCGCCGACCACCACGACGGTCACGTCGGCCGCGCGCGCCGCCTGCTGCGCCGCGGCGAACCCGCTGGTGTCGGTGCCGTCGACGGTGCAGCCGGCGGTGTAGGTCACCGTGGCTCCCGGCGCCGCGGCCTTGATCCCGTCGACCACCGTCACCGGCGGTGTCGTCGAAGCGCCGGTGCCCAGGCCCGACCACGTGCCGTTGAGGTCGTAGGTCGCCGCGCCGAGCGGGCCGACGACCGCCACCGAGCCGACCGACTTCGCCAGCGGCAGCACCGGCCCGTCGTTCTTGAGCAGCACCATGCACCGCCCGGCGGCCTGCCGCGACGCCGCGAGCGCGGCCGGTGAAGGCGCTTTCACCTCGGTGGACTCGTCGACGTAGGGGTGGTCGAACAAGCCGAGCCGGAACTTGACCAGCAGGATCCGGCGGACGGCGTCGTCGATCTGGTCGCGGGTGATCCGGCGCTGGTCCAGCAGCCGCTGCGCGAACTCAGCGTAGTTCGTGCTGACCATCTCCATGTCGACACCGGCGGGCAGGGCGGCCGCCGCGGCGTCCGCGCCGTCGCCGGCCAGGCCGTGCAGGATCAGCTCCTGGATGCCCGTGTAGTCGCTGACGACGAAGCCGCCGAAACCGTAGCGGCCCTTGAGGACGTCGTGCAGGACGTAACCGTTGCCGTGCGCCGGCACGCCGCTGATGGTGTTGAAGCTTGCCATCACGGTCGCCACGCCGGCTTCGACGCTGGCCTTGAACGGCGGCAGGTAGAAGTTGTGCAGCCGCTGCAGCGAGACGTCGACGGTGTTGTAGTCGCGCCCGCCTTCGGCTCCGCCGTAGGCCACGAAGTGCTTGGCGCAGGCGGCGAGCCGGTCCGGCGCGGAGTAGTCGCGCCCCTGGTAGCCGCGCACCTTCGAGACGGCGAGCTGCGTGGCGAGGTAGGGGTCTTCGCCGTACCCCTCGGCGATCCGCCCCCACCGCGGCTCGTGGGTGACGTCCATCATCGGCGCGTACGTCCAGTGGATGCCGCTGCCACGGGCTTCCTTCGCCGAGACCGTCGCGTCGGCGCCGGCGACGGCGGGGTCGAAGCTCGCGCCCTGGGCCAGCGGGATCGGGAAGTTGGTGGTGTACCCGTGGATCACGTCGAGGCCGAAGATCAGCGGGATCTTCAGCCGCGTCCGCTCGACGGCGAGGTGCTGCAGGGCGTTGAGCTTGGCCGCGCCGACGACGGAGAAGACGCCGCCGAGCCGCCCGTCCGCGAGCGCCGCGCGAGCCGTGGTCTCGTCCCCGACGAGCTGGAGCTGACCGACCTTTTCGGCCAAGGTCATCTTCTTGAGCAGCGCTTCGACGCGTTCGTCGTGCTGCGGCCGCCCGCCGTTCTCGGCGGCGGCGGCCGTGGCGGCGGGGGCGAGCAGCCCCATCGAGGCGACGCCGCCGGCGAGCCCGGCGAGCACGCTGCGCCGGTTCACCCCGTCCGCGGCCGTGGTTTCGTGACTGACCTGCTGCGACATGGCGGGGACCTTTCGCGAGGCACACAGAAGCGGGGGCGGACTCCTCGGATCGGGATCGGGCGCGAACAGCGTATGCCGCGGCGGCGGCCCGCGCAGCACTCAGCGGCGGGGGTCCCGGCCGCGGCCGCGGGAAAACAAAAACCCCCCGCCTTTTCCGGCGGGGGGTGAATGCGTTCGAGCGGGACCGGCTTTCGTTTCCGGCCGGTCCCGCTCGAGCCGGACGTCGCCGGCCCGGGGAATCAGTTGCCCTGGCTCGTTCCGCCGTCGGCGATGGCGCCCGCCGCGCAGTTGTACGGGGATTCGCCACTGGCCTCGTGCGAACCCGGGGAAAGGATCGGCACGCCGATTCCGTTGAGCGCGTTGCGCACCGGGACCTGGACGCCCAGCACGTTGACGTCGTTGTCGCACACGCCGAGCGTGGCGTTGACGTTGTGCAGCGCGTCGGTGTTGTTCAGGTTCAGCAAGCCGAGCTGGTCGTTCTGGTCGTAACCGTGGTGCCCGTGGCCGTCCGGGGTGCCGGCGGCGGCGACCCCGCCGGCCAGGAACGCGCCGGCGGCCATCGTGGCCACGACGAAACCAACCTTCTTCAGCATGGGAAAACTCCTCGAATCGGCGAATTGCGGTTTCCGTCCCGCACGGCAGAACCTACTTTCGCCTTCCGGGCGCTTTCCACTTCAGGCCACCATCGTGTGGGTGCCGCGAACCGCTGACCGCGCGGCCGTTGCCCCGAACGGGTCAGCGGGCCGGCCAGGGGTTCCCGGCGGTGAGCCGGGCCGTGAACCCCGTGGGGTCGCGGTGGAGCGTGACCTGGCTGCAGACCTGGTGCGTGATCCACAGGCCGCGGCCGCCGACCTCGCGCTCGGCCGGCAGCAGGCCGGCGAACGGGTCGCCGGGGCCGTCGCCGGCGTCGTGCACGGTCACCACCATGCACGCCGGATCGGCCCAGATCCGCAGGGTGACCGGCGGGCGGCCGTGGCGCAGGGCGTTGTCGGCGATCTCGCTGACCGCGAGGACGAGGTCGTCGATCTCCGCGGCGGGCAGCTCGGTCTTGTTCACGGCCAGCACCGCCTGCCGCGCCTCGCGGGGCTGCGGGTCGGCGAGCTCGACCAGCGGCGGGGTGCGCTGGATCGGGTAAAGCACCATCGGCCGCGGACCGGCCAGGAAGGCGAGCGGGTCGACGTAGCCGTCGTTCGCGCGGCGCCCGCCGGGGGTGGCGACGAACGGGTGGGTGCGGGCGACGTCGTCGAGCACGTGGCGCGGGGTCGTGCGGGTGTCGTAGGCGCAGATGCTGCGCAGCGGGAACTCGTCGTAGGCGTGGTTGACCGCGGACTCGTAGCGCGCCCACCAGTCCCAGGACGTGTCGATCGCGGCGCGCGGGATCTCGCCGAAGATGCGGATGCCCGCCGCCCCGCCGGCGACGAACCCGGCCATCAGCTCGCGGTAGGACCGGATCGCCGCGGCGGGCCGCGCGTAGAGCTCGCCGGTCGCCAGGAAGTGCGTGCCCGAGTCCGCGGGGAGCGCCGCGCGCAGCAGCTCGGCGCGGTCCGGCTCCAGCGAGACGACGGTCGGCTCGCCCGCGGCGATGCCGCCGGTCAGGAACGGCACGCCGACGGCGAGCAGTTCGTCGTCCGACGCGTAGTGGACGGCGGCGTGGTCGTAACCCCTGGCGGCGGTTCCGGTGCTCACCACGCCGCCTCCACCCGGACGCTGGACAGGTCCAGCAGCTCCAGCAGGCGGGCGGGACCGGCCAGGCGCGTCCGCAGGGTGACCGTGGTGTCGCGCCGGTCGGCGTAGGCGGCCACGGCGAGCAGGCCGCGGTGGTCGATGAAGGTCAGGCCGGCGGCGTCGATCGCGATCGTCCCCCCCCGGCGGCCCGCAGGTCGGCGCGCTCCAGCGCCAGCGGCCACAACCGCCGGGCCGCCGGGTCGACGTCGCCGGCCAGCGCGGCGCTGCTCTCGGGCCGGCCGTGGCCGTGCAGGTGGAACGGGGTCGCGCCCGCGTGGGCGGCGGGGTGCAGGCAGGCGAGCTGGGCCACGACGTCCTCGCCCAGCTCCTCGAGGTCGTAACCGCACAGCGCCGACATCGGGTTGGCGGCCATGAAGTGGTCGACGCGGTGCTCGTAGCGGGCGAAGGCGTCCAGCTGGGCCGGGGTGCGCACCAGCGACGTCACGTCGGCGGCGACCCGCAGCCCGGTGTACCCGGCGGCCAGCGCCTCGGCCGTCGCCGCGGCGTAGCGCTCGACCTGGGTGACGGGGTCGACCGCGGTCCCCGTGCGGTAGGCCGCCTCGACCGGGACCACCTGCACCGCGCCCCGCCGGAAGGCCTCGTCGAGCCGCGCGTCCACGCGCAGCTGCCCGGCCAGGGCCGTCTCGTCACCGGACGCGACGTAGAGGATCCGCTCCCCCGCGGCGACGCCGTCGGCGAGGAAGTCCCGGGCGCGCGTCACGAACTCGCCGACGTCGCGGTAGCCCCAGCACACGTGGTCGAAGGCCGCCGGAGGAGGCCCGTGGGTCGGCATCTGCACGAGACGAGCGTACGCCGCCTCGGGCGACGCGCCGGACCTTCCGCGGTTAACCGTCCCCTTACCGGGAAAGCCCGGTCCGACCACCACCCCGGACGAAAGGGAACACCCGTGTTCCGTCACACGAAGCTGCTGCAGTTCGAAGCCAAGCCCGAAAAGCCCGACCCGGTCTACGCCCACAAGCTCCAGGAGCTCATCGGCGGCGCCTTCGGCGAGATGACCGTGACGATGCAGTACCTGTTCCAGGGCTGGAACTGCCGCATCGAAGGCAAGTACAAGGACCTGATCATGGACACCGCGACCGAGGAGATCGGGCACGTCGAAATGCTGGCCACGATGGTCGCGCGGCTGCTCGAAGGCGCCCCCTCGACCGTCACCGCCGAAGCCGTCAAGGACCCGGTGATGGCCGCGATGATCGGCGGCATGGACGTCCAGCAGGCCATCGTCGCCGGCGGCGGCGCCCTGCCCGCCGACAGCAACGGCACCCCGTGGAACGGCAAGTACATCATCGCCTCGGGCAACCTCCTGGCCGACTTCCGCGCCAACGTCGCCGCCGAAGCGCAGGGCCGGCTGCAGACCGCCCGGCTCTACAACATGACCGATGACCCCGGCGTCAAGGCGATGCTGCAGTTCAACCTCGCCCGCGACACCGTGCACCAGAAGCAGTGGCTGGCCGCGATCGAGGAGCTCAAGGCCGACGGCCTCGAGGACGAGATCGCCCCCAACGCGCTGCTCGACGAGGAGGACCAGACCCACAACCACACCATCTGGCACCTCTCCGACGGGCCCGACGGCGCCAAGGGCTCCAGCTGGACCACCGACGCCGGCATCGAGTACCTGATGGAACCCGAGCCCCTCGGCGGCCCGGGCACCGCACCCAAACCCGACCCCGCGCTCTACAGCACGTACGCGCCGCTGCAGGACGCGAAGGGCACCGTCAAGGGGAAGGCGAAGGCCGCCAAGAAGAAGCTGAGCTGACCCGGGGCCCGGGACCGCCGCGCGCGACGGCGGTCCCGGGCCGGGCGGCCGTCCGGGTGAGGAGAGGCACGTCACGGGTACGAGCAGCGCCGGCCGGGTATCCGGGCGGAGTTCATTCGCGCACTGTGGAGGCCCTGTGCAGCCTTGGCCCGGTACCCCCTACCCGCTCGGCGCCGACTACGACGGCGTCGGCACCAACTTCGCGCTCTTCTCGGAGGTCGCCGACCGCGTCGACCTCTGCCTGTTCGCCCCGGACGGAACCGAGACCCGGGTCCGGCTGCCGGAGGTCGACGGCTTCGTCCACCACGGCTACCTGACCGGGATCGGTCCGGGCCAGGAGTACGGCTACCGGATCCACGGACCGCACGACCCGGCGCGCGGCCTGCGGTGCAACCCCGCCAAGCTGCTGCTCGACCCGTACGCCAAGGCCGTCACCGGCCGCGTCGACTGGGACGAGTCCGTGTTCGGCTACCGCTTCGACCGCCCCGGCGAGCGCAACGACGACGACTCCGCGGCGCACACCGTCCGCGCGGTCGTCGTCAACCCGTACTTCGACTGGGCCAACGACCGGCCGCCGAAGGTGCCCTACAACGAGACGGTGGTCTACGAAGCCCACGTCCGCGGGCTGACCAAGCTCCACCCGGACATCCCCGAGGAGCTGCGGGGCACCTACTCCGGGCTGGCGCACCCGGTGATGGTCGAGTACCTCAAGTCCCTCGGCGTCACGGCCGTCGAGCTGATGCCGGTCCACCACTTCCTGCACGACCACGCCCTCACCGAGCGCGGCCTCGCGAACTACTGGGGCTACAACACGATCGCCTACTTCGCGCCGCACAACGAGTACGCCGCCTCGATCATGCCCGCCACGCCGGGCAGCGAGGTGCACGAGTTCAAGGCGATGGTGCGGACGCTGCACGAAGCCGGCATCGAAGTCATCCTCGACGTCGTCTACAACCACACCGCCGAAGGCAACCACCTCGGGCCGACGCTGTCGATGCGCGGCATCGACAACCAGGCCTACTACCGGCTGGTCGAGAACGACCCGCAGTACTACATGGACTACACCGGCACCGGGAACTCCCTCAACGTCCGCCAGCCGCACACCCTGCAGCTGATCATGGACTCGCTGCGGTACTGGGTGACCGAGATGCACGTCGACGGCTTCCGCTTCGACCTCGCCGCCACGCTCGCCCGCGAGTTCTACGACGTCGACCGGCTGGCCACGTTCTTCGACCTGGTGCAGCAGGACCCCGTGGTGAGCCAGGTGAAGCTGATCGCGGAGCCGTGGGACGTCGGCCCGGGCGGCTACCAGGTCGGCAACTTCCCGCCGCTGTGGACGGAGTGGAACGGCGCCTACCGCGACACCGTCCGCGACTTCTGGCGCGGCGAACCGGCGACGCTGGGCGAGTTCGCCTCGCGCATCACCGGCTCGTCGGACCTCTACCAGAACGACGGCCGCCGCCCGTTCGCGTCGATCAACTTCGTCACCGCGCACGACGGCTTCACCCTCGACGACCTGGTGTCCTACAACGAGAAGCACAACGAGGCCAACGGCGAGGACGGCCGCGACGGCGCCGACGACAACCGGTCGTGGAACTGCGGCGCGGAGGGCCCGACCGAAGACGAGAAGGTCCTCGACCTGCGGGCCCGCCAGCGCCGCAACATGATCGCCACGATGCTGCTGTCGCAGGGCGTGCCGATGCTGCTGCACGGCGACGAGCTCGGCCGCACCCAGCAGGGCAACAACAACGCCTACTGCCAGGACAACGAGCTGTCGTGGGTGGACTGGTCGCTGCTGGAGCACAACCGCGAGCTGTTCGAGTTCACCTCGGCGGTGATCGGCCTCCGGCGGCAGCACCCGGTGTTCCGCCGCCGCCGGTTCTTCGCCGGCCGGCCGATCCGCCGCGGCGACGAGCTGCGCGACATCGCCTGGTTCACCCCGGGCGGCGACGAGATGACCGACCAGGACTGGGAAGCCGGCTTCGGCCGCAGCATCGTGGTCTTCCTCAACGGCACCGCGATCCCCGACCTCGACGCCCGCGGCGAGCGCGTCGTGGACGACTCGTTCCTGCTCTGCTTCAACGCCCACGAGGACGACATCACGATGACCGTCCCGGGCGGCGGGTACGGCGAGGAGTGGGCGGTGGTGCTCGACTCCACCACGGGCGAGGTGTTCCACCGGTCGGTGGGCGACGTCCTCGTGGGCGGCGTGGCGGGCGACCAGCTGACGACGCCCCGCACGGTTCCGGGCGGCGGCTCGCTGGTGGTCGGCGCGCGGTCGCTCGCCGTCCTGCTGCGGACAGCGGGCCAGGAAGGCTGAACCCGTCGTGGGTGTTCAGGGCGGTTCTCACCGCCCTGAACACCCACGACCGGGGTGACAACCGGATCCCCGCGTGTAAGCGCGAGATCCGCGGGTACGCGCGCGAGGTCCGCAATCCCGTCGGCCCCAGGTGGCGAGTCCGATGTCCGAAACGGCGACCCGCGCGACCCCGATCCCCCACCGTCCCGTGCGGCGGGGCCTGCGAGGCGCGACGCTCCTCAAAACCATCCGCACCACCGACCACAAGACGATCGGCGTGCTGTACCTGTCGACGTCGTTCGGGTTCTTCCTGAGCGGTGGCCTGACGGCGCTGCTGATGCGGGCCGAGCTGGCGCGTCCCGGCCTGCAGTTCCTCTCCCCGGAGCAGTACAACCAGCTGTTCACCATGCACGGCACGATCATGCTGCTGCTCTACGCGACGCCCAACTTGTTCGGGTTCGCGAACTTCGTCCTGCCGCTGCAGATCGGCTCGCCGGACGTGGCGTTCCCGCGCCTCAACGCGTTTTCCTACTGGCTCTACCTCTTCGGCGGCCTGATCGTGCTGTCCGGCTACCTCACCCCCGGCGGCCCGCCGGACTTCGGCTGGACCGCGTACACCCCGCTGTCCAACGCCATCCACTCCCCCGGCGTCGGCGGCGACCTGTGGATCACCGGCCTGATCGTCACCGGCCTCGGCACCATCCTCGGCGCGGTCAACATGATCACGACCATCGTCTGCCTGCGCTGCCCCGGGATGCTCATGTGGCGGATGCCGATCTTCACCTGGAACATCCTGTTCACGTCGGTGCTGATCCTGCTCGCGTTCCCGATCCTCACCGCCGCGCTCTTCGCGCTGCTGGCCGACCGGCACCTCGGCGCGCACGTGTTCGACCCCGAAAACGGCGGCGCGATCCTGTGGCAGCACCTGTTCTGGTTCTTCGGCCACCCCGAGGTGTACGTGGTCGCGTTGCCGTACTTCGGGATCGTCACCGAGATCATCCCGGTGTTCAGCCGGAAGCCGTTGTTCGGCTACAAGACGATGGTGTTCGCGACGATCGGCATCACGGCGCTGTCGGCCGCGGTCTGGGCGCACCACATGTTCGCCACCGGCGCCGTGCTGCTGCCGTTCTTCTCGATCATGACGTTCCTCATCGCCGTGCCGACCGGGATCAAGTTCTTCAACTGGATCGGCACGATGTGGCGGGGTCAGCTGACGTTCGAGTCGCCGATGCTGTGGTCGGTCGGCTTCCTCGTCACGTTCCTGCTCGGCGGGCTGACCGGGATCATCCTCGCGTCCCCGCCGCTGGACTTCCACATCCACGACACGTACTTCGTCGTCGCGCACTTCCACTACGTGCTCTTCGGCACGATCGTGTTCGCCACGTTCGCCGGCATCTACTTCTGGTTCCCCAAGATCACCGGCCGGATGCTCGACGAACGCCTGGCGAAGTGGCACTTCTGGACCACCTTCACCGGCTTCCACACGACGTTCCTCATCCAGCACTGGCTCGGCGACGCCGGCATGCCCCGCCGCTACGCCGACTACCTCTCCAGCGACGGCTTCACCTGGATGCACACCGTCTCCACGATCGGGGCGTTCCTGCTCGGCCTTTCGGTGCTGCCGTTCCTCTGGAACGTCGTCAAGAGCTACCGCTACGGCGAACCCGTCGGCGTCGACGACCCGTGGGGCTACGGCAACTCGCTCGAGTGGGCCACCACCAGCCCGCCGCCCCGGCACAACTTCCTCGACCTGCCCCGGATCCGCTCCGAGCGCCCGGCGTTCGAGCTGCACCACCCGCACATGGTCGAGCGGATGCGCGCGGAAGCCCACGTCACCAAGGGTCACCCGGAAGGCGCGGCCTCCCTGTCGGAGATCGCGGCGGGCGCCACGCAGCCCGACGAGCAGGGCGACAGCGACGACGTCCGGGGCCGCTGACGCCGGGCGCTCCCGCCGTGGCGGGTGGTCACTCCCCGGCGGGGCGCACCGAAATCGCCGGGCCGGTCCCGGTGCCCGCCACCGGGACCGCGCCGAACCAGTCCAGGCAGACGACCATCGCGTCGTCCTCCGCCTGGCCGCCGTGCCGGCGCGAAGTCAGCTCCCGCAGCACCGCGCCCGGCACGTGCGCGGCGGGCAGGTCGGCGGTCGCGGTGACCGCCTCGGCGAGTTCGCGGTCGCCGTAGCGCTCGCCGTGCGTGCCGACCGCGTTGTAGACGCCGTCGCTGACGAACACGAACCGGTCACCCTCGGCGGCCTGGAGGCTTTCCACCTCGTAGATCGTGCCGTCGAACGTGCCGAGCGGCAGCTGCTCGTCGAACAGGACCCGCTCGGCCTTCCCGTCCCGCAGCCGCCAGAGCCGGGGCGAACCGGCGTCGACGACAGCGACCGAACCGGTGGCGAGGTCGAACTCCAGCAGCAGCGCGGCCACGTGCTCGGCGCCGCGGTGGTGCGCGTAGAGCGCCTGGTCGGCGAGCTCGGCCTGCGCGTCGAGGGGGATCCCGGCGCGGCGGGCGTTGCGCAGCGCGTTGATCGCGAGGTTGGTCAGCAGGGCCGCCTCGCTGCCCTCGCCCATGCCGTTGATCAGCGTGACGGCGAGCTTGCTCGCGGACGCCGACCAGTCGAAGCAGTCGCCGTAGATGGCGTAGGCGGGCTCGAGCTGGCCGCCGAGCGCGAACTCGGCGCGGGTGCAGGCGCGGCCGGGCAGCAGCTGCCACTGCATCTCCGCGGCGAGCGTCAGCCGCGAGGAGCGCCGGGCCTGGATGTAGAGGTCGGTGTCGCGGTCGGCGACGAACAGTTCGTGGGCCACGGCTTCGGCGAACCGCTCGAGCTCGGCCCAGACGGGCGGCTCGGGTTCGGCGGGCAACGTCACGGCCAGGACGCCGAGCCGGTCCCCGCGCACGCTGACCGGGAAATACCCGGTGACGCCGTCCGCGGCCGGCTCGAACGTCGCCGCCTGCGCGACGAAGGCCGCGCCCGGCGTGGTCCCCTCGACCGGGATCGGCTCCGACGAGTAGGGCTGTTCGCCCACCTGGCACAGTTCGGTCAGCGCGTAGTCGGCCATCAGCAGTTCGACCGCCCCGGCACCGAAGTGCTCGCGCAGCGCCGCGCGCAAAGCCCTGGTCAGGTCGTGCGGCGGTACGTCACGGAGGAGACGCTCCACCGCCAGGGATCTGTCCAACGCCTGCCTCCTGCTCACGGGTCCGCGCGCGCCGGCGCGGGCAAGTCTGTCGAGTCTGCGCCGCTCCGGCGTGCCGGGTCTACGGCGATTCGCGTGAGCTGTGCTGCCGGTTCAGCATAGGGATGTCAGAGTGGACGCCGTGGATCGATCCCGCGAGCAGGCCGCCCCGGACGGCGTGGCCGCTCTCGCGCGCCTCATCGAATCGGTCCTGGAAGGCGCGCAGGACGTGTCGCCGCGGCCGCTGTCGGTGTCGCAGCTGCGCGCGGTCGTCGCGCTCGACCGCCGTGACGGGGTCAACCTGCGGGAACTGGCCGAGCAGCTCGACTCGACCCCGCCGCTGGTGAGCAGGCTGTGCGACCGGCTGGAGGCGGTGGGCTTCCTGGAACGCCTGCCCAGCGCGCGCAGCAGGCGGGAGCTGACGCTGCGGCTGTCCGACCGCGGCCGCGCGTACCTGCAGGACCTGCGGTCCCGGCGCCGGGACCGCGTCGAGACACTGCTGGCGAAGATGACACCGGCCGGCCGGGCCGCGCTCGCCGGCGGGCTGGCGGAGTACCTGGCCCTCGCGGACCGGACCCCGGATTTGCATCGCTGACACAACTGTTGTTATATGACAACAGTCAACCGGCGTACAGCAGAGCGCGCCCCGATCACTCGAGGAGGGCTCGGTGCTGGGCACGGACGACAGCCAGGTCCGCGCGGTGCTCGCGCGCGTGCTGGAGGAGGACCGGGCCGCACTGGCCGGGGACTGGGCCGGCCAGGAACCCGACGGCGGCCGGACCGGCCAAGAGCTCCGCCGCGAAGCCGCCGGTCTGCTCGACGCGCTGCGCACCGCGATCGCCGGGACGCTGCCGGTGTCCCGGATCGTCGACCAGGACCCCGCGGTGCGGGACGCGCTGACGTCGCTTTCCGAGCGCCGGGCCCGCGCGGGTGCCGAACCGCGGGCCACGGCCATGGCGATCCTCGCGCTCAAGCGCACGATGCTGGGCGCGATCGAGCGGCACACCGAGGACTCCGCGCTGCGCTACCGGGCCGCGCTGCTGGTCAACGAGCTGCTCGACAGCGCGGGCGTGCTGACCTTCGAGGTCTACGCGGCGGGCCGGGAACGGATCATCCGCGAGCAGCACAGCCAGGTGCTCGAGCTGTCCACGCCGGTCCTGCGGCTGTGGCGCCACGTCCTCGCGGTGCCCTTGATCGGCACGCTCGACAGCGCCCGGACGCAGGTCGTGATGAACAACCTCCTGGAGTCGATCCAGGCCAACGAGGCGCGGGTCGCGATCATCGACATCACCGGCGTCCCGACCGTCGACACCGCCGTGGCGCAGCACCTGCTGCAGACCGTCAGCGCCGTCCGGCTGATGGGCGCGGAGTGCGTGGTCAGCGGCATTCGCCCGTCGATCGCGCAAACCATCACGCAGCTGGGCATCGACCTCTCGCACATCGTCACCCGCGGCTCGCTCGCCGACGCGCTGGCGAGCGCGATGCAGCTCACCGGCGACACCGCCGCCCGGCCGGGCGTGACCGGGTGAACGCCGGCCTGCCCATCCTGAAACTCGGGGACATCCTGCTCGGCGGGCTGCTGAGCGACCTGGACGACAAGACCGCGCTCGCGTTCACCGACGAGCTGACCGCGCGGATCGCGGACGAGGGCATCCGCGGTGTGATCATCGACATCTCCCGGCTGGAGGTCGTCGACTCCTTCGTCGCCCGCGTGCTCATGCAGCTGGCCGGCACCGGCAGGCTGCTCGGCGCGCGGATGATCGTCGCGGGCATGCGCCCGGCCGTCGCGCTGACGCTGACCGAGCTCGGCCTGCAGCTGACCGGGGTCCGCACGGCGCTGAACGCGGAACAGGCGATGGAGCTGCTGGGCTGGCGCCGTCCCGCCGAGGCCGCCGAAGAGGCGCCCCATGCTTCCTGAGGAGCGGACGGTCCCGCCCGCCGAGCACCCCGTCCGGGTCGAGGAAGACCTCCTCGCCGCCCGGCACGCCGTGCGGGCCGCCGCCGTCTCCGCCGGGTTCTCGATCGTCGACCAGACGAAGATCGTCACCGCGGCCAGCGAGCTGGTCCGCAACGCCTACATCCACGGCGGCGGCGGCACGATGACCGTCGACGTGGTGCGGGACCCCGCCGGGCGGACCGGGCTGCGGCTGCGGGTCCGCGACGAAGGCCCGGGGATCGCCGACGTCGAGCAGGCGATGACCGACGGGTTCAGCACCGGCGCCGGACTGGGGCACGGCCTCGGTGGCACCCGCCGCCTGGTCCACGACTTCGACCTCGACACCGAGCCCGGCCGCGGCACCACCGTCACGGTCGCGCGCTGGCAGCCGTGACCGCCACCGTCGCCGAGCAGACCAGCCGCATCCGCGTCGACCACCCCAGCGCCGCGTACGCCGCCGCCCGCGTCGCCCGCGAGACCGCGCACGCGGCCGGGCTCCCGGACGTGCTGGCCGAACGCGCCGCGGTCGTGGCCGCCGAGCTCGCGGGCAACATCGACAAGCACACCACCGGCGGCTCGGTGTTCGTGCAGCGGTCGCTGACCGGGCGCGGCGTCGACTTGCTGGCCGCCGACGACGGGCCCGGCATGGCCGACCTCGACCACTGGCTGCTGGACGGCAACACGACCACCGCCACGCTCGGCACCGGCCTCGGCGCGGTGCTCCGGATGGCGACCGGGTTCCGGATCACGTCCTCGCCCGAGACCGGGACGCTCGCCGCCGCCCGGCTGCTGGCGCCCGCGCCGCCCCCGCCCGGCGGCGCGATCGGGCACTTCCGCCTGGCGCGCGAAGGCGAACAGCACTGCGGTGACGCCGTCGCGCTGGCCGACGTCACCGGCAGCCGGACCGCCGTCGTCGCCGACGGGCTCGGCCACGGGCCCGAAGCCGCCGAAGCCGCCGAAGCCGCGCTGCGCGTGTTCGCCGAGAACCCGGACCGCCCGCTGCCGCACCAGCTCACGAACATGCACCGCGCGCTCCGCACGACCCGGGGTGCCGCGGTCGCGCTGGTGCGGATCGCGCCGCGGCGGCTCGAGTTCTGCGGCGTCGGCAACGTCAGCGGCGCGAGCGTCGGGGACGGCCCGTCCCGGCTGCTGCTCAGCACCCCCGGCATCGTCGGGTTCACGCTGCCGTCGGCGCCGGTCCGGCACCTGGAGCTGGCCGACGACGACGTCGTGGTCCTGCACACCGACGGCGTCGGCACCGGGTGGCGCGTCCCCGGCCGGGCCCCGGACCTGCTGCTGCTCGCCGCGGAACTGGCCCACCGGCACCGGAACCCGCGCGACGACGCGGCCATGCTCGCCCTGCGCGCCGGCCGGGCCGGCTGATGCGCCCCGACCTGGCCCGGATCCGGGCGCGGCTGCGCACTGCCTGCGGCGAAGCCGGCGTCGACCCCGGCGACCGCGCGCGGCTGGTGCTCGCCGTGACCCTGCTCGCCGAACCCGCCCTCACCGCCGGCGAAACCGTCGACGTGGCCACGGCGGCCTCGGACCGGCGGCTGGCCGTCACCGCGCGGCTCGACCACGCGGTGAGCCAGCACAGCCGCAACGCCCTGCCCCTGCTGCCCGAAAGGGGCGACGACGAGACGCTCACCTGGCACCTCGCCGGCGGCGGGCCGGTGACGCCCGCCGACCCCGACGACGAGCGGGCGACGCGCGAGGAGATGCTCGCGCTGATCTCCCGCGCCGACACGCTCACGCAGGAGCAGCGGCAGCTCAAGCACGAGCTGGCGGAGACCAACAGCGGCGTGCTCGCGATGTACGTCGACCTCGAACAGCGCGACGAGCAGCTCCGCCGCGCGCACGCGGTCATCTTCCGCGAGCTGGAGGACGCGCTGCGCCCGCGCCCGCCCGCGGTGGCGGGCCTGGAGCTGGCCGTCCACTACTCCCCGACCGACCAGGACTCCCCCACCGGCGGCGACCTCTACGACTGGTTCGTGCTGCCCGACGGCCAGGTCCACGTGACGCTGGTCGACGCGGTCGGCCACGGCGTCACCTCGACGCGGCACGCGCTCACCGTCACCCACGCGATCCGCACGCTGGCGCTGGAGGGGCACCCGTTCCCCGACCTGATCGCGCGCGCGTCCCGCACCCTGGCCGCGATCGAGCCCGACCTGATGGCCACGGTCATCCTCGCCCGCACCGACCCGGCGACCGGCCGAACCCGCCTGGCGAACGGCGGCCACCCGGAACCCGTACTGGTCAAGGCATCCGGCCCGGCCCGCCTCCTGCCCGCCCCGGTCATCGGCCGCGGCGTCGGCTTCCCCGACCCCGGCAGCGGCCGGCTGGTCGAGGTGGACCTCGACCCGGGCGACACGCTGCTGCTCTACACCGACGGCCTGGTCGAGAGCCGCAAGGACATCGACGAAGGCCAGGTCCGGCTGCTGGCGCTGGCGGAGACCCACCGCACGCACCCGGCCGCGACGCTGCCCCGCGAGCTGGTGACCCGCATGCACGACGTGGTCCGCCACGCCGACGACACGGTGGTCCTGGTGCTGCGCCGCCTCACTGTCCATTCCGGACAGTAAGGCCACGGGCCGGACCCGCCGGCCTGCTCCGCCGCACGGAATCCGGCGCCCCCGGAGCCCGTGGCGGGCCGCCCGCGATCCCTGCCGGACGGTAGCCGGGCCGGTTCCGCCGGCCCGCCGGTCACCTCGGCCGCAGGGATTCCGGCGTCGGCACCCGGAGCCGGGCGGGCCGCGCCCCCGGAGCCCGCGGCGGACCGCCTCACAATCCCCTCCGGACCATAGCCGGGCCGGTTCCGCCGGCCCGCCGGTCACCTCGGCCGCAAGGATTCCGGCCCCCGCACTCGAAGCCCGAGCCGGCCGCCGGTCCCCGGTCACCTCGACCGCAAGGACTCCGGCACCCACACCCGAAGCCCGAGCCAGCCACCGGTCCCACGATCACCTCGACCGCAAAGACTCCGGCGTCGGCACCCGGAGCCGGGCGGCCGCGCCCCGCGATGCGGAAACCGGCCCGGCCCCCGAACCCGGCTGCGGGCTGCCGGGAGTCCACCGCCCCCGCCGTGCGAACCGGCCCGGCCGCGCCGCTACTGGGGCCCGTTGGTCAGCGAAAGGTTGAACGTGTAGCGCGAAGCCCGGTACACATGCCACCCGTACTCGACCACCCGGCCGGTGTCGTCATAAGTGGTCCGCTGCATCGTGAGTAGGGCCGCACCCGGCTCCTCGCGCAACAGCTCCGCGTCCTCCTCGGTCGCCGTCCGGGCACCGATGTTCTGCTCGGCGGCGTGCAGGCGGACCCCCGCCGAGCGCAGCAGCTGGTAGAGACCGCGCTCGCGCAGCTCGTCGTCGGTCGGGTCGATGATGCCCACCGGCAGGTAGTTGTTCATCAGGGCGAGGGGTTCGCCGTCGGTGGAGCGGATCCGCGTCAGCCGGCGCACGTGGGCCAGCCCCGGCGCTTCCAGCAGCTCGGCCACCTCCGCGCCGGCGTTCTCGACGCGGTTGGCCAGCACCGCCGACTCCGGTTTGCCGCCGAGCCCGGCGAGGTCGTCGAACAGGCTGCTCAGCCGTAGCGGCCGGGCGACCTTGGTGCGGACGACCTGCGTCCCGATCCCGCGCCGTCGCACGAGCAGCCCCTGGTTGACCAGCGTCTGGATCGCCTGGCGGACGGTCGGGCGCGACAGGCGCAGGTTCGCGGCCAGGTCCACCTCGTTGCCCAGCCGCGCCCCCGCCGGCAGCCTGCCGTCCTCGATCGCGGCGTGCAGCTGCCGCGAAACCTGGAAGTACAGCGGCTCGGGGCTGCCCGGGTCCAGCACGATCTCCCGCCCGGCATCCCAGGCCGGGGAGGTGATGTCCGGCTTGCTCATCCCCGGATGCTACCGCCTCGGCGGCCACTGTAGGGATGACGTGTTGTCCATATGTCTTGACAAAGTCCGCAGCCGCTGGAATCGTCGTTCTCGGGAGGGCCGGTGCGCGGTCCGGGGAGGGGAAGCGTGATCGACGTGGTGCGGCGCATCGTCGCCAAACGGGTGCACGACCCGGAAGCGATCGCCGAGGCGGCCGCGAACCGGGTGCGGGCCGCATCGCCGTTCAACGACAAGGGCCGCACGATGATCATCGCCGCGGACCACCCCGCCCGCGGCGCGAACGCGGTGGGCGGAAACCCGACGGCGATGGCCGACCGCGGCGAGCTCCTCGAGCGGTTGTGCCTCGCGTTGGAGCGCCCGGGCGTCACCGGTGTGCTCGCGACCGCGGACGTCGTCGACGACCTGTTGCTGCTCGGGGTGCTCGACGGCAAGACGGTGCTCGGGTCGATGAACCGTACCGGGCTGGCCGGGTCGAGCTTCGAGATCGACGACCGCTTCGCTTGCTACGACGCCGAATCCCTCGACCGGATGGGCTTCGACGGCGGCAAGACGCTGACCCGGATCTGCCTCGACGACCCGGCAACGCCGGCCGTTTTGGAGAACACCGCGAAGGCCGTCAACGACCTGGCCGACCGCAAGCTCATCGCGATGATCGAGCCGTTCCTGTCGGTGTGGGCGGGCGGGCGCCTCAAGAACGACCTCTCCCCCGACGCCGTGATCAAGTCCATCACCATCGCTTCCGGGCTCGGCCGCTCGTCGGCCCGCACCTGGCTCAAGCTGCCGGTGGTGGACGAAATGGAGCGCGTGCTGGCGTCTTCGACACTGCCCGCCGTCCTGCTCGGCGGCGAGGTCAAGGACGCCGACGCGGCGTTCTCGGCCTGGCAGCGGGCACTCGCCCTGCCGACCGTGCAGGGCCTGGTGGTCGGGCGGTCCCTGCTGTTCCCGCACGACGGGAACGTCGCCAAGGCCGTCGACACCGCGGTGGGACTGCTGTGAACACCACTACTTCGAGGAGCACCGTGCACACCGTCGAACACTGGATCAACGGCGCCGCCACGTCCGCGGGTTCGACCCGCACCGCGCCGGTCTACGACCCGGCCACCAGGCAGGAACAGGCCCGGGTCCTGCTGGCCGATCCCTCCACTGTGGACACCGCCGTCGCCGCCGCGAGCAAAGCCTTCGAGACGTGGGGCGACTCCTCGCTGTCCCAGCGCACCAAGGTGATGTTCGCCTTCCGCGAGCTGCTGGTGAGGCACGAAGACGAACTCGCGCGGATCATCTCCGGCGAACACGGCAAGGTGATCGAGGACGCCCGCGGCGAGGTCATCCGCGGCCGCGAGGTCGTCGAATACGCCTGCGGCATCGCCGACGCGCTCAAGGGCAGCTTCTCCGACCAGGTCTCCCGCGACGTCGACGTCCACGACTTCCGGCAGCCGCTCGGTGTCGTCGCCGGGATCACCCCGTTCAACTTCCCGATCATGGTGCCGTTGTGGATGCACCCGATCGCGATCGCCACCGGTAACACGTTCGTTCTCAAGCCGAGCGAGCGCGACCCGTCGGTCTCGAACTTCGTCGCCCGGCTCTACGCCGAGGCCGGGCTGCCGGACGGCGTGTTCACCGTCGTGCACGGCGACAAGACCGCGGTCGACGCGATCCTCGACCACCCGGACATCGCCGCCGTGTCCTTCGTCGGCTCCACCCCCATCGCCAAGTACGTCCACGAGCGGGGCACCGCGGCCGGCAAGCGCGTCCAGGCCCTCGGCGGTGCGAAGAACCACGCGGTGGTCCTGCCCGACGCCGATCTGGAGTACGCGGCCGACCACCTCACCGCGGCGGCGTTCGGCTCGGCCGGGCAGCGCTGCATGGCGATCTCGGTCGGGGTGGCCGTGGGCGCGGCCGGCGACGCGCTGGTCGAGGTCCTCGAGCGCAAGGCGAACGAGGTCAAGGTGGGCCCGGGCAGCGACCCGGCGAGCGACATGGGCCCGGTCGTCACCGAAGCCGCGCGCGAGCGGGTGGTGAACGCCGTCGCCCGGGGCGCCGAGCAGGGCGCGACGGTGGTGGTCGACGGCCGCGGCCTGAAGGTCGAAGGCCACGAAGAGGGTTTCTTCGTCGGCCCGTCGTTGCTGGACGGCGTGACCACGGAGATGGACGCCTACCGCGAGGAGATCTTCGGCCCGGTGCTCGCGATCGTCCGCACCGCGACGGTCGAGGAGGCGATCGCGGTCATCAACGCCAACCCGTACGGCAACGGCACGGCGATCTTCACCGGCAGCGGCGAAGCGGCGCGCAAATTCCAGCGCGAGGTGAAGGTCGGCATGATCGGCGTCAACGTCCCGATCCCGGTGCCGATGTCGTACTACTCCTTCGGCGGCTGGAAGGACTCCCTGATCGGCGACAGTCCCGTCCACGGCCCGGCGGGCGTCCGCTTCTACACCCGCGCGAAGGTCGTCACCACGCGCTGGCCCCGGACGGAGGCGGGCTTCACCTTCCCCACCTCCAGCTAACCGGAACACCCATCTCCGGTTTCCGGTACGGTGGACGTCGTCACCGACGAAGGAGGCTCCCCGTGGGATACCGAGGCCCGCTCCCGAAGACCGCCGTGGACCGCGTCAACACGTGCGTGGGCTCGCTGCGGACGTCACCCCGCTGGGGCAAGCTGGTCCGCCGCCACCTGACCCAGGTCACCTACACCGGCCGGCGGTCGGGCCGGACGTTCACCACCCCCGTCGGCTACCGGCGGGCGGGGAACGTCGTCACCATCGGCGTCCGGCTCCCGGACGCGAAGTCGTGGTGGCGCAACTTCACCGGCGAGGGCGGCCCGCTGTCCCTCGAACTCGACGACACCGGCCGCACCGGCCACGCCACCGCGCGGCGCGACGAAAAGGGCCGCGTCACCGTGACCGTCCGGCTGGACGAAACCGCCTGACGGCCCGTGCCGACGCAGCCCGGCCCCGGGCGAAACGCGCTAGCGGGCCCCCCTGTGCCACAGCAGGCCACCGCCGCCGGACGAAGCCACCCGGCGCCGCAGCGGGCCGACTCCACTCAGCCGAACCATCTCGCGAGCCACCCCACACGGAGGCAACCCGGCGAGGCCCGCCGCCTCACCGCGCCAATCGCCGCCCCGGTCCAGCAGCAGCAACCCGACCCCACCCGACCAACCGACCCAACCGGCCATCCCTTGCCACAGCAGGTCGGCGAGACCCGCCACCCCACCGCGTCAATCGCCGCCCCACTCCAGCAGCAGCAACCCCACCCCACCCGACCAACCGACCTAACCGGCCATCCCTTGCCACAGCAGGTCGGCGAGGCTCGCCGCCTCATCGCGCCAGTCGCCGCCCGGGTCGAGCAGCAGCAAGCCGGCCAGGCCACGCAGCACCACCACCGGGTCGAGACCCGGTCGCACCGTGCCTGCCGCCGCGTTCGCTTCGAGGAGGGCCGCCATCGCGCCGATCATGGACTCGTAGGCGCTCGCGGGCAGCTCGCCGCGGGAGGCCGTCGCGCGGCGCAGCGCGTCGGCCAGCCCCTTCTTCGTCATCATGTAGTGCGCCAGGTGGTCGGTGACCCACACCCGGAACGCCTCGTCCGGCGCGTGCTTGTCCAGCAGCACCGGCACGATCTCCACGATGTGCCGCACCTCGCGCTGGTAGACCGCGAGGATCAGCGCCTCCGGCGTCGGGAAGTGCCGGTACACCGTGCCGACCCCGACCTCGGCCTGCTTCGCGATGGCGTTGAACGAGACCTCGCCGGTCCGGGCGAGCGACTCCCCCGCCGCGACGAGGATGCGCTCGTGGTTGCGCCGGGTGTCCGCGCGCCGGGGGCTGACCGAACCCGTCGTCATCGTCCCTCCCGTTCCTCGTCCGCCGGCTTCCGTCCGCCGAATCTAACCCAGACCTGGAGCAACTCCAGCGTGACCGGTTCGTTGCGGAGCGGATTGTAATCCGCTAGCCTCGCGAACAGGTGAAGCGGATGACTATCCGCTCCCTTTGATCGCCGCCACCACCACCGTCCGGAACCGATCCGGGCGAGCTGCGGAAAGAGACCTGTGGACATCTCACTCGAAGTCAACGGCAGTACCGAACACCTGGACGTCGATCCCGGCGTGACCCTCCTGGACGCGCTGCGCGAGCGCCTCGACGTCACCGGCCCGAAGAAGGGCTGCGACCGCGGCCAGTGCGGTGCCTGCACGGTGCACGTCGGCGGGCGGCCCGTGCTGTCCTGCCTGACCCTCGCCGCCACCGTCAAGCAGCCGGTCACCACCGTCGAAGGACTGTCCACAGAGGACGAGCTGCACCCCGTGCAGCAGGCGTTCGTGGACCAGGACGCGCTGCAGTGCGGGTTCTGCACCGCCGGGCAGATCATGTCGGCGGTCGCCGCCGTCGAGCAGGACGTCGAGGACGTGCGCGAGTTCATGTCCGGCAACCTCTGCCGGTGCGCCGCGTACCCGAACATCGTCAAGGCCGTCCAGCAGGCGAGGCGGGCCGATGCGTCCCTTTGAGCTGACCGCGCCCACCACCGTCGAAGCGGCGCTCGCGACCCCCGGCACCTTCCTCGCCGGCGGGACGACGCTCGTCGACCTCATGAAGCTCGACGTCCTCACGCCCGAGCACGTCCTCGACATCAACGAAGTCCCGCTGCGCGGCATCGACACCTCCGACGGCCTGCGCTTCGGCGCGCTGGAGCGGATGAGCGCCATCGCCGCACACCCGCAGGTGTACCCGGCGATCTCGCGGGCCCTGCTGCTCAGCGCGTCCCAGCAGCTGCGGAACATGGCCAGCATCGGCGGGAACCTGCTGCAGCGCACCCGCTGCGGCTACTTCCGCGACGTCGCCTCGCCGTGCAACAAGCGCGTGCCCGGCAGCGGCTGCCCCGCGCTCACCGGCGCGAACCGCATGCACGCGATCCTCGGCACCAGCGACTCCTGCGCGGCGACGCACGCCAGCGACGTCGCGGTCGCACTGGTCGCGCTCGACGCCCGCGTGAAGCTGGCCGGTTCCGAAGGCACCCGCGAAGTCGCCCTCGCCGACTTCTACCAGCTGCCCGGGGACACCCCGGCGCTGGAGAACGACCTGCGGCCGGGTGAACTGATCACCGAGGTCATCGTGCCGCGGCTGGACTGGGCGGCGAACTCCACCTACGTCAAGGTGCGCGACCGGCAGTCCTACGAGTTCGCGCTGTGCTCGGCGGCCGTCGCGCTGGACGTCCGGGACGGCGTCATCGCCGACGCCCGCGTCGCGGCCGGTGGTGTCGGGACCGTGCCGTGGCGGCTGCCGTCCGTCGAAGCCGCCCTGCGGGGTGGCCCGGCGACCCAGGCCGCCTTCGAAGAAGCCGCCGCCGTGGCGGCCGAGGGCGCGGAAACGCTGTCCGACAACGGGTACAAGGTGCCACTGCTCAAGCGGACCCTCGTCCGCGCGCTGCTCGAACTGACCGAGGGGAGCTCCCGATGATCACCCGGCTGGACGCGCCGCTGAAGGTCACCGGTCAGGCCAAGTACGGCGCCGACCACCACTTCCCCGGCATGGCCTACGGCTACGTCGTGCTCAGCACGATCGCCCACGGCGAGATCGAAGCCATGGACTTCTCCGCGGCGCGGGAGGCGCCCGGCGTCGTCGGCGTGTACTCGCCGTTCGACCCGCTGGAGATGCGCACGGCCACGTCGCCGCTGTTCGGCGACACGTGGGTTCCGCTGCAGGACAAGGAAGTCACCTACTACGGCCAGCCGATCGGCTTCGTGGTCGCGGAGACGTTCGAGCAGGCCCGCGACGCGGCCTCGCTGGTGAACGTCGCCTACCGCCCGTTGCCGGCCAAGACGTCGCTGACCGAAGGCCTCGCCACGGCCGAAGACGCGCCGCCGGCCCGGGACGGCGCGCCGCCGACGCTGGAGGTCCTCGCCGACGGCGTCGAATCCATCGACGACGCGTTCGCCGCGAGCCCGGTCGTCGTCGAGGCGACCTACACCACGGCGACGCAGAACCACGCCGCGATGGAGCCGCACTCCGCGGTCGCGGTGTGGGACGACGGCGAGCTGACCGTCTACAGCGGAAACCAGGCGTCGAACCTGCAGGCGATGGAGCTGGCCAGCGCCCTGGACCTGGAACTGACCGCCGTGCACTGCGTGAACCCGTTCGTCGGCGGCGCTTTCGGTGGAAAGGGCCGCACGTCGGCACCGGCGTTCCTCGCCGCCGCGGCGGCGCGGTCCCTCGACCGCCCGGTGAAGGCCGCGCTCACCCGTGAGCAGGTCTTCACCGCGACCGCCGGCCGGGCCGCGACGGTCCAGACGATCAAGCTCGGCGCCGAACGGGACGGCTCGCTCGTCGCGCTCAGCCACGACTCGTGGTGCAGCACCGACGCCGCCCGGTCGTTCGTCGAGCCGACGTCGCACGGCACCTCGCGCGAGTGGTACGCCACGCAGAACCTGGCCATCAGCCAGAAGATCGTGCCGCTGAACATCCCGCCGACGACGTTCATGCGCGCCCCCGGCGAGGCACCCGGTTCGTTCGCGCTGGAAAGCGCGGTCGACGAACTCGCCGTCGCGCTGGGCATGGACCCGATCGAGCTGCGCATCCGCAACAACTCGACCGCCCCGCCGGGCAAGGACCTGCAGTGGTCGAGCAAGCACCTCGACGAGTGCTTCCGCATCGGCGCGCAGCGCTTCGGCTGGGCGCACCGCCCGCCCGGCACGCGCACCGAAGGCGACTGGCTCGTCGGCATGGGCGTGGCCACGGCGATGTTCCCGGCGCTGCGGTTCCCGGCCACGGTGGGCATCACGCTGCACGCGGACGACACCGCCGACGTCGCCACCAGCGGCGCGGACCCGGGCACCGGCCTGCTCACGGTGCTCTCCCTGGTGGGCGCGGAATCGCTCGACATCCCGGCCGACCGGATCACGCCGCGGCTCGGCGACTCGGCGCTCCCGCCGGGCGGCCTGTCCGGCGGCTCGACGGCGACGGCGAGCGCGGGCACCGCGATCATGATCGCGGCGGTCAAGGCCATCGACGAACTGGTGGCGCTCGCCGCCGATCCCGGTGCGCCGTTCGAAGGCCACGAAGTCAC
Organism: Amycolatopsis sp. cmx-4-83; assembly: GCF_046548815.1. Taxonomy (NCBI): domain Bacteria; kingdom Bacillati; phylum Actinomycetota; class Actinomycetes; order Pseudonocardiales; family Pseudonocardiaceae; genus Amycolatopsis; species Amycolatopsis sp. cmx-4-83. Next base: position 131,051 of record NZ_JAEBEF010000020.1, on the reverse strand, counting down.
CTACGCCGACGGCCGGGTGTTCGCGGACGGCCGCAGCATGACCTTCGGCGAACTGCTGCGCGCGGTCGGCCGCGAGTCGCTCGAAGTGACCGGCTCGTCGGCGCCGGGCGAGGAGCTCACGAAGCACTCGTTCAGCTCGTGGGGCGCCCAGTTCTGCGAGGTCCGGGTGCACCGCCTGACCCGCGAAGCCCGCGTCTCGCGGATGCTCGGCGTGTTCGACTCGGGCCGGATCATCAACGACAAGGCGGCCCGCAGCCAGATCATGGGCGGCATGATCTGGGGCGTCTCGGCGGCGCTGCACGAGGGTCTGGAGATCGAGGCGAACGGCCGGTTCGCCAACGGCGACTTCGCGAGCTACCTGCTCCCGGTCAACGCCGACATCCCGGAGGTCGACGTCCACTTCGTCGAGTACCCGGACACGCTGCACAACGCCGTCGGCGCGCGCGGCCTCGGCGAGATCGGCACGGTCGGCATGGCGGCGGCGGTGGCCAACGCCGTGTACAACGCCACCGGCACCCGGGTCCGGCACATCCCGATCACCATCGAGGACCTCCTCGAAGACTGACGGCCGGGCGGGGCGCCCGACGGCGCCCCGCCCGGCCGTTATCCATCCGCGACAACGGCGGGGACGATCGCCCATGACGGCGACCGGTCCGCGGTCCTAGGCTGTCGGGACTCCTCCCCGGTGTGCCACGAAGGGACCCCCCGCAATGACCGACCCGGTCGTCCCCACCACTTCCGGCGCGGTCCGCGGTCAGGTCACCGCCGACGGCGTCGCGCTCTTCCGCGGTGTGCCGTACGCCGCCGCGCCCGAAGGCGACCTGCGCTTCGCCGACCCCGTCCCCGCGCCGCCGTGGGAAGAGGTCCGTGACGCGAGAAGACCGGGGCCGACCGCGCCGCAACGCCGCCACGACGTCCCCGGCCTGGACCTGACCCCGATCGCCGGCACCGGCTGGCGGCCGGGCCCGGAGTACCTGACGGTGGACGTGTGGACGCCGCAGCCGGGCGGGGCCGCGCTGCCGGTCCTGGTGTTCGTCCACGGTGGCTCGTTCCTCGGCGGTACCGGGTCGGCCGCGGCCTACGACGGCACGGCGTTCGCCCGCGCCGGCGCGGTGCTGGTGACCGTGCAGTACCGGCTCGGCGTCGACGGCTTCCTGCCGCTGGAGGGCGGCAGCACCAACCTCGGGCTGCGCGACCAGCTCGCCGCGCTGCGCTGGGTCCGGGAGAACATCGCCGGGTTCGGCGGCGACCCCGGCAACGTCACCCTCTTCGGCGCGGCCTCCGGCGCCGTCAGCGTCGCCTGCCTGCTCGGCTCGCCGCTCTCGCCGGGCCTGTTCCACCGCGCGATCGTCCAAAGCGGACACCCCGACATGGTGCGCGACGGCGTCCAGGCGCGGCGGCTGGCCCGGGTCGTCGCCGACGAGCTGAAGGTCGAGCCGACCGCGGAGTCCTTCCGGAAGGTGTCGACCGAGCAGCTGCTCGACGCCCAGGACGCCGTCCTGCGCCCCGGCGGCGCGCCCGACCTGCGCGACGCGCTGGGCTACGACCGCGGCTACGGGCTGAGCCCCTTCCTCCCGGTGATCGGCGACGACGTCCTGCCGCACCACCCGGCCAAGGCGATCCGGGCGGGCGCGGGCCGCGACGTCGACCTGATCGCCGGCAGCTGCAGCGAGGAGATGCGGCTCTACCTGGTCCCGACCGGCGCGCTGGAAGAGGTCACCGACGACCAGGCGATCGCGTCGCTGGCGGTGTCCCACCCGGACCCGGCCGGCGTGCTGCACGCCTACGGCCTCGGCTCCGGCGTCCCGGCGGGCCAGGTCCTCGTCGAAGCGCTGACCGACCTGGTCTTCCGCGACGGCGTGCGCGACCTGGCCGACCACCACACCGGCCGGACGTTCCGCTACGAGTTCGAGTGGGGTTCGCCCCTGCTCGACGGCAGGCTCGGCGCGTGCCACGGGCTCGAGCTGCCGTTCGTGTTCGACGCGCTGGCCGCGGTGCCCGGCCCCCGCGGCCTGCTCGGCGAGGCCCCGCCGCAGGACCTGGCCACCGAGCTGAACGGCGCTTGGCACCGCTTCGCCGCCACGGGTTCGCCGGGCTGGCCGGAGTACGCGGGCGAGGACACCGTGTTCCACGCGTACTGAGCGGCGTTCGCGGGCCTCAAGGTCACGAACGCGTAGCGCGCCTTGCTCCACCGGGCTGGACTCCGGCCCGGGACGGTTGACGGCTCCCCCGCGGCGCTGCCAGGCTCAGGCCCGCCCGGACGGCCGGATGATTGGGGTCCACCGATGCCCGAGGCGGGCTCTGCCGCACCGCCGCGCGCGCTCGTCCGCACGTTGCTCCGCAGCGGCACCCCCGCGGAACCCGCCGGGCCCGCCGACGACGGCGACCTCACCGCGGTCGGGGACGCGACGCTCGCACGTGCCTCGCGCTACTGGGTCCTCGTACCGCTGGCGTACCGGATCGCGGCGTTCATCAAGGTGTTCATCGGGTTCGCCGCGGCCAACGGCGGGGCCGGGCTCGGCCCGGTCCTGGGCGCGACCGTGTTCGCCGTCCTGACCGGCTCCGCCGCGGCGGTCTGGGTGCTGCGCTCCGGCGGGCTGCGGGCCCGGGTCACCGGCCGCGCCCTCGGCCTGGACCTGGCCGTCGGCGTCCTGCTCAACTTCTTCGTGGCCGCGACGGCGCCGGCGGCGGTGCAGCCGTTCGCGGTCGACGTGTCGTGGACCTGGCTGGTCAGCGCGGTCGCGATGTGGGCGGGCACCTCCGGGCTGCCCGCCGCGCTGTGGCTGTTCGCCGCGGCCGTGCCGCTGCGGGCCGCGCTGACCTTGGCCGGCGGCCTCCCGCTGGGCCACCAGCTCGCCCTGACGCGCTCGATCGGCTGCCTGGTCGCGCTGGCGGTGGCGATCGTGCTCGCCGTCGCGATCCTCATCATGCTCGGCGTCGGCACCCGGTTCGCGGTGGACATCGGGCTGCGGCGCGGGCGCGAGGCCGAACGCCGCCGGACCCGGCGGATCATGCACGACAGCGTGCTGCAGACGCTCGAAGCACTGGCCATTTCCGCGCCGGGCGACGACGCGCAGGCCGTCACGCGGCTCGCGGAACTCCGTTCGGTCGCCAAGGCGGAGGCGGCCGAGCTGCGCCGCCGGATCACCGAGCCGGTGCCGACCGGCCCGACGCGCAGCTTCACCATCGAACTCGCCGACGTCGCCACCGAACTGGCCCGCGACGGCCTGCGCACGCAGCTCGTCGCCGCGGACTTCGCCGACGACCACAAGGTGTCCCGCGACCGCCGCACCGCGCTGGTCGAAGCGGTCCGGGAAGCGTTGCGCAACACCGTGAAGCACTCCGGGACCAAGCAGGTCGTGCTCCGCGTGGAGGAACGCGACGGCGGCATCGCGGTGGTCGCCCGCGACCAGGGCCAGGGTTTCGACGTCCGCGACCGGCCGCCGGGCTTCGGCATCAGCCAGTCCATCGTGGCCCGGCTGGCCGAGGTCGGCGGGCACGGCACGGTCGACTCCCAGCCCGGGCGCGGCACCCGCGTGACGATGTGGGTGCCGGGCTAGGCAACGGGTCTGCGCTGCGGCACAAGACTCCCGCCACGACCGGGGCGCACCATGCCCGGACAGTCCCCCGCGGGAGGAGAAAGCCATGGCCGAGTCGGGCTCCCTGCGCCGCGACGCGCTGGGCACACCGGGCGTCGTCTTCCTCGTCCTCGCCGCCGTCGCGCCGCTCACCGGCATCGTCGTCATCGCTTCGCTGGGCATCGCGCTCGGCAACGGCGGCGGCATGCCGGGTGCGTTCCTGCTCGCGGCGCTGATCCTGGTGCTCTTCGGGGTCGGCTACGCGCAGATGAGCAAGGTGGTCACCGGCGCGGGCGGCTTCTACGTCTACGTCACCAAGGGACTCGGCCGCCCGCTGGGCCTGGTCGCCGCGCTCGTCGCACTGCTCGGCTACAACTGCTTCGTCGCCGGCGCGGTCGGGACGAGCGGCTTCTTCACCGCGAACGTCGTCGAACAGGTCTTCGGCTGGCGCACACCGTGGCAGGTCTGGAGCCTCGTCTCCGCCCTCGCGGTGTTCGGGCTCGGCCGCCGCGGGGTCGACGTCAGCGCGAAGGTGCTCGGCGTTTCGCTCGTCCTCGAAGTGTCGATCCTGCTCGTCCTCGACGTCGCGGTGGCCGTCCGGACCGGGCTGGACGTCTCCGCGTTCGCGCCGGGGGTGGTGTTCTCGGACTCGATCGGGATCGCGTTCCTGTTCGCCTTCAACGCTTTCGTCGGCTTCGAAGCCACCGGGTTGTTCAGCGAAGAGGCCCGCGACCCGCACCGGACGATCTCCCGCGCGACCTACACGGCGATCGTCCTGATCGGGGTGTTCGCCGCGGTGACGACGTGGGCGCTCGTCAGCGCGACGGGCGTCGCGGAGGCCGGGCGGACGGCGCAGGACCACCTCGCGACCGGCGACCTCGTCTTCTCGATCAGCCGCACCTACCTGGGCTCGTTCCTCACCGACGTGATGATGCTGCTGCTGGTCGTCAGCCTGTTCGCGGCGCTGCTCGCACTGCACAACTCGGCGACGCGGTACTTGTTCGCGCTCGGCCGGGCCCGCGTGCTGCCCGCCGTCCTCGGCCGGACCAACGCGGCGAACGGGGCGCCGTACGTCGCGAGCGGGACGCAGATCGGGCTGGCCACGCTGATCGCCGCCGGCTACGCGCTGGCCGGGCTGGACCCCCTCGCCGACCTCACCGCCAGCATGACCGGCATCGGCACCCTCGGCGTGATCGCCCTCCAGGCACTGGCCGGCATCGCGGTCGTCGCGTACTTCCGCAGGCGGCGCGACCCGCGGCTGTGGCGCACCGCGATCGCCCCCGGCCTCGGCGGCCTCGGCCTGATCGCGGTGACGGTGCTGGCGATCGTCAACTTCCCCACGCTGGCCGGCTCCGAGGCACCGGCGATCGCCCTGCTCCCGTGGCTGCTCGCGGTGGCGGCGGCCGCCGGTCTCGCCCTGGCGGCCTGGCTGCGCCGGCGACGCCCGGACGTCTACGCGGGCCTGGACGCGCTCGGCCTCGACGCCGAACCCGCCGCTCGTTAGCCCGCGCGGCGGCGGTCAGCCTCGTCGACCGCCACGGAGTGCGGTCCGGCAGCCGCGGCACCGGGTGACCGGGCTCACGTGCGCCGGCGACGCGACGCACTGGTGGATCCACCGGCCGTGCACGTGGGGCGGGACTGGCCGGAACTCGGTGGTTCCTGGCATTCCAGCCACTCCCGGGCCCGGATCGAGCCCAGTAGGTTCGCCGCGTGTCGAAATTCCTGCTCTCGGTCCACGTCCTGGCGGCGGTGCTCGCCGTCGGCCCGGTCGCCGTCGCGGCCAGCATGTTCCCCGCCGCCGTCCGGAAGGGCGAAGCGAAGGTGACGACGATGCTGCACCGGATCTGCCGCGTGTACGCCTACGCCGCCATCGCCGTCCCGGTGTTCGGGTTCGGCGTCGCGGGCACCATGCACGTCATGGGCGACCCGTGGCTGCTCACGTCGATCGGCCTGACCGCCGTGGCGGCCGCGGTCCTCGCGCTCCTGGTGCTGCCGCGGCAGAAGCGGTTCCTGACCGGAGAGTCCACTTCGGACAAACTGGGCCGTCTCGCGATGGTCACGGGGGTGTTCAACCTGCTGTGGGCGGCGGTGACGGTCCTGATGATCGTGCGGCCGGGTTCCTCGACGGGCGCCTAGTGATCACGCGCTCGATCAGCGCACCCCGGTTACCTCCCGGTACGGTGGGGTCACGAAACGACCCCCTGACGCGCCGACCCGGAGGAATGGTCCATGCCACAGCCCGAATCGGCTTCGAAGAACCCCGACAAGGGATACCTCGCCCTGCTCGGCTGGAGCCTCAACGCGATCGAAGCCCTCGACCGGTTCGACCGCCGCTACGTCGTCGTCGCCCCGGAGTGGGCCGAGCAGTACTGCGCCGAGCACGACATCCCTTACGTGCCGTGGAATTTCGAGCGGCTCAACGAACGTTCGCTGGAGATCGCGGAGATCCTCAAAGAAAGAGGCGTCGACGTCGCGATCCCGCTGTTCGAGGAGACCGTGGAGTGGGCCGGGGCGATCAACTCGGTGCTGCTCGACAACCCGCGGCTGTTCGGGCAGGCGATGCTGTTGCGCGACAAGGCTTTGATGAAGCGCCGGGCCCAGCTCGGCGGCATCCGGGTCGGCATCTTCGAGGAGGCCCACGACCGCGACGACGTGATCCGCTTCCTCAAGCGCGTCAACCAGACGCTGCTCAAGCTCGACGGCGACCCCAACGACCCGATCCACCTCAAGGCCTTCGACAAGGCCGGCTGCCTCGGGCACCGCGTCATCCGCACACCCGACGAGATCGACACGATCCCGGACGACGAGTTCCCCGTCCTCATGGAGTCCCACCTGGACGGCTGGGAGTTCGCCGTCGAGGCGTGGATCCACAACGGGAAGATCAAGTTCCTCAACATCTCCGAGTACGTCACCCTCGGGTACTCGGTGTTCGTGCCGGCGACGTCGGAGCTGGAGAAGTACCGGCCGCAGATCACCGCGCAGATCGAGAAGCTCATCAAGACCTTCGACATCGAGTTCGGCTTCGTGCACCCGGAGTACTTCGTCACCAGCGACGGCGAGATGTACTTCGGCGAGGTCGCCTACCGCCCGCCGGGCTTCAAGGTCTTCGAGCTGCTCGAACGGGCTTACGGGTTCAACGCCTACCAGGGCCTGGCGCTGGCCTTCGACCCGAAGACGACGGAGGAGGAGATCGACGCCTTCTTCCCGCGCGAGGTCGTCGACGCGTCCGGCGTCGCGGGCTGCTTCGGCGTCTACCCGCGCCGGCGGGTCGTCAGCGAGCTGCGGATCCCGGAGCAGACCCAGGACGACGACTACTACGAGTCCCACGACCTTTCGGCGCCGCTGGAGGAGACGGTCACCAAGCGGACCGCTTTCGGCACGCACTGGGGCCTGCTCTACTTCTTCGGCGACGACGCGTACCGGATGCGTGATCTGCTGAAGGAACAGGAAGAGTACGACTTCTACGTCTGATCCGTCCGATGTGGAGGCCGGCACCCGACCCCGAGGAACACCTGTGAACCCGACCCCCGCCGCGACGCTGGACAAGCGCGTGGCTTCGCTCGACGACGCCGTGCAGGCCATGGCGGAGACCCGCGACTTCGGCAAGCACACGAAGCTGCGACGCGTCCTGGAAGCACTGCGGCGGGTCCTGCTGCTGCCAGGCGGGCCCGCGGCGATCCAGGCCCGCGCGCAGGCCATCGAGGAAGCCGGCGTGTTCGAGGGCACCGACTGGGCCACGCCGGAGATCCTCGTCCCGGCACTGGTCGGGCCCGGGCTGCGCAGCGAAAACGGCGACACCGTCGTCATCGAGGCGACCAGCGAGCTGCGGATGCTCGCCGTCGCCCGCGGGGACTTCGCGCACCCGACGCTGTCCGCCGAGGACGCCCGCCAGTTCCTTTCGCAGGTGCTGGCGATGAACCTCGAGCTGCTGTTCACCCCGCCCAGCGAGGCGGAACGGGTCCGCCAGGGCCGGACCGCGCAGCTGATCCGGGACCTGTTCCGGCACGTCGCCGATGAGGTCGGCTACGACACCGTCCTCGACGAGGTGGTCGACGAGATCTGGCGGATCCTGCGCCAGCGCCCGATCCAGGTCGACCAGGTGCAGTCGCTGATCACCCGCATCGCGATCTACCGCGGCGACCCGGACGTCGCACTGGGCGCGTCGTCCGGGCAGGGGCTCGACCGGCTCATCACCAGCCTCTTCGGCACCACGGAGGCGTGCCGGGAAGACCCGGGGGTCGACGTCTTCCGGGCGCGGCTGGAGTCGATGGACACCGGCGCCCTGCAGTACGAGGCCACCGGGTTCGCCCGGGCGATGCACGACACCGGGCTGGTCTCGCCGTACCACGCGGAGCTGCTGCGGTTCCTGCGGCACGAAAGCGACTACCTGCTCGGCGAGGCGCTCGGGCTGTCCGAAACCGGGCGCAACTGCCTGCTGCGCTACCGCGACCTGGTGCACCGGCTGATCGAGGTCGCCGTGCACCCGCAGACCGCGCAGTGCATCTACGGGCTGGCGCTGCTGCTCGACCGCGGCATCCTCTACGAGCCGCCGGTGGTGCCCGCGCTGTGGCGCCAGCTGGCGCTGGACCTCGCGCCGGCCGCGCGCGAGCGGCTGACGCTTGTGTTCGGCGACCGGCCGGGACCGGCGGCGCGGCTCACCGCGGGCGTGCTGTCGATGCTGGGCCTGCCGCTCGGCGTCGGGCAGGGCGACAACCCGACCTGCCAGTCGGCCCGCGCGCTGTCGATGTGGGCCTACAACGACCCGGACTACCTGCTGCAGATCGTCACGTGGGCCGCGCGCGACGACGAGGTCATCATGCACTTCGAGGGGCAGCCGATCTCGTCGAAGGACAGCGCGGCCGGGCTCGCGGCCACGCCGCCGGCCGACCTCGACCCGGTGTCGCTGCTGGTGGTGCCGCACCTGGACCGGATCTACGCCGAGATGGGACGCCGCTGCGCCGACCGCCCCGGCGACCCGCACCGGTGGGTCAACCCGGAGTTCCACGGCTGGTGGACCGCGCGCGGCTTCCGGATCAACGTCGACGTGGCGACCGGGCAGCTGATCGACCTCGACGACTTCTACCGGCACTTCCACGCGAGCTACCACCCGTTCTTCAACGGCGGCCAGCCGCTGATCCACCCGCAGCCGGCCGGGATCGCGGTCACCGACAGCGCGGCCCGCTACATCGGCTGGCACGCGATCACGATCCTGCGGGTCGGCCCGGATCCCCAGGGCGTCATGCGGGTGTACTTCTTCAACCCGAACAACGACAGCGGCCAGGACTGGGGTGACGGCGTGGTCGTCTCCACCGCGGGCAACGGCGAGCGGTTCGGCGAGGCTTCGCTGCCGTTCGACCAGTTCACGTCGCGGCTCTACCTCTTCCACCTGGACCCGCTCGAGCGCGGCCAGCCGGAGAAGGTGCCCGCGGAATCCGTCGCCGGGATCCTCGGGTACGTCGAACGCAGCTGGGGCGCCGACCGGCTGCCGGCCGGCCGCCTCCAGGCCGCGAAGAGCCCACCCGAGTCCTAGCCGGGCACGCGGACCGCGACGAAGTCCGGCCGGCTCCGCAGGGCGAACCCGAGCGAAAGGTACAACCGGATCGCGGAGGTGTTGCTCGCCGCCGCGTGCATCATCGGCGTCTCGCCGCGCTCGCGGATGCCCGCCGCCACGGCGAGCACGAGCCGCGTCGCCAGGCCTTCCCCGCGGTGGGCCGGGTCCGTGCAGACCGCGCTGATCTCGGTGTAGCCGGGCGGGTGCAGCCGCTCCCCGGCCATCGCGACCAGCGCGCCGCCCCGCCGGATCCCGAGGTAGGTGCCGAGCTCGACGGTCCGCTTCCGGAACGGCCCCGGCTTCGTCCGCTCGACGAGGTCGAGCATCTCCGGCACGTCGGCGAGCCCCAGCCGCACGGCCTCCGGCTCCGGCGCGGCCGCGACCCCTTCGTCCACCAGCTGGACACCCGGGGTCACGCCGACCACCTCCCAGCCGGACGGCGGCCGCGCGGCGGTGGCGGCGAGCACGATGGTCGTCCCCGGCCCGGCGAGCTCGGCGACGTCCAGCCAGTCCCGCGGCCCGGGATCGTCCGGCAGCGCGAGAAAGGGGGCGACGTCTTCGGGGTAGCGCACCACGCGGCCACGCCCTTCGGCGAAACGGGCGTGCGGACCGGTCAGCGACGCCAAGGCCGGGTTGTCGAGCGGAGAAGCCATACCGCCAGGATCCCTGCCCCGCCCGGCCGGGCGGCACCGGTCCCACATCCTGAGCGCCGCCGGTAGGGTGCGCTCGTGGGTTCGCAGGTCCCGGTGTGGATACCGATCGTCGTCGCGCTGCTCGGCCTGGCCGGGGTGCTCGCCACGCAGCTGCTGTCCGGCCGCCGCGAGGCGAAGCGGATGGCCGAGGAAACCGCCCGTGAAGAACGTCGCTGGCAGCGCGAGCGGGAAGCCCGCACCCACGAAACCCGCGCCGGCGCCTACGCCGAACTGCTCGGCGTCCTCGAAGCGTTCGACTCGGTCCTGTTCCGCGCGCTCCGGTCCCGTGAGCTCGGCAAACCCGTCGACGAGCACCAGGTCACCGAGCTGCGCGAGGTGCGGAGCGAGACCCAGCACGCGCTCGGCCCGGTCGTGCTGCACGCGCCGGAGTCCGTGCGGGAGCTGGTCAGCGAGGCGACGCTGCCGCGGATGCGGCTGACCTCGCGGCTGCTGGACCCGGACCACCCCGGCACGGAAAACCGCGCCCTCTGGACCGCGGGCCAGCGCGGCTACCGCCTCCTGCGCGCGAAGATGCGCCTCGACCTGGGGTTCGACGCGGAACCGCTGACCGCCATCGAGGCGATCGGCGCTCAGCCGACGGTGGTCAGCGGCTCGTCGGACAGCACCTCGGACCCGGCCGACACGACCAGCCTGCCGCCGCCCACCTTGTAGGTGTAGTCGCCGTTCACCGCGACGAAGCCGTCGCCCGACGCCTCGGCGGGCAGGACGATGTGGGTGTCGCCCGACGCCGTCTGCCCACGGGCCTGGCCGTCGTAGAAGATCCGGCCGTCGGGCGTCCGGCAGATCGTGACCTGCGACTTCACCGTCTGCCCGGCCAGCAGCACGGTGCCCTGGCCGCCGGGCAGGTAGTGCGCGGCGTCGCCGGGGCACGGCTTCCCGGCCGGCGTGACCGAGGTCGTGGGCGTGGGCGGCGTGACCGGCGGCGTGAGGGTGCCGGCGGTCGTGACCACGGTCCTGGTCGTGGGCAACGCGGGCGTCGTGTAGGCCGGGAACGGCCCGGACGCGGCGGGATCCGGCTTCGAGCGCCCGGTGAACAGCAGGACGCCGCCGACCGCGAGGCCCGCGACCACCATCAGGGTCAGCAGCACCCACAGCGCCCGGGCGCGGGCCCGGCCCGGCGCCAGGCTCGAGCAGGTGCCGCAGCGCCCGGCGGCGGGGTCGTTGACCGCGCCGCACTGCGCGCACATCCACGGGGTACCCGACATCGGGCCTCCTTCGGCCCGGCGCCTCGCGGCGCCGTCACCTCATCGTCACCGACGAGGACGCCCGCTGCAACGGTCCGGCTCCGAACGGAACCGTCACGTTCGTGCCCGGGTGGTGCTCCGCCCCTTCGCCGGGTTCGGACGAGAAGCCACGCCATCTGCTCCGATCGGACGAGAGCAGCATCCTCGCCGAACGCCGTGACCGCGCCGATCGGCGGTTTTCGGCGGCACCCTCAGAGCACGAACCGGCGCTGGGCGTCGGGTTCCAGCGGCAGCGCCCCGTGCAAAGCGGCCCGCGCGCGCAGTTCCAGCGAACGGTCGAGGGGCCGGGTGCCCGGCACCGGCGCGGTGTGGAACGTGCCGCGGTCGAACAGGTACACCAGCGCGAGCTTCCGGTCGAGGCGGCCGGTCTGCTCGCCGAACTCGACGGTCGCGAACCGCAGGCAGCCGCCGTACCCCGCCCGGGTCAGCCGGTCCGCGACGTCGACCAGGTCACCGGTCAGCACGCGCAGGTCGCGGTTGCGGCGCCAGCAGCGCACCGTCGAGCGGCCGTCGAGGTCCTGGGTCACCAGCGGGTGCACCGGCAGCCGGGCCGACGTCGCGGCCAGCAGCTCCGCTTCGGTGCGGGCCAGCGCGTCCCCGGTCACCTTGAAATCGACCGTGCCCCCGCCGGTGGGCGCCAGCCCGAGCGCGGCGCGCATCCGCGGTGCCGCGGCGGCGAGGGTGTAGAGGGACTGCAGGTGCGGGCGGGACGTCCAGCACCGGACGAGCTTGCTGTCCAGCAGGGTCACGACGATGGTGTCCTATCTCCGGTCGAAAAAACCGCCGGGCCGGGCGCACTGGCAATGTCCACAGTGGACGTCAGGCGCGGGGACACCGGGGTCGGAGAGGACAGCATGCTCCCGCACCGCGTGGTTCCGGACCGGAAGCACGCGGTCACGCGGCGAACGGCAGCACTTCGCCGCCGAACGGTCACACCGGGTCAGGTTCGACCGATCAGCGGTACCCGCCCGCCTCACGCCACCGAAATGACGACCTTCCCGAGGTTCTGCCGGCTCCGGAACCGCTCGAAGGCCCCGTCCGCGTCGTCGAACGGGTGAACGCTGTCGACGACCGGCTCGAGCGGCCGGACGGCGAGCCACCGGAGGAGGTCCTCGGTGTCCTCGCGGCTGCCGACCCAGATCTTCCGCAGGGTCGCGCCGCTGCGGAAGAGGTCCATGAACCCGACCGGCGGCCCGTCGGCGCCGACGAACCCGACGAGCGCGATCTCGGCGTGGTGCGTTCCGGCCGCGACGAGCGACTGCGCGAACGTGCCGGGCCCGCCGACCTCGACGATCCGGTCCGCGCCCCGGCCGCCGGTGGCGTCGAGGACCGCCTTGCCCCACTCCGGCGTCGCCCGGTAGTCGATGACGGTGTCGGCGCCCCATTCGGTCAGCTTGGCCGCCTTCTCCGCGCTGGACGTCGTCGCGACGACGCGCGCGCCGTGCTGCTTGGCCAGCTGCAGGGCGAACAGCGAGACGCCACCGGTGCCGAGGGTGAGCACGACGTCGCCCGGGCGCACGCCGGCGAGCGACGTCCACGCGGTGACCGCGGCGCACGGCAGCGTCGCGCCCTGTTCGAAGCCGAGCGAATCCGGCAGCGCGACGAGCGCGTGTTCCCCGACGGCGCGGTACTCGGCGAGCCAGCCGTCCTGGCCGTTCCCGTAGCCGACCAGCGTGTCCGGCAGCCGGCCCGCGATCCAGTGCGAGTGGAAGCCGCCGATCACCCGATCACCGGCCGCGAAGCGGGTGACGCCTTCGCCGACCGCGACGACCTCGCCCGCGGCGTCGGACAGCGGGATCAGGCCGCCCGGCCCGGTGCTGAAGTGGTCGCGGTCGAGGATCAGCAGGTCGCGGTAGTTCAGCGACGTCGCCCGGACGCGGACGAGCACTTCCCCGCGCTGCGGTTCGGGCATCGGCTCGTCGCGCTGGACCGGTTTTCCGGCCTCGGGACGGTAGACGCGCACCGGGGACCTCCTTCATGTTAACCAAATGACTAACATCGACCATGGCACAGCTCCGCGCGTCCCGGCAACCAGGGATACTCGGGACATGGCCAGCCGCACCGCGACCCCGTTGGACCACCCGGCCCTCGACGACGTCCCGTTCGGCGCGGCCCTCGAAGCCCTCCGCGACCCGCACCGGCTGGCCATGGTCGCCGCCCTCGCCCGCGAACCCGGCCAGTCGTGCGGCGCGATCATGCCGCCGGTCAGCAAGCCCGCGGCGTCCCGGCACTTCAAGATCCTCCGCGCGGCGGGCCTGCTCAAGCAGTGGGACAGCGGCACCCAGCGGCTGAACGCCCTGCGCCGCGAGGAGTTCGACGCCCGCTTCCCGGGCCTGCTCGACCTGGCCCTCGCCGAAGCCGCCCGCTGATCCGGGACCTTCCACCCCAACCAGACATTTAGCGTTGCTAATAGATCTGAGTCAGAGCTAGTTTGGCGGCATGACCGCACTCGCCGACCGGCTGCTGGGCGCCGTCCAGGGGATCCGCCGCGTGGTGCGCCGCCGCGTGCGCGCCGAAGTTCCCGGCTCGCCGCTGCCCGGCGCGCAGGTCGAGGTCCTGCGCGTGGTCGCCGACCACCCCGGCATCGGCGTCGCCGCGGCCGCCCGCGAGCTGCACCTGGCGAACAACTCGGTCAGCACGCTGGTCAACCAGCTCGCCGAAGCCGGGCTGCTGCGCCGCGAACCCGACCCCGCCGACCGGCGCGCGGCCCGGCTGGAGATCACCGGCGCCGCGCGCGACCGGATGGCGTCGTGGCGGCGCGCCCGGACCGGGCTCGTCGCCGAAGCCCTCACCGCACTGTCCGAAGAGGACCGCGAAGCCATCAAGAACGCGTTGCCCGCCTTGGAAAAACTCATGGGCGTCCTGAAGGAGCAGCCATGACCGGACCCGCGGTGCGCTGCACCGGCCTGAGCCACTCGTTCGGCCCGACCCGCGCGGTGGACGGCGTCGACCTGGAGATCCGCGCGGGCGAGGTGTTCGGCCTGCTCGGCCCGAACGGCGCGGGCAAGACCACCACCCTCCGGATGATCACCACGCTGCTGCCGGCGGCGCCGGAGAAGATCACCGTCTTCGGCGTCGACGTCGCCCGCCGCCGGATGGCCGTGCGGCGGCTGATCGGTTACGTCCCGCAGCAGCTGTCCGCCGACGGCGCGCTGACCGGCCGCGAAAACGTCGCGCTGTTCGCCCGGCTCTTCGACGTCCCCCGCGCAGTGCGCTCGCAGCAGGTGCGGAACGCCCTGGAACTGGTCGGGCTCGAGGCGGACGCCGACCGCACGGCCAAGACGTACTCCGGCGGCATGATCCGCCGCCTCGAGCTGGCCCAGGCCCTCGTCAGCTCGCCGCGGCTGCTCATCCTCGACGAGCCGACGATCGGCCTCGACCCGGTCGCCCGCTCGTCGGTGTGGGAGCGGATCACGGAGATCCGCGCGGCGACCGGGATGACCGTGCTCGTCACGACCCACTACATGGACGAGGCCGAGCAGTACTGCGACCGCGTCGCACTGATGCACGCCGGCCGGATCCGCGCGCTGGGCACCCCCGCCGAGCTGGAAGCGGGCCTCGGCCCGGAGTCCACTTTGGACGACGTGTTCCGCGCGGCGACCGGCGACCGCCTCGACAGCGACGAAGGAGGGATCCGCGGTGTCCGTGCCACTCGCCGTACCGCCCGCCGTCTCGGCTGACCCGGGCCCGCTCGGCCGGCTGCGCGTGCTCGCCGCCCGCGTCGGCGCGATGTGCCTGGTGGAGCTGCAGAAGCTGCGCCGCGACCAGACCGAGCTGCTCACCCGCGCGATCCAGCCCGCGCTCTGGCTGCTGATCTTCGGGGAGACGTTCACCCGGCTGAAGGCGATCCCGACCGGCTCGACGCCGTACCTCGACTACCTCGCGCCCGGCATCCTCGCGCAGTCGGCGCTGTTCATCGCGATCTTCTACGGCATCCAGATCATCTGGGAGCGGGACGCAGGCGTGCTCGCCAAGCTGCTGGTGACCCCGACCCCGCGCGCGGCCCTCGTCGCCGGGAAGGCGTTCGCGGCGGGAGTCCGCGCGCTCGTGCAGGCGCTGATGGTCCTGGTGCTGGCCGCGGTCCTCGGCGTCGGGCTGACCGTGAACCCGCTGAAGCTGCTCGCGATGGCCGTCGTCGTCGTGCTCGGGTCGGCGTTCTTCTGCTGCCTGTCCATCGTGATCGCCGGGATCGTGCTGTCCCGCGAACGGCTGATGGGCATCGGGCAGGCGATCACGATGCCGTTGTTCTTCGGCTCCAACGCCCTCTACCCGGTGGACCTGATGCCGTCGTGGCTGAAGGTGCTCAGCCACGTCAACCCGTTGAGCTACCAGGTGGACGCGCTGCGCGGCCTGCTGATCGGCACGCCCGCGCACCTGGGCCTCGACTTCGGCGTGCTGGCCGCGGCGACGGCGGTGGCGATTTCGGTCGCTTCGGCGCTGCTCGGCAGGTTGGCCCGGTGAGGCCCATCTCTCACCGAACGGAAGCTTCATTCCCGGATGGCTAATCTCGGTTCCGTGAATGGTCGCCCCAGCGTGTTCTCTTTGGTCGGATTGTGCGTTCTCGCCGGAATTCTGGTGGCGGGAACGGTGGCGCCCGCCGCCATCGGCGCGGGCCTGCTGTCGAATCAGGTGAGCGATTCGGTGGACGCCATTTCCGCCCAGCTCGCGGCGGCCGATCCCCCGCTGACCACGACCGTGACCGATCGCGACGGCACCCCGATCGCGACGCTCTACGCGCAGTACCGCCTCCCGGCCACCTCGGCCGGGATCGCGACGACCATGAAGGCCGCGATCATCGCGGTCGAAGACCGCCGCTTCTACTCCGAAGGCGGCGTCGACCTGCAGGGAACGCTGCGCGCGGCGCTGAACGACAGCACCGGCGGCGCGCTGCAGGGCGCGTCGACGATCTCGCAGCAGTTCGTCAAGAACTACCTGATCAACGTCGTCGACCGGACCGACCCGGTGGCCCAGCAGGCCGACCGCGAGGATTCGCTCGCCCGCAAGCTGCGGGAGGCGAAAATGGCCGTCCAGCTCAACGCGACGACGAGCAAGGACGACATCCTGGCGGATTACCTCGACGTGGTCGAATTCAGCGGAACCGTGTACGGCGTCGGCGCGGCGGCAAAAGCGTATTTCGGGACGACGGCGGACAAACTGACCGTGCCGCAGGCCGCCCTGCTCGCCGGAATGGTGAACAACCCCAGCGTCTACAACCCGTACACGCACGCCGGCAAGGCGCTGCAGCGCCGCAACCTCGTCATCGACGACATGGTCACCAACGGCTCGATCCCGGCGTCGTACGCGGCGACGGCGAAGGCGGCACCGCTCGGGCTGCTGCCGAACGGGCCCGTGACGCCCTCCGCCACCTGCATGGGCGCGGCGCCGGACGCGGGGTTCTTCTGCGCCTACGCGGAAAGCTACCTCGTGCACGCCGGCTTCACGGCGGACCAGCTGGCCACCGGCGGGTACACGGTCAAGACCACGCTCGACCCGCGCGTCTCGCAGGTGACGAAGGACGCCGTCGACGCGAACGTGCCGACCACCCAGGACGGCGTCGCGAACACCTTCGCCGTCGTCCAGCCGGGTTCGACCGGGCACCAGGTGCTCGCCATGGTCGCCAACCGCGACTACGGCACGGATCCGGCGCGGGGCGAGACGTCCACCGACATCGTCGCCGACGCGAGCAACGAGTTCGGCGCGGGCTCGTCGTTCAAGATCTTCACCTCGGCCGCGGCGCTCGTCACGGGCAAGGCGGGCCTGGAAACGCCGTTGCCGAACCCGGACAGCCAGTGCTTCCCGGTGCCGGACTCGCACGCGTCGTGCTACACCGTCCACAACGACGGCCACTACGCCGATCCGATCAGCCTCGCCGACGGGCTGGCGACGTCGCCGAACGTCGCGTTCGTCGGGCTGGAGAGCCAGGTCGGCATGCCGGCGGTGCTCGACATGGCGTACAAGCTGGGGCTGCGGAACACCCTCGCGACCAACGACGCCGGTGCCGCGCCGAACCCCGCGTCGAGCAACCCGCAGTACAGCCGGCCGCAGTCGGAGTACTTCCGGAACCTGCTGTCGTTCACCCTCGGCAACAGCCCGGTGAGCCCGCTGGAAATGGCGAACGTCTCGGCGACGCTGATGAGCGGCGGCGTCTGGTGCCCGCCGGACCCGATCCTGTCGGTGACCGACCGGAACGGCAACGCCGTGCCGGTGCCGCGGCAGGCGTGCGAACAGGTCATCCCGACGGGCGTCGCGAACACCCTCGAAGCGGGCCTGAGCAAGGACACGACCGAGGGCACGTCGGCCCAGGCCGCCCACGCGGCCGGCTGGACCCGCCCCGACATCGGCAAGACGGGCACGACCCAGCAGAGCGAATCGGTCGCGTTCGTCGGCGGCGTCGACGGCTACGCGGTGTCGTCCATGGTCTTCGCCGACGGCTCGCACCCGCGCGAGATCTGCCCCGGCACCCCGGTGCACCTGGGCGACTGCGGCCACGGCGCGTTCGGCGGCACGGTCGCCGCGCCGCCGTACTTCCACGCCATGAGCCAGCTGCTGGCCGGGGTGCCGGACCAGCCGATCCCCGGCCCGGACCCGGCGTACCTGCAGGCGCGGAACTAGCGCGGTTCGAGGAAGACGAGCGGGATCTCCCGCTCGGTCTTCGTCTGGTACTGCGCGTAGTTCTTGAAGTCACCGGCGATCTTCGGCCAGAGCTTCGCGCGCTCTTCGGCGTCGGCGATCCGCGCCCGCATCGGCCGCTTCGGCGCGCCCTTGAGCGACACCTCGACGTCCGGCCGGTCCCGCAGGTTGAGGAACCACGCGGGGTGCGTGTCGTCCCCGCCGCGCGAGGCCACGACGACGAGCGCGTCCCCTTCCTGGTGCGGCGAGGTGAGCAGCACGGTCCGCGGCTGCCCGCTCTTGCGCCCGACCGTGGTGAGCTCGAGGACGGGCATGCCCGCCTGCCAGCCCACCCGCCCGCCGGTGAGCTTGATCAGTCCGCGGTGCACGGCATTCATCGTCTTCAGGACGCGGTCGCTCGGCATGGTCCCAACCTAGCCAGTTCCCCCAAACCGCCACGCCGCGGCACACCGGTGTGCGAGGCTGCGGCGAACACGGACCGAAAGAGAGAAGACCGATGCTGATCTGGGGCTGGCGGACACGGATCTACGTGCTGGCGATGACGACGTTCCTCTGCGGCCGCTGCGGCAACCCCGCCTCCCACGCGGTCCGCAAGGCGGTCACGAAGTTCACGCTGTTCTTCATCCCGCTCTTCCCGATCGGCGTCAAGTACAGCGCGCAGTGCACCTTCTGCGGCATCGAGAACCGCATCCCCAAGGAGGACGCGGTCCGCTTGCAGGCCCAGGAGGAGCAGCAGCCCCAGCCCCAGGCGGCGGCCGGCTACCCGCCCCACCCGTCCCAGCCGCAGCACCCGTCGCAGAGCTTCCCGACGCAGGACTCGGGCCAGCAGGGCTTCCAGTCCCCGCACCCGTCCCAGCCCCAGGGTTTCCCGGCCCCGCAGGGCTTCCAGCCCCCGCACCCGTCCCAGCCGCAGGGCTTCCCACAGCCGGGCCGGCCGGGTCAGTTCCCCCAGCAGGGCCAGTAAGCCCTTACTCGTTCGAGCAGAGCCCGGCACCCGTTCTCGGGGTGCCGGGCTCTGTTTGTCTCGCCGATCCCACCCGAGCCGACCCGCGCACCGGCCGCCCCACCCTCGAACCCGGCCCCGGTCCGGCTTCGGCATCCGGCTCACCCGCTCGACTTCGTGACGCCGGGCAGCTCGCCGGGCCCGGCGCCACCCACCATCGCGGTGCCGTGTCTCTCGCCGATCGCAGCCGAGCCGACCCGCGCACCGGCCGCCCGCACCGGGCCTGCACACCACCACACCGCCCGGCCCTCGAACCGGCCCCATCCACCGTTGCGGTGCCAGGCGCCGCCTCCTCACCGATCCCCAGCGCAGGCAACCCGGCGCCTCACCAATTCCCGTTAAGCCCCAACCGGAGCAAATCCGGCAGCCCGCCGAGCAACCCGCCCCGCCATTCCGGCAAACCGCGCGAACACGGCACCGAGCAGCACCACTTCCACCGCCGCCCGCCGCCCGTAAACCCACTCCGGCCCACCAGCCAGCTCCCGCAACTCCCCCTCACCCGCGGCAGCCGACGCGACGACGTCACCGAGCCCGCCCCCGTCCCCACCCCCGAGCAGCTCCCCCAGAACCCGGGCAGCCTCGGCCGCCTGCGCCCCCAACCGGGCCACCACGGGCCGCACCGGCGCCGGCACGACTCCCCGCGCCTCCGCGATCTCCCGCGCAAGTCCACCCATCCGAGTGACTTCGGCAGCGACGTGCACGGCGGCGAGAACCGCCTTCACCTCCTCCCGCGGCGCGTGCAGGGCCAGCAGCGCCCCCGCCTGGTCCTCGCAAGCGGCCCCGAGCGCGGCCACCGCCGCGGCCTGTTCGCGGGCACGTCCGCCCAGCGTGTGGTCACTTTCGAGGGCCGCGCGCGTGGCCTCTTCGAGCGCGCTCGCGACGAGCGCGCACAGGTCCGCCAGCCGGTGGGCGAGCGTGACCAGTTCCTTCTGAAACGCCGTCGGCATGGCGGCAGGAAACCAGCCCGGCCGGGTTCCGGCACCTCGTCGCCCGGCCCGGAATTGTCGGTCCCCCGTGCTCTCCTCGACGGCGAGAGCGGTGCACCCCGCACCGGAGCGGAAGGAGAGTCCCATGGCGGGCGAAACGATGGTCACGGTGATCGGCAATCTGACGGCGGACCCGGAACTGCGGTTCACCCCGGCCGGCGCGGCGGTCGCGAACTTCACAATCGCGTCCACGCCCCGTCAGCTCGATCGCGAGTCCGGCGAATGGCGCGACGGCGACCCGATGTTCCTGCGCTGCAGCGTGTGGCGGCAGTACGCGGAAAACGCGGCGGAGTCCCTCCTGCGCGGGTCCCGCGTGATCGCGCACGGCCGGCTGAGACAGCGGTCGTACGACACCGCAGAGGGCGAGAAGCGCACGGTGACGGAACTCGACGTCGACGAACTCGGCCCCTGCCTGCGCTACGCCACCGCCAAGGTCACCAAGACCAGCCGCCCGGCCGGTGTCGAAGGGAGCAGCACCTGGACCCCGGAACCGGTGGCGGCGGCCGCGCCTCCGTTCTGACCCCATCCGTTCGCGCCCGGCACCCGAACACCCGTCGACGGGGTTTCGAGCCGTACTGGATCAACGGCGGTGACGATGGAGGAGCGCTCAGGCCGGACCGAACCCGGGTGTGCTGTCGAAATCCGCTCAGCCGGTTCGACGCACGGGTAGGACGAGGCCGAACCAGAGCGGGAGGGACCGAGATGAACGGGAACGAGAACGCCGGATCACCGGGAGCACGCCCCGAGCTCAACCACCGGATGCGCGCGATGCTGAGAGCCGTCGCCGCGGGCCGGGGCCTGGTCTCCTGCAGCAGCGAACCGGACCTCTTCATCGACGGCCTCTCGTGCGGCGACCAGTTCTCCGCCCACGCACTGGCCCACCAGGGACTGGTCCGCCCCTCCCGCCCCGGCCGGCCCGGCGAGCTGGTCCCGGCGATCCTGACGACGGCGGGCCACGCCGTCCTGACCGAGAAGCACCGCCCGGCCGCCTGAGGGCGATCGGGTAGCTGTTTGACAACTCCACAAAGCAAAGTCCCGGGCGTTCGCCGGGGGACGCCCCGGCGAGCAACCGGCCACCGGCAGCTGCCTCGCGCACCCGTCCCGGGCGGGCAGCGCCTCGGCCCGGCGCGCCCACCGCGACTACCGTGGCGGCCATGAGCAACACCGAGGCCACCCCGGCCGAGCTCGCGTGCGCCGACCGCCCGACGGCCACCGATCCCGACCGCCCCGCCGTCGAGATCCTCACCCCGCGCGAAGTCCCCCTCGGCGGCCCGCGCGCGATGCGTGTCCGGCGGACCCTCCCCCAGCGCTCCCGCTCGCTCATCGGCGCCTGGTGCTTCGCCGACCACTACGGCCCCGACGAAGTCGCCGCCCCCGGCGCGATGGACGTCGCCCCGCACCCGCACACCGGCCTCCAGACGGTGAGCTGGCTCTTCGACGGCGAGATCGAGCACCGCGACAGCCTCGGCACGCACGCGATGGTCCGCCCCGGCGAGCTCAACCTGATGACGGGCGGCAACGGAATCTGCCACTCGGAGGTCTCGACAGCGGCCACGCTAACCCTGCACGGTGTCCAGCTCTGGGTGGCGCTGCCGGAGCGGCACCGGCACACGGCCCGCGCGTTCGACCACTACGTGCCGTCGGTGAACCGGATCGAAGGCGCCGAGATCCGCGTGTTCCTCGGGTCGCTGGCCGGGCGCACGTCCCCGATCCCGACGTTCACCCCGCTGCTCGGCGCGGAGATCGTCCTCGGCCCCGACGCCCACATGTCCCTGGGCGTCGATCCCCGCTTCGAGCACGGCGTCCTCGTCGACGCCGGCGACGTCGAGGTCGCCGGCACCCGCGTCCGGGCGGCGGAGCTGGGTTACGTGGGTACCGGCGTCCGCACCTTGACGCTCAGCAACCGCGGGCCGGGCCCGGCCCGGTTCCTCCTGCTCGGCGGCACACCGTTCGAGGAGGAAATCCTCATGTGGTGGAACTTCGTCGGCCGCACCCACGAGGAGATCGCGGCCTTCCGCGAAGCCTGGGAGGCGGAGTCCGACCAGTTCGGCAGCGTCACCGGCTACCCGGGCGAGCGGCTGCCAGCCCCGGCGCTGCCCGCGGTCCGCATCAAGCCGCGCCGCAACCCGGCGTCAGGCCAGGAAACCGCCCACGGCTGAGCCGAACGCGGCCGCGTCGTCCAGCCACGGGTAGTGCGCGGCACCGGGCACCACCACCGCCCGGCCGTGCGGGAAGAGCGCGGCGAACTCGGCGGCGACGGCGGGGCTGACGATCCAGTCCAGTTCGCCGGCCAGCACCAGCACTTCGGCGGTGACACCGCCGAGCGCGGCCCGGGTCACCGGGGGCTCGAAGGCGCCGGGGGCGTTGTACGCCCGCGCGGCCGGACCGTTGCGCTGGCCGGGTTCGGTGGCCTGGTGCCGCCGGGCCGCGTCGTCCCAGTGGCCGTAGTACATCGGCGCGAAGGCGGCCCAGTCGGCACGGGTCGCCGTCCGGGCGGCGATGGCCTCGTAGGCGGCGGCCGCGGCCTCGAACCACGGCGCGCCGGCCCGCCGCGCCATGATCCGCCGCCGTTCGGTCACCGGCAGCTCGAGACCGACGGCCCGCGGGCTCGGGGTGATCAGCGCGAGCCGGCGCAGGCGTTCCGGGTACCGCTCGGTGTACCGGACGGCCAGGCTCGCGCCCGCCGAGTGCCCGAGCAGGTCGAACCGGTCGAGGCCGAGGTGCTTGCGCAGCGCCTCGACGTCCTCGACCTGGCGGTCGCACCGGTAGGTGCCCGGGTCCACCGGCTCCGCGGAGTCCCCGGTGCCCCGCAGGTCCAGCACCGCCATCCGCCGGTGCGCGCCGAGCCCGCCGAGGTCCCCCAGGTAGGCCCCGGCCCGCATCGGGCCGCCGGGCAGGCAGACCACCGGCGGCTCGGCACCGGAGCCGGCGAGGTGGACGGCGAGCCCGGTCCCGTCCGGCGCGGAGAAGATCGGCATGGCCCGACCCTGGCACCCGGCGCCGGCCGGGACAAGCGTCACCGGGTCCGGGCGAGGTAGGCCTCCAGCGTCGCGAGCCGGTGCTCGCGGGCGAACCGCTCGACCTCGTCCGGCGCGGCGCCGCCCTCGATCAGCGCGAGCAGGCGATCGTGCTCCTCGACGGACTCCGGCGCCCGCCCCGGCACGGAGGCGAAGGTGCTGTCGCGGACGGCGGCGAGCCGCGTCCAGCAGCGCTGCACCAGGTCGACCAGGTTCGGGTTCGGGCAGGCGCCGAACAGCACCTCGTGGAACTCGGCGTTCAGCGCGGTGAACGCCAGCGGGTCGAACTCGGCGAGGCTGCGGCGCATCCGGTCGTTGAGCGCGCGGGCCCGCACCAGCGCGTCCGGCGTGAGCAGCGGCGCGGCCAGTCCGGTGGCGGCGCCCTCGACGATCGCGACGGTCTGCATCGCGTACTGGTAGGCGACGGGGTCGATGGCGGTCACCCGGGCGCCGACGTTCCGTTCGAACTCGATCAGCTCCTCGGCCTCCAGCCGGCGCAGCGCCTCGCGCACGGGCACGGCGCTGACCTCGAGTTCGCGGCCGATCTGGTCCAGCACCAGCCGGTACCCCGGGCCGTAGCTGCCGTCCAGGATCCTGGCTTTGATCGTCTCGTAGGCCAGCTGGGACTTCGTGACCGGTCTTCCCGAGGACGCGCTGATCATGTAGGAAACAATATATGGTCTCCCCTGCGCCTCCGGCCCCGACCGCGGCCGACCTGATCGTCGACGGGCTGCGGGCCCACGGCGTGGACACCGTCTTCGGGCTGCCCGGCGTGCAGACCTACGACCTGTTCGACAGCCTCGCCCGCGCCGGCGGCGAGATCCGGGTGATCGGCGCCCGGCACGAGCAGACCGTGGCCTACATGGCGTTCGGGTACGCGCAGGCGACCGGCCGGACCGGCGTCTGCACCGTCGTGCCGGGACCGGGTGTCCTCAACGCGTCGGCCGCGCTGCTCTCGGCGTTCGGGGCGAGCGCGCCGGTGCTGTGCCTGACGAGCGAGATCCCGCGCGCGTACCTCGGCCGCGGGCTGGGGCACCTGCACGAGATGCCCGACCAGCTGGCGACGCTGCGCACGATGACGAAGTGGTCGGCGCTGGCCGAGCACCCCTCCGCGGTCCCGGACGCGCTGGCGACCGCGTTCCGGGAGGCGGCGGGCGGCCGCCCTCGGCCGGTTTCGCTGGCGGTGCCGTGGGACGTGCTGGGGATGCGCGCCCCGGCGGAAGCCGCCGGCCCGCTGCCGCTTCCCCGGCCGGTCGTCGACCCGGCCGCGGTGGAGCAGGCAGCGGAGCTGCTGGCCGGCGCGAAGCACCCGATGATCATGGTGGGCGGCGGCGCCCGGCACGCGGCCGCCGAAGTCCGGGCGCTGGCCGAGCGGCTGCAGGCACCGGTGGTCGCGTTCCGCGGCGGGCGCGGCATCGTGGGCGACGACCACCCGCTCGGCTTCACCTGCGCCGCCGGCTTCGAGCGGTGGGCCGAGACGGACGTCGTGGTCGGCATCGGGTCGCGGATGGAGCTGTCCTGGTTCCGCTGGCCGGGCAAGCCCGCCGGCCTGAAGACGATCCTGCTCGACATCGACCCGCGGCAGGCGACCCGGCTCGAAGCGGACGTCCCGGTCATCGCCGACGCGGCCGACGCGACGGCCGCCCTCACCGCGGCCGTCGGTCCACAACGGACGGACCGGACGGCGGAGTTCACCGCGCTGAAGGCCGCGGTGGCGCGGCGCTTCACCGACGTCGGGCCGGAGCTGGAGTACCTGCGGGCGATCCGCGACGTGCTGCCCCGCGACGGTTTCTTCGTCGAAGAGATCTGCCAGGTCGGCTTCGCGTCCTACTTCGGGTTCGAGGTCTACGCGCCGCGCACCTTCATCACGTGCGGCCACCAGGGCACGCTCGGCTTCGGCTACCCGACGGCACTGGGCGTGCAGGCGGCCTTCCCCGGCCGCCCGGTGGTTTCGGTGGCCGGCGACGGCGGCTTCATGTTCGCGGCGCAGGAGCTCTCGACCGCCGTCCAATACGGACTCAACGTGGTCGCGGTGGTGTTCGACAACGGCTACTACGGCAACGTCCACCTCGACCAGGAGCGCCTGTTCGAGGGCCGCGCACTGGGCGGGCAGCTGCGAAACCCGGACTTCGCCCGCCTCGCCGAGACGTTCGGCGCGCTCGGCCTGACCGCCCGCACCCCGGACGACCTGCGCGGCGCACTGGACAAGGCGTTCGCGTCGGGCCGCCCGGCCCTGGTGCACGTCCCGTGCGAACTGGGCGCCGGCGCCTCGCCGTGGAAGTACCTGATGCCGAAGTCCGACCGCAGCTAGCCGGCGGCGACGCGCTCCAGCGCGGCGAAAACCCGCTCGACGTCGGCCGGAGTGGTCCGCCAGTTGCTGAACGCGGCACGCAGCGCCGGGCGGCCGTCGTACACCGTCGGGGTGAGGAAGGTGGTCCCCTCCTCGGCGATGGCGCGGACGAGGGCGTCGACGCGGTCCTGGGTGGCGTCCCCGGCCGGGGCGAAGCAGACGACGTTGAGCCGCACCGGCGCGAGCAGGTGCCAGTGCGGCGAGTCGTCGACCCGCGCGCCGAGGTCGCGTGCCAGCGCGACGCAGCGCTCGACGATCTCGCGGTGCCCGTCGCGACCGTAGGCCGTCAACGAGAACCACGCCGGAAGGGCGCGCAGCCTCCGGGAATTCTCCGGGGTGAGGTGCAGGAAGTCCGGCGTCTCGCCGATTTCGCCGAGGTAGGCGGCGTTGTTGGCGAACACCCGCAGCTGCAGGTCGCGCCGCCGGGTGAACTGGACGGCCGAGTCGTAGGGCACGTTGAGCCACTTGTGCAGGTCGACGACGACCGAGTCGGCCAGCTCGAGCCCCGCGGTCAGCTCGGCGTGTTCCGGTACCAGCGCGGCGAACCCGCCGAACGCGGCGTCGACGTGCAGCCAGAAGTCGTGGCGCCGCTTGAGCTCGGCGATCGCACGCAGGTCGTCGAAGTCGACGGTGTTGACGGTCCCCGCGTTGGCGACGACGATGGCCGGCCCGTCAAGCGTCTCGAGCACTTCGGCGAGCTTCCCGACGTCGACGGCCTCACGTCCCGGGAGCACCGGCACCTCCCGCAGCGCCGAGCGCCCCATCCCGAGGAACGACAACGCCTTCAGCACACTCGAATGCGGCGCCCCGGACAGCACGGTCACCGGCCCGAGCGCGGCGGCACCGTCGTCGGAAACCGTCACCCCGGCCCGCTCCCCGAGCCACTCGCGGGCGATGGCCAGCCCGGTCACCGTCGACATGGTGGCCCCGGTGACGAACGCCCCGGAGAAATCGGGCCCCAGCCCGAAGAGCTCGGCCAGCCAGCCGACGGTCTCGCGCTCGAGGTCCTGGGCCGAGGAGTCCATCCCACTGGCGGGGTTCTGGTCGTGCGCCGAGGTCAGCCAGTCCCCGGCCAGCGCGGCGGGCGTCGCCCCACCGGTGACGAACCCGAGGTACCGAGGCCCCGCACTGGCGGCGAACCCGCCTTCCCACCGCCGCGAAAACTCCTCGAGCGCACCCCGCGCCCCCACCCCACCACCCGGCAGCGCCGCCGGCGTGACAACCCCAGGCGGAACGACCACCGCCCGCTCCCCCACCCCGGCCAGCGCACCGGCAGCGAGCTTGCTCGCGGCGTCAAGCAGATCGGGCAGCGCATCCAGGTCTTCGGCAAGCCTCGCGTACATCCCCCGACGCTAAGCGCCCTCGACCGCGGCTGTCGCGGGCCAATCCCGCGAAACTGGCCCGCCCACGCCCCGACTCCGACCCGCCGCGACACGCCCGGTATCGCCGCTTCGAAGGCTGCTTCCGCGACATAGGTCAAACTTGCCCCATGCGAACCACTCACGCCTTGGTGCAGCTCGCCGCTGCGCTGATGGCGGCGCCCGAAGACCGGCACTGGGGTTACCAGTTGTCGAAGGCTTCCGGCGTCCGGTCCGGTGCCATGTACCCCCGGCTCAGTTCGATGCTGGCGGAAGGCTGGCTCGAGGACGGCTGGGAAGACCGGCAGGAGGCCGGCGGCCGGCCTCCTCGCCGCTACTACACCCTCACCGAGAAGGGGAAAACCGAGCTGGGCGCCCTGCTGAGCTCGGCTGACCGGGACCAGCGGTTCCGCGGGATGAACCTGGGGTACGCGTGACCGACGACCTGCTCGCGCTCGTCACGGAATGGGGCGTCGGCACGATGCTCACCGTCGCGACGCTCTTCGGCTTCTTCCCCAAGTTCGTCGTGAACCTGATCGTGCTGGTGTACCCGCGAGACCACCCTCGCCGCCGCGAACTCCCGGCCGAACTGGACGCGGTGCCCGTTCGGGAGCGGCTGACCTGGGTGTTCGGGCAGTGCGCCACGGTCTTGTTCGACGGGGTGCCGGCTCGCATCGGCGACCTGCGTTCCCGAAACCGGCCGGCCGCCGCCGAGCCCGATCCACCGGAGAGCGCCGGACCGGCCACGGCGAGCTTCCTCGCCCACGCCGCCGAAGGCACCATGGGAGCCGCCGTCTTCGGCCCCGAATCCGGCAGCTGGCCGGACGCACGGCTGACGACCACCCGGGTGTCCGGCGGCCGCTTCACCGGCGCCTACGTTTTCGAACCTGCCGACCGCATGCGCCCGCTCCTCGACGAAGCAGCTCGCCGGCGGAACAACCGCGACGCCGTGGACCTCGCGAAACAACTCGAGGCCTTCTACGCCGCCCGATGACCCCGGAGCCGGCGGACGCGGGCCTCGGCCGGGTCGAACGTCACCCTCCTCAACGGGCCCGCGAGCAGCAGCACCACCGCCATCGCCGACAGCGCCGCCAGCACCATCGCGGCCACGAACTGCGCCGCGCCGGACGTCGCCGTCCCGAGCACGGCGTACCCGACCAGCACCAGTGCCAGCGGTGCGAACAGTCCGGACAGCACCGGCACCAGCGGGACCCGGTCACCGTCGGGGCGGCGGGCGGAGACCACCGCCGCCCCGGCGCAGGTGACCGCGGCGACCAGGAGGCAGCCGCCGACGGTGTCGCTCAACCGGTGCCAGCCCAGTGCCACGGCCGCAGCCGAGACCCAGGCGACCCCCACGCCGCCGGCCACCAGGGCGGGCAGGCGGAAACGGCGGGGCAGGACGATCGCGAGCGCCACCAGCATGGCCATCGCCGCGCTGACGTGCCCGCTCGGGAAGCTGTTGTGGCTCGCGACGCCGAAGCGGTCGCCGGTGCTCGGGCGGTCCAGGACGTACAGCTTGAGCAGCTGCGCCACCACCAGCGGCGCCGCCAGCAGGGCCAGCGCCGTGACGCCCAGCGCGAGCCGCCGTCGCAGCAGGGAGAGCACCACGATCAGCAGCGCGATGCCGCCGAGCACCACCACCTGGTCCGTCTGCCGGAGCGGGTCGGCCCACTCCACGGCGTGGCCCGCGGACTGGGCGCTGCGGACGACGCCGTTCTCGACGCCGCGCCCGGCTTCGGTGCGGACGAAGAGCAGGTAGGCCGCGACGAAGGCGAGGGTGAACCCGGCCGCGCTCGCCGCGAGCACGGTCGTGCGGGACGCGGCCCGCGTCACGAGCGCGTGGCCTCCGGCGGGCGGGGTGACGGGACGGACCTCGGAACTGATCACTGCCATGTCCCCGAGTCTGCTTCCGGCGTTTCGAGATCCCGTCAGCGTGATGTCATGGTTTTGCTACAAGATCGGCCCGGGTCGCCACGACGTGCGGTTTTCCGAATAATGGCGCCGTGGCCGAGGTACTGGTGGTGGAAGACGACGCGGCGGTGCGGGAAGGACTGCAACTCGCCCTGCGCCGGCAGGGACACGTGGTGCGCACCGCGGAATCGGGTGAGCTCGGGATCGAGCTGCTCGTGCACCACCGGCCCGACATCGTGGTGCTCGACCTGATGCTGCCGGGCATGGACGGCTTCGAAACGTGCCGCCGGATGCGGGCCTCCGGGCCGGTCCCGATCATCATGCTCACCGCGCGCAGCGACGACTTCGACATCGTGGCCGGGCTCGAAGCCGGCGCGGACGACTACGTGGCCAAGCCGGTCGAGCCGCGGGTGCTGGACGCGCGGATCCGGGCGGTGCTGCGGCGGGCGGTCGCCGAGCGGCCGAGCGAGCCGTCCGAGCCCGAGGAACGCCACGGCGACCTCGTGATCGACCGGGCCTCGCTCGAGGTGACCAAGCGCGGCGCGGCGGTGTCGCTGACCCCGACCGAACTGAAGCTGCTGCTGGAGCTTTCGCGCACGCCGGGTCAGGTCTACAGCCGCCGTCAGATCCTCTCCGCGGTGTGGGACCACGACTACCTCGGCGACTCGCGGCTGGTCGACGCGTGCGTGCAGCGGCTGCGCGCCAAGATCGAGGACGTGCCGGCCAAGCCGGAGTACGTGCAGACCGTCCGCGGGTTCGGCTACCGGTTCGGCCGGTCGTGAGCCGGGTCCGCTCGTGGCTCACCGGGCTGCGCTTCCGGCTGGTCGCCGCCTTCGCGGTGATCATGATCCTCGGCGCCACCGCCGCGGCCGGCGCCAGCTACGTCTCCGCGCGCACCGCCATCCTCGGCGGCATCCAGGACCAGACGATGCTGAAGCTGCGCGACCAGATCACCGCGTACCT
The DNA here is from genome assembly GCF_046548815.1 of Amycolatopsis sp. cmx-4-83. NCBI lineage: Bacteria > Bacillati > Actinomycetota > Actinomycetes > Pseudonocardiales > Pseudonocardiaceae > Amycolatopsis > Amycolatopsis sp. cmx-4-83. Next base: position 101,747 of record NZ_JAEBEF010000020.1, on the reverse strand, counting down.
GCCGACCGTGTCGCTGCCGCCGACGCAGGGCACGCTCGACGCCTTCGCGACGGCGCTGAAGTCGAGCGGCGCCCTCGTCGTCTACCACGACCTGCACTCGACCTCGAGCATCGACTACGAGAGCGTGCCCGGCGAGCTGCGCGAGGCGGTCGCGCACAGCACGTACATCCAGTTCCAGCGCGTCGACCTGCACGGCTTCCCGTTCTTCTTCGTCGGGATCCCGGTGCAGACCGGGCAGAACGGCGGTGAGCCGAGCGGGCTCGAGGTCTACGCGATGGTTTCGCTCGGCCAGCAGCAGGAGGCGATCGACGACCTGGCCACCAAGGCGTGGACGTACTCCGGGCTGGCGCTGCCGGTCGCGGTGGCGGTGGCCTTGCTGGCGGCGAGGCAGGTGCTGCGGCCGGTGCGCGCGCTGAACACCGCGGCCAGCCAGCTGGGCCGGGGACGGCTGGACGTGCGGTTGCGCACCACGGGGTCCGACGAGCTGGCCCAGCTGGTCACCACGTTCAACAACACGGCGGCGGAGCTCCAGCGCACGGTCGGCACGCTGCAGGCGATGGAAGCGGACGCGCGCCGGTTCGTCGCCGACGTCTCGCACGAGCTGCGCACGCCACTGGCCGCGATGAACGCGGTCACCGACGTCCTCGACGAGGACGCCGGCCAGCTGCCGGCGGACACCGCGGTCGCGGCGCGGCTGGTGTCGGCGGAGACCAAGCGGCTGACGCGGCTGGTGCAGGACCTGATCGAGATCTCGCGGTTCGACGCCGGGCGCGCCGAACTGCGGCGCGAACAGCTGGACGTCGCCTCGGCGGTCGCCGACAGCCTCGACGCGCGCGGCTGGGAAGCCGGCGAAGACCTCGTGGTCGACCTCCCGGTCGGCGTCACGGCTTCGCTCGACCGGCGGCGGCTCGACATCGTCGTGGCGAACCTGGTCGGCAACGCGGTGCGCCACGGCGCGCCGCCGGTGGAGGTGGCCCTGCGGGCCGAGCGCGGGGACGTCGTGCTGACCGTGACCGACCACGGGCCGGGCATTCCGGACGCGGTCCTGCCCGCGGTGTTCGACCGGTTCACCAAGGCCGACACCGCCCGCGCGCGGTCCGAGGGCAGCGGGCTCGGGCTGTCCATCGCGCGGGAGAACGCGCGGCTGCACGGCGGTGACATCACCGCGGCCAACACCGGTTCCGGCGCCCGGTTCGAGCTGCGGCTGCCCCGGGAGGCGTGGTGAAGAAGCTCCTCGTCCTGGCGGTGCTGCTGCTGGTGAGCGCGTGCGGGGTCAAGCCGACCCCGGTGATCGGCGCCGGCCCGGCGCCGACGTTGCGCAACCCGGTGGGCAGCGGGCGCGGCACCGAGGTGATCCTCTACTTCGTCCTCGACGGACGGCTCACCCCGGTGACGCGCCCGATCACCAGCACGGTGGGCCCCACCACGACGCTGTCGCTGCTGCTGGGTGGCCCGTCCTACGCCGAATCGGCCGACGGCTACGTGACGATGCTGCCGCGGGGCGGCGGGCAGGTCAGCCTGTCCCTCGAAGCACCCGCGACGATCACGGTGCCCTTCGCGGTGGAGCAGCTCAACCCGACCGCGGTCAGCCAGCTGGTCTGCACGACGTTCGCGGCGCTGGCCGCCGAGGGGCGATTCGTCCTGGCGAGCACCGTCGTCCTCGCGGGGACCGACACGAAGCTGCCACCGCAGAGCTGCCAGGCGTTCTGACCCGGCCTCGGTTTCCTCATCCGGGGTAGGGCCGCGCCGCCCTCGCTTCGGTCAGCGACCGGACCCACCACGCCAGCTGGTCCAGCATCGCCTTCGCCGCGACCCCCGCCGCTTCGTCCGTCGGTACCCCGTCCGGGCCGAAGCGGGCGTGGGCGCCGTGGAAGCTGACCGTCTCGCGGATCGTCACGGCGTGGAGCTCGGCGAAGACCGCGCGCAGGTGCTCGACCGCGCGCAGCCCGCCCGAAATCCCGCCGTAGGACACGAACGCGACCGGCTTGGCGCGCCATTCGTCGCGGTGCCAGTCGATCGCGTTCTTGAGCGAGGCCGGGTAGCTGTGGTTGTACTCCGGGGTCACGACCACGAACGCGTCCGCCGCGGCGAGGCGCGGGTTCATCTTCCCGAGCTCCGCCACCACCGACGGCGCCGGCGCCGACCCGAACGCGGGCATCGCCAGCGGCAGGTCGGGCTCGGCCAGGTCGACGACGTCGACTTCGAAGCCGCCGCTGGCCCCCGCGACGGCGGCCAGCCAGTCCGCCACCACCGGGCCGAACCGTCCTTCCCGGACACTTCCCACGATCACCGCGACCCGCACGGGTGCTTCGGACACGCTTTCCTCCTTGCCACTGCGGCGTTGTCGCCGTCCGGGCCAGGATGGGACTTCAAGCTCGCTTGAAGTCAAGCGCGCGGCTGTGGTTGCATGACCGGCACGGTGAACGCGACGCTGCCCGAATTGACGGTCGGCGAACTTTCCCGGCGCAGCGGGGTACCCGCGTCGGCCTTGCGGTTCTACGAAGACGAAGGGCTGATCCGCAGCCGCCGGACCGCCGGGAACCAGCGGCGGTACTGCCGGGATGCCTTGCGGCGGGTGACGTTCATCCGGATGTCGCAGCGGGTGGGCATGCCGCTGTCCGCCATCCGGGAAGTGCTGGCGCTGCTGCCCGACGACCGCACGCCCACGCGCGCCGACTGGGCGCGAATCTCCCAGTGCTGGAAGGAAGACCTGAACGCGCGGATCCGCCAGATGGAACAGCTGCGCGACGACCTGAGCGACTGCATCGGCTGCGGCTGCATGTCACTGGCCAAGTGCCGGCTGGCGAACCCGGGCGACCGGCTCGGCGCCGACGGCCCGGGGCCGCGGCGCCTCGCCGATCACCGCGGGGACGGCTACGAAGATTGACGTTCGAGCACGCCTCGCAGGAACATCGCCTGGCCGGCGTGCTGGATGTCGTCGTCGAGGACGCTGATCAGGCGCACGCCCAGCGTGACCGGCGGGTCCCACGCCTCGTCGACGACCCGGTCGAGCGCCTCGGCGTCGAGGCCGGTCACGTACCGGATGGTCTGCTCGTGCACGGCGTCGTAGTAACCGGTGAGCAGGTCCGGATTGTCGACGCGAACCGCCTCGACGTCGGCGGGGCGGTGGCCGTAGCCGGTGTCGCCCGCCGGGAACGGGAGGCCGAAGCGCGACAGCCAGTCCTGGCCGGTCCACACCTGCTCCGTGCCCGCCACGTCGGCGACGTGGTCGTCCTGGACCCGGGTCAGGTGCCAGACCAGCCAGGCGATCGAGTTGGCCTCGTCGTCCAGCCGGGCCCCGAGCCGGTCGGCGGCGAGTCCTTCGACCGCCGCATGCACCGTGCCCTGGACCCGGCTGAACCCGTGGACGAGCAGATCGGCCACGTTCATTCGGCTGCCTCCCGTTGCTGACGCCGTTTGCCGGCGGCTACCCGATCATGCCCGCCGGCAAACGGTTCCCGCTAGCGCGGCAGCAACTGGTCGAAGAACGAGCGGTAGCGCCGCAGCGCGATCCGCAGCTCCTCGGTGGCCGGCTCGCCCTGCTGCCACTGGCTTTCCAGCTCGCTCTTGTGCTCGGCGAACGTGGTGGCCAGCGCGCTGATCACGGCGGCGACGAGTTCGTCGGCCTGGTGGACGGCCTGCTTCGGGTCGTCGACGAAGCCGGTCTGGACGTTCTGCCAGCGGTCGCGGAAGCCGGTGACCTTCTCCTCGTCGATCAACGGCGGCGTCTCGACGTCCCCACCCGATTCGGCGGGCTTCGGGTCCGAAGCCGGACCAGCTGTGTCGGAGCCGGCCGACGCCGAAGCCAGGTCGGCGGTGCTCAGGCTGTGGTCCTGGCCGGTGCCCGGCTCGCGGAACTCGGCGTGCTCCCGGTCGGAGGCGTCGTCGCGGGACAAGTCGTCGCGGGACAGCTCGTCACCGGACAGCTCGTCGTGGGACGTGCCGTCGTGCGCGAGGTCCTCGCGGCCGAGGTCGTCGTCCCGGTCGGTGCTGTGCCGCGTCAGGTGCTCGGTCATGGTCAGCGTCCTCCGTTCCACTCGGTCCGCGGCTGCGCGGACGCTTGGTGCTCGTGCTGGTCGGTGTCACGACGGCCGTCGCGATCGGCGTCGTCGTCGCGGTCGTGCTGGTGACCGTTGCGGCGGTCGTGGTGGTCACGGTCGTGGTCACGGCCGTGATCGTGGTCGTGGCGCTCGTCGTCGGCGCCGTCGGTCAGCAGGTCTTCGAAGACGGTCCGGTAGCGGACCATCGCGTCACGCAGGTCCTCTGTGGACGCTCCGTCACGTTTCTGCTGCGTGGTGTGCGCGGCCCGGTAGTGCTCCAGGGTCTTGGCGTGGCGCACGGAAAGGTCGGAAACCTGCTGCTCGTACCCCTCGGTCGGGTAGCCGCGCTCGGCCATCAGCGCGACCAGGAGCCGGTCCGCCTCGGTGACCGCCGCGGACGGCTGGTCGACGAACTTTTCCTGCACCTGCGCCCATTCCCGGGCGTAGCGCTCCCGTGCCGTGGCCGACAGCGGGCGGATGTCGAGCTCCTTGTGCCGGCGTTCCCGCTCGGCGAGTTCGCGTTGTGCGGCACGCGGGTTGTCGCTCTCCTCCACGGCGCGGTCGTACTCCGGACCGAACCGCTGCTGCAGCCGTTTTCGCTGCATCTCTTGTGACACAAGCCAGATCACGGCGCCGAGCACGGCAAGGGCCACGACGACGATCACGACGATCAGCCAGGTGGGCATCGAACAACTCCTTCGCGAATGTCGCCCCCGATGGGACCCGTGTGCCCGGAACCCGGCTGCCGAAAACCATTGTCACGCGCGATTCGGCCGACCGGCGGCGCCGATGCCGCCGGATGCCGCGATAACGCCGATAACAACCGGCCACTAGCGACGCTACCCACCTCGTGGTATCGTCGATAACAGCAAGACGGAACCAGCGTTACCAACCAGGAAGAAGGCAGCGATGAGCACCACCGAACCCCGCGTCGCGATCGTCACCGGCGGCTCCCGCGGCATCGGCCGCCAGGTCGCCGAGCGGCTGGCCGCCGACGGCATGGCCGTCGTCGTCAACTACGCCGGCAACGAGAAGGAGGCGCAGGCCGCCGTCGACGCCATCACCGGGCGCGGCGGGCAGGCCATCGCCGTCCGGGCCGACGTAGCCGAGCCCGCCCAGGTCGCGGAGCTGTTCGACACCGCGGAACGCACCTACGGCGGCGTCGACGTCGTCGCGCACCTGGCCGGGGTGATGACCGCGCCGACGCCGATCGCGGACACCGACTTCGAGGTCCTCGACCGGGTGCACCGCACCAACATCCGCGGCACGTTCGCGGTGGCCCAGCAGGCCGCGAAGCGGGTGCGCGACGGCGGCGCCGTGATCACCACCTCGACGTCCGTGCTCGGCCTGAACCTGCCCGGCTACGGCATCTACAACGCGACCAAGGGCGCGGTCGAGGCGATCACCATGATCCTGGCCCGCGAGCTGCGCGGGCGCGACATCACCGTCAACACCGTGGCGCCGGGCCCGACCGCGACCGCGCTGTTCCTCGACGGCAAGGACGAGGAGACGGTCGAGCGGATGGCCAAGCAGCCGCCGCTGGAGCGGCTCGGCCAGCCCGAAGACATCGCCGAGGTCGTCGCGTTCCTCGCCGGCCCGGCCCGCTGGGTCAACGGCCAGGTGCTGCGCGCCAACGGCGGCATCGTCTGACGCCCCCTCCCCCTCCGAACGCGAAGGAAAGCCCATGATCATCATCGTCACCGGCGCCTCCAGCGGGATCGGCGCCCTCTCCGCCCGGGCGCTGGCCCGCGCCGGGCACACCGTCCACGCGGGCATGCGCGACACCGGCGGCCGCAACGCGCCCCAGGCCGAAGCCGCCGCCGTGTACTCCCGGGAGCACGGCGTCGACCTGCGCGCCGTCGAGCTCGACGTGTCCAGCCAGGAGTCGGCGGACGCGGCCATCGCGTCGATCGTCGCCGAGCACGGCCGGCTGGACGTGGTCGTCCACAACGCCGGGCACATGGCGCTCGGCCCGGCCGAGGCGTTCACGCCGGAGCAGCTCGCCGAGCTCTACGACACCAACGCGATCGGCACCCAGCGCGTCAACCGCGCGGCCCTGCCCCACCTGCGCGCGCAGCGGGACGGGCTCCTGGTGTGGGTGTCGAGCAGCAGCGTCCGCGGCGGCACCCCGCCCTACCTCGCGCCGTACTTCGCGGCGAAGGCGGCGATGGACAGCCTCGCGGTCAGCTACGCGGGCGAGCTCGCCCGCTTCGGCATCGACACCACGATCGTGGTGCCGGGCGCGTTCACCGCGGGCACCAACCACTTCCCGCACGCGGGCCACCCGGCCGACGCGGCCGTCGAAACGGCCTACGAAGAGCGCTACGCCGGCCTGAGCGAGCACGTCGGCCGCAAGCTGGCCGAGATCACCCCGGCCGACGCGGACGTGGCGAAGGTGGCCGAGGAGCTGGCGCGCGTGGTGGACCTGCCGAAGGGGAAGCGGCCGTTCCGGGTCCACATCGACCCGGCCGACGACGGCGGTTGGCTGGTCGCGGAGGTCGGCGACCGCATCCGTCAGGAGTTCCTGCGGCGGATCGACCTCGCCGACCTGCTCAGCCCATCCCCCGCGTGACCCGGCCGCGGCTCGACCTCGGCGGCCCGCTCGCCTGAGCCGGGCAGGCGGCGCCATCGCCGGCCCGCTCGCCCGGACCGGGCGCGGCCGACTTCACCGCCCCGGTCAGCCCATCGCCCGCGTGCACCGGATGCGGCGCGACCTCGGCAGCCCAGCTCGCCCGGATCAGACCTCGGCAGCCCACAGCCCACCCGCCCGACCCCGCGAAGCAACCTCGCCGCCCGCTTGCCACACCGGGGCGCGGAGCAACCTCGCCGCCCGCTCGCCCGAACCGGGGCGCGAACCGACCTCATCAGCCCGGCCGTCTGAACCGGGGCGCGAAGCGACCTCACCAGCCCACTCGCCCGAACTCCGGGGCGCGGAGCAACCCCGCCGCCCGCTCGCCCGAACCGGGCCCGGAGCGACCGCACCAGCCCGGCCGTCTGAACCGGGGCGCAAAGCGACCCCACCAGCCAGCCCGCCCGACCCAGGGTGCGGAGCAACCTCGCTGCCCGAACCGGGTCCGGACCGACCGCACCAGCCCCGCCCGAACCGGGTCCGAACCGACCTCACCAGCACGCCCGCCCGAACCCAGGGTGCGAACCGACCTCGCCGACCCGCTCAGGCCGGCCGAGTGAAGCGGGTGACGATCACGTGGTCCTTCGCCGGCCCGCGGACCGCCCACTCCTGCCGCCAGCGCCGCTCGTCGAGCACCTCGTAACTCCCGCGGTACAGGTCGGCGCGGCAGGGGTGGTCGGTCACCCAATGCCCCGCACGCAGGTCGAGCTCGTGGAAAAACCCGCCGTGGTCGAAGTGGACGTCGGCCCGGCCGGGCGCGGTGGGCCGGTAGTGCAGGGTGCGGGTGACCGGACCGGTGTAGGTCCCGAGGCGCAGCTCGCCCACCTCGCGGTAGACGAGGTCGCCGTCCTCCTCGGTGAACGTGGCGGTCCCGGTCACCTCCCCCGCCGGCTCTCCTGCGGCGGTGAGGATTTCGCGGTCCAGCCGCCACGGGCCGGCGAAATGCGCGGTGAGATCGGGAACCGGCCAGTACTCCACGCGCCCAGTCTGCCACCCCGCGGCGGGCCGGGCCGGAACTGTCGGACCCCCGCTCTATAGTCGGCCGCGTGGCAGAGACCGACCTCGCACCCGCGTCCGACGCGCTGGAGACCCTCCGGCGCGTGTTCGGCTACGACAGCTTCCGCGGCGACCAGGCGGCGATCGTCGAGCACGTGATCGCCGGCGGCGACGCGCTCGTGCTGATGCCCACCGGCGGCGGAAAATCCTTGTGCTACCAGATTCCCGCGCTCGTGCGGCCCGGCGTCGGCGTGGTGATCTCGCCCCTGATCGCGCTGATGCAGGACCAGGTCGACGCGCTGCGCAACGCCGGCGTCCGCGCCGGGTTCCTCAACTCCACCCAGGACTACGCGGCCCGGCAGGAGGTCGAGTCGGCGTTCGTGAGCGGCGAGCTCGACCTGCTCTACCTGGCGCCGGAACGGCTTTCGGTCGAGTCCACCGTGCGGCTGCTCGACCGCGGCAAGATTTCGCTGTTCGCGATCGACGAAGCGCACTGCGTCGCCCAGTGGGGCCACGACTTCCGGCCCGACTACCTCCAGCTCTCCGCGCTGCACCAGCGCTGGCCGGACGTGCCGCGGATCGCGCTGACGGCGACCGCGACCGAGGCCACGCACCAGGAGATCTCCACGCGGCTGGGGCTCGAGGAAGCGCGGCACTTCGTCGCGAGCTTCGACCGGCCCAACATCCAGTACCGGATCGTCGGGAAGAACTCGCCGCAGCGGCAGCTGCTCGAGCTGCTGCGCACCGAACACCCGGGTGACGCCGGGATCGTCTACTGCCTGTCCCGGAACTCGGTCGAGAAGACCGCGGAATTCCTGGTGCAGAACGGGATTCCGGCGGTCCCGTACCACGCGGGGCTCGACGCGCGCACGCGGGCGAAGCACCAGTCGCGGTTCCTGCGCGAGGACGGGCTGATCGTGGTCGCGACGATCGCGTTCGGCATGGGCATCGACAAACCGGACGTCCGGTTCGTCGCCCACCTCGACCTGCCGAAGTCGGTCGAGGGCTACTACCAGGAAACCGGCCGCGCGGGCCGGGACGGCCTGCCGTCGACGGCCTGGCTCGCGTACGGGCTGCAGGACGTCGTGCAGCAGCGCAAGATGATCGACACGTCCGAGGGCGACGAGGCGCACCGCCGCCGGCTGGGCGCGCACCTGAACGCGATGCTTGCGCTGTGCGAGACGGTCGAATGCCGCCGGGTGCAGGTCCTCAACTACTTCGGCCAGCAGGCCGAGCCGTGCGGCAACTGCGACACCTGCCTGAACCCGCCCGAAAAGTGGGACGGGACGATCGCGGCGCAGAAGCTGCTGTCGACGATCGTGCGGCTGCGCAACGAGCGGCGGCAGAAGTTCGGCGCCGGGCAGGTCATCGACATCCTGCTGGGCAAGACCACCCCGAAGGTCACGCAGTTCCAGCACGACACGCTCAAGACGTTCGGCATCGGCACCGAGCTGCGCGAGCAGGATTGGCGGGCGGTCGTGCGCCAGCTGCTCGCCCAGGGCCTGCTCGCGGTCGAGGGCGACTACGGCTCGCTCGTGCTCACCGAAGCCAGTGCCGAGGTGCTCGGCGGCGACCGCCAGGTGATGCTGCGCCGCGAGCCCGAGCGCGCGGCGGCCGCGAAGGTCCGCGGCACGCGCAAAGCCGCCGCCGCGGTGGACATGCCCGCGGAGGCGGCTCCGCTGTTCGAACGTCTGCGTGCCTGGCGGGCCGGCGTGGCGAAGGAGCAGGGCGTGCCCGCGTACGTCATCTTCCACGACGCGACCCTGCGCCAGATCGCCACGCGAAAGCCGTCTTCGCTGGCGGATCTGGGCACGGTCAGCGGCGTCGGCGAGAACAAGCTCGCCAAGTACGGCGAGGGGGTCCTCGAAGTCCTGACCGCCGAGTGACTAGCGGGCGGCCGGCCCCGGCCGGCCGGGCTGTCCCGGCTCCCCGGTCACGGAGTTGACCTTGCGCACCGCGCCGGCGATCTGCTCGTGGTACTTGCCCTTGGTCTTGTCGTCGACGAACTTGGCCGCCTTGCCGACGGCCCCGTTCACCTTTTCGGGGTTTTTCTTGGCGTACGCGCGGGCGGCGCCGGCCGCGCCGGCCAGCACGGTGAGCTTGCGCAGGAAAGCCATCGTCGTCTCCCTCGTCGGTGTGCGGTCATCCTGACAACGCGGACGAACCACCCGGAGGTTCCCCGTGTGACGAGGGCCAAACAAAATTGCCACGCGAGTGGTGCCCGGCGGCCTCTAGGGTCGGGCTCATGCGCGACCTGGCGACCCTGCCCAAGGCCCACCTGCACGTCCACCTCGAGAGCACGATCCGGCCGGGCACGCTCCGCGAACTCGGCGAGGCGAACGGCGTCGCCGTCCCGGCCGAACCGCCGGAGTTCGACGGCTTTCGCGCGTTCGCCGACTACAACGCGCTCATCCGGGCCTGCCTCCGGCAGCCCGAGGACTTCGAGCGCATCGCACGCGAGTACTGCGAAGACGAGCTCGCCCAAGGCACGCGCTACGCCGAAGTCACGTTCACCGCGGCCGCGCACGGGGAACGGCTGGGCGACCCGGAAATGCCCCTGGCATCCGTCCTCAAAGGACTGTCCGGGCTCGAAACCCGGCTCGTGCTCGACCACTCCCGGCGGCGCTCGGTCGAACGCGCCGAGCGCACCCTCGACCTCGCGCTGAAGTACGACGAGGTGTTCGCGATCGGCATGGCGGGCGAAGAAAACCACTCCCTGCGTCCGTTCGCGACACTCTTCGAGAAGGCCCGGGCGGCCGGGATCCGCCTGCTGCACCACACCGGCGAGGACGCGGGGCCGGAGAGCATCCGCGAAGCGCTCGAAGTCGGCCGGACCGAACGGCTCGGGCACGGCATCCGCGTCCTCGACGACCCGGCGCTCGTCGCCGAGGTGCGCGACCGCGGCCTGGCGCTGGAAGTCTGCCCGTCGTCGAACGTGACGCTGGGGCTGGTGCCCTCGCTGCCCGAGCACCCGCTCCCCCGCCTGCGCGACGCCGGCCTGACGGTCACGCTCAACACCGATGTCCCTTCGGTGACCGGCGCGCAGCTCGCCGAGGAGTACGCCCGCGTCCGGGACGCCTTCGGCTACGACGACGCCACGATGGCGGACTTCGCCCGCGCGAGCGTCACGGCGTCCTTCGCCCCCGAAACGACGAAGCGGAAGATCCTCGACGGCATCGACGCATGGCTCACACCGGCAGCAGGCGCGTGACCAGCGTGGAAAGCTGCTGCACCGTGCGGCACTCGTGCATCTCGACGACGTCGGCGTACTCCAGCGCCGCCGAGTCGCCGGTCGACCACAGCGACCGCCGCTCGGGGTTCAGCCAGTAGACGTGGCGGGCGCGGGACTTGATCTCGCGGACCGCGTCGAGGTTGGGGTCGCCGCCGTTGGTGCGGGCGTCGCCGAGGATCAGGACCGACGTCCGGGGGCCGACCGCCGCCGGCCAGTTCTCCGTGAACTGGCGCAGGGAGCCGCCGTAGTCGCTGTGGCCGTCCCAGCGGACCAGCGCCGCTTCGGAGAGCATGCGCGCGGTGAGGTGCTCGGGGTCGGCGGTGCCGGTGGTGACCAGGTGGGTGACCTCGTCGGCGCTGTCGACGAAGGCGAACACGCGGATCTTGCTGAACTGGTCGCGCAGCGCCTGGACCAGCAGCATGGTGAAGTTCGCGAACCCCGCCACCGAGCCGGACAGGTCGCACAGCAGCACGATTTCCGGTCGGCCGGGCCGCCGGTGGCGGTAGGCCGGGCGCAGCGGGACGCCGCCGGTGGACAGCGACCGCCGCAGCGTGCGGCGCAGGTCGATCTGGCCGCGCGTGGTGCGTTTGCGGCGGGCGGCCAGGCGCGTGGCCAGCTTGCGGGACAGCGGCTGGATCGTGCGACGCAGTTCGGCGAGCTGGTTGCGGCTGGCGATGAGGAAGTCGACGCGGTCGGGCGCCGGGGCGATGGCGTGCTTGGCGACGCGCTCGCGGCCGCGGACCTCGGCCGCACGGCGGCGCGCTTCGGTCCGGATCCGCCCGCGGAACCCTTCGACGCGACGCCGGATCTCGTCCCGGTCGAGCCGGTCGGTGAACTCGCCGCGCGCGCCCCCGCCGCGGACCGCGGCCAGCACCCGCGCGATCAGCGTCTGCGGCTGGAGCCGCTCCAGGGTCTGGTGCGCCGAAAACCCGCCACCGGGTCCGGTGGACGAGCCGTACTGGCCGAGCATGTCGACCGCGAGCCCGGCAAGCTGGGCGAGCGCCTGCTGGTCGCCGTCGGCGAGCGCGGCGGCCAGCTCTTCCCGCAGCTCCTCCAGCGTCGACGGCTCGTCTTCGCGGGCGCGCTCGGGCGTCCCGATCCCGGCCGGGAAGTACAGGTCGAAAGCGGCGTCGAAGACCGCGCGCTGCCCGCCGCGCCGGACCAGCGCCGCGGCCAGCCCCTCGCGGACCAGTTCGCGGTCGTCGAAGCCGAGCACCTCCAACGCCGCCGCGGCGTCGACCGTCTCGGCCGGACCGGCCGGGATGCCCTGGGCCCGGAGTGCCTTGACGAACGACGCGAGCCGCTCCGGCACGCCGCCGGTCACGACGCGTCCAGGACCTGTTCGAGCTGCAGCCCGGCGCCCGCCTTGGCGATGTCGTCCTGGTGCTTGAGGACGACGCCGAGGCTCTCCCGCACCACCCGCTCGTCCAGCGTGGACGCGCCGAGCGCGAGCAGCGTGCGCGCCCAGTCGATGGTCTCCGCGACCGAGGGCAGCTTCCGCAGGTCCATCGCGCGCAGGGCGGCGATCACCCGGACGACGGAATCCGCGAGTGCGGCGTCGATCCCCGGGACCTTGAGCCGGACGATCTCGCGCTCGAGGTCCTCGTCCGGGAAGTCGATGTGCAGGAACAGGCACCGGCGGCGCAGCGCTTCGGACAGCTCGCGCGTGGCGTTCGAGGTCAGGACGGCGAACGGCGGGCGCGTGGCGGTGATCGTGCCGAGCTCCGGGACGGTGACCTGGAAGTCGCCGAGCACCTCCAGCAGCAGGCCCTCGACCTCCATGTCGGCCTTGTCGGTCTCGTCGATGAGCAGCACGGTCGGCTCGGCGGAGGAGATCGCGGTGAGCAGCGGCCGGCGGAGCAGGAACTCCTCGCCGAAGATGTCGGTGCGGGCGTCCTCCCACGTCTCGTCGCGGCCGGCGGTGATCCGCAGCAGCTGCTTGGCGTGGTTCCACTCGTAGAGCGCGCGGGCCTCGTCGATGCCCTCGTAGCACTGCAGGCGCACCAGGCGCGAGCCGCTGACCTGGGCGACCGCCTTGGCGAGCTCGGTCTTGCCGACGCCGGCCGGGCCCTCGACCAGCAACGGCTTGCCCAGCCGGTCGGCGAGGAACACCGTGGTCGCGACCGCGGTGGAGGCCAGGTAGCCCGCCTCGGCCAGCTTCGCCGACACGTCGTCGACGGACGTGAAGAATCCGGTGCCCACCACGTGCCTCCTAAGCGGTCGCTCACCCGGAGCGTACCCGACTACCGGACTAGCATCGGCCGTGTGACCTACCTTGCGGCATCCGGCCGATACGACTCGATTCCCTACCGGCGCTGCGGGCGTTCCGGGCTGAAGCTGCCGGCGATCTCGCTCGGGCTGTGGCACAACTTCGGCCACGACAAGCCCCTGCAGACGCAGCGGGACATCACCCGCCGCGCCTTCGACCTCGGCATCACCCACTTCGACCTGGCGAACAACTACGGCCCGCCCTACGGCTCGGCGGAGGAGAACTTCGGGCGGCTGCTGGCCACCGACTTCAAGCCCTACCGCGACGAGCTGGTGATCTCGACCAAGGCGGGCTACGACATGTGGCCCGGCCCGTACGGCGAGTGGGGCTCGCGCAAGTACCTGCTGTCCTCTCTGGACCAGTCGCTCGGCCGGCTGGGCCTGGACTACGTCGACATCTTCTACTCCCACCGCTTCGACCCCGAGACGCCGCTGGAGGAGACCGTCGGGGCGCTCGACCGCGCCGTCCGCGCCGGGAAAGCGCTCTACGTCGGCATCTCGTCCTACAGCTCGGAGCGGACCGCCGAGGCGGCGCGGATGCTGCGGGAGCTCGGCACGCCGCTGCTGATCCACCAGCCGTCGTACTCGATGCTCAACCGCTGGATCGAGGAGGACGGCCTCCTCGACACCCTGGACGAGGCGGGTGCGGGCTGCATCGCGTTCTCGCCGCTCGCCCAGGGCCTGCTGACGGACAAGTACCTCGACGGCGTCCCGGCGGACTCGCGGGCCGCGCAGGGCAAGTCGCTGAACCCGGACACCCTGGACGAGAACCGCCTGAACCGCGTCCGCGCGCTCAACGACATCGCGGGCCGGCGCGGCCAGTCCCTGGCCCAGCTGGCGCTGGCGTGGGCGCTGCGCGACCACCGGGTGACGTCGGTGCTCGTCGGCGCGAGCAGCGTCAAGCAGCTCGAGGACAACGTCGGCGCGCTCGGCAACCTCGACTTCTCCTCCGAGGAGCTGACCGAGATCGACGGCCACGCGACCGACGCGGACATCAACCTCTGGAAGCGGTCCTCGGACGCCTGATCGGTCCCGGGCGGTGGGGCGCCGTGCGCGCCCCCGCCGCCCGGGATCACCGGGTGCCCTGGGCTTGCGCCGAGAGGTCCTGCCACGCGGCCCACGTCTCGAGCCGGTCGGCGTAGGCCTGCTTGATCATCGGGTAGAAGCCCTGCCCGAAGAGCACCCGCAGGGGCGGGTTCGCGGCGTCGACGACCTTGAGCAGTGCCTGCGCGGCGGCGGCCGGGTCACCGGCGGGCTGCCCGCCCGCGACCTCGGCGATCCGGCGGCGGAGACCGTCGTAGGCCGGGCTCGTCGTGGCGACGTGACCGTTGGCGAGGGGGTCCGGGTTCCGGCCGTCGCGGGTGGCGAAGCCGCCGGGCTCGACCACCGTGACCTTGATCCCGAAGCCCGCGACCTCCTTGGCCAGGGTTTCGTTCAGCGCTTCGAGCGCCCACTTCGACGCCTGGTACGCGCCGCCGAGCGGCATCGCGACGAGCCCCGCGGCCGACGACAGCTGGACGAAGTGCCCGGCGCCCTGTTCGCGCAGGTACGGCAACGCGGCCTGGACGACCCACACCGCCCCGAAGACGTTGGTCTCCAGCTGATCGCGCAGCTCCCGCTCGGTCAGCTCCTCGATCGCGCCGATCTGCGCGTACCCGGCGTTGTTCACGACGACGTCCAGGCGGCCGAAGTGCCCGGCGGCCCGCTTCACCGCTTCGAACACGGCGGCCTTGCCGGTCACGTCCAGCTCCAGCGGCAGCACGGCATCGCCGTAGGCGGCGACCAGCGCGCCGAAACCCTCGGTGGACCGGGCGGTCGCGGCCACCCGGTCGCCGCGGGCGAGCGCGGCCTCGACGAAACACCGGCCGAGGCCGCGCGACGAACCGGTGACGAACCAAACCTTGCTCACGACGTTTCCCCGTTCTTCGCCCCGTCCGGGCGATCGCCACCAGGACACCGGCGCCCGGAACCCCGTGACAGCACCCGCCGGTGACCCCGGTCACGGACCGCCGGGTGGCTAGGGTCAGCGGCGTGGACAAGCTCTGGGTGGACGACCTGCGCCCGGCTCCGGAGGGGTGGACGTGGGCCAAGTCGAGCGCGGAGGCGATCGAGCTCCTCGCCGGCGGCGAGTTCACCGCGATCTCCCTCGACCACGACCTCGGCGGCGACGACACCACCCGGCCGGTGGTGCTGTGGATGTGCGAGCACGAACGCTGGCCGCCCGAAGTGCGGATCCACACGGCGAACCCCGTCGGCCGGGAGTGGCTCGCCGGGATGGCCCGGCGCTACGGGCCCGGCAGCGCGTGACCCGATCGGACCACTCGCCCACCGTCGATCCGGGCCCGGCCCGTTCGTGTGGACACTGGGCGACGGGACCCGTCCGTCCGCGAGGACGAGCCGTCATGGCCCGGGCCCTTCGCCGAAGGCAAGGAGCACCTCGGCGGGGTTCTCCCTGATCGAAGCCGCCGGCCTCGCCGCCGCGCTGGGGTGGGCCGCCCGGGTCACCGCCGCCGTCCACCTGCCGGTCGAAGTGCGCGCGCTCGCCGGGTTCGCCGCCTGATTCCTCAGCGCGGGGCCGGCAGGTGGGTCGCCTCCGGGAAGAGGTTCAACGCTCGCAGCGCCGCGCCCAGCTCCGCGATGTCCGCCGGGTTCGTCAGGGAGCGGCCCAGCTCCTCCGTGATGCGCTTGAGGCGGTGGCGGATCGTGTTGGGGTGGCAGAACATCCGCTCCGACGTCAGCTTCGTCGAGCCCTGGCAGTCGAACCACGCGCGCAGCGTCAGCAGCAGCACGTTCCGGTCGTCGCCCGGGAGGTCGAGCACCGGCTGGAGAACGTGGTGGGCCAGCTGCACCGACGCCTCCGGGGCGCTCGCGACCAGCCCGGCCAGCGGCGACTCGGTGAACTGGACCAGGCCCGGCGTGCCCGGCGTCATGCTGGACAGCGCCACCCGGGCCAGGTGCAGCGCGCGGGCCGTGTTGCCCAGGCCGGTGAACACCGGGCTGATGCCGACGCGGCCCACCGGGTGCTCGCGGACCAGCTCCACGATCGCCTTCGACGCCGCCGGGTCGCGCAGGGACACCACGCCCACCTGCAGGTCCGGCGTCAGCCGCCAGGCCGACGCGTGGTGCACCGCCCGCAGCCGGGCCTCGATCTGGGGCAGCGGTTCCTGGCCCAGGCGCGGGGCTTCCGCCGCGACGACGACGAATGTGCCGTCCAGCGACAGCTCGAGCACGCGGGCGATGTCCCACAGCGTGCCCTCGGTCGCCGTGCCGCCCGCGAACAGCGCCTCGACCAGCGCCGAGCGCCGGGTCTGGTGCGCCACCACGACTTCCGCCGTCGTGTCCCTATAGGACGTCGTGAGGGCTTCGGCGAGGTCGTCGACGAGCGCCCAGATCGCCGTCGTGGCGGCGACCAGCCCGGCCAGGTCCTGCTCGCGGGCGGTCAGCTCGACGAACCGGTGCCACACCTCGGTCAGCCCGACCCGGTACGCCCGCAGCAGTTCCGGCAGCGGCGCGCCCTGCAGCGCCCGGGCCCGGGCGGTCGCGTGGGCCTGCGCCAGGTCGGGGCCGTCCGAGCCGCGCAGCGTGCGCATCACGTGTTCGAGGTTGGCGCGCACCGAGTTCCGCAGCTCGGCGTGCGTGACGAACCGGGCGTCGGCGTAGACCGGCATTTCGGCGCGGATCTGCCGCACGGTGCTGTCGATCAGCTCGGGCAGCTTCCGCTCGACGTCGGCGGCGAGGACGGCGACCCGCGGGGCGAGCCCGCCGGACAGCAGCGCTGGGTGGTGCATCGTGCCCTCCGGTCCCCGGACCTCCTCGTCGAGACCCGAGATCCGCATCTAACCCGAAAGCATCAACCACGACCGGGTGAACTTTCCTCAGGCACCGCGGATGCGGAGGTTCTTCCGGAGAACCTCCGCATCCGCGTCAGGCCATCTTGGCGGCCGCGCTCTTGATCGCTTCGCGGATCCGGAAGTAGGTGCCGCACCGGCACACGTTCTGGATGGCGTCGATGTCCGCGTCCGTCGGGTTCTTCGTCTTCTTCAGCAGCGCCACGGCCGCCATGATCTGCCCCGGCTGGCAGTAGCCGCACTGCGCGACGTCCTGCTCCAGCCAGGCTTCCTGGACCGGGTGCAGCTCTTCGCCGTCCGACAGGCCTTCGATCGTGGTGACTTCACGCCCGGAGCACTCCGAAACCGGGGTGACGCAGGGGTTGAACGCCTCGCCGTCGAGGTGGCTGGTGCAGGCCTTGCAGACGTTGATGCCGCAGCCGTACTTCGGCCCGCGGACCTTGAGCTTGTCGCGCAGCGCCCACAGCATCGGCAGGTCGGCGGGCGCGTCGACGGTGACGGTCTTCCCGTTCACCACGAAGGTGTAGTTGGGCATGGGGACTCTCCTCAGCGCGGGAACGGGTCGAAGTCGACCGGGAAGGTGATCGGGAAGCTGCGGGGCTTGATCCCGGTCGCCCGGGCGTAGGCGTTGGCGATCGCGCCGACCGGGGCGGGCACGCCGAGTTCGCCCGCGCCGCCGATGTCCTCGCCGGCCGCCGGCATGACGTGCACCTGGACGTCCATCGGCGAGTTCTTCTGCCGCGCGTAGTGGAACTGCGAGTAGCTGCCTTCGAGCGGCAGGCCGTGGTCGATGTGCAGGCCGGCGGTGAGCGTCGTCGAAATCGCGTCGGTCAGGCCGCCGAGCATCTGCGCCTGGATCCCGCGCGGGTTCACCGGCTTGCCGACGTCGACCGCGATGGTCGCCTTCGTGACGCGCGGGTGCTTCGGGTCGCGCGCGTCGAGTTCGACCAGGCAGGCGGTGAACGACTTGTACTCGCCGTGCACCGCGACGCCCTGGGCGAAGCCCGCCGGCATCTTCTTGCCCCACTCGCCGAGTTCCGCGACCTTGTCCAGCACCGCGCGCTGGCGCTCGTCCTTGATGAACTCGCGGCGGAAGGCCACCGGGTCCTTGCCGAGCTTCTTCGCGATCTCGTCGACCATGATCTCTTCGGCACCGCGGGTGTTCGCCGAGTAGACCGACCGCCACGCCGAGGTGTGGAACTTCAGCGGGACCTCGTTGAGCAGCTGCGTGGTGACGCCGAAGTTGTACGGCGACTTCACCGTCAGCAGGAACACCGTCTGCGCGAAGCTCAGGTTGCCGCCGACGGGCAGCTTCGCCGCGAACGCGGTCAGGATCTCGCCGAGCCCGTGGCTCCAGTCGGTTTCGACGCTGGCGACGCGGTGCTCGAACGTCAGCACCTGCCCGAGCGCGAAGGTGGCGCGGATCCGGTGGTAGCTCGCCGCGCGCGCCCGGCCGTGGCGCATGTCGTCGATCCGGCTCCACATCAGCCGGACGGGCTTCTTCATCGCCTTCGAGATGTGCGCGGCTTCGAGGGCGGCGTCGAAGAACAGCCGCCGCCCGAACGACCCGCCGCCCTGCTGGACGTGCACGGTGACCTTGTTCTCGGGCAGCCCCAGCTCCTGGGCGATGGTCTGCTTCGCCACGATCGGCGACTTCAGCCCGGCCCAGATGGTCGCGCTGTCCTCGCGGACGTCGGCGACCGCGGAGTTCGACTCCATCGGCGCGTGGCTGGCGAAGGCGAAGTCGAACTCACCGTCGACGTACTGCGTCAGCAGCGGCGGCACCACGAACGGCAGCGCGGCCCCGCGCAGCTTCTTCTTGACGCTCTCGTTGTCCTCACCGTCCACTGTGCCCGGTCCCCAGGTGACGTCGAGGGCGTTCTTGCCGTCGAGGGCCTGCCCGAACGTCTCCGCCATCACCGCGACGCCGGTGGGCACGACGGCGATGTCGATGATCCCGGGCATCGCCCGGACCGCGGCTTCGTTGTCGACCTTCCGCACCGTGCCGTTGATCGACGGCGGCCGCCGCACCATCACCGGGTTCGCGCCGGGCACGTCGAGGTCGAGCGTGTAGACCTGCTTGCCGGTGACCATCGCGCGGGCGTCCTTGCGCGAGGTCGGCGTCCCCACGAGCGTGTGCGCCGACTCGGCTTTCGGCGCGATGGCCCCGGTGCTCAGGTCCGTGCGCGACGCGGGTCCGGCGAGCACGCCGTAGCCGGCGCTGCGGCCGTCGGGCGCCCACACCGCACCGTCGCGAGTGGACAGCCGGGACGCGTCGGTCCCCCACTTCGCCCCGGCCGCGGCGACCATCCGGGCGCGCGCGGTCGCCGCCGTGGCGCGGACCGGGTCGTAGAGCGAGCGCATCGTGTTGGAGCCGCCGGTGAGCTGGTTGAACAACAGCTCGGTGCGGGCGTCGGACAGCACGACGTCGACGCGGTCGAGCGGCAGGTCCAGCTCCTCGGCGACGAGCATCGCGGTCGCCGTCGAGATGCCCTGCCCGACTTCGGCGCGCGGCAGCTGCAGCCGCGCCCGCCCGTCGGCCGTCAGCTCCAGCACGAGCATCCCGGCGGTCGGTGCGCACGACAGCGTCAGCACGTCGCCGAGGTCGAGGATCTCCGCGGGCTGCGGCAGGGTCGGGACGACGGCGTCCGCGGTCGCCGGGGCCACCGCGTCGGTGGTGAGCTTCGTGGCGACGGTGAGCGTGGGGGCGGCGACCAGGTAGGTCAGGAAGCGGCGGCGGCCGACCTGCCCGGCTTCGGCGGGGTCGGCGGGTTCGGTGGTGGGACTGGCCATCGGGAATCCCTTGCAGGCGTGGTGGCGGGGTGCGCGCCACGCTAAGCAGGCGTTGTCAGGCCGTCAACGCGGCGTAGTCGTGTTCGCCCATTCCTGTGACGGGGTGACAGTCGAAGCCGCCGAATGTGTGCGCCGCCACAGTGCCGGACGGCCCAACCGGCTGGTTCAGCCGGCGTCCGAGCCGCGTTCCCGGCGGGCTTCGAGCAGGTCGTCGCGGGCGCGCGCGACGCGTGAGCGGACGGTGCCGACGGGCACGCCGCAGACGTCCGCGGCCTCGGCGTAGGACAGCCCGAGCACCTGGGTCAGCACGAGCACCTCGCGCCGGTCCGGGTCGAGGCCGTCGAGCAGCACGCCGAGCTCGACGAGGTCTTCGAACCCGGCGGCGGCGCGGCCCTGGTCGACGGGGGCGTCCCAGTCGATCTTCGGCCGGGCGGAGGCGGCCCGGATCTGGTCGACGACCACCCGGCGCGCGATGGCCAGCAACCAGGTGCGGGACGACGAACGGCCGGCGAAGCGGCGGAGACTGCCGAAGGCGCGCAGGTAGGTCTCCTGCGCCAGGTCGTCGGCGGCGGCCGCGTCGGTGAGGTGCGCGAGGAAGCGCCAGACGTCGGCCTGAGTCGCGCGGACCCACTCCTCCAGCGCGCGCCGGTCGCCCCGGCCGGCGGCCAGCGCGAGAGCCGTGACGCGTTCGTCGTCCTCACCGCGGGTCATGATCCGGAACGTAGCAGTAACCGGGGACCCGGCGACGGCTCGGGGGAACGGTCAGGCGAACTTGGTCTTCGGGCGCTCCTGCCGCACTCCGTCGACGTAGACGTCCACCTTCTCGTCGAGGAACGCCACCAGCCCGGCCGCCCGGATGCTCTCCGGCAGCGGCGTCGGGTAGCTCCACGCGAGGTCGCCGTGCCCGGCCACGTCGAAGTGGTCGGCCGCACCCTTGTACGGGCAGTGCGTGACGACGTCGGTCTTCTCGAGCAGGTCCATCCGGACGTCGACGCGGGGCAGGTAGTAGCGGACCGGCAGGCCGGTCTCGAAGAGCAGGTGCGGGCGGACCGAGTCGGCGACCGTGACGCCGTCCACCTCGATCCGGACGTGGCGCGAGCTCGGCAGGACGTCCACGCGCACGCCGGGGTCGCGCGGGTGCGTGAAGATCTGCTCGTCCTCTTCGAACCAGTCGAAGGCGGCGAAGTCGAAGCGGACGTGGTCCCGGAGCTCCCCGATGGGCGAATCCGGGTGTTCCAGCGCGCCGTCCACCGCCTCGGCCCGGCCGACCTTTATCGTCGACAGAACACCTTCTCCCCGGCTGGGCGAATGCGTCGTCCGGCCGGAGGGGGTGAGCACGCCGCTCACGACGTCCGCGCGCGGGAAGTAGTACGTGGGGTAGTACGGGACTTCCCACACCAGAAGGGGGTGCACCGTGTCCGCGACGAGTTCCCCGCCGAGGAACACGCGTACCCGCTTCGCGCCTTGTGCCACGCGGACCCGGCCGCGTACCGGAGTGCTCATGCCCCGGTCAACGGGTTCCGGATCGGACGTATTCCGGAAAAACCGGGTTCCGGGCGGCTAGCGTGGCGGGGAGAACGAAAACGAGAGGCGGGCACGGGTGACCGGCGTAGGAGCTCCAACGGTCGGGACCCCCGCCGGGATGCGCAAGATCAACCAGCGGGCGGTGCTGGACCTGCTGCGCCGCAGCGGGCCGGCGACGCGGCCGCAGGTCGCGAAGGACACCGGGCTGTCGAAGCCGACGGTCAGCCAGGCGCTGCTGGCGCTCGAGGCCGCGGGGCTGGCGCGCCCGACGGGGCAGACGTCCACCGGCACCGGCCGGTCGGCCGTGCTGTACGAGGCCGACCCCACGGCGGGGTACGTGCTCGGGATCGACATCGGCCGCGAGCACCTGCGCGTCGCGGTGTCCGACCTCGGGCGCGTGCTGGTGGCGCGCCGCGACGAGCGCAACACGGCGCGGTCCGGGGCGGCGCTGGTGACCGCGGTCGGGAAGATCGCCGCCGACGCCGTCGCCGAAGCGGGCCTGACGGCTGCCGACATCGTTGTCCGCGTGGTCGGCTCCCCCGGCGTCGCCGATCCGGAGAAGCGCTGTTTCCGGCACGCGCCGAACCTGCCGGGCTGGGGCCGGGCCGGGCTGATCGACGACCTCGAAGCCGCGCTGGGCCCGGACCTGATGGTCGAGAACGACGCGAACCTGACCGCGGTCGGCGAGTGGGAAAGCGGTGCCGCACGCGGTGCGTCGGTGTTCGGCTGCATCACGATCGGCACCGGCGTCGGCATGGGCATGATGGTCGACGGCCGGGTGTTCCGCGGCGCGACCGGCGCGGCGGGCGAGATCGGCTACCTGCCCTACGGCCGCACGCGCGCGGCCGAGGAGCCCACGAGCCCGCCCGCGCGCGGCCACCTCGAAGAGGCGACGGCGGCGCAGTCGGTGGTCCGCGGCGCCCGCGAACTCGGCCTCGGCACGGCGAAGTCGGCCCGCGAGGTCTTCCGCCTGGCCCGCGAAGGCGACGAACTCGCCCGGCGCGCGGTGGAAACCGAAGCCGACCGCCTGGCCTACACGGTGGCCTCGGTGGCCGCGGTGATCGACCCGGAGCTGATCGTCCTGGGCGGCGGCATGGGCACGGCGGCCGACCTGCTGCTGGAGCCGATCGACCGCGCCCTGCGCGCGTTCACGCCGCTGGTGCCGAAAGTGGTCCAGGGCGAACTGGGCGAGGACGCGGTCCTGACCGGCGCGATCAGCGTCGGCCTGCGGGCGGCGGAAGGCCTGGTCTTCGACCACCGCGTCGGCGCTTAGTACTGCAACGGCAGTCAGGTGAGTGGGTAGCCGCGGCGTTTGTAGTGACCGAGGCGGGCTTGGTGTTGTGTTCGTCGGCGGAAGTATGACCAGGCCCGGACGTGCTCGGCGGTGTCGGTGACACGCAGGACCAGCTTGGTGAGCAGGCGCCGGATCTCCGTTTGCGGCCAGGGATCGGGAGACGGCGAGCCAGGCGTGGGCGAGCATGGACAGGGTGATGTGGGCGTACCAGCTCGCCTGGAGCGAACCTGGTGGTGGTCGAATCCGGCTTCGTCCTCGGCCTGCTGGAAGCATTCCTCGATCCGCCGGCGGGTCCCGGCGATCCAGGCCAGGTCCAGCAGGCTCGAGCCGCGGGGCCCGTACCAGACGTAGTGAACGATCCCAGTCGGATCGCTGATCTTGCGGCGGGCGAGCAGCCAGTGCCCGCGCCCGGCCCGCCGGCTGGTTCCGATGGGGATCCGGGCCCCAGTCGTACTCGCGGGGCCCGGGTGCACCAGCCCCGACCGACAACCGCCGCCACGCCCGCTCGACCAGCTCGTCCGCCCTCGCCTCGGCACCGTCGGTGGTGGCCAGCACCTACGCGGCGTCCGGATCTTCCAACCACACCCGCAGGTACTTGACCTGCCCACAAGCCTCATCGGCGGTGACCCACGCGAACGGCACCCTCGCGGCGAACGCCCGCGCCGGTATCGCCATCGCCTGCCGCGGCTTCGTCTCGAACCCGGTCCCGTCCGCAATCCCCGCCCGCCGGCACCGCTCCCGGTCGGCGATCCACGGCTCGGGCAGATACGACGCCCGGTCGATCACCGCGTGCCCGCGCTCGGGGCACAGGCCAGGAACGTCCCGATCTGACAGGGACGTCGTCGATGTCCCAGTCCGCCCAGCGCAGCAACCGCCGCATCCCGTCCGGCGAGACCTCACCGGCCTGCTCGGCCAGCGTCCAGCCGTACTTCCGCTCCAGGCCTGCGACCAGCCCGGACACCTACTCCCGCGCTCGGCCCCGCGGCTCCGACCGCGATCGTTGCCCACGGTCCTTCCCGGATCGCCTCGGCGAGCAACCCGAGGACCAGCGCCGTCGATCCCCGGACCGACGTCGCGCTGCCGCGTACTGCACCCGGCCTCGATCAGGACCCGCACGGACGTCGTCAACCTCTCCCGGCCCGGGTATCTTCCGTTGTGACACACCACTCCGGCGACGTGGGCACCAGGCCGAGCACACTTCAGGATGGGGTTGATGCGTGATGGAACGACGCGTGTCGGTGGCGACGCACTGGGGCAGTTTCGTCGCCGTCGTCGACTCCGGCCGATTGGTGCGCATCGAGCCGAGGCCCGACGACCCGGCGCCATCGCCCATCGGCCCCGGAATGGTGACCGCCGCCGACGACAGCGCTCGCGTGCTGCGCCCCGCCGTGCGCCGGGGCTGGCTGAACGGCGAGCCCCGCGCCCCCGGTGCCGCCAGGGGCGCGGACGCCTTCGTGGAGGTGAGCTGGGACCAGGCGATCACCCTGGTGAGCGAGGAACTCCGTCGAGTTCGTGACCGGCACGGGGACAGCGCGGTGTTCGGCGGCTCCTACGGCTGGGCGAGCGCCGGCAGGTTCCACAACGCGCAGGGGCAACTCCACCGGTTCCTCGCGCTGGGCGGGGGCTACACCGATTCTCGCAACACCTACAGCACCGCGGCGTTGGAGGTCATCCTCCCCCACGTGATCGGCGGTCACCCGTGGAGCTACCAGAGCCGGATGCCGATGTGGGACGCCATAGCCGGGAATTGCGAGCTGGTGGTGGCGTTCGGCGGCCTAGCCCTCAAAAACAGCCAGATCAACCCCGGCGGGCTGGTCAAGCACCGGACGCGGGACCTGCTGCGCCAGTGCCGCGCGGCCGGAGTGCGGTTCGTGAACATCAGTCCCCTCCGCAGCGACGTCGCCGGCTTCGTCGACGCCGAGTGGCTGCCCGTCATCCCCGGCACCGACACCGCCGCGATGCTCGGCATCGCCCACACAATGCTGGTCAACGGGTGGCACGACGAGGATTTCCTGCGCCGGTGCTGCACCGGGTTCGACCGCTTCGCCGCCTACCTGACCGGCGAACTCGACGGCGTCCGGAAGGACGCCGCCTGGGCGGAGAAGATCACGGGCATCGATCGCGACGTGCTCGCCGACCTCGCTCGCCGCCTCACCTCCCGACGTTCTCTCATCATGGTCAACTACGCGGTGCAGCGTGGAGACCACGGCGAACAACCGGTCTGGATGTCGGTCGTGCTGGCCGCCATGGCCGGTTCGATGGGGCGGCCCGGGTGCGGCTGGGGCACGGGTTACGCGACGATGGACGCGACAGGCGTGGCCGAAAACCGCGCCTTCGTGGCGTCGGTACCGGAGGTGGCCAACCCGGTCCCGGATTTCATCCCCGTCGCGAGGATCGCGGACACCCTGCTGCGTCCGGGCGAGGTCATCGACTACGACGGCCGGCGCCTCACGTTACCCGAGCTCCGCCTGATCTACTGGTGCGGCGGGAACCCGTTCCACCACCACCAGGACCTCCACCGGCTGACCCGCGCCTGGCAGCTCCCGGACACGGTGGTGGTGCACGAAGCCTGGTGGAACACGACGGCCAAGTTCGCCGACATCGTCCTGCCCGTCGCCACCAGCCTGGAGCGGGACGACTTCGCCGCCGGGTTCTCCGACCCCCACCTCGTCGCGATGCCGAAAGCCCGCGAGCCGGCGGGCGAGTCGCGCACCGATCACGAGATCTTCGCGGCCTTGGCCGCCCGGCTCGGGTTCGAGCGGGAATTCACGGAGTCGCGGTCGGAAATCGAATGGGTCAGGCACCTTTACGAACAGACGAGGGACAAGCTCGGCGACGATGCCGCCTTGCCGCGTTTCGACGACTTCTGGCGAAGCTCCACCGCTGAGCTGCCCGCGTCGACCGGGCCGTATCCCGGCAGTTTCGAAGCCCTGCGCTCGGATCCGCGCCAGTTCCCCCTCACGACGCCGTCGGGCCGGATCGAGATCTTCTCCGAGGAGATCGACTCGTTCGGGTACGACGACTGCGCCGGGCACCCGAAGTGGTTCGAGCCGGCGGAGTGGCTGCGTGCCGATCTGTCGGACCGGTTCCCGCTGCACCTGATCTCGAACCAGCCCGCTTCGCGCCTGCACAGCCAGTACGACAACGGTGGCCACAGCCTCGGTTCGAAGATCCATGGCCGTGAGCCGATGACGATCAATCCCTCGGACGCCGCGTCGCGCGGCATCGAAAGCGGCATGATCGTGCGCGTCTACAACGACCGGGGAAGCTGTCTCGCGGGCGTGGTCCTGTCGGACGACGTCATGCCCGGCGTCGTGCAACTGTCCACGGGGGCCTGGTGGGATCCGGTCCAGCCGGGGCAGAGCGGAACATTGGACCGCCACGGCAACCCGAACGTTCTCACCGCGGACCGGCCGTGCTCGCGCCTGTCCCAAGGCCCGAGTGCCCTCAGCGCACTGGTCGACGTCGAGCGCTACGACGGCCCCCTTCCCGATGTGCTCGCCTTCGCACCACCACGCCTCGTGCCACCCGGTTGACGTGCATCCGGCCGGCTTCTCACCACCGCTGCGGTGAACCGCCCGAACGTGTGACCCGATTCCTCCTTCGGGTAGAACGCTGGACATTGCTCGCCAGCGTGAATAGCTTCCGTGGCCATGACCGAAGTCAGGGAACTCAAGTACCGCCAGTGGTTCAAGGGCGCAGACGTCGATGGCGACGGGGTGATCACCCGTCAGGACGTCCGGTTGATGGGCGAGCGCTACATCGCGGCCCGTGGCGCCATGCCGGAGGCCGCGACAGCCCGGCGGCTGACCGAGGGCCTGGACGCATTCTGGGCCAACGTGATCGCGCCGATGGACCAGGACGGCGACGGCAAAGTCGATCTGCGGGAGATGACCGAGGGGTTCCGGCAGGCGCTGGCCGACCCCGTCTTGTACCCGCAGCAGGTCGGCCCGGTGGCTGACTGCTACTTCGACCTGATCGACCTCGACGGTGACGACCGGGTCGACCGGACCGAGTTCGCGGAAATCTTCGGCCAGGCGGGCAATGTGTCCCCGGAGGACTGTGCCGCGGTCTTCACCGCACTGGACCTGGACAGCTCGGGCGGCCTGGATCGAGCCGAATTCCACCAGGCACTGACGGAGTTCTTCTACGGCGAAGACCCGGACGCCCCCGCGGCGCACCTGTTCGGCAAGATCCCCAGCAGCTCGGCATCGGCCTGACCGCCTCGATCGGATCGTCGCGGCCAAGGCCAGTGAGGAAGCAGAGCGCCGCGAAGCAAGGCATCATCTTCATCCGGCGCATGCAGCACCGCTGCCGCGATGGCGGGTGCACGGCCGGGTCGGCGTGCGATCACACCGACGAGCGCGTCGACACGCCCCGCGAAGCTGGCCATGGGCAGGTGGGCTTCCAGCCATAACCGCAGGTGTTTGACCTGCCCGTAGGCCTCGTCAGCAGTGACCCGGGCATCGCCAGTGCTTGCCGTGGCTTTCGCGGTCGATCAGCGCATGCCCGCGAGGCGAGGCATCGGCCAGGAACGTCCCGATCCGGTAGTTCCCGATCCGGCCCGCGTACCGGAGTACTGCCGCTGCATCCCGTCCGGCGAGACTTCACCGGCCTCCTCGGCCAGCGTCCAGCCGTTCTTCCGCTCCAGCCCCGACACATACTCTCGCGCCCGAGTCCGCGGCTCCGACCGCGCGAACCGGCCCGCGATCCGCTCACTCACTGCCGTTGCAGTATCAGGCCGCCCGCCAGGCTTCGCCGGCGGCCGAGAGGCGCCAGGGTGTCAAGCGCAGCACCGTGATCTTCGGATCGAGGTGGTCTTCGCCGCCCAGGATCTTCGGGTCGTAGCCGAGTGGCTCCGGCGTCGACGCGAAGAGGTCCCAGAGGTCCTTGCGCGAGGCTTCGTCGTCGGCGAACTCCGCCCGGCACTCCGCGACCGCGACTTCGTGCTGCGGGTCCCAGTACGAGCACGACACGTACGGCGACGCCGCCAGGTGCGCGAGCTTCAGCGGCGTCGGGCGGGTGAACAGCCGGCCCGTCAGGCCCTCCGGCGTCCGCTCCCAGATCGGGTGCACGACCCGGGACCGCGGACGCCCCCGTCGGTCGACCGTCACCAGCGTGCACCAGACGATCCGGTGCGCCACGCGCACGAACGCTTCAGCCAGCTCGGCCGGCACTCTGCTAGATTCCACAACCATGGTTGTGCATCCTAGCACCCTCGACCTCTCGCTGACCGCGCTCTTCTCGGGCTGGGCGATGACCGACGAGGTCCAGCGGCGCCTGACCGGGCAGGGCTTCGGCGACCTGCGGTTCAACGACGGCGTCGTGATCCAGCACGTCCTGGCTGCCCCGCTCTCGATCACCGCGCTGGCCGAGCGGATGGGCGTCTCGCAGCAGGCGGCGTCGAAGGCCGTCGCGGACCTCGAACGCCGGGGCCTGCTCCGGCGCGAACCCGATCCCGCCGACGCGCGCACCAAGCTGCTGCACCTGACCGAGCACGCGGTCGCCGCCGTCGAGGCGACCCGCGTGCTGCGGCAGGAACTCCAGGAGGAACTGGTGGCGGAGTACGGCGCCGGACGCGTCGAGGCCGCCCGCGCGCTGCTGGCGTCGGTGATCGGACGCTTCGGCGGCGACGACGCGATCCGCGGCCGCCGCGTCCGGCCACCCCGCTGACCACCGGCGACGCCATCGCCGGCCGGTTCGAGAACCCGTTCGCGCCCAAGGACTTCAACGCCGCGAAGGCGCCGAGGAAACGAGCGCCCCGATGTGGCGTTCGGTGCGTCAGATGCACCCAACGCCACATCGGGGTTGTTTCATCGTGGTTGTGACTGGTCACGGTGGTGAACACGCAGTGTTTCGGCGGCCTGGCAGGAAGTGCCGACCGGACCGGGGTGGCCTTGTCAACCACCCGCCGAGGGCTTCGGTCCACGTTCCTATCGGGTGCCCCTTCCCCTGTCGCGACAGACCCGAGCCTCTCAAAGCCTGGGGGGTCCTGGACAAACTCCGGATGGCACCGGGGCATGCCACCACGTTGCTGCGGGCTCTGCCGGCGCCGACCCGGCACGAGCAGAGCGTCCGCGTCGCTACCCGGGTGGCATGCGTCTGACCGTTACCCCAGCTGGTCAACCCGGCCTGACCGGACCAAACCACGATGAAACAGCCCCATTGGGGCGCATTCCCAGCCGTCACCGAACCGGACGCTTCGACGCTAGCGGGTGAGCACGCAGGTCCCCGACGCCGTCGCGAGCAGTTTGCCCTCGGCGTCGCGGATCTCCCCCTCGGCGAACGCGATCCGCGACCCCTCCTTGACCACCCGGCCGACCGCCCGGATTTCGCCGCGGCCGGCGTGGATCGCGCGCAGGTAGCTCACCTTCAGCTCCACCGACGAATAGCCGACGCCCGCCGGCAGCGTCGTGTGCACCGCGCAGCCGACCACCGAGTCCAGCATCGTGGCCGCGACGCCGCCGTGGACCATGCCGATCGGGTTGTACAGCGACTCGTCCGGCTCGGCGACCGCCTCGACCTCGCCGTGCTCGATGCGCTCCCAGCGGAGCCCGAAGTGCGCGGCGATCGGCGGGCCCGGGATGCGGCCGTCCTTGATGGCCGTCAAGTACTCCAGGCCGGACATCGTGGCGCCGAGCCGGGCGGTCGGCAGCGGGTCCTGCCAGGTGATGGTCTTCGAGCGGGTTTCCGCTTCGGCGGCCACGTCGGTCATCTCGGGCTCCTCGACTATGACAGGTGTCTTAACCGCAGCTTCGCCCGGCGCCGGGGCGGCGTCAAGCTCGGCGTGACCCAGGCCACCGGTGGTCCGCCCGCGGCGCGGGTGGAATCATCCGGGGGTGAGCACCGAGCGCAAGCTGATCGACCCGGAACGCGTCTCGGCGGCGGTCGACGGGCTCGGCGACCGCGCCGTCATCGACGAATGGGCCCGGCGCTTCTCCGTGGTCGCCGACCCGTCGCGGCTGGCCCTGCTGGTCTCCATCCACTACGCCCGCGAAATCAGCGTCACCGACCTCGCCGCGGCCACCGGCATGACCGACACCGCCGTGTCGCAGGCCCTGCGGCTGCTGCGCGCCCACGGTCTGGTCACCCCGCAGCGCACCGGCCGCGTCGTGCGCTACCGGCTCGCCGACGCGACCGTGCACGAACTCATCCACCACGTGCGGCCACACCCCGCGCCCGACGAGCCGGACCGGTAGCGTGCGGGCATGACGGGACTGCCGGAAGCCATCACCGCCTGCCTGTTCGACCTCGACGGAGTGCTGACCGGGACGGCGATTCTCCACCGCGAAGCGTGGAAACGGACATTCGACGAGTTTCTCCGGGCCCGTGACGGTGCCGGGTTCGCCGAGTTCACCGACCACGACTACGCGGCCTTCGTGGACGGCCGCCCCCGCGCCGACGGCGTGCGGGAATTCCTGCGGTCACGCGACATCGAGCTGCCCGAGGGCACTCCCGACGACCCGCCGGACGCGCCCACCGTGAACGGCGTCGGCAACCGCAAGAACGACCTGGTCCTGAAGATCATCGACGAACGCGGCGTCAGCCCCTACCCCGGCTCGATCCGCTACCTCGAAGCGGTCAAGGCCGCCGGGCTGCGGATCGCCGTCGTGACGTCGTCGGCCAACGGCGCCAAGGTCCTCGACGCCGGTGACCTGAGCAAGTACATCGAGGCCCGCATCGACGGCCTCGTCATCCGCGAGCGCAACCTCAAGGGCAAGCCCGCGCCCGACTCCTTCCTGGCCGGCGCCGAGGCGCTCGGCGTCGAACCCGCGCACGCGGCCGTCTTCGAGGACGCCCAATCCGGCGTCCAGGCCGGGAAAGCCGGCGGCTTCGGCTACGTCGTGGGCGTGAACCGGGCCGACCAGGCCGCCGAACTGAAGGCCCACGGGGCCGACATCGTCGTCGACGACCTCGCCGACCTGCTGGAGGACCGATGACCGACGAACCCCGCGGCTACGAATGCTCCCCGTGGGAGCTGCGCTGGCGCGGTATGGACGTCGACGCCCTGCAGCGCACCGAATCGGCGTTCGCGGTGTCCAACGGCCACATCGGACTGCGCGGCACCCTCGAGGAGGCCGAGCCGCGCGGGCTGCCCGGCACCTACCTCAACGGGTTCTACGAACAGCACGAACTCCCCTACGCCGAAGCGGGCTACGGCTACCCCGAAGAGGGCCAGACCGTCGTCAACGTGACCGACGGCAAGATCATCCGGCTGCTCGTCGAGGACGAGCCGCTGGACATGCGCTACGGCACGGCCACCAAGCACGACCGCGTGCTCGACTTCCGCAAGGGCACGCTCTGCCGCAGCACCGAGTGGTCGTCGCCGACCGGGCGGCGGGTGCGCGTGCGCACCGAACGGCTGGTGTCGTTCACCCAGCGCGCGATCGCGGCGATCCGCTACGAGGTCGAGCCGCTCGACGAGGACCTGCAGCTCGTCGTGCAGTCCGACCTGCTGGCCAACGAGCCGATCGAGTCCGACACCAGCGACCCGCGGGTGGCCGCCGCGCTGAACTCCCCGCTGGTCGGCGAGTTCCACCGGGCGAACGAGTACAACGCCGTGCTGGTGCACCGGACCCGCCGGTCCGGGCTGCGGATGGCCGCGGCGATGGACCACAAGATCGAGGTGGACGACGGCATCCGCGCCCGCATCCACTCCGAGGAGGACCTCGCGCGGCTCACCGTCGCCGTCGACGTCCCCAAGGGCGGCAAGCTGCGCATCACCAAGTTCCTCGCCTACGGCTGGTCGGCGCAGCGCTCGGTGCCCGCGCTGCGCTCCCAGGTGGAGGCGGCGCTGGCGGGCGCGCGCCAGACCGGCTGGAAGGGCCTGGTCGCCGAGCAGCGCGAGTTCCTCGACGACTACTGGGCCACCTCCGACATCGAGATCGAGGGCGATCCCGAGCTGCAGCAAGCCGTCCGCTTCGCCCTCTTCCACCTCCTGCAGGCCGGGGCCCGCGGCGAAAGCCGCGCGATCGCGGGCAAGGGGCTGACCGGGCCGGGCTACGACGGGCACGCCTTCTGGGACACCGAATCGTTCGTCCTGCCGGTGCTCACCTACACCATCCCGGACGCGGCGCGCGACGCGCTGCGCTGGCGGCACTCCACAATGGACAAAGCGCGGGAACGCGCGCACCAGCTGGGGTTGCGCGGCGCGGCCTTCCCGTGGCGCTCGATCAACGGCGCCGAGTGCTCGGCGTACTGGCCGGCCGGCACGGCGGCGTTCCACGTCAGCGCGGACATCGCCGACGCCGTGCTGCGCTACCTCAACGCGACCGGCGACGATGAGTTCGAGCGCGACTACGGCACCGAGCTGCTGCTGGAAACCGCGCGGCTGTGGGCGTCGCTGGGCCACCACGACCGGCACGGGACGTTCCGCATCGACGGCGTCACCGGGCCGGACGAGTACTCGGCGGTGGCGGACAACAACGTCTACACCAACCTGATGGCGCGCCGGAACCTGCTGGCGGCGGCGGAATCCTGCGAACGGCAGCGGGACGTGGCGGCGCACTTCGGCGTCGACACCGTCGAACTGGACTCGTGGCGCGCGGCCGCCGCGGCGATGTACCTGCCCTACGACGCGGAACTCGGCGTGCACCCCCAGTCGGAGGGGTTCCTCGAGCACGACGAGTGGGACTACCAGAACACCGATCCGGCGCACTACCCGCTGCTGCTGCACTACCCGTACTTCGACCTGTACCGCAAGCAGGTCGTGAAGCAGGCGGACCTGGTGCTGGCGCTGCACCTGTGCGGCGACTCGTTCAGCCCGGAGGAGAAGGCCCGCAACTTCGCCTACTACGAGGCGAGGACGGTGCGGGATTCCTCGCTGTCGGCGGGGACGCAGGCCGTCGTCGCGGCCGAGGTCGGGCACCTGCAGCTGGCCTACGACTACCTCGCCGAAGCCGCGCTGACCGACCTGCACGACGTGCACAACAACGTGCGCAACGGCCTGCACATGGCGTCGCTGGCCGGGGCGTGGCAGGGCGCGGTGGCCGGGTTCGGCGGGCTGCGCGACCACGGCGGGACGCTGGCGTTCTCGCCCCGGCTGCCGGAGCACCTGGGGCGGATCACCTTCCGGCTGATGTTCCGCGGCACGCGGTTCCAGGTCGAGATCGACCCCGACCAGGTGACCTACCACGTGCTCGACGGCGAGCCGCTGGAAGTGCTGCACCACGGCGAGCGCATCACGCTCACCCCGGAGCCGCAGCGGTTCCCGATCCCGAAGATCGACGCGGGCGACCCGCCGAAGCAGCCCCCGGGCCGCGCCCCGATGCGGCGCGACTCGGAAAAGGTGCGTCAGTACGCGGAACCGGCCAACCCGATCACTGCGGAAGGTCGCTGACGACGTCCCGTCCGGGCGGGGCCGGTACGTCTTCGGTCCCGCCCGGGTTCACGTCCGGGTCGGGCGCGGTCGGCACGTCGTGGGTCAGCTGCCCCGGCGTCGGGAGCTTCGGAAGCTCTTCGTCTTCCTCGTCGCGGCCGTGGCTGCGCTGCAGTTCGCTCATGGTTTCCGGAATACCCGGTTTTCCCGGTCCCGGCCAGGGGTTCAGGCGGCCCGGTTCGCCGCGGCGGCGGCTTTCGCCTTGTCCTGCAGGGTGAGGAGCAGGCCGTCGCGGGTCGACCACGGGCAAATCGCGACCTTGCCGCCGGCGACCGTCAGCAGCGCCTCGGCCACGATCGCGCCGGCCAGCGCCTGGTGGGCGCGGCTGCGCGAGATGCCCGGCAGTTCCGCCCGCTTGGCCGGCGGGAGCGCGGCGAGTCGCGGGATCCAGGCTCGCAGGTCGTCGAGCCGCAGCTCCCGGCACTTCCCGGGGCGGGCGCCGGACAGCCGGGCCAGCTGCTGCAGCACCTTCGAGCAGCCGACGACCCGCGGGTCGTCGACATCGGCGGCGCCGAGGGTGGTGCTCACGACGTCGAGCGCGTGCGTGCGCAGCGCCTTGACCTGCTTGTTCGACACGCGCTCGGACGGCAGCCAGTCCCGCGTCATCGACCGGGCGCCCAGCGGCAGCGACCGCGCGAACTCGGCCCGCTCGCCGCGGCCGGCGGCCAGTTCGACGGTGCCGCCGCCGATGTCGAGCACCAGCAGCGGCCCGGCGTCGGCCCCGTACCAGCGACGGGTGGCCAGGTAGGCGAGCCCGGCTTCGGCCGGGCCGGTCAGGAACCGCAGCTCGACCCCGGTTTCGCCGGCCACGTGCCGGACGACGTCGGCGGAGTTGGCCGCGTCGCGGATCGAGGAGGTCGCCAGCGGGTACACGCCGTGGACGCCGTGCCGGTAGGCCGTGCTCATCCCCGCGGCGACGGCGGCGGTGACCGCGGCGATGCCCCGGTCGGAGAGCCGGCCGCGGACGTCGAGTTCGCGGTCCAGGCGCAGCCGGGTCTGGTGGTTCAGCACCGGCTCCCGCGGGGACCCGGTGACGGGCACCACCACGAGCCGGGCACTGAACGAACCGACGTCCAGCACGCCCACCGCGGGCTCTGCGATTTTTCGCACGACTCGGCGCACCTCACTTCCGCTGGTGAATATCCCCCCTGGGGGTGGTTGAAACCAGCAATGATGTCGGATCTCACCGCGTTCTGCCGGGCGTTTCACGGGATTGCACCCTCTGGCGGTGCTTTTCTGACGCGAAGGTCACAGCGAGATAACCCGAACGAGTGAATTGGACACGATTCGGTAACGTCGAGGGCGGCGCTGCGATCTACCGGACATCAGCACCGGTGTGGAGCGGGAAAAGTGACCGAACGGCCCGAGCGGCGATCCGAGCTCGCCCGGCCGGCCGCGGCTGTGCTCGCGGTCGTGGCCGGGCTCGGCTGCGTGCTCCTGGGCGTGACGGCGGTGCTCGCCCCGGCCACGACGGTCCCCACCGGAGCCGCGGCCTCACTCCCGCTCGCCGGCGCCCCGCCGGCGTCGGTCGGGATCCCCGAGCTCGGCCTGGCGCTGGACCGCGTGATCCCGTTGGGCCACGTCGGCGGCCGCCGCGAGCAGCCGGGCACGGCACTCGGGGTGGGCTGGTTCGCCGACGGCCCGGCCCCGGGCGCGGCCGGCGTCGCGGTGCTGTCCGGCCACGCGGGGTTCGGCTACTCGGCGGGCGCGTTCGCCCGGCTGTCGACGCTGCGGCCGAGCGCGTCGATCACGATCCGCGACGACACCGGCCGCGAGACCCGCTTCACGGTCCGGCGTACGGCACTGTTCCCGTCGAACGAGCCGGACAGCACGCTGGTCGCCCCCGAAGGCGCGGGACCCCAGCTGCGCTTGATCACCAGCGACGGCGTCTACGACGGCGCGGGCTTCAGCGGGGCGAGGGTCGCGGTCTACGCGACCCCCGCCTGACGCCGGCTAGCCGATCAGCTCGCGCAGCTGGGAAACCGCCGCCACGCGGGCGTCGCGGCCCGGGAGCATCGGGTTCACGACCAGCGTCGTCGCGCCGGCTTCCTCGAAGGCCGCCAGCCGCTCCTTCACGTAGCCGGCCGGGCCGACCAGGGAGATCGCGCGCAGCAGTTCGAGCGGGACGGCCGCCGCCGCTTCTTCCTTCTTGCCGTCGAGGTAGAGGTCCTGGATCAGCTTCGCCTCGGCCTCGTAGCCGTAGCGGCGGGCGAGGTCGTTGTAGAAGTTCTTGCCCCGCGCGCCCATCCCGCCGATGTACAGCGCGAGGATCGGGCGCAGGTGGTCCAGCAGCGGCTCGACGTCGTCGCCGATGGCCAGGGCCACCGACACGAAGGTGTCCAGCTCACCCAGCTCCGGAGCGCGCTTCGCCTTGCCCTCTGCCAGCGCGGCGCCCCAGGCGTCGGCCGCCTTCTCCGGGTGGAAGAAGATCGGCTGCCAGCCTTCGGCGATTTCCGCGGTGAGCGCGACGTTCTTCGGGCCGAGCGAAGCCAGCAGCACGGGGATGCGCTCGCGCACGGGGTGGTTGATCAGCTTCAGCGGCTTCCCGAGCCCGGTGCCCTGCTCCGCCGGCAGCGGGATCGTGTAGTGCTTGCCCTCGTGCACGACGCGCTCACGGCGCCACACCTGCCGGCAGACCTCGACGATCTCCCGCGTGCGCCCCAGCGGCGCGTCGTACTTCACGCCGTGAAAGCCCTCGATGACCTGCGGCCCGGACGCCCCGAGCCCGAGGATGAACCGCCCATCGGAAACGAAGTCGAGCCCGGCGGCGGTCATCGCGGTGAGCGTCGGCGTGCGCGTGTAGATCTGGAAGATCCCGGACGCCAGCTGGACGCGTTCGGTCTTGGCCGCGAGGTAGCCGAGCTGACTGACGGCGTCGAACGAATACGCCTCCGGCACGAAGGCGACGTCGAGCCCCACCTTCTCCAGTTCGACGATGTCCGCGACGCTGTCGGCGAAGCCTCCGGCGTAGTTGATCGCGGTCCCGATCCGCATGTCCACCTCCGTTGCTGAGCAAGCGCTTAGTCTAGCTTTTACGTGATACCTCACGCACGGCCCACTGCTCCCTGCGCCCCTGATCTCAGCACGTGGCGGGCACCTGTCCGGGTGGCGGTGGTCACGTGCCCGAACAGGCAGTGCCCGCCCTTATCCCCTCTGACGTCCGGGCTCCGAACTCGGGCCCGCTCGCCGAGATGAGCTCGTCGTCTACACGATGTCCCAGCTCGGTCACTGGCCGTCGGTCGAGGACGGACGCGCGCTCCGGGGAGGTCGTCCGTGACCGGGCCGAACCCTCAGGCAGACGAAGCGGCCGCCGAGTTGGTGCTCGTCAAGCTCCGCATGCCGCTCGACCAGCCGGTTGCGAAGTCCCCGGGTCGCGTTCAGCTACAGCGACCGACGCGAGTTCGCCCCCTACCCGGACGTGCGAGGTCGCCTATCGTCCCCGGACAGCTTGAGAGCGCCGCACTGGTCGCCTTGGTACTTCTGCCAAGGCGAACACCCGTGAGTGACCGAATTCAACGAGGCGCCCCCGGCCGGGGGTAGTTCTTCTTGCCGTCGGCCATGCTGTCGGAGCCGTAGACAGGGTGGAGGTCGACCTTCTCCCCCACGTGCGTTTCATAGGCCAGCCCGGACAGGGCCCGTTGGCGTTCCGGCTCGGAGACCGACGCCCAATCGGCGGCGTCGGCCAACCGCGGCTGGAGCCGGTCCCAGTTCTCCGCCCGGGGGCGGATGTCGTTTTGCCGAGGCGCGGTGGCATCGCCGAACTCGTGGTTGTTGGCCCGCGTGGCAGGATCGTCTCCGGTCGCGTACAGGATAAAGAGCTGCTTGTCGGTTTCCGCTCCGTAGGGGTTCTTCTTCAGCTCGGCCAGGTAGTATCCCGAAAGCTTCACATCCAGGTTGCGGTCCTGCTCAATCCTTTGCACCAGCTCCGCATCGGTCAGGTCACCGAGGTACTGCCCGTCTTCGGTGAAGGCCGCGGGATTCTTGCCGATCACTTCCCGGGCAGCGTCGAGCTTCACATGGGTGATGCCAAGCGACTTGTCAGGTTTGACGCCTTGCACTTCTTCGTTCAGTACGTGTCCGAGCTCAGTCACCGGGCCGCCGTTCTTCTCCCACTGCTGGTACCACTGTTCCTCCTGCCAGAGAATCGCCATCAACAGGCCCTCGCTGATTCCGGTTTCCTTCGAGATCTTGCGGACCTCGTCCAGCAGATCAGGAGAGATGTTCACCTCGTGCACATCGTCGGGCCGGTTCTTCAGCCGGTTGGCGATATCGCTCGCGCTGTCGCCACCGTGCTCCAGCCGCAAGTTCACCACTTCCGGATCAGTCTCGGTGGTGAGGCTGCCGATCGTCCGCAACCAGTTGGCCGTCGTCTGGTCCCAGTTGGTCGCGTAGTTGAGGGCCCCCCGCGACCAGTTGACCCGTCGTCCGGATCTCCGGCCCCTTCTCGGCCTCACCGGTGACCTTGCCGTCATCGCCGACCGTCAACTCGTTCCGCTGGGCGTAGTCGAGCGCGCTGTCGAGCATCTGCTGCGCATCGTCTATGTGGCCGGCGAACGCGTCGTACACGATCACCAGCTTCGCGAGGATCGTGCCCGCGATCTCGTAGTCCGCAGCGTGTTGCACGAACCTCTGCCGCGCCTCCCTCCCCGCGTCATCGGGCCAGGTCTGCGTCAAGGTTTGGGCGAGGTAGCGCGCGTCCGACGCCACGTCCCGGCAATGTTGCGCGGCCTGGGTGGCGTCGTCGGCCGCATCCCGCCACGCTTGCGGTTTCGCGTTCCTCACCGCGGACACCGAAAGCATCAGGCGTCCTCCAGCCACTTGGCACTCCGGCGCAGCTCGTCCGCCGCCGTCGTATCCGCCGTCAGGTAGATGTCCATCGACTTCGTGACCCCGTCGGCCGCCTCTTCCGCGACCCGGCCCAGTTGCCGCAGCCGCACTTCCCAGCTGTAGACACAGGTGGCATTCATCGGCGACACCGCCCAACCGGGATGGGCTGCCCCGGCGGCCAGGGCATCCTCCAGCTTGGCCTTGGTGCTCCCGGCCGGATGGTCCCGCTGGAAGCGGATCGCCGCTGCCGCCGTCGGATCGATGTCCGCATTGATTTCACCGCCCACCGCTGCTCCCTTCCCTCGGCCTCCACTGTGGCGACCGGCCGCTCTCGGCGCGATCCGTTGGCCACAAACTGCCATCGGCCGACCTGCGGACGGCCACCGTGATCGGCGGACTGGCGCCCGCCCTGCCCGCCGGCTCGTCCAGGCCACGTGCCGGCCTGAAGTCCCCGCTCACCGACGAACTCCTTGACGAAGCCGTCACCGCGCATGTGGCCGAGACCGACGACCCGAACGGGAAGAAGTCGCTTCCGCCGGCCAAAAAACTCGCCACGAGCGACGTGCCCAAAGACAGTGCAGCGATGGCCAACCGCGGCGGCGGCATGATCGTCTACGGCGTCGCCGAGGAGCCGTGCGGGATCTGAGCACGGCAACCAACTCTGACGAGACGCCCTGCCCGACCTGCGGTCGCCCTCAGGGCGACGCGGGGTGGAGGAGTGCTGCGCGAGCGGTGTCTGGCAGTAGAGCACTTCCCGACCGCGTCGTGTGGCGGTGACCAGGCCGGCTTCGCGAAGTACCGCGAGGTGCTCGGAGACCGTTGCCGGAGCGAGGCCGGCTCGGTGGGCCAGGCTGCGAGTGGTACTCGGAACGAGGGTTTCGGCCCGCACGGATGCGCGTCCGGAGCCGAGGAGCCGCGCGATGGCGGGTGATCGCGTGGCCGGTTCCCGCAGCCGTGCCGCGCCGAGCATCGGGTAAACCAGCGCGGGAGGGGTGACGGAGGTGTCGT
Organism: Amycolatopsis sp. cmx-4-83; assembly: GCF_046548815.1. Classification (NCBI taxonomy): domain Bacteria; kingdom Bacillati; phylum Actinomycetota; class Actinomycetes; order Pseudonocardiales; family Pseudonocardiaceae; genus Amycolatopsis; species Amycolatopsis sp. cmx-4-83. The sequence continues at coordinate 62,910 of NZ_JAEBEF010000020.1, read as the reverse complement.
CGGTGGGCCCGATCCCGGGGTTCGGCCACCCGAAGGCCGTGGGCACGAGAACGAGGCCACGGCCGCGCAGATCCACCGTGCCGTTATGCCCCGCAACAGCACACGTAGGGCACCGGCCGCTCCCCGTTGCTCAGCGGCCGGAGAGGGTGCGGACCACCAGCTCCGCCGACGCTCCCGCGCCCAGCGTCGTGCCCGCGTAGCGGACGTCGGCCGCGAGGGTGCCCGTCGGCTCGTCGCGGACCGTCAGCCAGACCGTGACCATCAGGAGCCAGCGGACGATCAGGTAGCCGAACAGCAGGAGGCCGACCAGGGTGCCGAAGGCCGCGACCGCCGGGGAACGGCCCAGCAGGTGCAGGTAGAGGCCGCCGGCCTGCTGGATCGCGCCGAGGCCGACCGCGGCCGCGCCGGCCGGGCGCAGGGTCGAACGCAAGGGCAGCGGACGGCGGGGCAGGCGGGCCAGGCACCAGGCGATGACCAGCCAGTTCGCCGCCAGACCGAGCAGCAGCGAGCCCGCGACCAGCACGAAGTGCGCGAAGCCGCCATCCAGGCCGGTCAGGCGGAGCAGGCCCGCGCCGGCCGCGCCGGTCAGTGAGGCCAGGCCGAACGAGACCGCCATCGCCAGCCCGATGCCGATGAGCACCAGGACGTCGGTGACGATGCCGCGCAGCAGCGGGCGCGGGGTGCGTTCCTGGCCGAGCATCGCCGTGACCGCGTCGCGGACGTTGCTGATCCAGCTCCACCCCGAGTAGACCGCGACGGCCAGCGCCAGCAGCCCGATCCGGCCGCGCTCGCCGACGACCGTGTGCACGACGTTCGTCGCCTGGCCCGAGAGTTCGGGCGGCAGCGAGCTGCCGATCACGCGGTCGAGCTCGGCGGCCAGGATCCGGTCACCGGCCAGCACGAAGCCGGCCACCGAGACGGCGACCATGATCAGCGGGACGAGCGCGAGCAGGCTGAAGAACGTCACCGCGGCGGCGTAGTGGTCGCCGTCGCGCTCCCGGTACCGGGCCAGCGTCGCCCCGGCTCGCCGGAACCCCCTCTTCACCGCTTCTCGCACCGCACCGACCCTCTCATCCGCACGTGTCCTCCGCAGTCCGGACACGGCGGGCGCCGGATCGTCACGCGCTAGCCGGGCACCACCGTGCCCCGCACGTCGCCGAACCCGATCCGCGTGCCGCCGGGACCGGGCGCGGTCGCGCTGATCACCACTTCGTCGCCGTCCTCCAGGAACGCGCGGGTCTGACCGCCGGGCAGCTCGAACGGTTCCCGCCCGCCCCAGGACAGCTCCAGCAGCGAACCGCGCTGATCGCGCTCCGGGCCGGTCACCGTGCCCGACGCGTAGAGGTCGCCGGTGCGCAGGCTCGCGCCGTTGACGGTCAGGTGCGCCAGCTGCTGCGGCGCCGTCCAGTACTGCGTCGCGAACGGCGGGCTCGAGACCAGGTGGCCGTTGAGCCGGATCTCCAGCGCCAGGTCCAGACCCCACTTCTCGCCGGTCCGCAAGTACTCGAACGGCTCCGGGTCCTGCGGCGGCCCGTCGACGCGCGCGTGGTCGAGCGCGGCCAGCGGCACGATCCACGGCGACACCGACGTCGCGAACGACTTGCCGAGGAACGGGCCCAGCGGCTGCATCTCCCACGCCTGGATGTCGCGCGCCGACCAGTCGTTGACCAGGCAGACGCCGAAGACGTGGCCGGCGAAGTCCGCGGTGGACACCGGCGTGCCCGGAGTGGACGGAACGCCGACGACGAACCCCACCTCCGCCTCGATGTCCAGCCGCTGCGACGGCCCGAACGAAGGCGCGTCGGCGTTGCGCGGCTTGCGTTGCCCGTGCGGCCGGACGACCGGCGTGCCGGAAGCGACGACGGTGCCGGCCCGGCCGTGGTAGGCGATCGGCAGGTGCTTCCAGTTCGGCGCCAGCTCGGTGACGTCGGGCTGGAAGATCCGGCTGGCGTTGAGGGCGTGGTGCTCGCTGGAGTAGAAGTCGACGTAGTCGGCGACGTCGAAGGCGAGGTGGGTGGTCACCTCGGTCAGCGGCACCAGGTGCGGGCGCAGGGCATCGGCGTACCGGGGTTCGGTCAGCCACTCCCGGACGCTCTCGCGGACCTCGCGCCAGGTTCCCGGCCCGGCGGCCAGCAGCGGGTTGAGCACCCCGGCGGTGAGCAGGGGCGCGAAGGCGGCCGCGGTCTCGGCGGCCGCGGCGGTCAGGTCGAGGACGTGCTCGCCGATGGGGACACCGATGCGCCGCTCGGGCGCGCCGGCCACCGAGAACACGCCGTAAGGCAGGTTGGCCAAGCCGAACGGCGTGTCTTCGGCGAGTTCGAGCCAGGTCACGATCGCTCCTCGTTCCGGGCGGTCCGCACGACGGGACGGCCGCGCGTGGGTCGTTGCGGGCGGCCGCCGGGGCGGGCCGGGTGGCTTGCGAACACCGCCACGGTCGGCACCGCCGGGTGACCGGCCGCTGGTGGTTCCGGACGGACCTCGCCGCCCGGGCGAACACCGAACGCCGCCACGGTCCGCGCGACGGGATGGTCGTGCGTTGGTCGTTCGGGGCGGGACGGGCGGCTCGCGAACGCCGCCACGGTCCGGGCCGCCGGATCGCCGGCCGCTGGTCGTTCCGGCCAGACCCCGCCGCCCGGGCGAACACCGAACGCCGCCGCGATCCGCGCGACGGGACGGCTGCACGCTGCTCGTTCGGGGCGGGACGGGCAGCTCGCGAACACCGCCACGGTCCCGGCCGCCGGGTGAGCAGGTGCCCGGCGCGCCGGCCGGGACCCGCTAAGGCTTGCCGGGGTCCGGTGGGGCGCAGTCGTCACTCGCTGCCTGCCGCGGAGCGGGCGGCCACCCAGTCGGCTACCACCGTGGCCAGGACCGGGAGGGGTAGCGAGCCGCTGCCCAGGACCGTGTCGTGGAACTCACGGATGTCGAAGCGCTCCCCCAGCGCCTGCTCCGCTTCCTCGCGCAAGCGCATGATCTCCAGGCGGCCCACCATGTAGCTGAGGGCCTGGGCGGGGTGGCCCGCGTAGCGGTCGATCTCCGCCTCGATCTCGATCGGGGCCATCGGGGTGTTGTCCCGCAGGAAGTCCGCCGCGCGTTGGCGGCTCCAGCCCAGTGCGTGCATGCCCGTGTCCACCACCAGGCGGGCCGCGCGCATCGAATCCTGGGTCAGCAGGCCGAAGCGCGAGACGTCGTCGGAGTACAGGCCCATCTCGTCGGCCAGCCGCTCGGCGTACAGGCCCCAGCCTTCGACGTAGGCGTTGAAGATGCAGATCCGGCGCAGCAGCGGCAGCCCCGTCAGCTGCTGGGCCAGCGTCAGCTGGAAGTGGTGCCCCGGCACGGCTTCGTGGAACGCGACCGACTCGCTCAGCGTCCGCTGCCGCTGGTCGGCCTCGTTCGTGTTGGCGTAGTAGGTGCCCGGCCGCGAACCGTCCAGTGACGGGTCGATGTAGTACGCGATCGAGCCGCTTTCGGCCTCGGCCGGCGGGACCGGCGCGACCTCGCAGCGCTGCTCCGGGACGCGCAGGAACCATTGCGGCGCCACCGCTTCCGCCCGGGCGATCGTCCGCCGGGCCGATTCCAGCAGCTCCTCGCCGTCGCGCCAGCGCAACGCCGGGTCGGTGCGGATGCGCTCGAAGATCGCGGTGAGTTCGGTCGTGCCGAACACCTTTTCGCCCAGCTCGCGGTACTCCTCCGCCAGCTTCTCGATGATCGCCAGCCCGGTGTCGTGCAGCTCTTGGGCCGTGCGCTCGGTCGTCGTCTCCGCGCGGATGAGGGCCGCGTACCGCTGCGGGCCGCCCGGCAGGTCGCCGAGGCCGGGAGACGTCTCCGGGCGCGCGACCGGGACGACCTCGCCGGCCAGGAAGTCGCGGTACCGCTCGTAGGCGGGCCGCACGACTTCGGTGAGCAGCCGGTCGCGTTCGGCCTCGTGCCCGTGGACCGGGACCTTCAGCGGGTCTTCGTCCGGGGCGCCGAGGTAGCGCTCGACGTACCCGATGCCGATGCGCGCCAGGAACTCCGGCGGCGTCAGCCCCTCGGCGAGCGCCGCCCGCTGCCGCTCGATCAGCTGGTCGAGGTACGTGCCGATGGCCGCGAGCCGGCTCAGGTAGCCGCGGGCCTTGGGCTCGTCGTCGAGCACCGTCTGCGGCAGCTCCACCAGCAGCAGCAGGGCCGGGGCGGCCAGGCCGTCGCTCACCGCGATGTCCGCCCGGCCGGAGTCGAGCAGGTCGATCTCGGTGCGCGCCTGCCAGATCACCACGTCCCGCGTCACGCGCTCGGCCTGGTCCAGCGCCGACGCGTCGAGCGCTTCGGCCCGCTCGATGATCCCGGCCAGCCCGGCGCGGTACCGCCCGGCCGCCTCGGCGGTCTGGTCGGCGAGCTTGTCGTGCGTGCCCGGCAGGCCGTAGAGCGACGGGAGCAGCGGCTGCGCCTCGAACATCAGCTCCAGGCACTCGTCCGCGAGCCGGTCGGGCGTGTCGCGGTACCCGGCCACCCAGTCGGCTACGACGCCGGCCAGCACTGGCAGCGGGAGCGTCCCGCTGCCGAGGACGACGTCGTGGAACTCGCGGATGTCGAACCGCTCGCCCAGCGCCTGCTCGGCTTCGGCCCGCAGGCGCTGGATCTCCAGGCGCCCCACCATGTACCCGAGCGCCTGGCCTGGGTTGGCGGCGTACCGGTCGATCTCCGCCTCGATCTCCAGCCGCGCCATCGGCGTGTGCTCGACGAGGTAGTCGACCGCCTGCTGCCGGCTCCAGCCGAGCGCGTGCAGCCCGGTGTCGACGACCAGGCGACCGGCGCGCATCGAGTCCTGCGTCAGCATGCCCAGCCGCGCGACGTCGTCGGAGTACAGCCCCATTTCGTCGGCCAGCCGCTCGGCGTACAGGCCCCAGCCCTCGCCGTAGGCGTTCACGTGCGCGATCCGGCGCAGCAGCGGCAGGCCGGTGAGGTTCTGCGCGAGGCACAGCTGGAAGTGGTGCCCCGGCACGGCTTCGTGGAACGCCACGGCCTCGCTGGTGAACCGCGGCCGCTTCTCGGCCTCGTGGGTGTTCGCGTAGTAGGTGCCCGGGCGCGTCCCGTCGAGCGAGGGCTGGAGGTAGTACGCGATCGTGCCGCTCGCCGCCTCCGCTTCGGGTACCGCCGCGACCTGGCACTTTTCCGCCGGGACCCGCGAGAACCACTGCGGGGCCACGGCTTCCGCGCGCGTGATGGCGGCGCGGGCCCCGGCCAGCAGCTCCTCGCCGTCACGCCAGCGCAGCGCCGGGTCGGTGCGGATCCGGTCGAAGATCTCGGCGAGTTCGGTCGTGCCGAAGATCTTCTCGCCCAGCTCGCGGTACTCCTCCCCCAGCTTCTCGATCAGCGCCAGCCCGGTCTCGTGCAGGTCCTGCGCCGTGCGCTCGGTGGTCGTTTCGGCGCGGATCAGCGCCGCGTACCGCTCCGGGCCGCCCGGCAGGTCACCGATGCCCGGGGACGTCTCCGGCCGCGCGACCGGCACGACCTCGTCGGCCAGGAACGCGCGGTACCGCCGGTACGCCGGGTGGACGACCTCCGCGAGCAGCCGGTCGCGTTCGGCCTCGAAGCCTTCGACCGCGTACGGCGGTGTCACCCGCAGCGGGTCGCTCTCCGGGGCGGCGAGGTACCGGTCGACGTAGCCGATGCCGATGCGCACCAGGAATTCCGGCGGCGTCAGGCCCTCGGCGAGCGCGGCCCGCTGCCGGGTGATCATGGCCTCGAGGTAGCCGCCGACCCCGGCGAGCCTGCTCAGGTAGCCGCGGACCTTCGGCTCGTCGTCCAGCACCGTCTGCGGCAGGTAGAGCAGCAGCTGCAACGCGGGCGAGCCGAGACCGTCGCTGACCGCGATGTCGCCGCGGCGCGAATCGATCTCGTCGATTTCGGTGCGCGCCTGGGAAAGCACGACCTCGCGGGTGACCCGATCGGCGGCCGGCAGCCCCGCCGGGTCGAGCGCCTCCGCCCGCGCGACGATCGCCGCGTACCCGGCCCGGAAGCGGTCTTCCGCGCCCGGGTCCGGCAGCTTGCCGTGGTCGCCGGGCAGCCCGAACACCGACGGGTACAGCGGCTGCCGCTCGAAGTTGAGCGCCAGCAGGTCGTCGGCCAGCCGGTCGGGCGTGTCGCCCTGGTCGGCCACCCAGTCCGTGACCACCTTGGCCAGCGCGGACAGCGGCAGCATGCCGTGGCCCAGCACGACTTCGTGGAAGCCGCGAATGTCGAACCGCTCCCCCAGCGCCACTTCGGCTTCGGTGCGCAGCCGCCGGATCTCCAGCCGCCCGACCATGTACCCGAGCGCCTGGGCGGGCCAGGCGACGTACCGGTCGATCTCGGCTTCGATCTCCAGCCGCGCCATCGGCGTGTGCTCGACCAGGAAGTCGATGGCCTGCTGCCGGCTCCAGCCCAGCGCGTGCAGCCCGGTGTCGACGACCAGCCGGCCGGCCCGCATCGAGTCCTGCGTCAGCATGCCGAAGCGCGAGACGTCGTCGGAGTACAGGCCCATCTCGTCGGCGAGGCGCTCGGCGTACAGGCCCCAGCCCTCGGCGTAGGCGTTGAACATGCCGACCCGCCGCAGCAGCGGCAGGTCACTCAGCTCCTGGGCCAGGCTGAGCTGGAAGTGGTGGCCCGGCACGGCTTCGTGGAAGGCGATGGCCTCGCTGGTGAACCGCGGCCGCTTCTCCGCTTCGTGCGTGTTCGCGTAGTAGGTGCCCGGCCGCGTGCCGTCGAGCGACGGCGGGAGGTAGTACGCGATCGTGCCGCTCGCCGCGTCGGCCTCGGGGACCGGCGCGACCTCGCACTTTTCCGCCGGGAGGTGCGAGAACCACCGCGGGGCGACGGCTTCGGCACGGGCGATGGCGTCCCGCGCCGCGGACAGCAGCTCGTCGCCGTCGCGCCAGCGCAGGGCCGGGTCGGTGCGCAGCCGGTCGAAGATCTCCGCGAGTTCGGTGGTGCCGAACACCTTCGCGCCGAGTTCGCGGTACTCCTCCCCGAGCTTTTCGATCAGCGCCAGCCCGGTTTCGTGCAGGTCCTGCGCCGTGCGCTCGGTGGTCGTTTCGGCGCGGATCAGCGCCGCGTACCGCTCCGCACCGCCCGGGACGTGGCTGATCCCGGGTGCGGTGTCGGGGCGCCCGACCGGCTCGACCTCCGTGCGCAGGAAGTCGCGGTAGCGCGCGTACGCCGGGTGGACGATCTCGGCGAGCAACCGGTCGCGCTCGGCTTCGAAGCCTTCGACGGCGGCGGTCGTGCCGACCTTGAGCGGGTCCCGCTCCGGTGCGGCGAGGTAGCGGTCGATGTACTCGACGCCGACGCGGGCGAGGTACGCCGGCGGGACGAGCCCGTCGGCGAGGCTCTCGCGCTGTCGCTCGGTCAGCGTCGCCAGGAACGACTCGACCGCGGCGAGCCGGGCCAGGTAGCCGCGGGCCTTCTCCTCGTCGTCGAGCTTGTAGTACGGCAGGTACATCAGCAGCTCGAGCGCGGGCGCGGTGAGCCCGTCGCTGACCGCGATGTCGGCCGTGCGCGCACCCAGCCGGTCGGCCTCCACCTCGGCGGCGGCGATGACGACCTCGCGCGTGACAGCTTCTTCCCGCGACAGGCCTTCGGCGGGCAGCGCCCGCGCACGGGCCGCCAGCGCGGTGTAGGAGGCCCGGAAGCGTTCCTTCCCGGCCCGGCTCTGGTCGCCGAGCCGGTCGTGGTCGCCGGGCAGGCCCAGGATCGACGGGGTCATCGGCTCCTGCTCGAACGTCAGCTCGACGAGCTCGTTCGCCAGGCCGCCCACGGTGTCACCGTGCCCGGCCACCCACTCGTCGACGACGGAGGTCAGCACCGACAGCGGCAGCGGGCCGCCGGCCAGCACGAGATCGTGGAACGCGCGGACGTCGAACCGCGAGCCGAGCCGCTCGGCGGCGCGGGCCCGGTTCCGCTGGATCTCCAGCCGCCCCACCATGTACGACAGCGCCTGGCCCGGCCACGCGATGTAGCGGTCGACCTCCGACTCGATCTCGGGGCGCGCCTCCGGCGTGTGCTCCAGCAGGTAGTCGATGGCCTGCTGGCGGCTCCAGCCCAGCGCGTGCAGCCCCGTGTCGACGACCAGCCGGCCCGCCCGCAGCGAGTCGCCGGCCAGCATGCCGAGCCGGGCGATGTCGTCGGAGTAGAGCCCCATCTCCGCGGCGAGGCGCTCGCTGTAGAGCCCCCAGCCTTCGATGTACGCGGTGAAGCCGCCGATGCGGCGCAGCAGCGGCAGCTCGGTGAGCCCTTGCGCGATGCTGAGCTGGAAGTGGTGCCCCGGCACGGCTTCGTGGAACGCGGTCGTCTCCGCCATGTGCCGGAGCCGCTCGGTGGCCTGGTGGGTGTTCGCGAAGTAGATGCCGGGCCGCGAGCCGTCGGCGGCCGGGCGCAGGTAGTACGCCGCGGGCGCGCCGGGCGCGACCTCCGACGGCACCGCTTCGACCGTGCACTGCTCCTCGGGGATCCGGCCGAACCACTTCGGCGCCTCCGCGGCCGCGCGGGCGACGGCGGTGCGGGCGGTGTCCAGCAGGTCGTCGGCGCTGCCCCAGCGCAGCGAGGGGTCGGTGCGCAGGCGCTCGAAGATCTCGGCGAGGTCGTCGGTGCCGAACGCCTTCCGGCCCAGCTCGCGGTACTCGGTGGCGAGCGAGTCGATGACGTCGAGCCCGATCCGGTGCAGTTCCGCCGGGGTGTGCTCGGTCGTCGTGTGCATCCGCGCCAAGCGCGCGTACGTCGCTTCGCCGTCCGGCAGCCACGACAGGCCGGGCCGGTCTTCGGGCCGCCCGTGCGGCTTCACCTCGTCGGCGAGGAACGCCCGGTACTCGGCGAAGGCCGGGCGCACGACGCCGGTGAGCAGCTCCTCGCGCCGCCGCTCGAACTCTTCGTCCGGCGCGGGCTGGCGGCGCAGCGGGTCGGCCGCCGGGTCGGCGAGGTAGCGGTCGAGGTGGGCGATCGCGGCGTCGACCAGGTGGGCCACCGGGACCAGGCCGTCGGCGATGCCCTCGGTGTGGCGCCGGGCGGACTGGCGGAGGAACTCCGGGACGGCGGCGAGCCGCCCGAGCTGCGCCTGCGCGGCCTCGCCCGCGGTCACGGTCGTCATCGGCAGGGCCAGGAGCAGGCCGGCCGCGGGCCCGATCGAGAGGTCGGTGACGGTGAACTCGGCCATCCGGCTCTCGGCCGACGCGATGCGGTTCTCGGCCGTGGAGATCAGCACCTCGCGGGTGACGCGGTCCTCGGCCGAGAGGCCGTCGGCGGCGATCGCGCGGGCGCGCTCCCGGAACTCCGCCAGCCGCGCCCGGAACGCGCGCTCGGCTTCGGCGGACTGGTCGGGCAGACCGGGTTCCGCCGGGCGGATGCCCAGCAACGCGGGCGTCAGCGGATCGGCGGCGAACAGCGCTTCGACGAACTCGTCGGCGAGTTCGGTGACCGCGGTCATGGGCAGGACCCCCCAGCTTCGATCGGTGTCTCGCCCGCGACCCTAACGGAGATCACCGACAGAAACGGTGCGCATTACGCCGGGGGTGGACGGCCTTCGGTACGGCCGGACGGGCGAAGCGGTAGCGTTCCGGGAGTGGCCGTGACCGATCCCGTGGATGCCCGCCTGCTCGCCGCGCTCGCCGAACTCGGCAAGACCGCGGTGCACGAGCTCGCGGCCAAGGTCGGCATGGATCCCCGCGAGGTGGCCTACCGGCTGGTGGCGCTGTCCGGCAGCGGGCTCCCGCTGCTCGTCGGCGTGGAAAGCGACCCGCAGGGGCTGCGGGCGGCCATCGCCGGCGCCCCGCCATCGTGGGCGAACCGGCCGCCGCAGCAGCAGTACCCGGCGCCGCCGTCGCAGCCGGTACCGCAGCAGCCGCCGCCGGTCCAGGGCGGTCCGCCGGGGCCGTACAACGTCCAAGGCGCGCCGTCGGGGCCGTACAACGTCCAGGGTGTGCCCTCCGGCCCGTACAACGTGCAGGGTGCGCCGTCGGGTCCCTACAACGTGCAAGGTGCGCCGTCGGGGCCGTACAACGTGCAGGGCACGCCGTCCGGGCGGTACCCGGGCCCGCCGCCGCGCCCGCCGCAGCCACCGCGCTCGTTCACGCCGCCGCCGGTGGACCCCGCCGTGAGCACCTGGGGACTGCCGCAGACGGCGTCCTGGGCCCGCGGCGACGAGCCGGTCAAACCGGCCGGCACGGGCAAGCGCGGCCGGCTCGGCGAGGTCATGGAGACCCAGGGCCTGGAGGGCGAGCAGCTGTCGGTGCAGCTCCTGGAGGTCCAGGACCCGGCGGACTACCTGTTCAGCGCGGCCGGCTACCGCCTGGAGGACGGCGAGCGCGCGGTGGTCGTGCACACCGAGATCACCAACCGCGGGGCGATCCCGTTCGCGTCGCTGCCCGACAACTACCTCGAGCTGATCGCCGCCGACGGCACGGCGATCGGCAAGGCGCCGGTCTCGCTGACCTCGCGGCCCCCGCACAAGATCGGCGTCAAACCGGGCGAGACCCTCGGCGGGCACACGGTGTACGTCCTACCGGACGCGACGCGCGTGGTGTCGGTCCGGTGGAGCCCCCGGCCGGAGCCGGACGAGCGCACGCTGACCTGGGCGATCGAGGACTAGTAGCTCTCGTCCCGCAGGGTCTCCAGCGCTTTCGCCAGGTCGTCCGGGTACTCGGACTCGAACTCCACCCACCGGCCGTCCGCCGGGTGGGCGAAGGCCAGGGTCTTCGCGTGCAGCCACTGGCGGCTCAGGCCGAGGTGGCGGGCCAGCACCGGGTCCGCGCCGTAGGTCAGGTCGCCGACGCAGGGGTGCCGGAGCGCCGAGAAGTGGACGCGGATCTGGTGCGTGCGCCCGGTTTCGAGCTTGATGTGCGTCAGCGACGCGGCCCGGAAGGCCTCGACCACCTCGTAGTGCGTCACGCTCGGGCGGCCGCCCTGGACCACGGCGAACTTGTAGTCGTGGCGGGGGTGGCGGTCGATCGGGGCGTCGATCGTGCCGCGCGTCGGGTCCGGGTGGCCCTGGACGATCGCGTGGTAGCCCTTGTCGACCGTGCGCTCCTTGAACGCGCGCTTCAGCACCGTGTACGCGTGCTCGCTCTTGGCCACCACCATCACGCCGGTCGTGCCCGCGTCGAGCCGGTGCACGACGCCCTGGCGCTCGGCCGCGCCCGACGTCGCGATGCGCAGGCCGGCCGCGGCGAGGCCGCCGACCACCGTCGGGCCGGTCCAGCCCGGGCTCGGGTGCACGGCGACGCCGACCGGCTTCGAGATCACCACGATGTCGTCGTCGTCGTGGAGGATCTTCATGCCCTCGACCGGCTCCGCGACGATCTCGACGGGGTTGGCCGGCTCCGGCAGGGTGATCTCCAGCAGGCCGCCGCCGGAGAGCCGGTCGGACTTGCCGGCGGGACGGCCGTCGAGCAGCACGTCCCCGGACTCGGCCAGTTCGGCGACGACCGTGCGGGACAGGCCCAGCAGCTTGGCGAGGCCGGCGTCGACCCGCATCCCGTCGAGCCCGTCGGGCACCGGGAGCATCCGCGAGCTCACGCCTGCTCCTCCTGCGTCTTTTCGATCTTCTTCTTGTCCTTGGTCGACGTGCCGTCGTAGTCCTTGCCCAGCAGGGACAGCAGCACGATCAGCGCGCCGCCGACACAGATCGCCGAGTCGGCGATGTTGAAGATCGCGAAGCCCTTGCCGTTGGGCGCGAACGCCGAGATGAAGTCGACGACGTGGCCCTGCAGCCCGCCGGGCGCGCGGAAGATGCGGTCGGTCAGGTTGCCGGTGGCCCCGGCGAGCACCAGGCCCAGGCCGATCGCCCAGCCGATCGAGCGCAGCCGCCGCGACAGCCAGATGATCGCGATGACGACGGCGAGCGCGACCAGCGCCAGCACCCACGTCATGCCGGTGGCCATCGAGAACGCGGCGCCGGGGTTGCGGATCACCTGCAGGTAGATGAGCCCGCCGAGGATCTTGACCGGCTCCTTGCCCTCCAGGTTGGCGGTGACCAGGTTCTTCGTCACCAGGTCGATCGCCCAGAACACGACGGCGATCGCGAACACCCAGCCGACCCGCCGCTTCGGCAGCAACGGCTTCGCCGGGACCTCGGGGTTCTCCGGGGCGTCGGCAGCCGGGTCGGGCACCGCCTCTTCGGGCGCGGCGGTGTCGGGTTCGGAACGGCTGGGCTCGGTGCTCACCGGTCCATTGTCCACGGCGCTGGTCAAGCGGTGTCGCGGCGGTGCCGGAGCAGGGCGGCGAAGGCGGCGGCGAGCAGGACGAGCGCCGCCAGCAGCACGCCCACGAGGTCCGCCGAGAGCACGACGGCCACGAGCGCGAACAGGGCCGCGGTGACCAGGAGGAACACGCTGCGTTCGTACGCCGCGAGCACCAGCAGGCCGAGGGTGGCCAGCAGCGGGCCGCGCAGCCCGTCCCCGAGCCGGAACTGCCAGGACCCCACCAGGTCGAGCAGCGGGACGGCGAGCAGCGCGCCGAGCGTGCCGAGGACGAACCACCCGGTGCGGCCGGGCGCAGCGCGAGGGCGTACCAGACGGCCGTGCCGGCCACCACCACGAGCAGCGCGACCAGCCACACCGGCCCGGCGGGCAGCTCCGCCCCCGCGGCGTAGTAGGTGTCCTGGGTGAAGAACTGCGTCGCCGGGTAGCCCGTGCCGCCGACGCCGCCGGTGCCGAGGTGCTGCTGCTCCAGCGGTCCGGAAACGAGGTTCACGGCGTCGCCCTCGGCCGGGCTCCGGCGCGACAGCAGCCGCACCACCGCCGCGCCGATCAGCGCGAAACCCAGCAACGCCAGCGGAAACCAGAAACGCGGTCCTCTCCCCATCGGGCCAGGCTAACGCTCAGCAGAACGGCGGGAGCTCCCGCGGGTCGCCGACCGGCGCCCAGCGGCCGTCCACCTTCGCGTACTCCCAGTCCGCTCCGCGCGCGACGATCCGGCGCAGCGCCAGCAGCACGCGGTCGACGTGCTCTTCGGTGCTGCCCAGGCCGAGGCTGACGCGGATCGCCTGCTGCCCCTCGCCACCGGCGACGGCGATCAGGCGCTTGGCCGCGATGTGGGCGCAGAAGGCGCCGTCGCGCACGCCGATGCCGTACTCCGCGGACAGGACCGCCGCGAGCCAGCCCGGGTCGAACCCCGCGACGGTGAAGCTGACCGTGCCGACGCGGTCGACCGGCGCGTCGAACAGGCGCAGTTCGGCGCAGCCCGGGATGCTCTCGAGTCCCTTGCGCAGCCGGGTGAGCAGCGCCTGCTCGTGCGCGACGACGGCGTCCCAGTCGCGGGAGAGGGTCTCGCACGCGACGCCCAGCGCGTACACGCCGACGGTGTTGGGCGAACCGGCTTCGTGGCGCTCGGGGCCGTCGTTCCAGACGACGGCGTCTTCGGTGACGAGCTTCGTCGCGCCGCCGCCGGCGAGGTACGGGCGCGCGGCGCGCAGCCAGTCCGCGCGGCCGATCAGCGCGCCGGCGCCGAAGGGGGCGTACAGCTTGTGGCCGGAAACGGCGACGTAGTCGACGTCCAGGTCCCGGATCGAGATCCGGCGGTGCGGCGCGAGCTGCGCGGCGTCGAGGGCGATGCGGGCGCCGTGCTTCCGCGCCACGGCGGCGATTTCGGCCACCGGGAGCAGCTCACCGGTCACGTTGGACGCGCCGGTGACGACCACGAGCCGGGGCCCCTGCGGGGAACCCGCGAGTGCTTCGTCCACAGCGGACACTGCCGCGAGGCGGGTGCGCGGGGCCGGGATCCGCCGGACGTTCGGGCCCTGCCACGGCAGCAGCGCGGCGTGGTGCTCGGTGTCGAAGACGACGACGGTGGTGTGCCGCGGCAGGCTGCGGGCGAGCAGGTTGAAGGAGTCGGTGGTGTTGCGGGTGAAGACGACGGTGTCGGTCCGGCGGGCGCCGACGAACCGGCGCAGGACGTCGCGGGTGCGCTCGTAGAGCTTGGTGGAGACCTGCGAGGCGAAGCCGGCGCCGCGGTGGACGCTGGCGTACCAGGGCAGGAACTCGTCGACCTTGGCGCGGACGGCGTCGAGGCAGGGGGCGCTCGCCGCGTGGTCGAGGTTGGCGTACCCGATGGTTTCGCCGGTGACGAGCGGGACGCGCAGCGACGCGCCGGCGACAGTGGGGATGCCCTGCGGGGCAAGGGTTTCGGTGCCACGGGCGGCCGGGGCGGTGGCGAGACCCGGTTCGGCGGCGTGCGGGGTTCCGGAAGTCGTGGCGCTGGTGCGGTCGATGGCGAGAGTCATCGGGGTGCCTCCTGGCGGTCCGGGGGACCCCGGCGAGGGGCCCGCGCTTGCCCGTCGCGGGACGCGACCGGCCCGGTCTTCACCCGGGGCACCCCACCGCGGTAGGAGGGTTGCCGGCCAGCAAGCCGGGGCTTCGCGCTGGCACTCATGACCTGGCACAGAAGGTAACCGAGAACGCGCCGGGTGGCCAACCCCCTCCTCACATTCTGAGACGCCGTTCACAGCGCGCCCTGGTCAGAGCTTCGCGCGGAACCGGCCGGGCAGCGGGATCACGGCGTCGTCGGCGAGGTGCGTCGCGGTGCCTTCGTACTGCTCGGCGTGGTCGAGGGTCACCCAGTGGCCGCCGGCGCGGTGCTGCAGGTGGCCGGTGGCGGCGAGCGGCGTGGGTAGCCACCCATGAGAACGAGAGCCGGCCGCGTCAGCGACCCGACTCGCCCTTCCAGCGGGCCAGGCGCCCGGCCCGGTCGACGGCGCGCAGGCGGAGCTCGACGGCGTCGCGCACCGCCGACGTCGTGACCACCAGCAGCTGGTCGTGCTCCTGCAGCCGGCTGGTCTTCTGCGGGGTGAAGCCCGCTTCGCCGCGGACGACCAGGCTGACCGTCGCGCCGACGGGGAGCCGCAGCTCGGAGAGGTACACGCCGTGCAGCTTGGACCCGGGCTGGATGCGCACCTGCAGCAGTTCGGCGCCGAGCTCGTCCAGCGGGGCCGAGTCGACCTCGATCTCGTGCGCCTCGGACTTCTTCGCCAGCCCGAGCCAGCGCCCGAGCGGGCCGAGCGTCGCGCCCTGCAGCAGCGTCAGCACGATGACCAGCACGAACACCGCGTCGACCAGCCGTTGCGCGCCGGGCACCCCGTGCGACAGCGGGATCATGGCGAGCACGATCGGCACCGCGCCGCGCAGTCCGGCCCACGACAGGAACGCCTGTTCCCGCCACGGCAGCCGGAACGGCAGCATCGCCAGCACGACCGAGATCGGCCGCGCCAGCAGCAGCACGACGGCGCCCGCGACCAGGCCGGGCACGATCGCGTCGAGCAGCCGGCCCGGCGAGGCGAACAGGCCGAGCAGCACGAACAACCCGATCTGGGCCAGCCAGCCCAGCCCCTCGGCGAACGAGAGCGTGTCGGAGCGGTGCGGGAGCCGCGAATTGCCGAGCACCAGCGCGGCGACGTAGGTGGCGAGCAGCCCGGACGCGTGCAGCAGCTGCCCGGACGAATACGCCACGACGCACACCGCGACCGTGGCCAGCGGGTACAGGCCGGTCGCCGGCAGCGCGGCGCGGCGCAGCGCGATCCCACCGAGCCAGCCGAACGCGAGCCCGATGGCCAGGCCCGCCGCGAGCTCGTAGACCACGAGCAGCGGCAGCGACCAGTCCACAGTGGTGCCTTCGGCCAGCACGACGACGGCGATGTAGGCCGGCGCGTCGTTGATGCCGGACTCCAGTTCGAGCGCGCCGGTGAGCCGTTTGCCGATCCCGGCCGAGCGGAGCACCGAGAACACCGCCGCCGCGTCGGTCGAGGCGAGCACCGCGCCCCACAGCAGCGCGATCCGCCAGTCGAGGCCCAGCAGCCAGTGCAGAGCCGCGCCGGTGACCGCGACGCTGACCACGACGGACACTGTGGACAGTGCGATACCGATGCCCAGCGCGGGTTTGACGGCCGACCACCGCGTGGTCAGCCCGCCTTCGGCGAGGATCATGACGAGCGCGGCGAGGCCGAGCGACTGGGTCAGCTCGGGGTTGTCGAAGCGGATGCCGAAGCCGGCTTCGCCCAGCAGCACGCCCATCGCGAGGTAGAGCAGCAGCGAGGGCAGGCCGAGCCGGATCGAGACCCGCACGGCGAGCACGGAGGCGAGCAGCACGACGCCGCCGACGCCGAGCAGCACGGGAAGCTGGTCCATGCCGCCTCCCTCCCGAGTGCCGTGGGGCCCTCAGAATAGTGAGGCGGGCGGGTTAACACGTTCGTGTACCGCTGCCGCGAGTCGGACACCCGGTGTGTTAAGGACAGCCGAGCGCGTCGAGCTCGACCCCGAGCGCCGCGAACGGCCGCCGCGCCGCCGGGAGGACCTTCACAGCGCGGTGCCCGTCGCGGACGACCCAGCCGGCGTCGACGGCCCGGTCCAGCAACGCCGCCGGGAGCGCGCCGGCGAGGTGGTCGCGGCGCTCCGTCCAATCCAGACAGTCGCGCAGCAGCGCCCGCCGCCCGGCGGCGACCGGCACGCCGAGACCGTCCAGGACCTCGCGGCCGTGCCCGGTCAGCGTCAGGCCGTCGGCGGTGTCGACCAGCCCGGTCGCGAGCATGCCGTCGCGGAGGGCGACCCCGAGCACGCCGGCGAGGTGGTCGTAGCAGGTGCGCGCGAAGCCGAGCCGCTTCACCCGCAGCGACGCCTTCAGCCCGGTGACCGGGCGGTGTGCGGCGTGCTGGGCCAGGTGCTCGATCAGCTCGGCCACGCGCGGGTCGGCGATCCGCACGTAGCTGGCGCGGCCCTGCTTGACGCGGGCGACGAAGCCGGCGTCGGACAGCCGCGTGACGTGCTCACTGGCGGTGGAGAGCGCGATCCCGGCCGCTTTCGCGAGCTCGCCGACGGTCCAGGCCCGCCCGTCGAGCAGGACGAGGCACATGGTGGCCCGGCTCGGGTCGGCGAGCACCGCGGCGACCTCGGCGAGGGCGATCGTCTCCATGCCCCCACGCTACGAGCTCCACCCTTCGGCCCCCGCCGAAGCGTCACTTTCATAGGGAAAGTTCCGTCCAAGGACCCGGCACTTTCACGTGAAAGTGCCCACCTGGGAGCCGCACTTTCACGTGAAAGTGCGGCTTGGGCGGTCAGAGCGCTTTCAGGAACTTCGCCGCCAGGGTGACCGCCGGGCCTGAGTCGTTCGAGTTCTCCAGCACCACCGCGAACGCCACGGTCCCCCGGTACCCGACGAACCAGCCGGTCGCGTCGGAACCGTCGCCGAACTGGGCCGTGCCCGTCTTGCCGAACACCGTTCCCGCGCCCGCCGCGGCTCGGCCCGTTCCGCTGGTCACCACCGCGCGCATCAGCTTGCGGACCTCGCCGAGCACCGCTGCGGGCGGGGCCGAGTAGCCCTTGACCACCGTGGTCGGGAGGTCGTGCCACAGCCTCGGCGTGATCGCCTTGCCCGCCGCCACCGTCGCGGCCATCACCGCGCCGCCGAGGGCGCTGGCCTGGATGCGGCCCTGGCCGAAACCGTCCTCGACCTGCTCGTCCTTGCTCGCCGCCGGCTCGACCTTGCCCAGCTCCGTCTTGATGCCGGGGATCTCGTAGTCGGCGTTGAGGCCCAGCTCGTCGGCCGCCTTCTTCAGCCCGTCCGCCGGGAGCGCCAGCGCGAGCTGCCCGAACGTCGTGTTGCAGGACCGCGCGAACGCCGTCTGCAGGTTCGTCGCGCCCAGCTCGAAGTCCTCGTTGCGCACCGTGCGCGTGCCGATCGTGGCGACGCCGGGGCAGTCCACCGGCGAGCCCGCGGTGAGCCCGCTCTGCTGGACCGCCGCCACGGACGTCGCGATCTTGAACGACGAACCGGGTTCGTACAGCCCGCTGAGCGCCTTCGGGGAGTTCCCGGCCGCCGCGTTCTGGGCGACGGCGAGGAGGTCGCCCGAGCCGGTGTCGAGCGCGACCAGCATGGCCGATCCCGGGTAGCCGTCGACCGCGGCCTGCGCGGAGTTCTGCGCGGCCAGGCTCAAGCTCGACGTCAGGGGCTTGGACCCGGCGTCGGCCGGCTTCCCGAACAGCGTCTCCAGGCTCTTGCCTCCGACGTCGACGCGCTGGACGGCGAACCCGCTGCCCGAAGCGGCCGTGACCTGGCCGGCGAGCGCCGACCGCAGCAGCGGCGCCGGGTTGCCCTCGACCGGGCGCAGGCCGCCCGACCCGGCGATGAGCAGCGGCTTGCCGTCGCGGTCGGCGACCGCGGTGGTGTCCGTCGCGACGGTGCCCACCACCAGCCGCTGGCCCGCCTCCAGCTTCGGGTGCAGCAGCGACGGCGCCCAGTGCACGAGCCACTTGCCGCCGGCCAGCCCGAGCTGGAACTGCACGTCGTAGCTCCACAGGCCGCCCTTCAGCGACCACGAGAAGGTGAACGTGCCCCCGGTCGTCTTCGCGCCGGCCGGCGTCGGCTGCAGCAGGGTCAGCTTGGCCCCGACCGACGTCGGGTTCAGCGTGTTCCGGGCGTCCCGCAGCGCCACCGCGGCCGCCGCGTTGTCGTCGGTCAGCCGGGCGGCCGCGTCGGGGTTGTTCTCGGTCAGGTCCTGCAGGTACTCGGTGATGGCCGAGTGCGGGTCGAGCGCGCCCGGGTTGTCGACCGAAGTCGCCCCGGCTTCCGCCGTCGGCGCCGTGTCCCCGCCGTTGAGCACGAAGAACGCCGCCACCACGACCGCGACGACCAGCAGCGCGCCGCCGATCAGGATCCCGCGTCTCTTGCCAGGACTCATCCCGGTTCCCTCCCCCGTGCCCGCCACGACCGTGAGTGGCAAGTCGGGTCAGCACCTTACTTGCCACTCACGATCGGCGTCAGGCTTTTGCGACCCCGGCGGTCACCTTCGTGCCGTCGCCGACCGTGCCGGCGAAGCCCTCGCCCACCGGCTCGTAGGCCACCGACGTCGCCAGCACCTCCGCGGCCAGGAACTCCTCGTACGCCCGGGCGGCCTCGACGACGTCGGCCGGGGCGTCGACGGTCAGCGCGATCCGGTCCGCGACGTCGAGCCCGGCGTCGCGGCGGGCCTGCTGCACGACCCGGACCAGGTCGCGGGCCACACCTTCGGCCGCCAGCTCCGGCGTGACCTCGGTGTCGATCAGGACCAGCCCGGACCCGCCGGGCAGCTCGGCCGCCGCGCCGCCGCTCTTGGCGACCAGCCGGCGCTCGAACTCGCCCTCCTGCAGCGCGATCCCGGCCGCGACGACGGTGTCGCCCTGCAGCGACCAGTCGCCCGCCTTGACGGCCTTGATCACCGTCTGGACGTCCTTGCCCAGCCGCGGGCCGGCGGCGCGGGCGTTGACCGCGACCTCGAACCCGCCGTGCGCGGCGACGTCAGTGGTCAGCTCGACCGCCTTGACGTTCACCTCGTCGCGCAGGATGTCCGCGAAGGCCGTCAGAGACTCGGCGTCCTCGGCCGCCACGACCAGCGACGACAGCGGCAGCCGCACGCGCAGCTTGTTCGCCTTGCGCAGCGACAGCGCCGACGACGCCACCTGCCGCACCCGGTCCATCGCGGTGACGAGCGCCGCGTCGGCGGGCAGGTCGAGCGCGTTCGGCCAGTCGGTCAGGTGCACCGAGCGGCCACCGGTCAGGCCGCGCCAGACGACCTCGGTGGTCAGCGGCAGCAGCGGCGCCGTGACCCGCGAAGTCACCTCGAGCACGGTGTGCAGCGTGTCGATCGCGTCCTGGTCGCCGGCCCAGAAGCGGTCCCGCGAGCGGCGCACGTACCAGTTGGTCAGCACCTCCAGGAAGTCCCGCACGGTCTGGCACGCGCCCGCGACGTCGTAGCTGTCCATCGCGAACTCGACGTCGGTGACCAGCTCGTGCGTCTTCGCCAGGACGTACCGGTCGAGCACGTTCGGCGAATCCGTGCGCCACTTGCCTGCCACGCCCTCGGCGTTCGCGTACAGCGCGAGGAAGTAGTACGAGTTCCACAGCGGCAGCACGGCCTGGCGGACGGCGTCGCGGATGCCCTTGTCGGTGACGATCAGGTTGCCGCCGCGCAGGATCGGGCTCGCCATCAGGTACCAGCGCATGGCGTCGGAGCCGTCGCGCTCGAAGACCTCGTTGACGTCCGGGTAGTTGCGCAGCGACTTCGACATCTTCGCGCCGTCGGACCCCAGCACGATGCCGTGCGAGACGCAGGCGCGGAACGCCGGCCGGTCGAACAGCGCCGTCGCGAGCACGTGCAGCAGGTAGAACCAGCCGCGGGTCTGCCCGATGTACTCGACGATGAAGTCGCTCGGGTAGTGGTGCTCGAACCACTCGGCGTTCTCGAACGGGTAGTGCACCTGGGCGTACGGCATCGAGCCGGAGTCGAACCAGACGTCCAGGACGTCCTCGACGCGGCGCATGGTCGACTTGCCGGTCGGGTCGTCCGGGTTCGGCCGGGTCAGCTCGTCGATGTAGGGCCGGTGCAGGTTGTCCAGCCGCACGCCGAAGTCCGCCTCCAGCTCGTCGAGCGAGCCGTAGACGTCGGTGCGCGGGTACGCCGGGTCGTCGGACTGCCACACCGGGATCGGCGTGCCCCAGTAGCGGTTGCGCGAGACCGACCAGTCGCGCGCGTTCTCCAGCCACTTGCCGAACTGGCCGTCCTTGACGTTCTCCGGGTACCAGGTGATCTGCTGGTTCAGCTCGATCATCCGGTCCTTGAACTGCGTCACCGCGACGAACCACGACGAGACCGCGCGGTAGATCAGCGGGTTGCGGCAGCGCCAGCAGTGCGGGTACGGGTGGTCGTAGGTCTCGTGGCGCAGCAGCAGCGCGCCCTGCTCGGCCGCGGAACCCGTGCCGTTCTTCAGGTCGCGGATGATGTTCGGGTTGGCGTCGAACACCTGCTGGCCGGCGTAGTCCGGCACGGTCGCGTCGAACTTGCCCTGCGCGTCGACCGGCGTCACCGGGGTGATGCCGGCGGCGTCGGTGACGACCTTGTCCTCTTCACCGTAGGCGGGCGCGATGTGCACGATCCCGGTGCCGTCTTCGGTCGTGACGTAGTCCGCGGGGAGGACCCGGTGCGCGTTCTCGGTGCCGGTGAAGTACGGGAACGGCGGCGCGTAGCGGGTGCCGAGCAGCTGCTCGCCGGTGTAGCGCGCGACGACCGGCGGCTCTTCGCCGAGTTCCCGCGCGTACGCGGCGACGCGTGCTTCGGCGAGCAGGAACCGCTTGCCGTCGCTCTCGACGACGACGTAGTCGACGTCCGGGTGCACCGCCGTCGCGAGGTTGGACGGCAGCGTCCACGGCGTCGTCGTCCAGATCAGCAGGTAGGTGCCGTCGAGCTCGGTGCCGTTGTCCTGCAGCCGGAAGCCGACGGTGACGGCCGGGTCCTGGCGGGTGGCGTAGACGTCGTCGTCCATCCGCAGCTCGTGGTTGGACAGCGGCGTCTCGTCGCGCCAGCAGTACGGCAGGACGCGGTAGCCCTCGTACACGAGTCCCTTGTCCCACAGGCGTTTGAACGCCCACAGCACCGACTCCATGTAGCTGACGTCGAGGGTCTTGTAGTCGTTGTCGAAGTCGACCCAGCGGGCCTGGCGGGTGACGTAGTCGCGCCACTCGTTCGTGTAGCGCAGGACGGACTCGCGCGAAACCTCGTTGAACTTCGCGATGCCCATCTCGTCGATCTGGGCCTTCTCGGTGATGCCGAGCTGGCGCATGGCCTCGAGTTCGGCGGGCAGGCCGTGGGTGTCCCAGCCGAAGCGGCGCTCGACCTTGCGGCCCTTCATCGTCTGGTAGCGCGGCACCAGGTCCTTGACGTACCCGGTGAGCAGGTGGCCGTAGTGCGGCAGGCCGTTGGCGAAGGGCGGGCCGTCGTAGAAGACGTACTCGTTGTCGCCGCGCTCGCCGGCCGGGCGCGCGTCGATGGTCGCCTGGAACGTCCGGTCCGTCTCCCAGTAGGCGAGGACCTGCTTCTCCAGCTCGGGGAAGGACGGCTGCGACGGGACGCCCGCACCGTCGTTCAGCTGGGCCTGGGGGTACATCCGGGTGCTCCTCGGTTCGTCGCTCTCGTACGGACGACCGGCTCCCGGTCACCCACACGGGGACGAGACGCCTTGCGGCGTTCCGCGGTACCACCCCGCTTGCCCGCTCTCGCGGGCCGCTTCGTTCGACGGCTGTCACGGGCCGCACCCGTCCGGTTCTACTGAGAGCGGTGAAGCTCGGTTCTTCCGGAGGCTCCCCGGTGATGGCCGGATCGGCGCCTTGCTGGTACCAGGTTAACCGCCCCGCGCAACCCGTTGCCACGAGGGGCGCACCGGAAACGAACGCGACCGCCGCGGCGATCCCCCGTTAGCATGACCGCGTGCCGCCGAAGGGTCCGCGGCCGGAACCCACGGGGGAACTTTTCACGGTGAGCCGCACTTTTCAGGTGGATCTTCGCGGGGTCGTCGACCTCCTCAGCCGCCACCTCTACTCGAGCCCGCGCGTGTACGTGCGGGAACTGCTGCAGAACGCCGTCGACGCGGTGACCGCGCGCCGGGCGCGGGAACCCGGTGCGCCCGCGGAGATCGCGGTCGAGGCCGGCGACGGCGTCCTGCGCGTGACCGACACCGGGATCGGCCTGACCGAAGCCCAGGTGCACGAACTGCTCGCGACGATCGGGCGCAGCTCCAAAAGGGACGAACTGGGCTTCCAGCGCCACGAGTTCCTCGGCCAGTTCGGGATCGGGCTGCTGTCGGCGTTCCTCGTCGCCGACGAGGTGCGCGTCGTGACGCGCTCGGCCGGCGGCGGCCCGGCCGTCACGTGGACCGGCCGGTCCGACGGCACGTACGCCATCGGACCGGGCGAACGGGACGCCCCGGGCACCACGGTCACCCTCGCCGCGCGCCCCGGCGCCGAAGAGTGGTTCGTCCCCGGCACGGTCACCGAGCTGGCCACGCTCTACGGCTCGATGCTGCCGTTCGGGATCACCGTCGACGGCCGTCCGGTCACCACCCCCGTGCCGTGGGCCCACGACGACCGCGCGCCCGGGCGGCGGCAGGCCGATCTGGTCGGCTACGCGCAGGACACCCTGGGCTTCACGCCGTTCGACGTCGTCGAGCTGGACGTGCCCGCCGCCGGGCTGACCGGCGTGGCGTACGTGCTGCCGTTCCCGGCCAGCCCGGCCGAGCACGGTGGCCACCGCGTCTACCTCAAGCGGATGCTGCTCGCGGAAAACGCGCCCGGGCTGCTGCCGGACTGGGCGTTCTTCGCCCGCTGCGTCGTCGACGCGGGCGAGCTGCGGCCGACGGCGGGCCGGGAAGCGCTCTACGACGACGGCCAGCTGGAGGCGGCGCGCGAGGCGCTCGGCGACCGGCTGCGCGGCTGGCTCGCCGGGCTGGCGCGGACCGCGCCCGACCGGCTGAACCGGTTCCTCGGGATCCACCACCTCGGCGTCAAGGCCCTCGCCCTGCACGACGACGAGATGCTGCGGCTGGTCGAGCAGTGGTGGCCGCTGGAGACCAACGTCGGCCGGATGACCATGGCCGAGTTCCGCGGCCGCTACGGGCTGCTGCGCTACTGCGCCACCACCGACGAGTTCCAGCAGCTGGCCGGGGTCGCGGCCGCGCAGGACATCGCCGTGATCAACGGCGGCTACACCTACGACAGCGAGCTGGCCGAGCGGCTGCGGGCGCTCGAACCGGACCTGGTGGTGACCCGGCTCGACCCGAGCGACCTCACCACGGCGTTCGCCGAGCTCGACAGCGCCACGGCGCTGGCCACCCGGCCGTTCGTCGCGGCCGCGCAGCGCCACCTCGACCGGCTGGGCTGCGAGGTCGTGCTGCGCGAGTTCCAGCCCTCGAGCCTGCCGGTGCTCTACCTGCTGGACCGGGCCGCCGCGTTCGCCGGCGAGCTGCGGGCCACCAAGGAGCAGGTCGACGAGCTGTGGGCGGGGGTGCTTTCGGCGTTCGAGAAGCCGGCCGACGACCGCCCGCAGCTGGTGCTCAACCACCGCAACCCGCTGGTGCGGCGGATCAGCCTGCTGCGGGACGACACGCTGCGCGGGCTGGCCGTCGAGTCGCTCTACGGGCAGGCCCTGCTCTTCGGCAGGCACCCGATCCGGCCGGCCGACGCCGCGCTGCTGAACCGCTCGTTCCTCGGCCTGCTGGAGCAGGCCGTCCCCGAAGAGGAGACCCGATGACCACCCCCACCGCCGGCGAGCAGGAGGTCTGGGACCGGTTGTGGGCCGCCGAGCGGCTGCCGCGCGGGCGCGCCCAGATCGCCGCGCTCGAAGCCGGGCTCCGGGAAGCCGACGCCCACGGCTCGCCCGAGCTGCGCTTCGGCGCCCGGATCCTGATCACCAGCGCCTACCAGCAGGGCGGCGAGCCGGCGAAGGCGTTCGTGCCGTTCGCGTGGTGCCTGGCGGTGCACGACCGCGGCGAGGCCGACTCGCGCTGGACCCACGACCTGCACTGGTACTTCAAGTTCATGGCCGGGTCGATGGCGACCTTCCCGGAGGTGCCGCTCGACCGCACCCGCGCCGTGCTCGACGACATGGAACGCCGGTACCGCCAGGCCGGGTACTCGATGAACCCGGTGCACCAGTACCGCGCGGTGCTCGCGCGGCACATCGGCGACCGCGAAACGGCCGCCGAGCAGTACCGGCTGTGGTCGGCCGCGCCCCGCGGCCGGATGTCCGACTGCGTCGGCTGCGAACCGAGCGACAAGGTCGCGCACCTGAACTGGCTCGGCCGGTACGCCGAAGCCGCCCAGGTGGCCGAGCCGGTGCTGGGCGGGGAGTTCAGCTGCGTCGAGCAGCCGCAGCACATCCTGACCGAGCTGCTGCTCCCCTACGTCCACATCGGCCGGTACGACGACGCCGTGCAGGCGCACCGCCGCGCGTACCGGGCGATGCGGCACGACCCGGCGCAGCTGCAGTCGATCGCCACGCACCTCGCGTTCTGCGCGCTGACCGGGAACCACGCCCGCGGGCTCGACCTCGTCGAGCGGCACCTCGGCTGGCTCGAGGCGCCGCCGACGCCGTACGCGGAGCAGGAGTTCGCCGCCGCGGCCGCGCTGAACCTGCGGTTGGTGGCCGAGGGCGGCCACGGCGACGCGCCGGTGCGCCGCGCCGGGGGCACGACCACGGTGGCCGAGCTGCGCGACGAGCTGGCCGGGCGCGCGCTGGAAATCGCGGCGCGGTTCGACGCGCGCAACGGCACGGCCGAACAGGGCGAGCGGGTCCGCGCGGTGCTCGCCGCCGAACCGCTCGTCGAGCACCTGCCGCTGTCCGGGACCACCGCACCCGAGCCGGTTCCCGCACCCGCCCGGGTCTGGCCGGAGTCGCCGGCGGAGCTGGCCGACCTCGGCGAGCAGGAGGCCCGGCTGGGCCGCTCGCCCGACGACGTCTGGGCCCGCTTCGACGAGGTGTGCCCGGAACCGTCGGGGACGCTGCGGGCCCGGCGGCTGACCGCGGCGGCGGACGCCGAGCTGCCCGGCGACCTCGAGGCCGCGAGCCGCGGCTTCGCGCGGGCGGCCGGGGTGTTCGAGGAAGCCGGCGACGCCGTCGGGGCGGAAGCCGCGCGGGGCAAGGAAATCCTGTTCGCGGCGCTGGCCGGGGACCGCCCGGGCGCGGGCGAGGAGCTCGAAGCGTCCGCCGCGCGCCTCGCGGCCATCGGCGAGCCCGCCGACCACGCCCGCGCCCTGCTGCGGGTGGCCGTGCTCCACTTCGCGCGGAACGACTTCGACGCCACCACCGACGTCCTCGACCGGGCCGCCGAACCGGTCCGCGCCACCCCCGAGCTCGCCGCGGCGTGGCTGCAGCGCCGGGCCCTGGTGCTGGCGAACCAGGGCGACCTCCCGGGCGCGATCGAGCTGGTCGTGGACGCGGCGGAGCGGTACACGGAGCTGGGTTCGCCCGAACGGGCCGCGAACTCGCGGCTGCTGGGCGTCCAGTTCCGGGCCGGCCTCGGCGACCGGGAGACGGCGTTCGCCGAGACGACGTCGATCGACCCGGGCACGGACCGGTCGGCGTCGGCGCGCTTGCACCAGCTGCGCGGGCACCTGGCCAACGACCTCGGCCGCCCCGAGGACGCCGCCGCCGGCTTCCGGGCCGCCGCCGGCGACTTCACCGCGCTCGGCGCCGACGTGGACGCGGCGGTGGCCCGCGTCGAATTCGCGGCCGCGGCCCTGGACGCCGGCCGTCCGGAAGAGGCGGCCGAAGCGATCGAGGACGCCGAAGCGGTCCTGGAGCGGGCGGGCGCGGACCACGAGCTGGCGCGCGGCCGGTACCTGCTGGCGAAGGCGTGCCAGGAGCTGGACCGCGAGGTCCAGGCGGCGGAGCTGTTCGCCGTGTCCGCCGGGCACTTTGCGGCGATGGGGAACGAGGCCGCGGCGGGGCAGGCGACGGAGTCCCGCGCCGAGGTCCTCGACCGGCTGGACCGCGACGCCGAAGCGGCGGCCGACTTCACCACCGCGGCTTCGTACTTCCACACGGCCGGGCTGCCGGCCGAGGAACTGCGCAACCGCCGTCGCGCGGCGCTGTCGTGGCTGTGGGCCGGCGAACCCGCGAGTGCGGAGGAAGCGCTGGCGGTGGCCGACGCGGTGACGGGCGAAGGACCGCAGTTCGAGTGGGAAAGCGCACTGGCGGCTTACGACGGCGCCCGGCTGCTGGCCAACCTGGAGCGTCCGGCGGAGGCGCTTCCCCGCGCCACGGCGGCGGCGGAAGCCTTGCGGGCCATGGAAGCCGAGGGCCCGGCGGCGGCTGCGGACGTCCTCAGTGGACGGTTGTGGCGCGACCTCGGGAAGGTGGCGGAGGCCCGGGAGGTGCTGACCGCGGCGTTGTCGCGGCTGCCGGAAGAGGCGGCCGGGCAGCGCGCGGACATCGAGGCGCTGCTGGCGGAACTCGAGGGCTGAACCGGTGCGGGGGAAGGGTTCCGCACGCCCGCCAGTGTCACGCCGATCGCCGTCAGCCACAGGGCCGCCGCGATCGCGCCGACCACGTGCAGGCCGTCGAGGAACCCCTCCCCCGGCGTCCCCACCACCGCGCCCAGTACCGCCACCCCGAGGGCGCCGCCCGCCTGGCGGGCCGTGTTGTTGACCCCGCTGGCCACCCCCGCCCGCCCGGGCGGGAGGCCGGACACCGCGGCCGTCACCACCGCCGTCGTCAGCAGGCCCATGCCCGCGCCGAGGCCCAGCAGCGTCGGTAGGAGGGCCGGGTAGCCGCTGTTTTCCCCGAGCAGCACCAGGTTCGCCATCCCGAGCACCCCCAGCGCGAGCCCGGCGACCATCAGCAGCCGCGGCCCGAACCGGGCGGTCAGCCGGCCCGCGATCGGGGCCAGTACCGACAGCGGGCCGAACAACGGCAGCACCTCGAACCCCGTCGTCAGCGGGGACGCGTGCCGCACGCCCTGCAAGTACAGCGTCAGCACCAGGATCGCGCCGATCCCGACGAAGTTCATCGCCGCCGCCACGAAGGTGGCGCTCAGCGTCCGCCTGACGACGTCCAGGGGCAGCATCGGGTCCGGTGACCGGCGCTCCACGGCCACGAACGCCGCCAGCGCGACGGCCGCCACCACCGCGGCCACCGCACTCCCGCCGATCACCGCGTACACCCCGGCGCCGAGAGCGGGCGCGGCGGTGGCGGCACCCGCCGGATCGAGCCGGCCGGGCGCCCGCTCTCCCCGCGGCACGAGCCGCCAGGTGGCGAAGGCCGCCGCGACCACGATCGGGACGTTGAGCCAGAACACCGGCCGCCAGCCCCCCGCCGTCACGACCGCGCCGCCCAGCACCGGGCCCGCCGCCAGCGCGAGCGCGGACACCCCGGCCCAGACACCGAGGGCGCGGGCCCGCTCGGCGCGTCCCGGGTGGGCGTTGGTGATGACGGCGAGCGTGCCGGGCAGCAGCAGCGCCGCGCCCAGCCCCTGGCCGGCGCGGGCGGCGACGAGCTCCGGGGCCGTGGCCGCGAGCCCGCACGCCGCCGACGCCACGCCGAACAGCCCGAACCCGGTCAGGACGATCCGGCGGTGGCCGACGACGTCGCCGAGCGCACCGCCGGTGAGCAGGAACGCGGCCAGGACGACGGTGTAGCCGTCGACCACCCACTGCTGCGCGGCGAGATCCGCGTGCAGGCCGGTGCCCAGGGTGGGCAGGGCGACGTTGACGACCGTGACGTCCAGCTGCACCAGGAACATCCCGGCGCACAGGGTGAACAGGAGCATGCCTCCAGTGCACCGCGCGGACGCTTCCGTCGCGGTGGAAGCGTGCCGGGGGCATCCTGGAGCCGTGGAAGGGGACGCCGACATCGCCCGCACCGCCGCGTTGTTCGCGGACCCGGCGCGGGTCCGGGTGCTGCTCGCGCTCGCCGACGGCCGGGCGCTGGCGGCGTCCGTGCTGGCCGCCGAGGCGCGCCTGTCCGCACCGGGGGTCAGCGCACACCTGGCGAAGCTGCGGGCGGCGGGCCTGGTCGTCGCGGAGAAGTCGGGGCGCCACCGGTTCTACCGGCTGGCCGGGCCGGACCCGGCGGAGCTGCTGGAGACGCTGGCGCGGTTCTCGCCGTCCCAGCCGGTGACGTCGTTGCGCGAGGGCACGCGCGCGGAGGCGTTGCGGACGGCCCGGACGTGCTACGACCACCTGGCCGGCCGGCTCGGGGTCGCGGTGACGTCGGCGTTGCTGGCGCGGGGCGCGTTGGCGGGAGCCCCGGACACGCGACGGCGCGCGGGCGACCGGATTTCGGCTCCGCTGCGCGAACACCCGTACTCCCTCGGCCCGGCGGCGGAGCCGGTGTTCGGTGAGCTGGGCATCGACCTGGCCGCGGCCTCGACCGGACGCCGGCCGCTGCTGAAGTTCTGCCTGGACTGGAGCGAGCAACGCCACCACCTGGCAGGCGCCCTGGGCGCGGCGGTGGCGACGCGGTTCACGGAAGCGGGCTGGGTCCGACGGCGTGCGGAAGCCCATAGAGCGATCCGGCTCACACCGGAAGGGGCGCGGGCGCTGGCGATCCACTTGGGACTGGCCGGTCTGGCGGCTTAGCGGTGGGAACATCAGGGTCGCGCAGCAGGGCCAGGTCCGGGGCTGGCCCTGCCTGGCGGGTTAGCGGTGGGCGGCCACCAAGATCGCGCGGCGCATGCAGGCCCAGTCCCACAGGACGGCCCGACTGGCGGCCTAACGGTGCGCGGCCACCAATCCGGGGCCGGCCCGGCCTGTCGGCTCAGCGGTGGGCGGCCACCAAGATCGCGCAGCGCATGCAGGCCCAGTCCCACAGGACCGGCCAACCTCGCGGCTAACGGTGAGCGGCCACCAAGATCGCGCAGCGCATGCAGGCCCAGGCCCACGAGACCGCCCAACCTCGCGGCCTAACGGTGAGCGGCCACCAAGATCGCACAGCGCATGCAGGCCCAGTCCCACGGGACCGGCCAACCTCGCGGCCTAACGGTGAGCAGCCACCAAGGTGGCGTCCGGGGCGCAGCGGCCGCACGGGGTGAAGCCGAGCTGGCGGGCCTCGCCGATGCCGATCGGGATCAGTTCGCGCCTGCCGAGCCACGGGCAGGCCCTCAAGTGGTAGCGCGGGTGCTCGTCGACGACCACGACCTCGTCCTCGAGGTCCGCCAGGAGCGCGATGTCGGCGGCCGGGGTCTTCTCCTCGTCCGGTTCCGCTTCCTCGTCCTCGGCGGGTTCCTCCGCAGCGACGGGTTCCGGTTCGGGTTCCGGCGAGGGCGTGTCGGCCGGGTCGCCCAGCTCGCCGGCCTTCGGGATCAGCGTCGTCTGCTCCTCGGCCGGCTCGGGTTCCGGCGCCGGCTCGGGTTCCGCTTCGGGCGCGGACTCGGCAGGCTCCGGAGCCGACGCGGCCGAAGCCCGGCGACGGCGGCGCAGCCAGTCGGCCACCAGGAGCAGGCCCGCCAGTACCGACAAGTCGATGGAAACCCACGCCCACAGCGAAGAAGCGGTGATCAGCGCGGTGACGAGCAACCCCAGAGCCGCCAGTACCAGTACCAGCACGATGTAAAGCACGCTGCATTAGAGCACGAACCGGGCAAGATCGGCCTGCGACCCACCCACGTGCCGTACCGGATCGACTCCGAACCGTGGCCTACCCCGCCGGCTCGTGCCGGCGGGGTAGGCCCGGAAGGAAAATCAGCCGGCTTCGGCGCGAGGGCCGAACGAGTAGCCCTGGCCGCCGCTGGACGAGCCGGACGACTGGCCGGAGCCCGACGAAGCCGACGCGGGCGCGGCGGAACCGCGGTCGTCGAGTTCGCGCAGCTGGGACTCGAGGAAC
This sequence comes from Amycolatopsis sp. cmx-4-83, assembly GCF_046548815.1. Classification (NCBI taxonomy): domain Bacteria; kingdom Bacillati; phylum Actinomycetota; class Actinomycetes; order Pseudonocardiales; family Pseudonocardiaceae; genus Amycolatopsis; species Amycolatopsis sp. cmx-4-83. The sequence goes on along the minus strand of NZ_JAEBEF010000020.1, from coordinate 32,795 downwards.
CCGCGCAGCCTCGTGCGGTACTCCCGCTCGATCGTGCGCAGCTCTTCGATCTTCTTGCCCAGCCCGCTCTTCTCCGAGTTGAGGCTGTTCATCGTCTCGGTGTACTTGCGCTGCGACTCGCGCTCGAGCGTCGTCGCCTTGTCGCGCGCCTGGCGCTCCAGCGTCTCGGCCCGGGTCCGCGCGTCGTTCAGCATCGTGTCGACGCGCGTGCGCGCCTCGTTGACCATCGAGTCGGACTTCGCCCGAGCGTCCGAGAGCAGCTGCTCGGACTTGGTGCGGGCCTCGGCCAGCATCCCGTCGGACTCGGTCTTCGCCTCGGCGGTCAGCCGGTCGGCCATCTCCTGGGCGAGGCCCAGGACCTTGGCCGCCTGCACGTTCGGCTCCGTGCTGTCGCCGACCATCGAGTGCGCCTGGGTCTGCTCCATGGCGGACTGCGGCGGCGGCACCGGCGCCAGCCGGCGCGACGGCTCTTCACGCATCGGGGGCTGTGCAGATTTGGCACTGTCGAGCTCGCTTCGAGTCGACTCGAGCTCGGAGTCGAGCTGTTCCATCTGCTGGCGCAGCTCGTTGTTGTCTTCGATCAAGCGGGCCAGCTCGGTCTCCACCAGGTCGAGGAACGCGTCCACCTCGTCCTCGTTGTAGCCCCTCTTGCCGATGGGCGGCTTGCTGAACGCAACGTTATGCACGTCAGCGGGGGTCAACGACATCAGATCACCTCACGCACTCCATGGCCTGCAGGGTCCACCCAAGTTTCCCCGATCAACTTGGAGTCGCCAGTTGCATCGCGAAGAACACAACCAACAGCAGCACCATAATCGACAAGTCCAGTCCGACGCCGCCGATCCGGACCATCGGAATGATCCTTCTGAACAACCGGACCGGCGGGTCCGTCACTGTGTAGATGGTCTCGAGCGTCACCGCAACCCCTCCGGCCGGATGCCACTCACGCGCGAACGTCCGGACGAGTTCGACCACGATCCGCGCCGTCAGCAGCAGCCAAAAGGCGAACAGCACGTACCAGACGACCAGCCACACAGCTTCCACATGCCTACTCTAACCAGGCGTCCGGCCATAAGACGCAGTCAAGGGGGGTCGACGCCGCATCGAGTCGACAAAATCACGTCTGCTTGCGCTCAGCGGTCCGCGCGACTTCAGCCCCGCAAAAACAATCCCCCTTCGGCGATCCGCCGACGGTCTTCGGCGGTCACGTCCACATCGGGCGGTGAGAGAAGGAACACCTTGTTGGTGACCTTGTCCATCGACCCGCGGAGCGCGAACGCCAGCCCGGCCGCGAAGTCCACGAGGCGCTTCGCGTCCGCGTTCTCCATCTCGGTGAGGTTCATGATCACCGGGATGCCCTCGCGGTAGTGCTCCCCGATCGCCCGCGCCTCCGCGTAGCTCGTCGGGTGCAGTGTCGTGATCCGGCTCAACGGGTCACGCACCGGCTGGCGCACGACCGGCTCCGTGACCGGCCGGAGCCGTGCCACGGGTTCCGGCTGCCGGTCCATCGCGAGCGCGCCGTGGACGGCCGGCTCCGAGCTGGGCACGGAGCGTGACCTGCTGCGGCTGACGGGCTCGTCGTACGTGTCGTCGACGTCGCGGTACCGTGAGCGGGACGACCGGGGAGCCGGCTCCTCGTAGGAGTCGTACTCGTCGTCGTAACCGCGCCGGTAATCGTCCTCGGCGTCGTAGCCATCGTCGTCAGCGGGCACCATCCCGAAGTAGGCCTTCAGCTTCTGCAGCGCGCTCATGCCTCTCCCTAGCCCTAGCCGCTCCCGCACCAACGATTCTCCACGCCGTCAATGCCCCGCGCGGACGGCCACTAAACGTGACGGCCGTGCGAGCTCCCTACGGCGAGGCTAAACCGCGTCCACCGAGCAACGCGGTTCCGACACGCACAGAGGTTGAGCCGTGCGTGATCGCCTGTTCGAGATCATGGCTCATCCCGGCGGACACCGTTGCGGCATTCGGGTGATCTTTGCGGAGCGCCTCACCCGCGCGAGCGAGGCGTTCGAAGGCGGCGGCGGGGTCGGCGCCGAGCGGCGCGACGGCCATCAGCCCGCGAAGCCGCAGCTCATCCATGTGGGTGACATGCTCGGCGAGCGCACCGAGCTCGCCGAGGGGGCAGCCGCCGCGCGCGGGGTCGTCGTCGAGGCTGGCCTGGAGCAGCACGTCGAGGGGTTCGTCACGTATCTGCGCGTCCCGGGCCGCACGCACCGCCTTCGCGAGCGCGTCGGCGAGCCGCGCCGAATCGAGGGACTGCACTTCGTGCGCCCAGGCGACCACGGATCGTGCCTTGTTGCGCTGCAGCCGGCCGACCATGTGCCAGCGCAGGCGGGCCCCGGGCCGCAGCTCGGCGACTTCGAGCGTTTTCGGCCCGGCGTCCTGGTCGCGGTTCTCGCCGAGGTCGGTGACGCCGAGGTCGGCGAGCAGCGCGGCGTCCGACGCCGGGAAGGTCTTGGTGACGGCGATCAGCTTCACCTCGTCGCGGGCGCGCCCGGCGGCGCGGCAGGCGGCGGCGATCCGCGCTTCGACCTCGGCGAGGTTCCCGGCCAGCTCGGCCTTGCGGTCGGTCACGCTTCGACCCAGGTGATGCCGGCGATCCGCCCGGTCGTCCCGTCGCGGCGGTAGCTGAACAGCGTCTTGTCCTCGTTCGTGCACCGCGGGTCGACGCCGATCTTGCCGACGCCGAGGTCGGCGAGCTGGCGCCAGAGACCGGCGCGCAGGTCGAGGCCGGGCGTGCCCTTGCGGGTCTTGCAGGCGCTGCCGGGGACGTGCTTCTCGACGTCGGCGGCCATTTCCGCGGGGACCTCGTAGCAGTCGCCGCAGATGGCCGGGCCGAGCAGCGCTTCGATCCGGTGCGGCTCGGCGCCCGCTTCGCGCATCGCGGCCACGGCGGCCGGGACGACGCCGACGCGCGTGCCCACGCGGCCCGCGTGCACCGCCGAGACCACGCCGGCCTCGGCGTCGGCCAGCAGGATCGGCACGCAGTCCGCGACCAGCACCACGAGCGCGACGCCCGGGGTCGCGGTCACCAGCGCGTCGGTCGCTTCGGCGGCGCTGGTCTCGGAGCCGTCCACAGTGGTCGCCGTGCGGCCGTGGACCTGCTCCATCCAGGCCAGCTTGTCCTCGGCCAGGCCCAGCTCGGCCGCGAGGCGCTTGCGGTTGGCGTAGACGTCGCCCTCGTCGTCGCCGACGTGGTCCCCCAGGTTGAAAGTGTCGTACGGCGGCCGCGACGCGCCGCCCGCCCTGGTCGTCACCACTCGCCGTACCCGCATGTCCCCATCCTCCCAAACGCCGCGAAGGCCACCTCCAGGAACTACGAGTTCCCCGAGGTGGCCTTCACGGACAGCAGCTGACCTAGCGCCGCATGAACGGCGGGACGTCGACCTCGTCGTCCGACGGGTCGTCGTGGACCGGCATCGCGCGCCCGGGCAGGCTGCCCTGGGTCGAGTTGGAGCCGATCGGCGAGTAGCCGCGCGAGCCGCCGCCGGGCTGCGGGAGACCGCCGGACGGCTGTCCGCCGGTCGCCGACGGCAGCGGCGAGTGCGAGCGCGGCGGCGCCACCGGGTAGCCGGAGCTGCCCGTGGACGGCACCGGGGTGGCCCCCGACGACGGGGCCGGCGGGTTCGACACCTGGCCGGCCGAGGCCGACGCGGTCGTCGACGACTGGCGCGAGCCGGAGCCGAAGGTCGACGGGTCGAGCTTCTTGTGCGTCGGCGCGCCGGCGTCGAACCCGGCCGCGATCACCGTGACGCGGACCTCGTCGCCGAGGGAGTCGTCGATGATCGTGCCGAAGATGATGTTGGCGTCGGGGTGCGCCGACTCCTGCACCAGCGAGGCGGCCTCGTTGATCTCGAACAGGCCCAGGTCCGAACCACCCGCGATCGAAAGCAGCGCGCCGTGCGCACCGTCCATGGAGGCCTCGAGGAGCGGCGAGTTGATCGCCTTCTCGGCCGCCTGGATGGCCCTGCCTTCACCGCGTGCGGACCCTATTCCCATCAACGCCGAGCCCGCGCCGGACATCACGCTCTTGACGTCGGCGAAGTCGAGGTTGATCAGGCCCGGGGTGGTGATCAGGTCGGTGATGCCCTGGACACCGGACAGCAGCACCTCGTCCGCGGAGCGGAACGCGTCCATCAGCGAGACGCCGATGTCGCCGAGCTGCAGGAGCCGGTCGTTCGGGATCACGATGAGGGTGTCGCACTCGTTGCGCAGCGACTGGATGCCGTCCTCGGCCTGCTTGCCGCGGCGCTTGCCCTCGAAGGTGAACGGACGGGTCACGACGCCGATGGTCAGCGCGCCCAGCTTGCGGGCGATCTGCGCCACGACCGGGGCGCCACCGGTGCCGGTGCCACCGCCTTCGCCGGCCGTCACGAACACCATGTCGGCGCCCTTGATGACCTCTTCGATCTCTTCACGGTGGTCTTCGGCGGCCTTCTGGCCGACCTCGGGGGCGGCACCCGCGCCGAGGCCCCGGGTGAGTTCGCGGCCGATGTCGAGCTTGACGTCGGCGTCGGACATGAGCAGTGCCTGGGCGTCGGTGTTCACCGCGATGAACTCGACACCCTTGAGGCCGACCTCGATCATGCGGTTCACGGCGTTCACGCCGCCACCGCCGATGCCGACCACCTTGATCACCGCAAGGTAGTTGTGCGGGGGCGTCATCGAAGTCCGCCTTCCTGATCGTTGTGCCCGTACAGCCCGCCGGCGGGTGATCGAACTCTCAACCTAAACCCCAGATTGAGAGTTATGTCAACTGCCGACGTTAGGCAGGACGGTAGGCACCAGGCACGCTCTAATCCAGTAGGCACGCCGTGTGTCGCAAAGGTGTTTTGCCACAACACGTTCGAGCGCGCAAGAGCGAGGAGCCGCGAGCACCGCTCCGGCCCGGTCTGGTATGGCACCCGGATCAGGCCGGCACGGGCATGCTCATGAGCACGTCGGTGGGCGTCCCGCTGGGCGATCCCCCGGCCTGCTCGAGGCTCACCGCGAGGTGGTCGGCGTTCCCGATGCCCTCGGCCACGACCAGGCCACCGTCGTCGGATGTGGTGAGCACGCCCGCCGAGCGCGGCGCGCCCGCACCGGTGATCAGCCAGGCCTCGTAGACCTTCCCGCCCGCCTGCGCCGGCAGCCCGGCGTCCATCACCATCACGCGGTTCAGCGACTTCGACAGGACGACCGTCACGCCGCCGCCGGTGGGCGCCTCGCCGTGCGCGGTCTTCGCGTCCGGGGCCGCGAGCAGCGCGGCGACCGGCGCGTACCGGTCCTTCGCCTGGTCGAGCTGGGACTGCGCGGACTGCAGCTCCTGCTGCTGGGTCAGCGCGATCCAGCCGAACACGCCGCCCGCGGCGAGCCCGACGACGGCGGCCGCGGCCGCCACGAGGACCGCCCAGCGCGGGGCCCGCGCCGACCGCCGGTGCCGCTCGGGCGAGCCGGGGCGGGTGCGCGGCGGCAGCTGGCGGGTGGCGTGCATGGCGGCCAGGACCCGGTCCTTGAACTCCGGCGGCGGCTCCTCGGCCATCGCCGCGCCCAGCCGCGCCGCGGTCGCGCGCAGCTCGGCGACCTCCTGGGCGCACGACTCGCACTGCTCGAGGTGGCGGGAGAACTCCGCGCGCTCGACGTCCGACACGGCGTCGAGGGCGAAGGCACCGGCCAGGGTGTGCATTTCCGGCGTGCTCAAGCGGTCACCCCCAGGCAGTCCCGCAGGCGGATCAGCCCGTCCCGCAGCCGCGTCTTGATGGTTCCTTGTGGCGTCGACAGCACTTCGGCCACCTCGCGATACGTATAGCCCTGGTAGTAGGCGAGCAGCACGGACTCGCGCTGCAGATCGGTCAGGAAGGACAGGCACTTGCGCACCTGGGAGCGTTCGAGCCGCGCGGTGACGGACTCGGCGACCTCGTCGAAGGGACGGCCGCGGGCGGCTTCGAAGGTCGCCTTCTGCTCGCGTTCGGTGCTGGCCCGGGCGGAGCGGACCCGGTCGACCGCGCGGCGGTGCGCCAGCGTCATCGCCCAGTTCAGCGCGGACCCCTTCTCCGGCGCGTACCGCGTCGCGGTGCGCCACAGCTCGACGAGGACCTCCTGGGCGACCTCTTCGGACTGGGCCGCATCGCGCACGATCCGGCGGACGAGCCCGAAGATGGGGCCCGCGAACTGGTCGTAGAGCAGCTCGAAGGCCCGTTCGTCGCCCTTGGCGACGCGCACCATGAGCTCTTCCGCGGTCGGACCCGCCGGCACTTCGGCGGGCACCGGCGCCAACGGGCGCCGTCGAGCCTGCTCATCCATGCAGCTGTCCTCCGGCGTTCTGCGGGGTGCGCGCGATGACCGGCGCCTTCCGCAGCCACAGTGCGACGCCGTGGCGGCGGATCAGCGCGGACACCCGCTGCGGGAGCAGCGGCCGGGCCAGCACGAGCCGGGCCAGCCACCGCGGGTCCACCGGGCGGCGGACTCCCCGCAGCGTAGCGACCAGCGGCGTGGAACTCCCGCGGCGCAACGCGACCGTGAGGTCGAGCAACGCTTCCGGGTGGGGCAGCCGCATCCGGTACTCGCCGTCCATCTCCTGGAACGGCGAGACGTAGAACTCCTTGGCCGCGCAGGCGAGGCCGGCCTCGTCGGGGCGCAGCAGGTAGGCGTGCCGCCCGCCGTAGGTGTTGTGCACCTCGGCCACGACGCACTCGAGCCGCCCGTCCGGGTCGTGGCACCAGTAGACGCTGATCGGGTTGAAGACGTAGCCGAGCACGCGCGCAGCGGCCAGCATGACGACCCGGCCGCCGCGCAGGTCGACGTCGCGTTCGGCGAGCCACGCGTCGAGCTTCTCCCGGATCCCGCGGGGGTCGCTCGCGACGAAGTGGTCGCGGCGGTCGAAGCGCGCGAACGGCCGCAGCCACCACGGCAGCCGCGGCGGCGCGTCCAGGTCCACCAGCCACAGGTACACGCGGTGGGCGAAGGAGTGCGGCGGGTCGATCCGCCGCACGTGCGCGACCGTGGCGTCGTAGAGCGCGTTCGTCACCAGGTCACCCCGAGGCTTTCGGCGGCGCGGGCCCCCGACGAGCAGCCGTCCTCGTGGAAGCCCCAGCCGTGGTAGGCGCCGGCGTAGGCGAAGACGCCGTCGTTGAGCTCGGGCAGCCGTCGTTGCGCGGCAACGGATTCCGGCGTGTAGACCGGGTGCTCGTACCGCATCCGCGCGACCAGGTGCGCCGCTTCGGGGCCGTCGCCCGGGTTCAGCGTGACGACGTAGCCGGTCGGCTCGTCGAGCCGCATCAGCCGGTTCATGTCGTAGCTGACCTGGACGGCACCGGTCGGCGCGCCGCAGACGGGCGCGCGGTAGTTCCACCCGGCCCGCGCGTCGGCCAGCGACGGCAGCACGCTCGTGTCGGTGTGCAGCCAGGCTTCGTTGGCGGAGTAGCGGAACGGGCCGAGCACCTCGCGCTCGGCGGCGGTCGGGTTGGCCAGCAGGGCCAGCGCCTGGTCGGCGTGCGTGGCGACGACGACCTTGTCGACCCGGTGCGGCGTGTCGGCGTCGTCGCGGATCTCGACGCCGTTCGCGGTCCGCAGCACCGACCGCACCGGCGTCGAGAGGTGGACGGCCGTCAGCTGCTTCGCCGCGCGTTCGACGTATTCGCGGGACCCGCCGGTGACGGTCCGCCAGGACGGCGAGTCCTTGACCGAGAGCATGCCGTGGTTGCGGAGGAACTCGAACAGGTACCGCGCGGGGTACCGGAGGGTGTCGCTGCGGTCGGCGGACCAGACCGTGGACACCAGCGGCAGCATGAAGTGGTCCACGAAGTAGCGCGTGTAGCCGCCGATGGCGAGGAACGCGCCGAGGGTGACGTCCCCCGCGTCCTTCGCCGCCAGCAGCCGCTTCGCGTGCCGGTGGAACCGCTTCACTTCGGCGAGCATCCGCAGGTAGCGGGGCCGGGCGAGGTTGCCGCGCTGGGCGAACAGCCCGGCCAGCCCCTTCGCCCCGGCGTACTGCAGGCCGCAGCCGTCGCAGCGGATGCTCATCGACATCTCGGTGTCGCGGGTCCGGACGCCGAGCTCGGCGAACAGCCGCAGCAGGGTCGGGTAGGTGCGCTCGTTGTGGACGATGAAGCCGGAGTCCACGCCGATCGTGCCGCCGTGCGAGCTCGGCACGTCGTGCGTGTGCGCGTGTCCGCCCAGGCGGTCGTCGGCCTCGAACAGCAAGACCTCGTACTTGCGTTGCAGCAGGTATGCCGCCGTCAGCCCGGCCACCCCGCTGCCGATGACGGCGATGCGTTCTCCCGTGATCTCCACACCGGTACTTCGCCACCGGTGCGGATGTGGATTGGCGGGCGGCGGCACCAATCCACCGCGCGGGGCGGAGCGAATCCCGGACATGCCGAACAGCACCGCGCACCGCCTCGCCTCGTTCGCCGGGAAGCTCCTCGGCGGGCAGCTCCCCGTCGGCCTCCGGACCTGGGACGGGACCCGGGTGGGTCCGGTGGACGCGCCCACCGTCGTCCTGCGCAACCGCCGCGCCCTGCGGCGCCTGCTCTACGCACCGGGCGAGCTGGGGCTCGCCCGCGCCTACGTCACCGGAGACCTCGACGTCGAAGGAGATCTGGCGGACGGCTTCCGCCGGATCTGGGCCCTCACCCGCTCGGGGGAGCTCAACCGCGTGAAACTGGGCCCGGCGGACTGGGCCGAAGCCGTCAAGCTCGCCGCCCGCCTCGGCGTCGTCGGACCGCCGCCGAAGCCGCCCGCCGAGGAGGCCCGGCTGACCGGGAAGCTGCACAGCCTGCTGCGCGACAGGTCCGCCATCGCCCACCACTACGACCTGAGCAACGCGTTCTACCAGCTGCTCATGGACGAGTCGATGGCCTACTCGAGCGCGTACTTCACCTCCGACGAACCGGGCTACGGCCTGGCGGAAGCGCAGCACGACAAGCTGGAGATGATCTGCCGCAAGCTGGGCCTGCGCCCGGGCATGCGGCTGCTCGACATCGGCTGCGGCTGGGGTTCGCTGCTGGTCCACGCGGCCAAGCACCACGGCGTGCACGCCGTGGGCATCACGCTCTCGGGCGAGCAGCTGCAGCACATCCGCGCCCGGCTCGCCCAGCACGACCTCGAAGACCGCGTCGAGGTCCGCCGCCAGGACTACCGCGAGCTGCCGGACGCGCCGTTCGACGCGGTCGCGTCGATCGAGATGGGCGAGCACGTCGGCGAGGTGAACTACCCGGTGTACACGGCGACGCTGCACAAGATGGTCAAGCCCGGCGGCCGCGTGCTGATCCAGCAGATGTCCCGCGGGAACGTCGCCCCCGGCGGCGGCGCGTTCATCGAGCGGTACATCGCCCCCGACATGACGATGCGCCCGGTGGGCCGCACGGTCGAGCACCTGGAAAACGCGGGCCTCGAGGTCCGGGACGTGCACGCGATGCGCGAGCACTACGTCTGGACGGTGCGCGCCTGGGCCGACACCCTGGAGGAGAACTGGGCCGACGTCGTCGCGCTGATCGGCGAGACCGGCGCGCGGGTCTGGCGGCTGTACCTGGTGGGCGGGGCACTGGCGTTCGAGGAGAACCGGATGGGCGTGGACCAGATCCTGTCGGTGCGACCGCACCCGGACGGGACGAGCGGGATGCCGGCGACGCGGGAGTGGCTGCGATGACGCTCGGCACGACGCTGCTCTTCACCGCCGGCGTCACGGTGGTGGCGGTGCTGGTGACCTTCGGGATCGCGCGGGCCCGCAAGCGCTACGACACGGTCGACACGTTCTGGGGGCTCGGCTTCGCGGTCGTGGCGCTGGCCGCATTCCCCTTCGGCGACGGGCCGCTGTACCTGCGGCTGGTGGTGCTGGTGCTGACGGTCGTCTGGGGCGGGCGGCTTTCGCTGCACCTGCACCTGCGCAACCACAAGCTGCCCGAGGACCCGCGGTACGCGCGGATGCGGCAGGAGCCGCTGCGGATCTTCGTGCGCGTGTACCTGTTCCAGGGGCTGATCCTGTACTTCGTCTCGCTGCCGGTGCAGTTCGCGATGTACGGCACCGGGATCGGCGTGCTCGGCTGGCTCGGCGTCGCGGTGTGGCTGCTCGGGTTCGGCTTCGAGACGATCGGCGACGACCAGCTGCGCCGGTTCAAGGCCGACCCGTCGAACAAGGGCAAAGTGCTCGACACGGGGTTGTGGCGCTACACGCGGCACCCGAACTACTTCGGCGACGCGTGCGTGTGGTGGGGCCTCTACCTGCTGGCCTGCTCGACGTGGCCGGGCGCGCTGACGATCCTCTCCCCCGTGGCGATGACGTTCACCCTGGCCCGCGGCACCGGGAAACCCATGCTGGAGAAGGGCATGGCGAAGACCCGCCCGGCGTACGCGCACTACGTCGAGCGCACGAGCGGCTTCTTCCCGCTGCCGCCCAAGAAGGTCACTCCCCGGTGAGGCCGTCGGTCAGCTCGCGCAGCACGTCGAAGTGACCGGTGTGGCGCGCGGTCTCCTCGATCATGTGGGTGAGCACCCAGCGGACGTTGAACGTTTCGCCCTTGTGCGTCACCTGGTCGTCGAGATCGCGCGCCGCGACGATCTCCCGGCTGCGCTGGGACTGCTTCGCGTAGTCCGCGAGCAGCTGCGGCACCGGCGTCTGGGCGGCGAACCGGAACTCGGCATCGGGATCGGCTTCGAGCCGCTCGTCCCAGGTGTCCTCCTCACCGTCGACGACGACGGCGAACCAGAACCACTCGTTCAGGGTGAGGTGGCCGAGCAGCCCGGCGACGGTGGTCAGCTCGCTGGGCAGGTGGACGCGCCGCGCCTGCTCGTCGGTGAGGCCTTCGGACTTCCAGGCGACGGTGGCGCGCAGGTAGTCGAGCTGGCTGGTCAGGATTTCGCGCTCGCCGCCGGTCAGCGGAACTTTCGGGCGCTCGGGTCGGGTCATGGCGGGGACTCTGCCAGAGGGGTCCGACACTTTCTGCTGTGCGGCGCGTGGCTCGGAGTCGGCTTGAGACGAGCCGCGCCGGCATCGCCCGGTCGGCGACCTGCCTTCCTCCCGCACCCCGCCCGCCACGCGAACCGAGCGTGAGCCGAACCCGCCCCGGCCGCCCGGGGGATCCGGTCCCCGAGCCCTCGAGCAAGGCGGTCTCCCGCTGGCAGGCAACCCTGATCCGCAAATACCTTGCGCACGATGTAATCGTGGGCTAGGTTTGCGGACGTGCCGGACGAGTTCCTTCTAGACGAGCAAGCCTGCTTCGCGCTCTACGCGGCGTCGCGAGCGGTGACGGACACGTACCGTCCCCTGCTGGGCGAGCTGGGTCTCACCTACCCGCAGTACCTGGTGCTGCTGGTGCTGTGGGAGTCCGACGCCCGGCCGGTCAAGGAGATCGGCGAGGCGCTGCACCTGGACTACGGCACGCTTTCCCCGCTGCTCAAACGACTCGAGGCCAACGGGCTCGTCACCCGGGCGCGGCTGCCCGAAGACGAACGCACCGTGGTGGTCAGCCTGACCGAGGAAGGCCGTTCGACGCGTACGCGCGCCGCCGGTGTCCCCTCGGCCATCGGCTGTGCGCTGGGCCTCGACGACACCGAGCGGCGGCAGCTCATCGACACCCTGCGGCGGCTGACGGCGTCGGCCGCCGCCTACTCACTTGGAGGCCCTGATGCCCAGCCGTGACGCGACCACCCACTGGGTCGGCGGACTGCAGAACGGGAAGGGCGAGGTCACGCTGGACTCGTCCAACGCGGGCACGTTCTCCGTCTCGTTCCCGACCCGCGCGGGCAACCCGGACGGCCAGACCAGCCCCGAAGAGCTCATCGCCGCGGCGCACTCGTCGTGCCTGGCGATGAACCTGTCGGGCGTGCTCGAGGCGCAGAAGCTCACCGCGGACTCGATCGACGTGAGCGCGGAGGTCACGCTCGGCCCGGCGGCCGGCGGCGGCTTCGAGATCAGCGGCATCGCCATCACGCTGCGCGCGTCCATCGAGGGCGTGACGGCGGAGCAGTTCGCCGAGTACGCCGAGACCGCGGAAAAGACCTGCCCGGTGTCGAAGGCGCTGGCGGGCACGACGATCACCCTGGACGCGGCCATCAACTGAGCCCCAGCCCCGCGAACGGCCCCTCACCGGCTCGGCGAGGGGCCGTTCCCGTGTCAGCGGGTGGTCGCCTTGGCTCGATAAGTCGACTTCTTGGCCTGGTTGCCGCAGATCTCCATCGAGCACCACCGGCGCGTGCCCGGCCTCGACGTGTCCAGGAACAGCGCGCCGCACGCCGGGCCCGCGCATCGGCGGACCCGCGCGAACTCCGGGGACGTCGCCAGGTCCAGCGCGTCGCGGACCAGCAGGGCCAGCATCGCCGACGCGGGATCCTCGGCCTGCCAACGCACTTCGCCCGACGACGTCAGCGAAGGTGCCGGTACCGGCAGCGCGGCGAAACGGTTCAACCGCTGCCGCGACGACGGCCGCACCGCGCCGGTGAGCAGCTCGTGGATCGCCTCCCGCGCGCTCCGGGCGTCGTCGACATCCGCGGGGCGGACCGGCGAGGAAAACGGGCCCAGCTGGTCGATCCACGCTCCCCAGGCCGCCGCGTCCGGGAGTTCCTCCGTCTCCGCGGGCGTGCCGCGGTAGCGCAGCGTGCGGATGAAGTCGAGGCACAGCCTGCCCGCGCCCGAGCGGAAGCGTTCCGTCATAGGGGTCACAGTACGCCGGAACCGGTTTGACTGGTACCGTTGGGAACCGATCAAAACGGTTCCGCCGATCCTGGGGGCACGCATGACCGAGACCAAGCAGCAGGCGCCGCCCGGCTGGCTGGTGCTGCTGCTGGCCGTCTCCTGTGGACTGACGGTCGCGAACCTCTACTACGCCCAGCCGCTGCTCGCCGAGCTGCGCGGGACGTTCGGGGTGGGCGAAGCCGCGGCCGGCGGGGTCGTCACCGCCACCCAGATCGGCTACGCGGCCGGGATGCTGCTGCTCGTCCCGCTCGGGGACCGGCTGGAGAACCGCGGCCTCGTCGCGACGCTGCTCGCCGTCGCCTGCGGCGGCCTGGTCGTCACCGGCGTCGCGCCCGGGTTCGCCGTGCTGCTGCTCGCTTCCCTGCTCGTCGGCGCGACGTCGGTCGTCGTGCAGATCCTCATCCCGTTCGCCGCCGACCTCTCCCCCGACGACATCCGCGGCCGGATCGTCGGGCGGGTCGTGAGCGGGCTGCTGTTCGGCATCCTGCTCTCGCGCGTGGTCGCCAGCTTCCTGGCCGAGGTGACGAGCTGGCGGGTCGTCTTCCTGATCTCGGCGGCGGCGATGGCCGCGCTCGCCGTCGTGCTGCGGTTCACCCTGCCGCGGCGGGCGCCGAAGACCGACGTCCCCTACGGGCAGCTGATCCGCTCGACACTGGCCATGTGGCGCAAGCACCCCGCGCTGCGCCACCGCGCGCTGTACCAGTCGGCGATGTTCGGCGCCTTCAGCGCGTTCTGGACGACGATCGCCTTCGTGCTGACCGCGCCGCCGTTCGACTACAGCCAGCTCGGCGTCGGCCTGTTCGCGCTGGCCGGGGCGGCCGGCGCCGCGGTGGCGCCGCTGGCCGGGCGGTGGGCGGACCACGGCCACGGCCGGCGGCTCACCGCGGGCGCCTTCGTGCTGTGCGCGGCCGCCTTCGCGCTCGCCGGGTTCGGCGCGCACAACGTCGTCCTGCTGGCGATCGCCGCGATCGCCGTCGACATGGCCGTCCAGGCGACGCTGGTGACCGGCCAGCACGTGATCTACCAGCTCGACCCGTCGGCCCGCGCCCGCGTCAACAGCATCTACCTCGGCACGTTCTTCATCGGCGGCGCGATCGGCTCCCAGGCCGGCTCGATCGCGTTCCACCTCGGCGGCTGGACGGCGGTCGTCGTCTTCGCCGGCGTGCTCCCCCTGCTCGGCCTGGCCGGGATGGCCCGCACCCGCGTCTAGGACGTGTCCTGCGGATCTTGTTCATGATCGTGTGCAGACAATGGGTTGTGGTTGGGCGTGGTGAGCTGACAGACAAGGCGTGGGCGCGGATCGAGGCTTTGCTACCTGCAGAGACGGGGCGGCGAGGTGGGCGGCGGAGTCACCGGCAGGTGATCAACGCGATTCTGTGGAATGAGCGGACCGGTGCACCATGGCGTGACCTGCCTGAGCGGTACGGGCCGGGGAAGACCGCGCACGAGCGTCTTCGATCCAGTCCGCACAGCCCCCTTTTTCCGGGCGCCGGCCGCATCCTCGCCATCGACGGGGAGTGCCTCGGACGTTCCTGCGGAGGACTGACGACCAAACTTCACCTGGCCGTTGACGCCGCCGCTGGACGAGATCCGGGATCTCGACGTGAACGGGCAGCAGGTGCGGGCCGGGCGGGTGCTGGCCGACAAGGCCTACACCCACCCGAGCACACGCAAGGCTCTGCGGTCGCGCAGGATCAAGGCCACCATTCCCGAACGCGCGGACCAGATCGCCCGTCGCAAGGCAAAGGGGGCGGCTTTCGACTCCAGCCTCCACAAGCTGCGCAATTGTGCCAAACGAGCGGCCTATCACCGCGCAGAGATCGTCCTCGCCCGCATCGTGCTCCATCTCCGATGAAGATCCCCAGGACACGTCCTAGGCGAAGACGTCCCGCCGCGCGGCCGCCCATTGCGCGTACGTCGTCCCGGGGCGGCCGAGCAGGTCCTCGACGACGCCGGTCGGGACCTGCGGGTGCCGCAGCGTCTCCTCGAAGCCGTCGAGCAGCCAGTCGACGGCTGCTTCCGGGACGCCGTAGCCGATCCACTGCGCGCGCTGCTCGTCGCGGGTCAGCTCGTGGAAGCGGATCTCCCTGCCCAGCACCGATCCCAGCGTAGAGACCTGCTGACGCAGGCTGATCGCCTCCGGCCCGCTGAGGACGTGCGTCGCGCCGACGTGTCCGTCCGAAGTGCACACCCGGGCGGCCACCGCCGCGATGTCGGCCAGGTCGATCGGCGTCTGCGTGGCGTCGCCGAACGCCATCCGGACCTCGCCCGCGCGGACCATGTCGGCCCAGTCGAGCGTGTTGTTCATGAACGCCCCCGGCCGCAGGAAGGTCCAGGCGAACCCGGCTTCCCGGACAGCCGCCTCGACGGCGCCGTACTCGTTGCCGCTGGACCCCTCGTGGCCGTCCCCGACACTACTGCCCGACAGCGCGACCACCCGCTCGACACCGGCGTCGGCCGCCAGCTCGCAGAACCGCCGCACGGTCCGCGCCATCGGTGCCAGGTAGACCGCCGAGACCCCCTTGAGCGCGACCGGCAGCGTCGAGGGCTTGGCCAGCGAACCGACCACCACCTCGGCTTCCGGCGGCAGCTTCGCGCGACCGGGGTCGACGGTCAGCGCCCGCACCGGCACCCCCGTGGCCAGCAGCTCGTCGACCACCAGGCGCCCCACGCTGCCGGTCGCGCCCGTCACCAGGATCGTCATCGCACCCTCCTCGTTCCCGTATGCCGTACGACATCGTACGGCATACGGAAAACAAAGGGGTCAGGCGCAGCTGGCCGCGTCCACCGCGAGCAGCGGGTCGGTCGCCGGCCGGGCGGTGATCGGCGTCGACTCCTGGATGCTCAACGCGCCGTCGCGCAGGGTGTAGACCGTGCGCGTGCCCGAGTAGGTGAACCGGTCGGCCGGGCGGCTGACGTCGTCGTTTTCACTGGCGACGACCGCGAACGCGCGGCCGCCCTCGAACGGCGTGCACCGGTAGCCGAGGTGCGCGGCGACGCCGCCGCCTTCGGCGAGCGAGAACGGCTGGTCGTCCGGGCCGACGACCGGGCTGAGGTTGCGGCCGTCGAAGTGCAGCGCGGAGAAGAACGTGGTGTTGGCGCCGACCGACTGGGTCACGATCAGCTCGGCGCGGCCGTCGCCGTTGAGGTCGGCCACCCGCGGGGCCTCGAGGCCGGCCTGGCTGTCCGCCGGCAGGTGGATCGAGGTGTAGGTGCCGTTCACCGTGGCCGAGATGACCTGGTCGTCCCCCACCAGCTGCGCGGTCACCGTCTCGAGTTCGCCGTCGCCGTTCAGGTCGGCGACCGTGGTGACCGGGTCGGCGGCGGGCGCGGCCAGCGCCGGCACGACGGCGGCCAGGCCCAGCGCGGCGGCGACGCCGGTGACCGTGGCGGTGCGGACGATTCCGATGCGGTTCATGAGATCTCCCTCCACCTTCCGGTGATCTTTTCACCGGAAGTGCTCTCACGAAGAAAGACGGCCACTAGTGGATCAAGTGCACTCGAAGTGTGATGTGCCACACGAACGCAACCGCCCCACCGCGGAATGCCGACCGGCCGGATTTAGTCATAAATCTTGACTATCTGGAACGAGCGAGGAGCCGGCGATGTCCGTCATCGAAATGACCACCTTCACGGTGGCTCCGGAGAACACCCAGGCGATGCTGGACGCGCGCCCGGGCATGGTGGCGGCGTTCCGGGCCGACCGCCGCGGGTTCCTGTCCGCGCGCCTGGTCCGCGTCGACGAGACCACGTGGCTGGACTTCGTGGAGTGGACCGACGACACCGCGTGGGACGAGTCGAAGGCCAAGGGCGCGAACCTGCCCGCGATCGCCGCCTTCTTCGGCACCATCGGCGGGCTGGTCGGCGCCGAGCGCGGAGTGCGCTACGACGACGCCGAGGACGGTCCGCGCCGCGTGCGCACCGTCGCCTACGGAACCGGGCCGTCGCAGGTGGGCGAGCTGTACCTGCCCGAAGGCGACGGCCCCTTCCCGGTCGTGACCGTGTTCCACGGCGGCTTCTGGACCGCGCTCTGGGACCGCCGCCAGACCACCGGCGTCGCCGACGACCTGGTCGCTCGCGGGTACGCGGTGTGGAACGTCGAGTACCGGCGGCTCGGCGAGCCCGGCGGCGGCTGGCCCGGCACGTTCCTCGACGTCGCCGCCGCGGTCGACGCCCTCGACGGCATGGACCCGGCCCTCGACACCGGCCGCGTCGTGCTGCTCGGGCACTCGGCGGGCGGGCACCTGGCCGCGTGGGCCGCGCACCGCGGCGTGCTCCCGCCGGACGCGCCGGGCGCCCGCCCGAAGATCACGCCGGTCGGCGTGGTGACGCTGGCCGGCGCGCTCGACCTCGAAGCGGCCGCCGCGGCCGGTACCGGCGCCGTCCTCACCGACCCCGGTGCCGAGCCGCCGCAGGGCGCGCCCGAGCCGGCGCGTCCCGACCTGTGGCCCGCCCTCACCGAGACCGTCGGCGACGGCGTCGTGCCCCTCCTGCTCGGCGGGCACCACCCCGAGCGCTACCGCTGGACGTCGCCGCTCGAACTGGCCGGCGCGGGCGTCCCGGTCCTGGCCGTGCACGGCGGCGCGGACGAAGTGGTCCCCGCCGAGTGGAGCCGCCGCTACGCGGAGAAGAGCGGCGAGGCTCGCTACCTCGAGGTCGACGGCGGTAGCCACTTCGACGTGCTACAGCCGGGAAACCCGGCCTGGCCGGCCGTCGTCGAGTGGATCGGGGTCAGGACCGGCCGCGCTGGTGCTCGGTGATGTCGGCGAGGACCCGCTTGAACTCCTGGTAGGCCCGCGGGCCGACGCGGTCGGCGTGCCGCTGCTGGATGGCGGCCATGATCGCGTCGGCCGCGCGCATCTGGGCGAGCCCGCGCCCGGTCGGGCAGATCAGCTTCGCGCGCCGGTCGCGCGGGTCGGGCCGCCGTTCGACGTAACCGAGGGCTTCCAGTTCGTCGATGAGCGTCCCGATGATCTGCTTGTGCTGCCCGGAAGACCGGGACAGCTCGGTCGCCCGGACGCCGCCGTCGTCCAGGTACGCGAGCACGGCGCCGTGCCGGGGCTTCAGGTCGTCGAAGCCCTGGGCGGCGAGCGTGGCGAAGAGCTCGCGCTGGACGGCGAACAGGAGCCGGCCGGACAGGACGCCCAGATCGGGGTCCGTCGCGTTGCGCTCCGCCCGGGTCACCACGTCTTCACCTTAACGACCCGGCTCTCGTGCGGAACAGACCAACAGCACGGCCACCTTGTTGGTTGAACTTTGCCCGATTCGCCGCTAAGCTCCCTTCCGCACTGGGAGCGCTCCCACATGGATCAGCACCACTCATCGCCGAGAATGGAGGCCCATCCATGCGCAAGTGCAGCAGCTCCAGGTCCGTCACCCGACGGCGGAGCGTCCTCGCGCTGATCATCGCCACGCTCGCCGGACTCTTCATCGGAGTCCCGGCCGCGTCGGCGCACGGCACCATCGTCAGCCCCGCCACCCGCGCCTACCAGTGCTGGACGGACTGGGGCAGCCAGCACACGAACCCGGCCATGCAGCAGCAGGACCCCATGTGCTGGCAGGCCTTCCAGGCCAACGCCGACACCATGTGGAACTGGATGAGCGCGCTGCGGGACGGGCTCGGCGGCAACTTCCAGGGCCTGACCCCCGACGGGCAGCTCTGCAGCAACGCCCTGTCCCGCAACAACTCCCTCAACACCCCGGGCGCGTGGAAGGCGACCAGCCTCGGCAGCAGCTTCGCCATGCACCTGTACGACCAGGCCAGCCACGGCGCCGACTACTTCCGGGTCTACGTCAGCAAGAACGGGTTCGACCCCACCACGCAGCGCCTCGGCTGGGGCAACCTCGACTTCGTCACCCAGACCGGGAAGTACGCCCCGGCCAAGGACATCACGTTCACCGTCCAGACGTCCGGCGCCTACCGGGGCCGGCACGTGGTGTTCACGATCTGGCAGGCCTCGCACCTGGACCAGACGTACATGTGGTGCAGTGACGTGAACTTCGGCTAGCGGAGCGCGGCGAGGTAGGCCGAAACCGCCTCGCCGTCCCCCGCATCGGAGATCAGGCCGACGTAGCCGTCGGGGCGGATCAGCACGAGCGTGCTGCCGGTCCCCCCGTAGGCGGCGGCGAGGTGACCGGCGGTGTCGGCGAGTTCGCCGGCACCGGCCGGTCGCGCCACCACGCGGTAGGTCGTCAGGTCCGGCGGAAGCTCCGCGGTCCCGAAGTCCAGCACCGTGAAGCGGCCGCCGCGGGTCAGGTCGAACAGCCGGCGATCACCGTCCACTGTCGACAGACCGGTCGCGTCCGGGGCCCGGTCGCCGGCGCGGAGCGCGGCCGTCTCGTCGCGGTCGTCGCGCGCCTGGACCGAGCCGCGGTAGTTCACGCCCAGCTGCATCGTCTTGGCGTCCCGGCGGATCGGGATGCCCTTCTGCTCGACCGCCAGCTTGAGACGCGCGTCGGACAGCGCGAGCACGTCCGCGGCGACCGGTCGTCGCTCGGCTTCGTAGCTGTCGAGCAGCACCGGCGAGGCGCCCGCCGCGAACTTCCAGCCGAGGTTGTGCGCGTCCTGGATACCGGTGTTCATCCCCTGCCCGCCGGCCGGCGAATGGATGTGCGCGGCGTCGCCGGCGAGGAACACGCGTCCTTCGCGGTAGCGGGCGGCGAGCCGGACGTTGGCCCGCCACAACGAAACCCACTCCGGCTCGCCCAGGCGGAGGTCGGTGCGGCCGCTCCGCCGGTCGAGGATCTCCTGCAGGTTCGCCAGACCGAGCCCGGGATCCTGCCCGGGCGCGATGCTCGCCTGGTACTGGAAAAGATCCGTCGAAGGCAGCGGGCAGAGGTTGACGAGTCCTTCGGGGTGGCGCCACATGTGCCAGGCGTCGCGGTCCAGGCCGTCGGCACCGACGTCGGCGACGATCATCCGCACCTCGTCGCGGGTCTCGCCCTCGAACGGGATCCCGGCCCGCTTGCGGACGACGCTGTGGCCGCCGTCGCACCCCACCAGCCACCGCGCGGTGACCGTTTCGGGCCGGCCGTCCTTGACGAGCACCGCCGTCACGCCGTCGCCGGTCTGCTCGAAGCCGTCGAGCGCGGTGCCGAACTCGACGGCGCCGCCGAGTTCCGCCAGCCGCAGCCGCAGTGCTTCTTCGACCCGCCATTCGGGCGTGATCAGGCTCGCCGGGTAAGGGATGTCGGGCCGCTCCCCCGCCGGTTCGGCACCGCTCGTCGTCACCCCGCCGTCGGGCGCGGTCGACCGGATCGGCATCGCGAGCCGGCCGTGGGCGAGCACGCGGCCGACGACGCCGAGGTCGTCGAACACCTCGAGGGTGCGCGGCTGGACGCCTTTGCCGCGCGAGCCGGGCCGCGGACCGGGAGCGGCCTCGACCAGGCGGAACGGGACGCCGCCGCGAGCGAGTTCGCAGGCCAGCGTGAGCCCGGTCGGGCCCGCGCCGGCGATCAGCACTTCGGTCGGCATCTTCCTGCCCCCAAGAAAGTTTTTCCTTTCTTGTCAGCGTAGCCCTATCGTGAGCGCGTGGCCACCGAACCCGTCCGCCGTCGCCGGCACGGCAAGCAGCTCGAAGCCGAGCTCCTCGCGGCGGCCTGGGACGAGCTGATCGAGACCGGGTACGCGCGCCTGACGATGGAGTCGATCGCCGTCCGCGCGCGCACCAGCGAGGCCGTGCTCTACCGCCGCTGGGCCCACAAGGACGAGGTCGTCATGGCCGCGCTCGAGCACTACCGGGCCACCCACCGGGTGGCGATCCCCGACACCGGCACCCTGCGCGGCGACCTGCTCGCCGAGCTGGCGGCGGTGAGCGAAACCCGCGCCACGTTCTTCGCCATCGCCGCGGCCACCGCGTACTCGGGCCTGCTGGCCGGCACCGGCCTGACGCCGGCGCAGGTCCGCACGCGGGTGCTGGGCGAGGCGGCACGCCCGGGCGAGCGGCCCCTGTACCGGCGCGCCCACGACCGCGGCGAGCTCGACCTGGAGCGCGTGTCCGTCACGCTGCTCGAGATGCCGTTCGACCTGGTGCGCCACGACCTGCTGATGGAACTGAAGACGCCGTCGCCCGCCCGCATCCGGGCGATCGTCGACGACCTGTTCCTGCCGCTGCTGGAGCGGCGCTAGAGGGTGAACCCGAACCGGGCGATGACCGGGCCCCAGCGCTGGTAGGTGGCGAGGTCGTCGAGCGTGCCCGGTCGGCGGCCCGCTTCGAGGCCGCGGTGCAGGCGCCCCCATTCCGCGACGTCATGCGGCAGCCCGCTGGGCTCGGTGTCGTTCGCCAGCTGCGCGAGGAAGCCGGCCCAGCTGTCGCCGTCGGCGTCCTGGAGGGCGAGGAACAGCGGGTTCGCCAGCGTCGGGCGCCCGGCGACCGCCGCGAGCAGCGTGAGCACGGCCTGGAACTCACCCGGCCGCCCGTCGCCGCCGAGGAAGCGCGAGCGCGACCCGACGTGCCTGGTGGCGCGGATCAGGCGGTAGGTGTTCATCAGCCGTTTCGCCGCCCGCGGGCTGGTGACCAGGGCGCCCAGCTGCTGGGCGAACTCCACCTCGGGCCCGGTGAGCCCGATCCGCTCCCCCGGCTCGGCGGCGGCCGCGGAGCCGGGCTCGACGTCCAGCTCGGCCCGGGCCGGCGTGCGCTCTTCACCGGTGGCCGAGTCGTCGGGGCGGACCGTGGCCGGCGTGTCCGCCGGCACGGACGTGGGCGCCAGCGCGACGTCCGCGACACTCCCGATCAGCCGCGCGTAGGCCTCGGGTTCCATTTCCGGCAGGGTGAAGGGGATCTGGAAGATCTTCTCCAGGTACTCGACCGGCATGCCGCGCAGGTAGGCGTCGGTGCGGGGATCGCCGCCGACGGCGAGGTCGCGGTACTGGTGCCACAGGCTGCTGCTCAGCCAGCGCGGGTCCACGCCGACGACGACCACGAACAGCTCCAGCGCGAGCAGCAGGTGCACCGCTTCCAGCACCTCGAGGACCTTGGCCGGCGGGCAGCGGTCGAGGTCGTCGATGTAGAGCACGACCCGGGAGACGGGTTTGACACCGGCCTCGACGCTCCGGCCGTGGTTGCGCAGCAGGGCGTCGAGGAACCGGAAGTCGCGGTGCAGCGTGCCGACGACGCCCTGGTGCTTCTGGTACCCGGAGGCGCGATCGTTGAGGAACTCGTACAGCTTCCGCCCGACGCTGAGCGCCTCGGCGGCGGCCCGGGCGGTCGCGATCTTCTCGTCGAGCGCGGTGATCGCCTGCGTGGTCTCGGCGATCGCGCGTTCGGCGTCGGCGAGTTCGAGGTCGAGGACGCGCTCCTCACGGCTTCGCTTGCTCCGCAGGGTTTCCCGCGCCTCGTTGGTGATCCGGATCGCGTCCTGGACGTGCCCGAGCGCGGTGTTGACCCGCTTCGCGGCCGGCCGGAGCTGCTGGGTGACCACGACGATCGAGGCGGCGGTAGCGCCCAGGGAGTACAGCCACTCCACTCCCCCACGCCCGGCGAGCGCGATGGTGAGCACGGCCAGCACGGCGATCCCCGCGGCGAGCGTCCCGAACAGGGATTTGTACTTGATGCCACGCCAGAGGGCCGGCAGGTAGCCGGCGGTGGTGCGGAGGTCCTTGCCGAGCCCGGTGAGTTCGTCGACGGCGGGTTCGAAGCCGAGCTCTTTCGAAATGTCCTTCAGTTTGCCTTGTACTTCGGTGTTTTTCGCGAGTTCTTTGGCGACTTCGGTGAGCCGGACCTTCTGGATCTCCGCCTTGCGCTTCTCCGTGACTTCGGTCCGCCGGTCCTCGAGCTGCTTCCGCTCGCCCTCCAGCTGCGTGCACTCGGCGTCCAATGTGGACTTGGCGTCGCGGTAGGTCTCGAGCTCGGACAGCAGCGCCTCACGTTCGGCGCGGTACGCGTCGCCGTGGCTGCGGTGCCACTCCTCCCGCTCGCGGGGGTCGACCGGTTCGGGGTCGGCCAGGCGCTCGAAGATCTCGATCGCGAGGCTCGCCCAGAGGCTGGTGTCCGCGTAGTGCCAGGCGTTGAAGCGGATCTGGGTGATGGAAAAGCCGTCTTCACCGGGGATGCGTCCGGCGATCCGTTCACGCATCTTCTCCATGAAGAAGCTTTTGCCGGTGCCCCACTTGCCGAAGAGGCCGATGGAGAGGGGCGGGGTGACGTCGGGATCGGTGATGACTTCGCAGACGGCGTTGACGTACCCCTGGACGTCCAGCTGGTCGGCGCCGCCGGTGCCGTCGTTGCGGTAGCCGTGGGCGAAGCGGATGCCGTTCAGGACGGGCCAGAGGGGCGAGCCGGGCGGGGCGACGGCCTCGTCGATCTCCGTGAGCAACGCGCTCCAGGCGCCTTCGCTCTTGAGCGAGTCCAAGAGGTTGGGGGCTTCGAGACCGAGGCCGAGCAGGAACAGCCGCCCGTCGAGCACCTCGTGGCGGGTCTTCGCGACGACGTCGGCGTCGAACCAGCGCGTGACCAGCTCGTACCACTCGGCCCAGTCGCGCTGCCGGCGCGGACTCCGGGTGACGACCGACCCCAGCCGGCCGGCGGCGTATTCCGGGTGCCGCCGTCCGATCGCCCGGACGATCTCCACGGTGGTCAGCCCGGTCGCGGGAAGGCTGTCGGCCACCGCCTGCATGCTGTGCGACAACGGCACCGGACGGCGGGCGCGCGGCCCGGTGAGCCGCGAAAGGCCGGTCAAGGCCGCATCGACGTCGGCGCCCATCTGCCTCAGCCGTTCCGGCAAGGCGCCGCTTCTGTCGTCACGGGCCGACCGCATGATCGCGACGGCGATGTCGGCCAGGTCGACGACCTGCTGGTCGCGGGGCAGCGACCGCAGGTGGGCGGCGAGGGCGCGGGCGAACCACTCGTGCACCGCTCCTTCTTCGCCGGCCGAGCTGAACGTGACTCTCTCGAGCGAGAGGATCGAGCCGAGCCGATCGGGTTCCACGCCGCTTTTGAGCAACGCGCGCCTGATGTCCTCGTCCATCATCATGAGCGCCAGGAGCGCGGTGGACCTGGTGACGCCGGTGGTGTCGCTCGCGCCCTGCTCGCGGCGGTACCGCTGCGCGGCCGAGACCATCGAGGCGAACTCGGCGATCCGGGGGCCCGGCGTGCGGCCCTCCTCCTCGATGATTCGCCTGACGGTGGGCGGGGTGTCGTTCACCACCGGTGAGTCGCCCTCAGCCGGTCGATTGTTTCAGCGCCCGGTCGATCGCCGGCATGTTCTCCTCCGCCCACGTGCGCAACGCGGCCAGCGGGACCTCCAGGGAAAGGCCCAGCTCGGTGAGGCGGTAGTGCACCTTGGGCGGGACCGTCGGTTCCACCCGGCGGGCGACCAGGCCGTCGTGGGTGAGGCTTTGCAGGGTGGTCGAGAGCATCTTCTGCGAGACGCCCGGCATGCGGCGTTGCAGCTCCGCGAACCGCACCTCGGCCGGGGCGGCTTCGGCCAGGACCTTGACCGCCATCGACGTCCACTTCGTGCCGATGCGGTCGAGGAGCTTGCGGGTCGGGCAGGCGGGGTCGAAGAGGTCGCCGCGCGTGCCTCGGGGTGAGGGGGTCACCTGGAGCTCACCACCTGTCGGGGAAGTGCCTTCTTGGCTCGGCCGGGCTGGTTACTTACGCTCAGCCGGTAACCAATGGTAACCCCTTGAGGAGGTCACGTGCGCGAGCGGCGGGTCAGGGCGAACGGCATCGAGGTGAACGTGGCCGTCGCCGGGGAAGAACCGGCTTTTCTGCTGCTGCACGGCTTCCCGCACACCTGGCGGTTGTGGACGGAGGTCGTCCCGCACCTGGCCCGGCACCACCGCGTCATCGCGCCGGACCTGCGCGGCCTCGGCGCGACCACCCGCACCGACGGCGGCTACGACGCCGGAACCCTCGCCGACGACGCCGAGGCGCTCCTCGACGCGCTGGGCGAACCCGAGGCGACGGTCGCGGGCATCGACGCGGGTGCGCCACCCGCGTTCCTGCTCGCGATGCGACGGCCGGAGCGGGTGCGGCGGCTCGTGCTGATGGAGTCGCTGCTCGGACGGCTGCCCGGCGCCGAGGACTTTCTGGCCGGCGGGCCGCCGTGGTGGTTCGGGTTCCACGCCGTCCCCGGACTCGGGGAGACGGTGCTCGCCGGGCACGAGGCCGAGTACATCGACTGGTTCCTCGCCGCGGGGACACACGGGCGTGGGGTGCCGCCCGCGGTCCGCGACCACTTCACCGCGGCCTACACCGGGAGTGAGGCGCTGCGGAGCGCTTTCGGCCATTACCGGGCGATGCCGGAGAGCGCGCGGCAGATCGCGGAGGCCACCGCGGCCGGCCGCCTCACGGTGCCCACCACGGCGATCGGCGCGCACCCGGTGGGTGCTGCGCTCGCACGCCAGCTGCGCCCGGTGGCCGACGACCTCACGGAGCACCTGCTCGAGGACTGCGGCCACATCATCCCGCTGGACCGGCCCGACGCCCTGGTGCCGTTGCTGCTCGCCGGCTGACCGGAGCTGACCGGCCAACGCCGAACGAGCGCTACGCCCGAGGCCGACTCGAACAACCGGCGCGGATGTACCACGCCTGACTGGCCCCTGCCGGTTCCACAAGTGCCGCGGAACCGGTGCGCCGCAGGCGCTGACGGCCCTCCGGCGGCGAGATTCGCAGCTGGGCGCCGGCCGCCGCGACGCCGGCGTGGGACAACCCCGCGGGCGAGGCTTCCCGAGCAGGTCCCAGCGTGCGAGGGGTCCCAGCAGCCACAGGCAGACGACGACCATGCCGAGCGCGCAGAAGAAGTGCACGATCCACGCCCCGAGCAGCCGAGCTGTGGCCGACCGCCGGCCGATCACGGCTCGCCGGCCGAGCAGCTGCTGGTGAGTGAGGACCCGGGCGGGCGCCCGGGTCCCCGAAGCGTCAGCCCAAGCCCTGCTGTCCCAGCCAGTCCTTCGCCACGTCCGCCGCCTTCTCGCCCTCCGAATCCACTCGCTTGTTCAGCTCCCGCATCCCCTCGGTCGTCAGCTTCGCGCTCACCGCGTTCACCGCTGCCGCGAAGTCGGCTCCTCGCTCGTCCAGTACCTTCTTGGTCACCGCCGGGACCACGTTCTCGGTCGGCACGATGTTCAGGTCGTCCTTCAGCGCCACGTACTTCGGGTCACCGGCCAGGGGGCTCACCGAGTCGACCGGGATCACCGTCACCGCGCCGGAATCGAGCTGCTGGGCGCGCGGCCCGAGCTCCTGGACCGTCTGGAACGTCGCGTTCGTCAGCTTGTACACGTCCGTGAAGCCCTTGAAGCACGTCGCGCGCTTCTCGCACTCCGGACCTCCGGCCAGGACGACCTTGTCCAGCTTCTTCAGGTCGCCGATGGTCGCCAGGCCCTTCGACTGGGCCAGGTCCGCCTTCACGATGTAGGTGTTCTTGTCTTCGGCCGCGGCGTAGTCCAGCAGCGAGACGCCGCTGGGCTCGAGCAGCTTCGCCAGCTGCTCGTGCTCGCCCTTCGCGTCCTTCACCGGCTCCTTGCCGAAGCCGGCCGCGATCGCGGAACCCTGGTACTCCGGGATGAACTGCAGCTCGCCCGACTTCAGGGACGGGTAGATCAGCTCCCGCGAGCCCAGGTTCAGCTTCTTCGTCACCGGGTAACCCTTGGCCTCCAGCGCCTGCGCGTAGATCTCGGCCAGGATCTGGCTGTCGGTGAAGTTGAAGGACGCGACGACGATCGGCGCCCCGCCTTTGCCCGCCGCGGCGGGTTTGTCGTCCCCGCCGCCGCACGCTGTCAGGCCCAGAGCGGCCACCGCCACCAGCGCGGCCACTCGGATGTTCCGGGTCCAGCCCACGTCCCACACTCCTGTCGTCAAGATCGGACGGTCTCCGACCCTAACCAGCACCACCGACAGAAACCACATGCTGGGAGTCACCCGGCCAGGTGCTCACGCAGCGTCGAGCCCTCGTACTCGGTCCGGTACCGGCCCTTGGCCTGCAGGATCGGCACGACGTGGTCGACGAACGCGGTCAGCTCGTACGGCAGCGTCGATCCCATGATGGTGAACCCGTCGACGGCGCCGGCGTCCTGCCAGGTGAGCACGTGGTCGGCGAGCTGCTCCGGCGTGCCGACGAAGTGGACCTGCCCCGCTCCCCCGGTGATCCGGGCCGCGATCTCGCGCAGCGGGGCCTCCGGCCGCTCCCGCGCGGCCGCCGCGAGCTGCTGCAGCCGGGACGAGCCGCCTTCCGCCCGCAGCTCGGCGGGCAGCGGGGCGTCCGGGTCGAACGCGTCCGGGTCGAGGCCCGCCGTGTACAACGCGTTCTGCCAGCGGAACTCCGGGCTGGCCAGCTCTTCGAGCCGCTCCGCGCGGGCCTTCGCCTCGGCCTCGGTGCCGCCCAGCGTCACCATCAGCGCGGGCAGCACGCGCACGCCGGCAGGGTCCCGGCCCGCCGCGACGACCTGGGCGTCCAGCTCCGCGCGGAACTTCACCGCCGCCTCCAGCGACGGCGGCCCGGAGAACACCAGCTCCGCGTACCGGGCCGCGAGCCCGATCCCGGCGGCCGACTGTCCCGCCTGGACGAGCACCGGCCACCCCTGCGGCGGCCGCGGGAACGGCAGGACGCCCTCGACGTCGTAGAACCGGCCGTGGAACCGCGGCGCGTGCAGCTTCGCGCGGTCGGCCCAGACGCCGTTCTCGCGGTCGCCGACGATCGCGTCGGCGTCCCAGCTGTCCCACACCCGGGTGACGACGTCGACGAACTCGTGCGCGCGCTCGTACCGGTCGGCGTGGTCGGGGTGGGCCTTCTCGCCGAAGTTCGCCGCCGCCAGCGAAGTGATGGTCGTGACGATGTTCCAGCCCGCGCGCCCGCCGCTGAGGTGGTCCAGCGTCGCGAACCTCCGCGCGAGCTCCCACGGCTTGTTGTAGGTCGTCGACCCGGTGCCGATCAGGCCGATCTTCTCGGTGACCGCGGCCAGCGCGGAGAGCACGGCGATCGGGTCGAACTGCGTCTGCGGCAGGTGGGTGGCGCGGTATTCGGCGATGGCGATGTTGTCGGCGAGGAAGATCGAGTCCATCAGGCCGCGCTCGGCGGTCCGCGCGATGCCGGCGTAGTACGGCAGCCCGAGCACGCCGCGGACGTCGTCGTCCACCACCCGCCACGCGGACTCGTGGTAGCCGTTCGGCCAGATGAAAGCGTTGAAGTGCAGGGACTTCACAGCGAGGCTCCTTCGACGGTCCGTGCCGCGTCGGCGGCGGTGCGCCCGTGGACGGCCGGGCGGCCGCCGTAGGGATCGTGCTCCGTCCACAGTGTCGTCGAAGCCGCGGCGCGGACGGCGGGCACGACCTCGGCGGCGAAGCGTTCGAGCATCGCGAGCTGCTGCTCGTGCGGGATCATCGTCGGCAGGCTGAAGGACTGCAGGTCGTGCCCGTAGGCCTCGTGCCACCACAGGATCTTCTCGGTGATCTGCCGCGGGCTGCCGACCAGGACCGGGCCGCGCGCGATCGCGTCGTCGATCGTCGGGAACTCCATCGCGTTGCCCGGCGTGTGGTTCCCGGGCCGGTTGAAGTACTCGACGATCCGCTCGTAGGTCGGGCCGAACGCCTCCCGCGCCTCCTGCGTGGTGTCGGCCAGGTACAGGAACCCCGCCCCTGCCCCGACGTAGGCGAAACGCGGGTCGTGGCCGTGCTCGGCGTAGTGCTTCCGGTAGTGCTCGATCAGCACGGTGTAGTTGTCCCGCGGCTGGATCGCGTTGGCCGAGAAGAGCGGGTCGCCCCACCGCGCCGCCAGCTCGGCCGAGGTCGACGTCGTGGCCGAACCGTGCCAGACCCGCGGCGCGCCGGCGAACGGGCGCGGCAGGCTGGTGACCGCGTCGAGCGGACCGCGGAAGCGGCCCGTCCAGGTGACGTCCTCCTCGCGCCAGAGCCGCCGCAGCAGCGCGTACTTCTCCGCGAGCGCGTCCCACTGGTCGCCGTTCCCGATGCCGAACATCGGCAGCTGGCGCAGCTCGTTGCCCTTGCCGATCACCAGTTCCAGCCGCCCGCGGGACAGCTGGTCGACGGTGGCGTAGTCCTCGGCGACCCGCAGCGGGTCGTGCACCGACAGCACCGAGACGCCGGTCTGGATCCGGACGCGGCTCGTCGTCGCCGCGATCGCGCCCAGCAGCACGGTGACGCCGCTGCTCAGGAAGTGCCCGGCGTGGCGCTCGCCGAGCGCGACGGCGTCGAACCCGAACTCCTCGGCGTAGCGCGCCGACGTGAGCGCCTGCGCGAAGCGCTCGTCAGTGCGGATCCGGCGGCCGGTCACCGGGTTCGTCAGGTGGGGCAGGATGTCCAGGACCTGGAATCTCATCGCGTTCCTCGCTCGCGCCGGGGGTACGCGGTCATCGTGCAGAAACCGCTCCGGCCGGCGGCGGGCGTTCCACCCCTCGGACGGCTCAGGCGCGCCGGAGCCCGTTGACCAGGAGCCGCACGAGGTGACGCGGGTCGTAGGCGGCGCCCGCGCCGGCGCACAGGCTGCCGACGCCGCGCATCAGCTCGTACGGGTCCTGGCCGGGGGCGATCTCGCCGGCTTCCGCGGCCGCCTCCAGCAGCTGCGTGCACACCGGGCCGAGGCGCTCGAGGAAGTAGGCGTGCAGCGGGTCGTAGCACGGGTCGTCGGACTGCAGCACCGACGCGAGCCCCTGCTTGGTGATCACGAAGTCGACGAACCGGTCGATCCACGCCACCAGCGCCCGGTGCGGGCCTCCTCCGGCCGCGAGCAGCGCCGGGCCGGCTTCGGCCAGCGACTCGACCTGCAGCCGGTAGACCGCGAGGATCAGGTCCGCGCGGGTCGGGTAGTGGCGGTAGATGGTCGCCGTGCCCACCCCGGCCCGTGCGGCGATCTCCCGGATGGGCGCCTCGACGCCGGTGGTCACGAACACCGCGGCCGCGGCCTCCAGGACGTTCTCGGCGTTGCGCCGCGCGTCGGCACGCTTCACGTCCGCAGGCTACCGGCCCGCTCCCCGACGTCCAGCAGCAGCGCGGCGAGCCCCGCCGGCTCGATGATCATGCAGTCGTGGCCGGTGGCCAGCTCCCGCACGTCGGCGGGCTCGCCGTTCGGCTGCACGGCGGGCACCGGGCGCCGGTCGAACCCCGCGGGCTTGACGGTGCAGTGGATGTGGGTGCGCGGAATCGCGGCGAGGGCCGGGTTGTCCATCGCCACCGGCTCTTCGAGGCAGCGCAGCGACTGGTCGGACAGCATGGTCCGCACCCAGGCCACGTCCCCGGGATCGGTCACGCCGAACAGCCCGAAGGGCGCGGGCAGCTCGGGCAGCGGCGGGACGCGCCAGCCGTTCCCGAGCATGGTGCGCGTGACCGGCATGACGTCGAGCGCGTTCTCGCCGTCGGTGGGCACCATCGCGTCGAGGTAGACCAGCCGCGCGATGCGCTCGGGCACCTGGTTGGCGACCGCGGAGATCACCAGGCCCGCGTAGCTGTGCCCGACCAGGACGACGTCGTGCAGGTCGGCCTCGACCAGCAGCCGCACGACGTCGGCGGTGTGCGTGCCGAGCCCGACGTCCGGGCCGAGCAGGTGGGTGGTCTCGCCGTAGCCGGTCAGCGTCGGGGTGAAGACCCGGCTGCCGCTCGCGGCCAGCCGGGGTACGACTCGCGCCCAGGCCTGGCCGGTGTGCCAAGCGCCGTGGACCAGCACGTACGTCGTCGTCATGAACGGTCACCCTTCAAGTGGGACGTTGTCCCGTTTAACCTACGGGACACTGTCCCACTTAGTCGAGCGGGCCCGAAATCTGGGCATCCCACCAGACTTCGCGCCCGGTGCTGGGCCCGGCGCGGCCGCGGGCGGTTCACTGGACTCCCCGCGCGAGCGGGCGGAGAAGGGGGAACCGGGCGCAATGCGGATGGCTGAACTCAGCGCGGAGACGGGTGTTCCGGTCGCGACCGTCAAGTACTACCTGCGCGAGGGCCTGCTGCCCGCCGGCCGCCGGGTCGGGCCGAACCAGGCGCAGTACTCCCCCGAGCACGTCAAGCGGCTGCGGCTGGTCTGCGCGCTGCGCGAGATCGGCGGGCTGTCGCTGGCCGAGGTGGCCGACGTGCTCGGGGCGCTCGACGCCGGCCGTGCGGCGCGGGTCGTGCTCGGGGTCGCGCAGGACGGGCGGGTCACCGTGCGGCCGGTTTCCGCGCCGGCGCGGGCGTGGGCGCTCGGACGGGTCGGCGAGCTGCTCGGCGAGCCCGCGGACGACACCGATCCCGCCGTGGCGAACCTGGTCACCGTGCTGGCCGTCTGCCACGGTCTCGGGCACGACGCCGTCTCCGGCAGGCTCGCCGACTACCTCGCGCTCGCCCGCGAGGTCGCCGCCGTCGACGCGGCCCTGATCGACGACGTCGGGCCGGCGCGGCGCCCGGCAGAGACCGCGCTCATCGCGACCCTGCTCGGTGAGCGGCTGTTCGCCGGGCTGCGGCACTTCGCGCTCGTCGACGCATTGGGCGCGGCACCGGCCGAAGCCTGACGCCGGGACCCGCGGGCCCCGGCGCCGGCTCGCTCAGCGCTTCCGGTTCAGCGGGGCGCGGCCCGCGTACTCCGCCGCCGCGCCCAGGTCCTCCTCGATCCGCAGCAGCTGGTTGTACTTCGCCGTGCGGTCGGCCCGCGACAGCGACCCCGTCTTGATCTGACCGCAGTCCACGGCAACCGAAAGGTCGGCGATCGTCGTGTCCTCGGTCTCCCCCGAGCGGTGCGACAGCACGACGCCGTAGCCGGCGCGCGAAGCCACCTCGACCGCGTCGAGCGTCTCGGTCAGCGTGCCGATCTGGTTGACCTTGACCAGGATCGCGTTGGCCACGCCCTGCTCGATCCCCTCCGACAGCAGCGCCACATTGGTGCAGAAGACGTCGTCGCCGACGAGCTGGATCTCCTCGCCCAGCGCGCGGGTCACCAGCTGCCAGCCGGCGACGTCGTCCTCCGCCATGGCGTCCTCGATGGACGCGATCGGGTACCGGGCGACCAGGTCGCGCAGGTAGCCGGCGTGCTCGGACGCCGAGCGCTTCACGCCTTCGCCGCGGTAGTGGTAGATCCCGTCCTCGTGGAACTCCGACGCGGCCAGGTCCAGCATCAGCGCCACGTCGTCGCCGGGCACGTACCCGGCCCGCTCGATCGCACGCACGACGTAGTCCAGCGCCTGCTCGGCGGTGTCGAGCTGGGGCGCGAACCCGCCCTCGTCGCCGACGTTCGTGCTGTGCCCCGCGTCGCGCAGGATCCCGCGCAGCGTGTGGAAGACCTCGGCGCCGACCCGGACCGCTTCGGCGAAGCTCGACGCGCCGACCGGCGCGATCATGAACTCCTGGAAGTCGATCCCGTTGTCGGCGTGCGCGCCGCCGTTGACGATGTTCATCATCGGCGTCGGCAGCCGGTAGGTGCCCTCCCCGCCCAGGTGCCGGTACAGCGGCAGCACGTGCGCCTGCGCGGCCGCCTTCGCCACCGCCAGCGACACCCCGAGGATCGCGTTCGCGCCCAGCCGCGCCTTGTTCGGCGTGCCGTCCAGCTCGCACAGCACCCGGTCCACCTCGACCTGCGACCGCGAGTCGAGACCCACGACCGCGGCGGCGATCTCGCCGTTCACCGCGTCGACGGCCTTGCGGACCCCCTTGCCGAGGAACCGGCTCGGATCACCGTCCCGCAGCTCCACGGCCTCGCGCGTGCCCGTCGACGCACCCGACGGCACCGCCGCGCGCCCGAACGACCCGTCGGCCAGCTCGACGTCGACCTCGACCGTCGGGTTGCCGCGGCTGTCCAGGATCTCCCGGCCGGTGACTTGGACGATGGCAGTCATTTTTCTCCTCAGCGGCACGACGGGGTCGCACCTCGGGTTCAGGGGGAAGGCCGGCGGGACGAACACGGCACGGGCGGGACGACGTCGTCACCTGCCACCGGCCGGACCGGTACCACCGTTCTACCGGGCCGCCACTGGGGAAAACCCCAGCATCGCGCCGCTAGCGTTCCGGCCGAACCCATCCGAGTCCGAAGTGGAGCCCGCATGCCCATCGCGACCCCCGAGGTCTACGCGGAGATGCTGGACCAGGCGAAGGCGAACGAGTTCGCCTACCCCGCCATCAACGTGACCTCGTCCGAGACCGTGAACGCCGCCATCCGCGGGTTCGCCGAGGCGGAGAGCGACGGCATCATCCAGTTCTCCACCGGCGGCGCC
>NZ_JAEBEF010000019.1:0-209432 GCF_046548815.1 Amycolatopsis sp. cmx-4-83 | reverse complement strand
TCACGAGGGCCTCCGTTGATCGGTGTAGACGTCGCAATCCACACCGAACCCGGAGGCCCTCCCTCACACCAAGATCATCCGATCACGTGTCGCCCCGTACCCAACCTCCATGGCCAATACAGCTAGCCCCGGTCTGCAGCACCGCCGCCACGGCCAGCACGAGCACCAGGGCGAGCGTCAGCGCGGTCCACATGGCGACGTGCAGCTGGAGCACCCCGCCCCCGAGCGCCCCCGCGAGCATCGCCCCCACGGCGGCGACCTTCCGCATCGGGTGCGCCCCGGCCCCGCCGGCGGCCTTCGAATCGGCCGCGAAGCCGGTCAGCGTCATGGTCAGCACGGTCGTGGTCAGATCGGGCGCCCCGATCCGCCGGACGGCCGCGTTCTGCAGCCCCATCGCCAGCCCGAGCACGACGATCAGCAGCTCGCTGCCCAGCCGCGTACCGCTGCCGAGCGTCGCGGACAGCACGACGGCGACGGCGATCAGCCCCGCCTGCACCGCGGTGGCCCGCCGGAGGGTGTCGTAGTCGTCCCCCGCCCGCCCCAGCCGCCCGCCGGCGAGGGCGCCCCCGAGGAACGCCAGCACGGCCGTCAGCGAGGCGAGCACGGACAGCGTCGTCTCCCCCGCCGCGGCGAACCCGAGGAAGACGACGTTCCCGGTCATGTTGGCGACGAAGACGCGCCCGAGCCCGAGAAAGCTGACGGCGTCGACGACACCGGTGACGACGGTGAGAGCCAGCAGCAACGCGGCCAGGTCCCGCGGTTTCGGTTCAGCCATGCGGGCAGTCAACCACCACGCGCTCCGGCGTTCTCGGCGAACCACTCGGGCACCCGGATCGCGTCGGCCGGTGACATCCCGGCCGTCGCCTCGTACGATTCCCGAAATGGACGCCATTAATGCCCGCGCTACTTAGCGAAGGTGCGAAGCACGCTTCATTGTGCGAAGCTGCTTCGCAGCGCTTCGCGACCGGAACCCGTTGTCACACAGGCAGAACAGCAACATCCCTTCCGGTGAACCGCTGCGTGGCAGAAGCCGTTTTGTCGGTGCTTGCCTTTAACGTGCGGGGCATGACCGAAAAGAGCACGGTGCGCACCCGGGAGATGGGTGTCGAGCTGAAAACCCAGCGCGAGGCGAGACAAATGTCGCTGCGCGAGGTAGCCCGGCGCGCCCACTGGTCGGCGTCGAAGGTGTCCGGCTGGGAGAACGGCCGCCGGATCTCGCCGATCGACGCGGCGATCTACCTGGCCCACTGCGGAACCAACGCGTCCGAACGCGACCGGCTGCTGCACCTGACCCGGCCGCCGAGCGAGCTGTACTGGGTGCGGCCGTACTTCGACAAGCTCGTCGACCCGATGAAGTCGCTGATCATCCAGGAAAACCTGGCGACCGCGGTGATCTCGAACAGCCCGATGGCCCTGCCGGGCATGCTCCAGACCGAAGACTACGTGCGCTCGGTCTACGAGCTGTCCGGCCGGTACACCACGGATCGGCTCAAGGCCCTCGTCCAGGCGAGGATCGACCGGCAACAGCTGCTGCAGCGCCGGAACCCGCCGCAGTGCCTCTACTTCGTGTACGAGCACACCTTGCGGTCGGTCCTGCGCGACCCGGCGCTGATGCACGAACAGTTGCAGTACCTGGTGCTGGCCACCAACCTCCCGCACTGCACCATCCGCGTCGTCCCCGCTTCCGCACCGCCGTACCACCTGGTCGGCAGCCGGTTCACGATCCTCGAGTTCGCCGAACACCCGCCGGTGGCCTACGAAGAGACCTTCGCGGCCGGGCTGTTCATCGACGAACGCGTGGCGGTCGAAGCCTTTTACGTCCTGCGCACGCGGCTAGAACAGATTGCCCTGTCGGAGCACGAGTCCCGGGCGTTCCTGGTCCGGCTGGCCGAGGAGTTCGACGTCATGGCGGGCTGAACCCGGCCTTTCCCGATCGCCGGACCGGCCGGACTTCGAGGACTCGCCGTACGAGCCGGGCAGGTGTCCGGTCCGGGCCGGTCAGCGCGCGGGATGAGCGGTCAGTCATCCCGGATGCCGCGATCCACCTCGGCACCGGAGATCCTCCCGCACCCCCAGAGCATCCGATCACCTGTCGCCACGGTCGCGACCTCCCCTGGACAGAACACCTAGCCGACCCGGTTGCCGTCGTGCCAGACCGCCCGGATCCGGGTGGGCAGGTCGGTCACGTCCAGGTCCGTGCCGTCGAGCAGCACCACATCGGCACGCAACCCCACCTCGAGCCGGCCTCGGTCGTGCTCCAGCCTCAGCAGGCGGGCGGCCTCGGCGGTCGCCGCCTTCAAGGCGGCCGCGGGGCCGAGCACCGCGGCCAGGAGGCGGAGCTCGGTCGTCAAGTCGACATGGGGACGGGGAGCGAGGTCCGAACCGGCGGCGATCGGGATGCCCGCTTCCGCCGCGAGGCGCAGTGATCGGCGGTGCGTTTCGGCGAATTCGCTGTCGCTGATCGGCGAGAGCGTCGGCACGTACCAGGCGTTCGCCAGTGCGGCCACGGCGTCGTCGTCGAGGAACGTGCCGTGCTCGATGCTGCGGGCACCGGCGCGGGCCGCCGAGGTGACCGACTCGGCGGTGTGCGCGTGGGCCAGGACGTCCCGGCCGGTGCGGCGGGCCTCGTCGACCAGGGCGGTGAGCTCGTCGTCGGCCGGCCGGACGTCCGTGCCCTCGCGCACGGCCCGCAGGGCGCCGCCGGCGCCGACCTTGATCCAGTCGGCGCCTGCGCGCACCATGCGGCGGACGGCCGCCCGGGCCGCGTCGGGCCCGTCGAACACCGGGTCCGGCAAGGACGGGTCGCCGAAGTTGTCGACCGTGCCCGCGGGCGGGTCCCAGCTGTCGCCGAGCCCGCCGGTCGGCGACAGCTGGCGGAGGCTGACCAGCAGGTCGGGCCCGTCGATCCAGCCTTCGCGCAGCGCGTGCTTGAACCCGGCGTCGGCACCCCAGGCGTCCCGCACCGTGGTGATCCCGCGCGCCAGCAAGCCGCGCAGCACCGGCACGGCTTCGAGGATTCGCGCGCTGCGCGGCAACGGCTCGGGCCGCGGGAAGGCGACGTGCACGTGGCAGTCGATGAGCCCGGGGATCAGCAGCCCGCCCGAGCAGTCGACACGCCCGTCGCCGTCGAGGCCCGGGCCGACCTCGGCGATCCGGGCCCCGTCGAGCCGGACGTCGGCCCGGACGACGTCGCCGGTGTCGGGGTCGAAGACGTGCGCCCCGGCGAGCAGCGTCACGCCAGGTCCTTGCGGTAGATCAGGAAGTCGCACGGCGTCGCGAGCGAAGGCGCGAGGTGCGGGTAGTCCTCGGCGAGGTCGGCGCGGTGCGTCACGCGGTAGCCGAGCCGGGCGTACCACTCGGCGAGGAACTGCTTGGACGGGTGCGTCCACTCCCGCGGCACGAGCAGCTCCAGCTGCATCTCGCGGCAGCCGGCATCCCGGCACGTCCGCTCGGCGAAGCGCACCAGCTCCCGCCCGACCCCGGCCCCGCGCCGGGCGGGATCGGCGGCGAGCATGCCGAATTCGCCGGTCTCGTCGTCGAGCCGCCGGACGCGGACCGAACCGGCGAGAGCGCCGTCCACCGAAGCGACGGCGATCTCCCCGGCCCGCACGAACGCGCCGACCTCGTCAGCGGAGGTCCGGTCGGTGCTCTCCCGCCAGAGCCCCTTCTCCGACTCGGCGTAGACGAGGTTGACCAGGTCGGCGATCTCCCCGGCCGAAGCGAGGCCGGACGGCGGTGGGGACACGATCTCCATGCCCCCACCATGCCAGGCGGGTCACCTCACTTGTCGCGGCGGAACAGCTTGTTGCCCAGCCAGACGATCGGGTCGTACTTGCGGTCCGCGACGCGCTCCTTCATCGGGATGAGCGCGTTGTCGGTGATGTGGATGCCTTCCGGGCAGACCTCGCTGCAGCACTTGGTGATGTTGCAGTAGCCGAGGCCGTGCTCCTCCTGGGCCGCGTCACGCCGGTCCGCGACGTCGAGCGGGTGCATCTCCAGCTCCGCGATGCGCATCAGGTACCGCGGCCCGGCGAAGGCTTCCTTGTTCTCCTCGTGGTCGCGCACCACGTGGCAGGTGTTCTGGCACAGGAAGCACTCGATGCACTTGCGGAACTCCTGCGAGCGCTCGACGTCCACCTGCTGCATCCGGTACTCACCGGGCTTGAGGTCCGCGGGCGGGGTGAACGACGGGATCTCCCGCGCCTTCGTGTAGTTGAAGGACACGTCGGTGACGAGGTCGCGGATCACCGGGAACGTCCGCATCGGCGTCACCGTGATCACCTCTTCCTCGGTGAACGTCGACATCCGCGTCATGCACAGCAGCCGCGGCTTGCCGTTGATCTCCGCCGAGCACGAGCCGCACTTGCCCGCCTTGCAGTTCCAGCGCACCGCGAGGTCCGACGCCTGGGTGGCCTGCAGCCGGTGGATGATGTCGAGGACGACCTCGCCCTCGTTCACCTCCACCGTGAAGTCCTGCAACCCGCCGCCGGTGTCGTCGCCGCGCCACACCCGGAAACTCGCCTTGTAGCTCATGCTTTGCTCCCGGGGTGCGCTTCGAGCTCGTCGTCGGTGTAGTACTTCCCGAGTTCGCCGAATTCGAACAGCTCCAGCAGGTCCTGCCGCAGCGGCACCTGCTCCTTCACCTCGACGCCGATGTCCGGGACGACCGGGTTGTCCCCGTCCGAAGCCGAGCACACCAGCAGCTTGTGCCGCCACTCGGCGTCCATGCCCGGGAAGTCGTCGCGCGTGTGCCCGCCGCGGCTCTCGGTCCGTGTCAGCGCGGCCTTCGCGACGCACTCGCTGACCATCAGCATGTTGCGCAGGTCGATCGCGAGGTGCCAGCCGGGGTTGAACTGCCGGTGCCCTTCGACCGTGACGCGCAGGATCCGCTGCCGCAGCTCGCCCAGCTTCTCCAGCGCCTGCTCGATTTCGCCGGCCTTGCGGATGATGCCGACCAGGTCGTTCATCGACTGCTGCAGTTCGGTGTGCAGGGTGTACGGGTTCTCGGCCGACGCACCCGCGGGCGGGTCGAACGGCGCGAGCGCCATCTTCGCCGCGGCGTCCACATCGGACTGCGCGACGGCCGGCCGGTCACCGAGGCCGTCCACGTACTCGGCCGCGCCGAGCCCCGCGCGGCGGCCGAACACCAGCAGGTCCGACAGCGAGTTGCCGCCGAGCCGGTTGGACCCGTGCATGCCGCCCGAGCACTCGCCGGCGGCGAACAGGCCGGGCACGCTCGCCCCGGCCGTGTCCGGGTCGACCTCGATGCCGCCCATGACGTAGTGGCAGGTCGGGCCGACTTCCATCGGCTCGGCCGTGATGTCGACGTCCGCCAGTTCCTTGAACTGGTGGTACATCGAGGGCAGCCGCTTCTTGATCTCCTCGGCCGGCAGCCGGCTCGCGATGTCGAGGAAGACGCCGCCGTGCGGGGACCCGCGGTTCTCCTTGACCTCGGAGTTGATCGCGCGGGCGACCTCGTCGCGGGGCAGCAGGTCCGGCGTGCGGCGGTTGCTCTCCTGGTCGGTGTACCAGCGGTCGGCTTCGTCTTCGCTTTCCGCGTACTGGCCCTTGAAGACGTCCGGCACGTACTCGAACATGAACCGCTTGCCCTCGGAGTTCTTGAGCACGCCGCCGTCTCCGCGCACGCCCTCGGTGACGAGGATGCCCTTGACGCTCGGCGGCCAGACCATCCCGGTCGGGTGGAACTGGACGAACTCCATGTTGATCAGCTTCGCGCCCGCGCGCAGGGCCAGCGCGTGGCCGTCGCCGGTGTACTCCCACGAGTTCGACGTCACCTTGAACGACTTGCCGATGCCGCCGGTGGCGAGCACGACCGCGGGCGCCTCGAAGAGGATGAACCGCCCGCTCTCGCGCCAGTAGCCGAACGCGCCGGCGATCTTCCCGTCGGTGGTGAGCAGCTCGGTGACCGTGCACTCGGCGAAGACCTTGATCTTCGCCTCGTAGTCGCCGGTCTCCTTGAAGTCCTCCTGCTGCAGCGAAACGATCTTCTGCTGCATCGTGCGGATCAGCT
Organism: Amycolatopsis sp. cmx-4-83; assembly: GCF_046548815.1. Lineage (NCBI taxonomy): Bacteria > Bacillati > Actinomycetota > Actinomycetes > Pseudonocardiales > Pseudonocardiaceae > Amycolatopsis > Amycolatopsis sp. cmx-4-83. The sequence goes on along the minus strand of NZ_JAEBEF010000019.1, from coordinate 203,401 downwards.
CGAGCCCGGTGCGGTCACCGACGTGCGCGAGCCGCGGGTACGTGTGCCCGCCGAAGTTGCGCTGGCTGATCCGCCCGTCCGCGGTGCGGTCGAACAGGGCGCCGTAGGTCTCGAGCTCCCAGACGCGGTCCGGCGCCTCCTTGGCGTGCAGCTCGGCCATCCGCCAGTTGTTGAGGAACTTCCCGCCGCGCATGGTGTCGCGGAAGTGGACCTGCCAGTTGTCGTTCGAGTTCGCGTTGCCCATCGACGCCGCGCAGCCGCCCTCGGCCATCACCGTGTGCGCCTTGCCGAACAGGGACTTGCACACGACCGCCACGCGGAAGCCGCGTTCTCTGGCTTCGATCACCGCGCGCAGGCCGGCACCGCCGGCACCGATCACCACCACGTCGTAGCTGTGCCGTTCGACCTCGGTCATGTAGGAATTCCACCTCGGAAATGGGGACGTCGTTGTCGGGAGGGGGCGGAGACTAGTTCACGAATCTCAGGTCGGAGATCGCCCCGCTGGCCACGAGCATGACGTAGAAGTCGGTCAGCACCAGCGTGCCGAGCGTTGTCCAGGCCAGCGCCATGTGGCGGGTGTTGAGTTTCGAGACCTTGGTCCAGATCCAGTACCGCACCGGGTGCTTGGAGAAGTGCTTCAGCCTGCCCCCGGTGACGTGCCGGCACGAGTGGCAGGAAAGCGTGTAGGCCCAGAGCAGGACGACGTTGGCCAGCAGGACGATGTTGCCCAGCCCGAAGCCGAAGCCGTCGGTCTTCCCGTGGAACGCGGTGATCGCGTCGTAGGTGTTGATCAGCGAGACGACCAGCGCGACGTAGAAGAAGTAGCGGTGGACGTTCTGGATGATCAGCGGCAGGCGCGTCTCGCCGGTGTACTTCGCCTTCGGTTCCGCGACGGCGCACGCGGGCGGGGAGAACCACACCGCCCGGTAGTAGGCCTTGCGGTAGTAGTAGCAGGTCAGGCGGAACCCGAGCAGGAACGGCAGCACGACGAAGCCGAGCGGGATGAACCCCGGCAGGTCGCCGAACCAGTGGCCGAAGTGGCTCGAGCCCTCGACGCAGGACGTGGACAGGCAGGGCGAGTAGAACGGCGTCAGGTAGTGGTATTCGGGCACCCAGTACGCGGTGCGCACGAACGAGCGGACCGTCGCGTAGATGATGAACGCCGACAGTCCGAGCACGGTCAGCAGCGGCTGGAGCCACCACCGGTCCGTGCGGAGGGTGCGCTCGGCGATCCGGGCCCGCTTCGGGGACCGGACGCCGGTGCCGACGCCGTTGTCAGCCGGTGCGCTCACCGCTGGTCGCGCTTGTAGCCGCCGACGCCTTCGTCATCGGCGCCGTGCCAGAGCGCCGGGTCGTAGGGGGTGTCGGGTACCGGGACACGCTCGGCGGCCTTCGCCTGCGCGGGCACGGCCAAGGGCGTGCCGTCGAGGTCCGCGATGTCGATGTCGAGGCGCTCCACGTCGTTCGCGAGCCGGCGCACCGCCGAAGCGTCGCCGTAACGAGAGCGCAGTGCGCCGACGCACTGCCGGAGCTGGCCGATGGTTCGCCGCAGCTCGGCGATCTCGGAGGTGGACATCATGCCTCCCGTGGTGGTGGGGCCGACAGGGAACCGGCCGGGCGAGCGTTCGCCCCTACGGCTTTGCCGCGCGTCGTGCAGTGTGACAACTAGCACACTAACGGTTCGCGGGGTGATCGGGGTCACGCGGGTCGATCTTCTGAATCGATTTTGATTCGGCGTTTTCCCGAGGTAGTGTGGCCAGGGTCACGACCCTGAGGCGTCAGCGTTGCCGTCCCGCGGACCACCACACACCAGTGATCCGGAGCCGGACATGAGCCCCGCCCCCACCACGAAGCTGCACCGAGTCGTCGCCGACGTCACCGAGCGCATCGCGAGCCGCAGTGCCGCGACCCGCGGCGCCTACCTCGCCCGCATGGCCGCCGCGCACGAAGAAGGCCCGGTCCGCCGCGGTCTCGCGTGCAGCAACCTGGCCCACGGGTTCGCCGCGATGGACGGCGTCGACAAGGCCGCCCTGCGGGCCGCGCGCGCCCCCGGCGTCGCGATCGTCTCGTCCTACAACGACATGCTTTCGGCGCACCAGCCGATGCAGGAGTACCCGGCCTGGCTGAAGAAGTCCGTGCGCGAAGCGGGCGGCGTCGCCCAGTTCGCCGGCGGCGTCCCGGCCATGTGCGACGGCATCACCCAGGGCCGCGCCGGCATGGAGCTGTCCCTGTTCAGCCGCGAAGTCATCGCGATGTCGACGGCGATCGCGCTGTCGCACGACATGTTCGACGCAAGCCTGCTGCTGGGCGTCTGCGACAAGATCGTGCCCGGCCTGCTGATCGGCGCCCTGTCGTTCGGGCACCTGCCGGCGCTGCTGGTCCCGGCCGGCCCGATGAACTCCGGGCTGCCGAACAAGGAGAAGGCGCGCGTCCGGCAGCTGTACGCGGAGGGGCTCGCGACCCGCGAAGACCTCCTCGACGCCGAAGCGGCGTCGTACCACTCGGCCGGCACGTGCACGTTCTACGGCACCGCCAACTCGAACCAGATGGTCGTCGAGGTGATGGGCCTGCACCTGCCCGGCGCCAGCTTCGTCCAGCCGGGTTCTCCCCTGCGCCGGGCGCTCACCGAGGAGGCCGGACGCCGGGCCGTCGCGATCTCGCGCGGCGAGGAGTACACGCCGGTCTCGCGGATCCTCGACGAGAAGGCGTTCGTCAACGGCGTCATCGCGCTGCTCGCCACCGGCGGCTCGACCAACCACACGATGCACCTGGTCGCGATCGCCGCCGCCGCGGGCATCCAGCTGACCTGGGACGACTTCTCCGACCTCTCGGCGATCGTGCCGCTGCTGGCGCGGGTGTACCCGAACGGCAGCGCGGACATCAACCACTTCCACGCCGCCGGCGGCATCCAGTTCCTGGTCGGCACGCTGCTCGACGCGGGCCTGCTGCACGAGGACGTGCACACGGTCGCCGGGTTCGGGCTGCACCGCTACCGCGCCGAGCCGATCCTGTCCGACGGCGAGCTGGTCTGGCGCGACGTGCCGACCCGCAGCCTCGACGAAGAGGTGCTGCGCCCGGTGTGGCGCCCCTTCGCCGCGGACGGCGGGCTGAGGATGGTCGAAGGCAACCTCGGCCGCGCGGTGGTCAAGGTGTCGGCGGTGGCGCCGGAGCACCGGGTCGTCGAGGCGCCGGCCCGGGTGTTCACCACGCAGGAGGCGTTCACGGCCGCGTTCCAGGCCGGCGAGCTCGACCGCGACGTCGTCGTGGTGATCCGGCAGCAGGGTCCGCGGGCCAACGGCATGCCGGAGCTGCACGGCCTGACCCCGGCGCTGGGCGTGCTGATGGACCGCGGGCACCGGGTGGCGTTGCTCACCGACGGCCGCATGTCGGGCGCTTCGGGCAAGATCCCGGCCGCGATCCAGGTGACGCCGGAAGCCGCGGCGGGCGGCCCGATCGCGCGCATCGCCGACGGCGACGTCGTCCGGCTGGACGCCGCCGCCGGTTCGCTCGACGTGCTCACCGGTGACGAAGAACTCGCCCGCCGTGAGCTTGTGGACGGACCGCCGTCCGAAGCATCCTGGACCGGCACCGGCCGAGAGCTGTTCGCCGCGTTGCGCCGTGCCGTCGGCCCCGCTGACCAGGGTGCTTCGGTGTTCGGGCCCTTGACGCCGGAGCACTTCGGAATGCCCACGCACACTCTGGAAATCCAGGAGGTCGGTCAGTGACCACCGGTCAGGACCTGCTCGCGCTGTCCCCCGTGATGCCCGTCGTGGTGATCGACGACGCCGCCGACGCGGTGCCCACGGCCCGGGCCCTGCTCGCCGGCGGGATCGGGGTCATCGAGCTGACCCTGCGCACCCCGGCGGCGCTGTCGGCGATCGAGCGCGTCGCCGCGGAGGTGCCGGACATCGTCATCGGCGCCGGCACCGTCACCGCGCCGGAGCACGCGAAGCAGGCCGCCGACGCCGGCGCGAAGTTCCTCGTGACGCCGGGCTGCACCGACGCGGTCGTCGACGCGTGCTTCGAGACCGGGCTGCCGTTCCTGCCCGGCGCGAGCACCGTGTCCGAGGCGATGCGGCTGGCCGAGCGCGGGCTTTCGGCGCTGAAGTTCTTCCCGGCGGAGGCGTCCGGCGGCGTCGCGTACCTGAAGTCGATCGCGGGCCCGTTGCCGTCGCTGAAGTTCTGCCCGACCGGCGGGATCACGGTGGCGTCCGCGCCTTCGTACCTGGCGCTGCCGAACGTCGGCTGCATCGGCGGTTCGTGGCTGACGGCGTCGCTCGAACCCGCGACGATCGAGAAGCTGGCCGCGGAGGCCGCGAAGCTGTAGCGGAGATCACCCCGCGTCGGCACCCGCGCCCGAACGGCGGAATGCGCGTCCGCATTCCGGGAGCACCGTTCCAGCACTCTGGAACGGTGCTCCGAGCGGGTGTGGCGGCGGTCATGAATTCCGCTGAATGGCGCATTCCCGTCGCCGGTGGGTGATTTACCGGCCTGTTATCGTTCACCCTCGCTGTTTCGAGCGAGGAGATCCGGTGTCCCTGACCGATGTGGTCGCCCCCAGTCCTGCCCCCGAGAACGTCGCCGCGCTGGTCGGCGAACGCCTTTCGCTGTCCGCCCTCCACCAGCTGGGCGGCACCCTCGGCGGCTATTCCTTCGTGAAGGTCGTGGTGGATCGGGAAAAGTCGGTGATCCACTTCCTGAACGACGCGCGGCATTCCTTTCACGCGATCTATATCGGCGAAGAGATCCTCGGCGTCCCCGGGGAACGGGTGCGCGCGGAGATCGACTCCTACAACCAGGCTTTCTACCACGGGCCGGATCGCCGGTTCCTGCTCGGCATTCTGGCCCGGCACCCGCAGATGCTTTCGCTGGAGACGGTCGAGGTCGACACGATGCCGTCCGCGATGATCCGCGAGTTCCACGCCTTCGTCGCCGAGCACGTCGACCCGGCGCTGCCGCTGGTGTTCAAGCCGGCCAACCAGCTGCAGGAACGGCTCGTCCGGGAGATCCCGGCGGCCGAGCTGCCCCGCGTCTTCGCGCACGAGCTGTTCTCGACGGCGCCGTTCGTGGCGCTGAACCCCGGCACGGCCACCGGCCGGCTGCGCGCGTTCCGCTCCGAGGCCGAGTACCGGGCGGCGACGCTGGACTGGACGGACATCATCGTGATGGACCGCGTCCCCGACGACGTCCCGCGGCTGTCGGGCATCATCAACGCCCGCCACACGACGCCGCTGTCGCACACCAACGTGCTGGCGACCGGCTGGCAGATCCCGAACGCGGTCCAGCTCGGCGCCCTCGCCGAGATCGAGCGCCGCGGCCTCGACGGCAAGTGGGTCGAGTACACGGTGGACACCCAGGCGCTCTCCCTGCGCGAGATCCCCGAGCCGCCCGCCGCGACGCCGCCGAGCTGGTACGCCCAGCGCGTCACGCTGGAGCAGCCGGAGGCCGACCACAGCCCGATCGTGAACCTGGCCCGCCTGCGCGCGGCCGACCGCCACCGCTACGGCACCAAGGCGGCCAACCTCGGCGAGCTGCACCACGTGCTGGCACGCGGCTCCCAGCGGCTGCTCGGCTTCTACCAGGTGCCGCGCCCGCCGAGGGAGAACCTGCTGCCGTACCTGGCCCGCCTGCTGGACGTCCCCACCGGCCCGACGGCGTCCGACCACCGCGCCGAGCCCGCGGCTCCGGGGCGGTTCGCGGTTGAGGACCGGTTCGCGGGTGCCGACCAGCCCGCGGCGCCGGGCCGGTTCGCGGCTGAGGACCGGTTCGCGGGTGCCGACCAGCCCGCGGCGCCGGATCGGTTCGCGGGTGCCGACTCCGCCACCAGCCCCGCGGTCGCCGACCTGACCGTCGCGGCCCGCCGGCTGCTCGACGAGCGCGTGCGCGTCCCCCGCGGGATCGCCCTGCCGTTCTCGCTGCAGCGGCGGTTCCTGGAGTCGTCGCCGCGGATCCAGCAGGCCATCGGCAAGCTGAAGATGGCCCTGGAGCTGGACGCGCGGGAGATCGAGCCGCTGTGCGTCGAGCTGCAGACGCTGATCCGGTCGGCCCGCATGCCCGGCGCGCTGGCCGGCGAGATCGACTCCGCGCTGGTGTCCCAGCTGGCCGGCGTGCGCGCGTTCGTCGTGCGCAGTTCGTCGAACGCCGAAGACCTCGCCGGGTTCTCGGCCGCCGGGATCTACGAGTCGCTCAACCACGTCACCACCACCGAGCGGATCTTCGCCAGCGTCAAGGAGGTCTGGGCGTCGCTGGTGTCGGTGCGCAGCGTCCGCCTGCGCCGCCAGGCCGGGATCTCCCTCGACGACTGCTACATGGGTGTCGTGATCCAGGAGCAGGTCACGGCCGACTTCGGCGGCGTGCTGGTGACGACGAACCCGATGAACCGCGCGGACTTCCGCACGGTCTACGTCAACGTGTCGCCCCGGGTCACCGACGTCGTCGAGGGCTCGGTCCTGCCGATGCAGTACCTGTATTCGACGGTCGAGGGCGGCGGCCGCACGGTGTCGCTGGGCGACGCGCCCGAGGACCTCGACGAAGCCGCCCACGCGCAGCTGCAACGGCTCGCCGTCGCCGGTCGCCTTCTGCAGGGCCACTTCTCGCCCGACTACACGTTCGATTCGCCGGTGGACGTCGAGTGGCTCGCCGACCGCGACCACATCCACATCGTGCAGCTGCGTCCCTATTCCGTTTGATCCTCCAGGAGACACCACCATGCTGGGCTTTCGCCTGCCCGCGAAACCGGCCGTCCAGCGCGCCGTCCGGCTGACCTACGGGTTCCAGTTCTTCTTCGGCCTGCTGCTGTGGGTGCCGATCTTCTACCAGTACCAGAAGCTCGTCGGCCTCTCCGACAGCGAGATCTTCGGCATCCAGAGCATCTACTACGTCGTGTTCTGCCTGCTGGAGATCCCGACGGGCCTGATCGCCGACCGCTTCGACTACCGCACCTCGCTGACGGCGGGCGCCGGCGTGCTGGTGGTGGCGAACCTGGTGCCGGTGTTCCTGGGCTCGTACCCCGGGTTCCTGCTGCACTTCATCCTGATCGCCCTGGCCCGCTCGCTCGTGTCCGGCGCGCAAAGCGCGTACCTGTACGAGTACCTGCACGCCCACGGCGAAGGAGAGCACTACCTCCGCGTCGAGGGTGTCGGCCGCGCGTACAGCCTGGTCGGCAAGATCGTGTACTGGCCGGTGATCGGCCTGCTGATGACGTGGAACCTCCCTTCCCCGTACTGGCTGACGGCGATCAACGCGGCCGTGGCGCTGGCGTTCGCCTGCAAGCTCCCGCCGATTCCCGGCGGCCGTCGTACCTCCGGCAAGACGGCGTCGCTGCTGTCGGGCGTCGGCGGCGCGGTGGCCGCGCTGCGGTCGTCCCGGTGGCTGGCTTTGCTGATGGTGCAGGGCATCGCGATGTTCACCCTCGTCCGGATCTGCCAGGTGAACCTGTTCCAGCCGATCCTGGAGTCGAAGTCGCTCTCGGTGAACTGGTACGGCGCCGTCCTGGCCGCGATGACGGTCTTCGAAGCACTCGGCGCGGCCCGCCCCCACCGCCTCCGCCGCGCGATCGGCCCGGTTGGCTCGGTGTTCACGCTGACGATCGTGATGGCGTCGTGCCTCGGCCTGCTGGTCTGGGCGGGGCCCTTCCCGGCGGTGGTGCTGCTGTGCGTCTTCGCGGTGGCGACCGGCATCGCGTTCCCGGTGCAGAAGCAGCTGCTGAACGACTCCATCCCGGACTCCCGCTACCGCGCGACCCTGCTGTCCATGGAGTCCATTGTGGACCGCGCGGTGTGCGCGCTGGTGGCGGTGGCACTGGGCGCGTACCTGGCGGCCGGGCAGCTGAACGAGTTCCTGCTGCTGACGGCCGTGGTCACGTGCGCCGCGATGGGGCTGCTCGCACTGCTTTTGCTCGCGGTCCGCAAGCACCGCTCCGACCGCCGGGTGCCGGTGGTCCGCGCACCGGCGCCCGAAACCGTCAGTCGATGAAGGCGTCGTCGAGGAGGGTGGACTCCGCGCCGTACTCGCGGAGTTCCTCCTTGATGACGCTGTACGCCAGCCCCTGCGGGTAGCCCTTGCGGGCCAGGAAGCCGAGCAGCCGCCGCAACGCCGTCTGTTCGTCGACGTTGCCCAGCGAGCCGAGGCGCTTGCGGACCAGTTCCCTGGCCATCTGCTCCTCGGACTCGCGGTCGACCTCGCCCGCCGCCTGCGCCGCGACCTCGTCGTCGACGCCCTTGCGCCGCAACTCGGCCATCAGCGCGGTGCGGGACAGGCCCTGGGTCTCGTGCCGGGACTTGACCCACAGCTCCGCGAACTCGGCGTCGTTCACCAACCCCGCCCGGTCGAGCTTGCCGAGCAGGGTCTCGCTGGTCTCCTCGTCGAACCCCTTGCGGCGCAAAGCCTGCCGGAGCTCCTCCTGAGTCCGCGCACGCACGGCCAGGAGGTCGTAACAGATCTCCTTGGCCTTCTTGTAGCGCTCCTCGGGAGGCAGCTCCGCCGGGGGAACCTTCGGCGCCCTCGCCACTCAGCTCACTCCTCGTTCTTCACAAGCCAAAACCAGGCGTCACCACACAACGCGCCCACGCCGGGGGTCCAGGGGGCGAGTGCCTTCCGCGAGCACACTTCGCCCGATCCCGAAACCCTGGAACTCCTTCGATCAGAAGTCGACCGGCGCCGGAACAGCTTCGACGGCCTCGGCGTCGACCTGTGCGCCGATGCCCAGCTTCTCCTTGATGCGCTTCTCGATCTCGTTGGCGATGTCCGGGTTGTCGCGCAGGAACTTCCGCGCGTTCTCCTTGCCCTGGCCGAGCTGGTCGCCCTCGTAGGTGTACCAGGCGCCGGACTTGCGCAGGATCGCCTGGTCGACACCCATGTCGATGAGCGAACCCTCGCGGGAGACGCCGTGGCCGTACAGGATGTCGAACTCGGCCTGCTTGAAGGGCGGGGCCATCTTGTTCTTCACGACCTTGACGCGGGTGCGGTTGCCGACCGGCTCGCCGCCGTCCTTGAGCGTCTCGATGCGGCGCACGTCGAGCCGGACCGACGCGTAGAACTTCAGCGCCTTACCACCGGTCGTGGTCTCCGGGGAGCCGAACATGACGCCGATCTTCTCGCGCAGCTGGTTGATGAAGATCGCGGTGGTGCCGGAGTTGTTCATCGCACCGGTCATCTTGCGCAGCGCCTGGCTCATCAGGCGGGCCTGGAGACCGACGTGCGAGTCACCCATCTCGCCCTCGATCTCGGCGCGCGGCACGAGCGCGGCCACGGAGTCGATGACCAGGATGTCGAGCGCGCCGGAGCGGATCAGCATGTCCGCGATCTCGAGCGCCTGCTCACCGGTGTCCGGCTGCGAGACGAGCAGCGCGTCGGTGTCGACGCCGAGCTTCTTGGCGTACTCGGGGTCCAGCGCGTGCTCCGCGTCGATGAACGCCGCGATGCCGCCGGCGCGCTGCGCGTTGGCCACCGCGTGCAGTGCGACCGTCGTCTTACCGGAGGACTCCGGGCCGTAGATCTCGACCACGCGGCCGCGGGGCAGCCCGCCGATGCCGAGCGCGACGTCGAGGGCGATCGCACCGGTCGGGATCACGGAGACGGGCGCGCGGCCGTCCTGGCCGAGCCGCATGACCGAGCCCTTGCCGTACTGCTTGTCGATCTGCGCGAGCGCGAGCTCGAGCGCCTTGTCCTTGTCGGGTGCTGCAGGCATGGAAGTCCACCTCGCTGGTCGAAGCCCCCCGTCTCGAGGGCTCTGTGTCGGTTCTTCAACTGTCCGGTCCGACGCTAGCGGCGGGGACCGACAATTCCAGGCGCGGCGCCCAATCTGTGGATCGCTGGACCCGATGTGGACAACACGATAGACGAACACGTGTTCGAGGTCGGCAGCGACACACCCTTGCGCTAGGGTTTTCGCCCGCCCGGGTCCGGACCCGGGCGGATCCGCGCAGGTCAGCGCCGTTCGAAGGGGACATCGAAGGCGTCGCAGACCTCTCGCCAGACCTCTTTCGCCGGGATTCCCGCGGTCAGCGCCTGGTCGACGGTGCGCCCGCCGAGCCCGCTGATGACGTGGTCCCTGGCCAGTACCTGGGCCCGTCCGGGGCCGAACTCCTCGGCCATCAGCCGCCGGAAAACCGTGATGCGCATCGAAGCCACTCTAACCCGGCGGCACGAACGGTCCGTTCGCGCCCGCCACCCGCCCCGCCCGGCCACCGCGAGTGGCGCCGGACCCGCGTCCGGACGTCATGAACGACCCTTTCACCGCGTCGGGCGAGGTGAACGACTCGTTCATGACATCGCGGGCCGCCGGCTACTCCCCCGGCTGGACGCTCGCCTCGAAGTAGTTGGCCAGCGTGTCCGGTGTGGTCGCCGCCGCCTGGTCGTTCGAATTCAGCTGGTAGATGAAGCCCACCAGCGGCCGGTCCGATACCGTGAACACGAGCACCGCCGACGTCTTGCCCGCCGCGGACGAGTAGTGGCCCTTGAGCCCGTTGCCGCCCCAGTCGGCCTCGGTGCGGTCGCCGCCCGCGGAGGTGAGCAGGCCGTCGGTGTACTCCTTGAGCGTGTCGGCGCTGTCGCCCTGGACGTAGGTCACCTGCGTGCCCGCGCGGCCGGGCGCGGAGCAGGTCGAGGCCACGCCGAGGCTCTTCGCCGGCGCCGCCGGGCCGTTGCCCATGCCCGCCTTGCAGTCGCCGGTGTCGGCGATCTTCCCGGCGAGCTGGCGCAGGCAGCCGGTGAGGCCCTTGTCGTCCGCCTGACCCGGCGTCCTGCACTGGTCCGCGGTGTAAGTCGGCACCGAAGACGACGACGTCAGGAAGAAGGTCAGCCCCGCGGCGAGCACCACGACGACCGCGGCCGCGATCCCGATGAGCAGCTTCTTCTTGCCGCCGGACTTCGGCTCGGCCTGCTCGGTGGCCGCGGCGGGCGAGTACGCGGGGAAGTTCGACGGCATCGGCTGCGGCCCGCTGGGCGGGAAGTTCGCGTACCCCGGGAACTGCTGTTGCTGCGGCGGAGGCGGCGGTGCGTACTGCGGGCGGTGCGGCCCGGCGCCGGCCGCCACCGCGCCTTCGACGTTCTGCGTCCGCGCGCCCATGCCGTCGCGGGCGACGTGCTGGGCACCGAGCGCCACCGCCGTCTCCGGCTGGTCCAGGCTGCCCGGCACGACGCCGAGCTTCTCCGCGATCATGGCCCCGACCAGCGGCAGCCGGCTCGACCCGCCGACGAGGTAGATGCCGGCCAGCCGGTCCGGGCTCAGCCCCGACGAGCGCAGCGTCCGCGACAGCAGCTCGACGCTGCGCAGCATCGCCGGCCGGACCAGGCCCTCCAGCTCACCGCGCGTGACGAGGACGTCCTTGAACGGCTCGGGCATCGGCACCTCGGTCTGCGGGTGCCGCGACAGCGCCTCCTTGGCCGCCTTCACGTCTTCCTGCAGCGCGCGCCGGGTGCGCCGGTCGCCGGTGGACTCGGGCCGCAGCAGCCGCTGCCAGCGCTGCGGGTCCGAGTGCGAGACCTCGCGCCCGACGTGCACCATCAGCGCCTGGTCGACGTCGAGGCCGCCGAGGTCGGGCAGGCCGTCCTCGGCGAGCACGGTGAAGCCGTTCTGCGTGGCGCCGACGACGGCGACGTCGAAGGTGCCCGCGCCGAGGTCGTAGACCGCGAGGGCCTGCCCGGGCGCGAGCGACTTGCCGGGGAACGACGCGAAGTGCGCCGCCGCGGCGACGGGCTCGGGCACCAGCAGGATGTTCTGGCCCATCCCGGCGAGCCGGGCGGCGGACATCAGGACGTTGCGGCGGGTCTGGCCCCACTGCGCGGGGTGGGTCAGCCGGACCTCGTCGGGCTGCTCGCCACCGAGCTGGCGGGTGGTTTCTTCGAGCACGCGGCGCAGGATCGCGGCCAGCGCGTCGGTCACCGGGACGACGTCGGTGCCGAGCAGCAGGGTCTGTTCGTCGATGCGGCGCTTGGGGTTCGGCTCGAAGCGCGTCGGGTCGAGGCGGGCGCGGCGCTCGGCGTCGCGGCCGACCATGATCGTGCCCTCTTCGGTGGCGAAGACCGCCGACGGCATGTTGGCCGAGCCGTCCACCTCGACGACCCGGGGCGGCATGCCGTGCGCCGAAAGCACAGCGACGGTGTTGGACGTCCCGAGGTCCACCGACAGGATCCGCACTGCACTTCCCTTCACGAAAACCCGCCTTGGCGGCGTTCGCCGTGATGCTGCCACGTGCGCGGTCACCGCACGTGCGGACCCGCGAAAGTCCCCCGCCGCTTGACGGAGAGGTGGATCACGAGGCACGATAGTTGCGCAGTTCGGTCAACCGAGTTGCACGAACCGCGCAAAGGAGCGTTGCGATGCCCCAGCTGCTCGTCCTCGGGGACGACCTCACGGGCAGCAACGCGTCCGGAGGGCTCTACGCCCGCTTCGGACTGCGCGCGGTTTCGGTCAACGCGCCGCTGGAGCCGGACGCGCCCTGCTTCCGCCCGGACAGCGGGATCGACGCGCTGGTGGTGAACCTGGGTACCCGGCACGCTTCGCCGTCACACGCCGAGCGGGCGGTCCGCCGCGCGATCGAGCTCGCCGGGCCGGTCGAGCTGACGGTGAAACGCGCGGACACGACGCTGAGCGGCAACGTCGGCGTGGAGACCGAAGCCGAAAGCCCCGCCGCGCGCGACCCCCTGGCGCCGGTCGCGTCCTCGCGCGTCCGCACCCTCCTCGGGCCGACCCGCCGCGAACTCGCCGAATTGCCGCTGGACGTCGTCGAAGAGGGCGTGGACGCGGTCGAAGCGGCCCTGCGGTGCCCCGCCGGGCTCGTCTGCGACGCCACGACGAACCGGCACCTCACCACCGTCGCCAAGGCCGCGGCCCGGCTGGCGGCCGAGGGCACGAAGTGGATCTCCGTCGACTCCGGGCCCTTCGGCGTCCGGCTGGCCGCAGCGCTGGGCCTCGCGCCGGGCCAAGGCACCGTCTCGCCGGTGCTCGCGGTGGTCGGCAGCATCACCGGCCAGACCCACGACCAGCTGCTGGAAACCGAGCTGGTGCCGGACGCGCGGTACGTCGACGTCGAGGCGGGCCGGCCCGATCCACCGGCCGTCGCGGCGGCGGCCGGACAGCTACTGGCAGCCGGGCACCGGGTCGCCGGCATCCGCACGCGCGCGCCCGCCACGGGCACGAGGGCCGACCCGGCGGTCGCGGCGCGGATCCCGCCGGCGCTCGGCGAAGCGGCCCGGCCGGTGCCAGGCGCGCACCGGATCGGCGGGCTCTACGCCTCCGGCGGCGACATCGCCGTCGAGGTCACGAAGTCCCCCGGGGCCGAAGGCTTCGAGATCGACACCGAAGTCCTGCCGCCGGCGGTCGCCGGGCGGCTCTCCGGCGGTCCGCACGCCGGGCTGCCCTTCGCCACCAAGGGCGGGTCGATCGGCGGCCGGGACGCCGCCGTCCCCTGCCCGGAACACCTGAACCACGTGCTGGCCACCGGAAGGAAGAACCCGTGAGCGACCTCCCCCTCCTCGCCGTCACCCTCGGCGACCCCGTGGGCATCGGCCCGGAGATCACCCTCAAGACCCTCGCCGAGCCCGAGTCCCTGCAGCTGGCGCGCGGGGTCGCGGTCGGCGACGCGATCGTGCTGGAACGCCTGGTCCGCCACCTCGGCCTGCACCTGGAGGTCAACCCGATCGCCACGGTCGCCGACGCGCGCTTCACCACCGGCGTGATCGACGTCCTCAACCTCGGCGTGGTCACCGAAGACCTGCCGTGGGGCGAGGTCAACGCGACCGCGGGCGCCGCCGCCGTCGGCGCGATCGAAGTGGCCACCCGGCTCGCGCTGGCCGGCGAGGTCGACGCGGTCGTGACCGCGCCGATCAACAAGGAGGCGATCTGGGCGGCCGGCTCCCAGCACCTCGGGCACACCGAGATGCTCGGCGAGCTGACCGGCTCGACCCGGTACAACACCATGTTCTGGGTGTCGGGGCTGAAGATCTTCTTCGCCACCCGGCACCTTTCGCTGCGCGAAGCGATCAACCGGATCACGCGGGAGAACATCGAGCACGCGATCCGCGAGGCGTACACCGCGCTCGAGGTGTTCGGCACCGAGAAACCGAGACTCGCCGTGGCCGCGCTGAACCCGCACGGCGGCGAGAACGGCAAGTTCGGCGACGAGGAGATCGTCGCGATCGCGCCCGCGGTGGCCGCCGCGCGCGCCGCGGGGCTCGACGTGGTCGGCCCGATCCCGGCGGATTCCGTGTTCCACCAAGGGATCCAGGGCCGCTTCGACGGCGTGCTCTCGCTCTACCACGACCAGGGGCACATCGCGTCGAAGACGTACGACTTCGACGGCACGGTCTCGGTGACGGTCGGCCTGCCGATCCTGCGCACGTCGGTCGACCACGGCACGGCGTTCGACATCGCCGGCACCGGCCGGGCGTCGCACCGCACGATGGTCGCCGCGTTCAAGGCCGCGGCGACACTGGCGCCGTACGCGCGGAAGCTGCCCGCGATCTACCCACCGGGCGTCCGGTGATCCCCCGCAAGCGCTGGGCGTACGTCATCCCGGTCGCGGTGGTCATGTACATGCTGGCCTACCTCGACCGCACGAACGTCGCGGTGATCCTGCCCTACATCGGCGACGACTTCCCGTTGTCCGCGAGCGCGAAGGGGCTGGCGAGCGGCATCTTCTTCCTCGGCTACCTCGTGCTGCAGATCCCGGCGGCCGTGCTGGCGGTGAAGTGGAGCGCCCGCAAGACGGTGCTGATCCTGATGGTCGCGTGGGCGGTCGCGGCGGTGCTGTGCGGGCTGGTGCGGAACGAAACGCAGCTGCACCTGGCGCGGCTGCTGCTGGGGCTGTTCGAAGGCGGCGTGTGGCCCGCGGTGCTGATCCTGCTGGCGTCGTGGTTCCCGCAAGCGGAACGGGCCAGGGCGAACGCGCTGTGGATGACGTGCCTGCCGATCTCGGCGATCGTCATGTCGCCGCTGTCCGGGCTGATGCTCGACCACATTTCGTGGCGCTGGGTGTTCGTGCTCCAGGGCCTGCCGCCGCTGCTGTGGGCGGTCGTCTGGTGGTTCGCGGTGGCCGACCGGCCGGCCGGGGCCCGCTGGATCTCCGCCGAAGAGCGCGAGTACCTCGAAAGCACGTTGAAGGCCGAAGAAGACGCGAAGCCCGCGTTCGCGAAGCAGGGCTACCGGCAGGCGCTGGCGAACCGCCAGGTGCTGCTGCTGATCGGCGTCTACTTCTTCTGGATCACCGGCTTCTACGGCTTTTCGCTCTGGCTGCCGTCGGTGGTGAAGACGATGACCGGCGGCTCGGCCACCGCGGTCGGGTTCCTGTCGGCCGTGCCGTACGTCCTCGCGCTGGCCGGGATGGTCGCGTGCGCGCACTGGTCCGACCGGACCGGCAACCGGCGGCTCGCGGTCACCGTGCCGCTGCTCGTCGCCATCGCCGGGCTCCTGCTCGGCAACCTCGTGCACTGGCCCGCGGCCGTGCAGCTGGTCCTGCTCTGCGTCGTCGCGACCGGCGTGTACATGCCGTACGGGCCGTTCTGGGCGATCCCCAGCCGGATCCTCGGCATCGAAGTGGTCGCCGTGGCGATGGGCCTGATCAACGCGCTCGGCAACCTCGGCGGGTTCGCCGGGCCCTACCTGGTCGGCTGGCTCACCGACGTCACCGGCAGCGCGACCACCGGGTTCGTGGTGCTGGCCGCGTTCCTCGCCGTGGCCGCCGGCCTGGCGTTCTTCGGGCTGAAACCGGCCGTCGTGGAAGACTCGGCGCATGTCCCAGCCGCGACCAGGAACCCGTGACCGGCGCGCGATGCTGCTCGAAGCCGTCCGCGACGGCTCCGGCGGCATCGCGGAGCTCGCCGAGGAGTTCGGCGTCTCCGAGTCGACGATCCGCCGCGACCTCGCCTCGCTCGCCGGGGCCGGGCACGTCGTCCGCACCTACGGCGGCGCGCTCGACACCGAACGCAGTCCGCGGGAAAAGGACCAGGAGCACGCGGCGGCGAAGGAGACCATCGCCCGCGAAGCCGCCTCGCTGGTCGAGGACGGCGAGGTCGTGCTGCTCGACGCCGGCACCACCACCGGCAGGCTCGCCCGGCACCTCGCGCACCGCGACGGGCTGACGGTGGTCACCAACGGCGTCGACGCCATCCGCGAGCTGGCCGGGTTCGCCGGGATCGACCTCATCGTCCTCGGCGGCCGGCTGCGGCACCCCGACGAAGCGATCCTGGGCGAGAGCGTGCTGGCACAGCTGCGGCACATCTCACCCGATCGGGTGTTCCTGGGTGCGGACGGCGTGGTCGAGGGCCGGGGGCTGTGCTGCCCGTCACTGGAACAGTCGGTGGTCAAGCACGCGATGCTCCACGCCGGGGGCAAGGCGTACGTGCTGGCCGACCACTCCAAGCTGGACCAGGCCCCTTTTTCGTACTGGGCTCCGCTGGACCGCGACTACCGGCTGATCACCGACGGCCCGGCGGTCGACGTCGCGTTCCCGCAGTTCGCCGACAGCGTGATCCTCGCCGGAGGATCGGAAACTGTCGGTGGTGCCGCGCATCATGGACGACGTGGCCACTGACGTGCTCGACCTCTTCTCCCCCGCGACCCGCGACTGGTTCGCGGGGGCCTTCGCCGCGCCCACCGCGGCGCAGGAGGGGGCCTGGCGGGCGGCGCACGCGGGCGAGCACGCCCTCGTCGTCGCGCCGACCGGCTCCGGCAAGACGCTCTCGGCGTTCCTCTGGGCGCTCGACCGGCTCTCGGTGGAGCCGCCGCCGGCGGAGGCCACCAAGCGCTGCCGGATCCTCTACGTCTCCCCGCTGAAGGCCCTGGCCGTCGACGTGCAGCGGAACCTGCGCGCGCCCCTGGCCGGCATCTCCCAGGCCACCCGGCGGCTCGGGCTGCCGGTGCCCGAGATCGAAGTGGGGATGCGCACCGGCGACACCACGGCGGCCGAGCGCCGCTCCTTTAACAAGACCCCGCCAGACGTCCTGGTGACCACGCCGGAGTCGCTGTTCCTCATCCTCACGTCGTCGGCGCGGGAGTCGCTGCGCGGCGTCGAGACCGTGATCGTCGACGAGGTGCACGCGGTCGCCGGCGGCAAGCGCGGCGCGCACCTCGCGCTTTCGCTGGAGCGGCTGGACTCGTTGCTGCCGAAGCCGGCCCAGCGGATCGGGCTCTCGGCGACCGTCCGCCCGGTCGACGAGGTGAGCGCGTTCCTGGCCGGCGGCCGTCCCGTGCGGGTGGTCCAGCCGAAGCTGGCGAAGACCATCGAGGTCCGCGTCGAGGTCCCGGTCGAGGACATGAGCAACCTCGACGCGCCGCGCAGCGGCCCGGCACCGAGCCCGCTCGACGCGCTGGAGTCGCTCGAGTCGCTGACCGAGGCGTTCCCGCCCGGCGACTCCGACCTCAGTTCGGGGGTCCGGGTGGCGAAGCCCCCGGCCCGGGGTGAAGCCCCAGTTGTCACTGCGCCCGGTGGGCTGGGCACGCTGGAGGAGATCGCCGGCAACCCCGTGCAGCGGCCGTCGATCTGGCCGGCCGTCGAGGAACGGGTGCTGCACCTGATCCGGGAGCACCGCTCGACCATCGTCTTCGCCAACTCGCGCCGGCTCACCGAGCGGATGACGGCCCGGCTCAACGAACTGGCCGCCGAGCAGACGGAGCTCACGCCCGCCGACGCCTTCCCGGCCGAAGCCGTCGGGCAGTCCGGCGTCAGCATCGGCGCGCCGGCGGTGATCGCCCGGGCGCACCACGGGTCGATGTCACGGGAGCAGCGCACGCACGTCGAGGAAGACCTCAAGTCCGGGCGGCTGCCCTGCGTGGTGGCGACGTCGTCGCTGGAGCTGGGCATCGACATGGGCGCGGTCGACCTCGTGGTGCAGATCGAGGCGCCGCCGACGGTGGCGTCCGGGCTGCAGCGCGTCGGCCGGGCCGGGCACCAGGTCGGCGCGGTGTCCTCGGGGGTGATGTTCCCGAAGTTCCGCGGCGACCTCGTCTCGTGCGCGGTGGTCGCGGAGCGGATGGCGAGCGGCGCCATCGAAGCCGTGCGCTACCCGCGCAACCCGCTCGACGTCCTCGCGCAGCACATCGTGGCCATGGTGGCGCTGGAGCCGTGGACGGTGGCGGACCTGGCGTCGCTGGTGCGGCGGGCGGCGCCGTTCGCGTCGCTGCCGGACGACGCGCTGCACGCGGTGCTCGACATGCTCGCCGGCCGGTACCCGAGCGAGGAGTTCGGCGAGCTGCGGGCCCGCATCACGTGGGACCGGATCAGCGGTGAGCTGCGCGGGCGGCCGGGCTCGCAGCGGCTGGCCGTGACCTCCGGCGGCACGATTCCGGACCGCGGCCTCTTCACCGTGATGACGCCGGGCGCGGACGACAAGCCCGGTTCGCGCGTCGGCGAGTTCGACGAGGAGATGGTGTACGAGTCGCGCGTCGGCGACACCATCCTGCTCGGCACGTCGTCGTGGCGGATCACCGACATCACGCACGACCGGGTCATCGTGGTGCCCGCGCCCGGCGAGCCGGCGCGGATGCCGTTCTGGAAGGGCGACGCGCCGGGCCGCCCGCTGGAACTCGGCCGGGCGCTGGGGAAGTTCGTCCGCGAACTGTCCACGTCGGACGACAAGAAGGCCAGGGAGCGGGCCGCCGCGGCGGGGCTCGACCAGCGGGCGTCGGACAACCTGCTCGCCTACCTGACCGAGCAGAAGTCCGCGACCCGCCACGTGCCGAACGACCGGACGCTCCTGCTGGAGCGCTACCGCGACGAGCTGGGCGACTGGCGGATCATCCTGCACTCGCCGTTCGGCGCGCAGGTGAACGCGCCGTGGGCGCTGGCCATCGCCGCGCGGTTGCGGGAAAACCGCGGGGTGGACGCGCAGGTGGCGCACTCCGACGACGGCATCGTGCTGCGGCTGCCGGACGCGCTCGACGCCGAGGGCGGCGACGTCACGATCGGCGCGGACGACATCCTGCTCGATCCCGAGGAGGTCGAGCAGCTGATCGTCGCGGAGGTCGGCGGCTCGGCGGTGTTCGCCGCGCGCTTCCGGGAGTGCGCGGCGCGGTCGCTGCTGCTGCCGCGCCGGGACCCGCGGCGCCGCACTCCCCTGTGGCAGCAACGGCAACGCGCGTCGCAGCTGCTTTCGGTGGCGGCGAAGTACGAGCGGTTCCCGGTCGTCCTGGAGGCGATGCGGGAAGTCCTGCAGGACGTCTACGACGTGAGCGGGCTGCGCGAGCTGATGGCCGACGTCCGGGCCCGCAAGGTCCGGCTGGTGGAGGTCGAGACGCCGGCCGCGTCGCCGTTCGCGCGCAGCCTGCTCTTCGGCTACGTCGGGATGTTCCTGTACGAGACGGACGCGCCGCTGGCCGAGCGGCGGGCGGCGGCGCTGTCGCTGGATTCGGCGCTGCTGGCCGAACTCCTGGGCACCGAGGCGATCCGCGAACTGCTCGACCCGGAAGCCGTGCGCGAGGTGGAGCGGTCGCTGCAGCGGCTCGAACCCGACCGGCACGCGCGCTCGGCCGAAGACGCCGCGGACCTGTTGCGGTTCCTCGGCGACCTGACCGTCGAGGAGGCCGCCGAACGCGGGATCCAGGCCGAGTGGCTCACCGAGCTCGAAGCGGCGCGCCGCGCGATCCGGGTGCGGATCGGCGGCACGGAACGGTTCCTGGCCATCGAAGACTCCGGCAAGGTGCGGGACGCGCTGGGCACCGCGCTGCCGGTGGGCGTGCCCGAGGCGTTCACCGAACCCGTCGCGGACCCGCTCGGCGACCTCCTCTCGCGCTACGCCCGCGGTCGCGGGCCGTTCGCCGCGGCGGCGGTGGCCCAGCGGTTCGGGCTCGGCCTGGCCGTCGTCACCGGCGTCCTCGACCGGATGACCGGCGAAGGCCGGCTGGTGCGCGGCGAGCTGAGTCCCGTCGGGCATCCGGACACCCACGGGGCAGGGGTCGAGTACTGCGATTCGGCGGTCCTGCGGCGGCTGCGACGAGCGTCCCTGGCGAAGCTGCGAGCCGAGGTCGAGCCGGTCGAACCGGCGGCGCTGGGCCGGTTCCTGCCGGCGTGGCACGGGTTCGGCGGGCGCGTCCGGGCGGCGCCGACGGCGGACGACGTGCTTTCGGTGGTCGAGCAGCTCGCCGGGGCGCCGCTGCCGGCGAGCGCGGTGGAGTCGCTGATCCTGCCCGGGCGGCTGCCGGGCTACTCCCCCGCGCTGCTGGACGAGCTGACGACGGCGGGCGAAGTCACGTGGGCGGGCTGCGGCGCGCTGTCCGGCGGGGACGGCTGGATCGCCCTCGCTCCCACGGACGTCGCCGACCTGCTGCTGCCCGAGGTCGTCGAGGACATCCCGACCGGGCCGCTGCACGACGCCATCGTGTCCACTTTGGAGGGTGGCGCGCTGTTCTTCCGGCAGCTGGTGGACCGCGCGACCGTGCTGGTGGAGAAGGCACCGGGCGACGCCGAAGTCGTGGCGGCGCTGTGGGACCTGGTGTGGGCGGGGCTCGTCACCGGCGACACGCTCGGCCCGCTGCGGGCCCAGGTCGCCGGGCACGGCGCGCACAAGGCCCGGCGCCAGGCGCCCCGCGGCCGGTACGCGCGGTTGCGGGCCGGCCGGCCGCAGATGCCGTCGCGGTCCGGGCCGCCGACCGTGGCGGGCCGGTGGGCGCTGACCCCGCCCCGCGAAACCGACGCGACCCGGCGGGCCCACGCCCGCACGGAAGCGTTCCTGGAACGCCACGGCGTCCTGACCCGCGGCGCGCTCGACACCGAACGCGTCACCGGCGGGTTCTCGGGCATCTACAAGGTCCTGCGCGGCATGGAGGACACCGGCCAGGTGATCCGCGGCTACGTCGTGGAGGGCCTCGGCGCGGCCCAGTTCGCGGCGAAGGGCGCGGTGGACCGCTTGCGCGCCCTGTCCGGCCCGGGCCGGCCGGCCCCGGGCCGCGCGGTGGTCCTGGCCGCGGCGGACCCGGCCCAGCCCTACGGCGCCGCCCTCCCCTGGCCGGCGGCGACGGGCGACACGAAACACCGCCCCGCGCGCAAGGCCGGCGCGCTGGCGGTCCTGGTGGACGGGGTCCCGGCCCTGTACGTCGAGCGAGGAGGCCGATCACTGCTGAGTTTCACGGAGGAACGCCGACCGTTGTCGGACGCGGCCCAAGCGCTGTCGGCCGCGGTCCGCGAGGGCTGGCTGGGCCAGCTGGCCGTCCAGCGCGCGGACGGCGAGCAAGCCCTGACCTCGGAGCTGGCGGAAGTGCTGCGGGAGGCGGGTTTCCGGGCGACGCCGTCGGGCTTGCGCCTGCGAGCCTGACCCGGGATCGGCGCCCGCCCGCGGGTGGCCCGCGCGCCCGGGCCCGCCGGGTTGCCGATTGCCCGGCGACCTCGGTGCGGGCTGCCCTAAGCTGCCAGTCCGACACGCACGAAGGATGTTCTGCTCATGGCGATGCGCGAACTGCGCTATTTCGGCGATCCGATCCTCAAGTCCGTCTGCGACCCGGTCACCGTGTTCGACGAGAAGCTCGAGGCGCTCGTGCGGGATCTGGTCGACTCGGTCAAACCCGCCGGGCGGGCCGGGCTCGCCGCGCCGCAGATCGGTGTCGGGTTGCGGGTTTTCAGCTACGACGTCGCCGGGCTGACCGGGTACGTCGTCAACCCCGAGGTCGTCGAAGTGTCCGAAGAGACGCACGAAATCGACGAAGGCTGCCTGTCCGTGCCGGAGCTGTGGTTCCCGACCCGGCGCGCGAAGCACGCGAAGGTCCGGGGCGTCGACATCCACAACGAGCCCATCGAGGTCGAAGGCGAAGACGTGCTGGCGCAGTGCCTCCAGCACGAAACCGATCACCTCGACGGTGTCCTCTACCTCGACCGGCTCACCGCCGAGCGCAAGAAGTCCGCCATGCGCGAAGCGCGGGACAAAGACTGGTTCTGGAAGCGCTAAGCGGGCAGGAACAGCCGGAGCTTGGCGCCGTCCTCGGGGGCGCGTTCCGTCCGCAGGCCGGCCCGGGCCGCCGTGCGGGGCAGGACGTCGTCGCCGGTCAGGCAGTCGGCCGTCAGCTCCGTGATGCCCTGGGTTTCCGCGAGGACGGCGAGCCGGGTCAGCAGGGCCGTGCCGATGCCCTGCTGCTGCCAGTCGTCCTCCAGTAGCAGCGAGATCTCGGCGGGCCCCGACGCGCTCGGGATGAGCTGCGCCAGCCCGATCACCTCGCGGCCGAACACCGCCAGCACGCTGGTTCCGCGCGGGGGCACCAGCAGCCGGTGCAGCCAGCGGCGCGGGACCGTCCGCACGCCCGAGTGGTAGCGCCGGAAGAGCGTCGCCATCGAGCAGCGGCGGTGCAGGTCGGCGACCGCGTCGGCGTCGCCGGGGAGGCCTTTGCGCAGGACGATCGCGGCTCCGTCCGGGCGGTCGAGCACGACCGGGCCGGCCGCGTTCCGGGCCGCCGCCGTCAGCAGCGCCACCAGCGCTTCGGCACGGGTCAGTTCCAGCTGCACGAACGGGGCCCAGCGGCGGCGCGCCACCAGTGCGCGGTCGCCGGCCAGCGCGAACACCGCCCGGTGCCCGCTTTCCGTGCGAGCCGGGTTCGCTTCGGTGGCGGGCACGAGCGTCACGACGTCCGCGGCGAGGACGTCCTTGAGCACCTCGGCGAGGCGGGCCGGGTCGTCGACGGCGCGGCGGGCCGCCAGCAGCGTCGACGCGGCCGGGTCGACCAGCTCGTGGACGTCGGCGTCGATGATCGCGGTGCATTCGCAGCCTTCGGCGCGGATGGCCTCGGCGAGGTGCCGGCGGGGCAGGCCGGTCGCGGGGCGCAGCACGATCTCGTCGAGCACCCCGCCGGGCACCGGCAGCACGCTCAGGCCGAGGATGTTGCACTCCAGGTCGGCGAGCCGGATGGCGAGGCGAGCCAGGGTGCCCGGGTGGTCGTGCATCCGGACCCGCACCCGCCACGCCGACGCGACGGCGGGTTCCTCGACGACGGCCGTCCGGCCCGGCTGGGGCAACGCTCTGGAGGTCTCCATGCCCCCACGGTCCCGCGTGGTTGTTGCCAAGCCAGGACGCCGGTGTTTCGCGCAGGTCAGCGTTCGACGCGGCTCGGCAACCCCGGCGAAACACTCGTCAGCCAGGAACGCAGCTCCGTCGCCAGCGCGACCGGGGCATCCAGCTGGACCAGGTGCCCGGCGTCGCGGATCGGGGTGAACTTCGCGCCCGGGATGCCCGCGGCGAGCCGCTCGCCGATCCCGATCGGGATCCAGGTGTCCTCGGTGCCCCACAGCACGTGCACGGGCAGGTCGACGCGGTCCAGCAGTCCCTCGATCTCGGCGAGGTAGCTCTCGTCGTACGCCGCGATCTGGCGGTACAGCGCCGGCTGGCCTTCTTCGCCGAGCCACGGCGCGGCGAGCTCGTCGACGTCGGCTTCGCGCAGCTCGCGGTGGCTCGCGTTGGCGACGTAGGCCCGGACCAGCGCCTCGTGGATGTACGGCGGCACCCGGGCGAGCACGTCCGGGTGTTCCTTGACGAGCTGGAAGAACGGCGAGCCCGACGGCGGGATGGCCACGGCGTCGACGAGCAGCAGCGACGCGTACGGCACGCCGTGGACCAGGTTGGTGCGCAGCGACACGACGCCGCCGTAGTCGTGGGCGACGACGTGCGGCCGGTCGAGCTCCCAGTGCGCGAGCAGCGCCCGGAACGCCTCGGCTTGGACGTCGAAGCCGACTTCGTGCCCGGCGTCCTTGGACGATCGGCCGTAGCCGGGCATGTCCCAGAGGTAGACGGTGAAGTCGCCGCTCAGCGCTTCGGCGAAGGGCCGCCAGAGCCACGAGGACCACGGCGTGCCGTGGCAGAACACCACCGGGGGCCCGGAGCCGGCACGGTCCCAGGCGATCCGGCGCCCCTGCCAGTCGAAGGTCTCCATGACCTCCAAGCTAGGTCACCGCGGGGTCAGCACGCAGAACTCGTTGCCCTCCGGATCGGTCAGCACCCGCCACGGCAACGGCGGCCCGCCCAGGTCCGCCGGTGCCGCACCGGCCGCGACGACCTCCCGCACCGCCGCGGCGTGGTCCGCGCCCGCCGGGGGCGCGACGTCCAGGTGGACGCGGTTCTTGCCGCGCTTGGCGTCGTCGTTGCGGAGGAACTCCAGCCACGGCCCGCGCCCGGACGGCGCGCGCAGCCCGACCAGGACGTCACCTTCGCGGGCTTCGACCGGCCGGCCCGTGAGCCCTGCCCAGAACGCCGCCAGTTTCTCCGGGTCGTGGGCGTCGACCAGGATCGACGCCACCGCGCCCGTCTCCGCGTAGCGCTCGCGGGGCTCGAGGACGCAGAACTCGTTGCCCTCCGGATCCGCCAGCACGACCCACGGGACCGCGCCCTGGCCGACGTCGACGCGGTCGCCGCCCAGCTCGAGGGCGCGCGCCACCAGCGCGGCCTGGTGCTCGGGGGTCTTGCTCGCCAGGTCCAGGTGGATCGGGTTCTTCACCTCCTTGGGGTCCGGGACCGGGACGAAGACGAGGTCCAGGTCCCAGCCGTCGGTCTCCGGGGCGCGCACGTCGACCTCGCCGAGGTCTTCGACGGCGACGTCCCAGCCGAGCAGCGCGGCCCAGAAGTCCGCGAGGACCTCCGGGCGCGCCGCGTCGATCACCAGGTTCACCAGGCGCGTGTTCATGCGGCGCAGGCTAACCGCCACCCCCGACAGTTCCGGTTCGGCTTCCCCACCGGCCGGTTCATCGGGTCGCGAGCCGCAGCAGCGCCCAGAGCTGGGCCGCCTGGTCGTGGACGCCGCGCACGGTCACCGAGGTCAGGGACGCGCGGCCCCAGAGCCACAGGTAGACCTGCGCGGGCTTCGCCGTGACGACGTCGTCCGCGGCCTCGGCCTCCTCGGCCGAACAGCGCCAGGCTTCGGTGGTTTCGGGCCCGGCGCGCGCGATCCAGCTGTGGGCGCCGGTGCGCACGCCGACCGAGCCCGCTTTCGTGCCGGTCAGCCCGAGCATCGGCAGCTTGTGGCCGAACCACAGGGTGAGCGCTTCGTCGATGCCGTCGATCGCGAGGTCGTCGGGCACGCCGCGCGGGTCCGCGCCGGACGCCTGCTCGACGTCGACGCGGTGGATCAGCGTCTCGTGCAGCATCCGGCGCCGCCAGAACCCGTAGGTCGGGTCCGCGGGCCACCAGGTGTCGGCGCGCTCCCGCGGTTCGTGGGCGGCGAGTTCGTCGAGCAGCTCGGCGAGGCCCGTCTCGAGGAACTCGTGGAGCGGCCGGCCCGGTTCGGGGTCGCGCTGCCAGTCTTCGGGGGTGCGGCCGTCCGCGAGCCGGCGCCGGACGAGCCGGTAGAGGCTGCCGACGTGCCGCGCCACCTCGCCGAGCGACCAGCCGGGGCAGGCGGGCACCGGCGCTTCGAGCGGAGCGGCGTGCACGGCCTCGGCCAGCACGCGGCCTTCGATCCCCAGCGCCGTGAGCAGCCGCCCCGGGTCGACCGGGCCGTGCTCACGCGACATGGGCTTCCCCACTGACCGGCAGGCCGTGCACGAGCCGGCGCACGAGCTCCAGGAACAGCCCGGCGACGCGCACCAGCTGAGCGGCCGACTCCCCGGTGACCTTCCCGGTGATCCCGGCCTGCGCGGCGGCGCGCGTGGCGGAGTTGCCGGCGAAGAAGGCGGACCACTCGTGCAGCTCGGGCGCGACGGAGTCGAGCAGCATCCAGCTACTGGCCGGCCGGGCCCGCCCCCGGTGCGGCCGCCCCCGCGCGGCGAGCACGGCGGCGGCACCGCGCAGGGCGGCGAGGTAGGCCCCGATGAACCGCTCGGCGGGGGCGGTCTCACGTTCGGCTTCGGCGAGCCCACGCCGAGCTTGGGCGAGCAACGCGGCCGCGGCGGGCGGTGCGGGAGGGTGGAGCGACATGGGCAGCTGGGACTGATCGGACTCCGCGACGGGCGGGCTGAGGGGCACGCGTTGAGGAGGCACGGCGACCTCGGGCGCATCCGGGACCGGGGCGGGTGCCGGCTCGGGCGCCGTCGAGTCCGCAGCCGGGGAGGCCGCGATGGCGACGGGCGGATGCGGCACCCCGGGCTGCGCAGGCGCGACGGTGGCCGGCAGGTCGGTGGCGGTGGCGGCGGGCGAGTGCGACAACGCGAGCTGCGCGAGTTCGGTGGCGGCGGCGGCCGGGACGGCCGCCGGCAGGTCCGCGATGACGGCGGGCGAGCGCGACGACGCGAGCTGCGGGGGTTCGGTGGCGGCGGCCGGGACGGCCGTCGGCAAGTCCGCGATGACGGCGGGCGACTGCGGCAACGCGAGCTGCGGGGGTTCGGTGGCGGCGGCCGGGACGGCCGTCGGCAAGTCCACGACAACAGCGGGCGACTGCGGCAACGCGAGCTGCGCGGGCGCAGCGGCGGTGGCGGCCAAGCTCACCGTGGCGGCAGCCGAGGCGACCGCCGGCAAGTCCGCGACAACAGCAGGCGACTGCGGCAACGCAAGCTGCGCAGGTGCGGCGATGGCGGGCAAGCTCGCCACGGCGGCAGCCGAGGCGGCCGCCGGCAAGTCCGCGACGACAGCGGGCGACTGCGGCAACGCGAGCTGCCCAGGCGCGGCCGTCGAGTCCGCAAGCGCCGCGGGCGACTGCAGCGGCAGCCCGGGCCGCACCGGGTCCCCCGCTCCCGACGGGCGCGATCGGCGCCGCCCCGCCGCGTCGGCCTCTGCCGGGTGCGGGGACATCGGCAGCTCCGGCTGCCTCGGCTCCGCGGCGGACGGAGACGGGCGCGGGCGGCGGGGACGGCCGTGGTGGGTGCCGGGGGCCGGTGGGGTCACCGGAGGGCGCAGCGACATGGGCAGCTGGGGCTGTCCGGGTTCCGTGGGGGACACGACCTCGACGGACATGGCGACCCTCCTCCTGCGCGGCGTGAGCTCGATCCGGTACCCGGCGCCGAGACGCTTCCCCCGTCCCGGAGCCGGGCACCCGACCGGTGCGCGCTCACCAGATGTCGAACGTCTGTTCGAACAATTTCCAGAGTAACCCCGGACCGGGCATCCGCTCAACCCCAGGGGTGGAATCCCGCGGGACAGCAGGTCGGTGGCGTGATCTCATAGGCGCATGAGTTCGCTGGACCACCCCGCCGTCGCCAAGGTGGCGGCCGCGCTCGCCGAAGCCGGGCAGCACGCCGCCGCCGAAGGCATCCGCGTTCTGGCCGCCGAGGTGCGGACCGCCGCCCAGGCGGCCGACGCGCTCGGCGTTCCCGTCGGCGCCATCGCCAACAGCCTCATCTTCCGCCTGGGGTCCGACAAAAACGCGCTCCTCGCCCTCACCTCGGGGGCGCACCGCGCGGATCCGGCCACCCTCGCGCGGCTGGCCGGGGGCGAAATCGGCAAGGCCGACGCCGATTTCGTGCGGGCGCACACCGGGCAGCCGATCGGGGGCGTCGCGCCCGTCGGGCACCCGCGGCCGCTGCCGACGCTGGTCGACACCGCGCTGCGGGCCCACGACGTCGTCTGGGCCGCCGCCGGGCACCCCAAGACCGTCTACCCCACGACCTTCGCGGACCTCGTGGCGTTGACCGGGGGCACCCCCGGCGCGCTCGGCGGCGCGGAGGAAGATGGCTCGCTGTGACCGCGATGCCCGCCGGCTGCTCCCGCTACGTCCAGCTCTCGACGGACGAGTTCCGCGCGCGCCTGCCCGAAGCGCTCGACATCTACGTGCGGGCGATGCGGTACCCGGCCGGCACGGCCGAGCAGCGGGCGCCGATGTGGCTCACCCACGCGCTGCGCGAGGGCTGGCGCTGCATGGCCGCGCTCGACGCCGACGACGTCCTGCTCGGGCTGGCCTACGGCTACCGTGGCCGGGCCGGGCAGTGGTGGCACGAGCAGGTGCGCCACGGCCTGAGCCGCCGCTCCGGGCCCGCCGAGGCCGACCGCTGGCTGGGTGACTACTTCGAGCTGACCGAGATCCACGTCAAGCCGGAGAACCAGGGGCACCAGATCGGCGAAGACCTGCTGCGCGGCCTCCTCGACGGCGTGCCGAGCGCGAACGTGCTGCTCTCCACGCCCGAAGGCACCAGCAGGGCGTGGAAGCTCTACCGCCGGACCGGGTTCGTCGACGTCCTGCGCGACTACCACTTCGCCGGCGACCCGCGGCCGTTCGCGATCCTCGGGCGGGCGCTGCCCCTCGAGCCGCGCTGAGGGGCAGCACCCGGGTTTCACCGCGGTTCGGGCCGCCAGTAGCCGACCGCCAGCGCCGCGACCAGCACGGCCGCACCGCACCACGCCGTGCCGCTCAGCCGTTCGCCGAGCAGCACCGCGGACAGCACCGCCGCCGTCAGCGGCTCGAGCACCGCCGACAACGCGCCCAGCACGGGGTGCGCGTCGGTCAGGCCGCGCAGGTACGCCGCGTACGCGAGCGCGGTGGGGACGGCGCCGAGGTAGCAGGCCACCAGCAGGACGTCCGCGTGCAGCGGCAGCGCCATCCCGGTCCAGCTCGCGACCGGGGTGAGCAGCAGCCCGCCGGTCAGGCAGCCGAACGCCGTCGTGGGCAGCGGCTCCAGACCCTCGACCGGCTTCGCCGTGAGCAGCGTCAACGCCGCGAAGCCGACCGCGGCGAGGAGCGCGAAGCCGAGACCGCCGAGCGTGGCCACGGCGTCCGGTGCCCAGCGCAGCAGCACCAGTCCGGCGAGCGTGCCCGCCACCGAGGCCAGCGTCCAGCCGCCGGGTTTCCGGGTGCCGGCGAGGGTGACCACGACGGGCGCGGCGCCGATCGTGGTCATCGTCGCGATGCTGACCGAGCTCAGCGAGACGGCGGCGAAGTAGCTCGCCTGGAACAGCGCGAACAACCCGCCGACGGCGAGGACGCGCTTGACCGCTCCGGCCGTGCGCGGGAAGGTGCCGCCCTTCAGGAGGACGAACAGGGTGGCGAACACGCCGCCGACGAGCAGCCGGTAGGCGGCGACGGCGAGCGGGTGGAGACCGGCGAGGTCGCCGAGCAGCGAGCCGGCGAGGCCACCGGTGCCCCAGAGGACACCGGCGAGGACGAGCGCGGCCGAAGAACGGGCGCGCGTGGGCAGAGACACCAAAGGAACGCTCCTGCGTCGAAGGAAGGGGGAAATCGACGACGCGGGGCGGCGCGCAAGACGAAGCGGCCGCGGGCGCTCAGGCCACGCGGCGAGGAACCACCCCGCTCAGGCGCGGGGCGGTGGGGTGACGAGGAAGATCCGGTGCACGAGGGGAACCTAACGGCGGACCGCGCGGCGGGGCCACCGGTTTTCCGGTGACCCCGCGCACGTCAGTCCAGGTGGGCCAGCTGCTCCCGCAGCGTGTCCAGCCCCATCCCGCCCAGCTTCAGCGCCTCGGTGTGGAACCGCTTGATGTCGAACGCGGCTCCCGCGCGGGCCTGCGCCTCCGCGCGGGCGGTCAGCCAGAGGCGCTCGCCGATCTTGTACGCCGGGGCCTGGCCGGGCCAGCCGAGGTAGCGGTCGATCTCGTCGCGGAGGTGGGCCTCGTCGGTGATCGTGCGGGTCAGCATGAACTCCAGGCCGAGCTCCGGGGTCCAGCGCGCCCCCTCGTGGAAGCCGGTGCCCGCCGGGATCGTCAGCTCCAGGTGCATGCCGAGGTCGACGATCACCCGGGCGGCGCGGAACAGCTGCTCCGAGAGCATGCCCAGCAGGTCGCCGTCGTCGGAGAGGTAGCCCAGCTCCTCCATCAGGCGCTCGGAGTACAGCGCCCAGCCCTCCGCGTGGCCCGACGTGAAGGCCATCAGGCGCTGGTACTTGTTCAGCGACGCCGACTGGTCCACCGCCGTCGCGATCTGGAGGTGGTGGCCCGGCGCGCCCTCGTGGTAGACGGTGCTCGTCTCGCGCCACGTGCTGAACTCGTCGCGGCCGGCCGGCAGGGACCACCACATGCGGCCCGGGCGGCCGAAGTCCTCGCTGGGGCCGGTGTAGTACGCGCCGACGCCGCCGCCGGGCGGGGCGATCTTGCACTCCAGGGCCATCACGCGGTCGGAGATCTCGAAGTGCTTGCCGCGCAACGATTCCAGGGCGCCGTCGGACAGGCGCTGCATCCACGCCTCGAACTCCGCACGGCCCTGGACACGGTAGCGCGGGTCGGCGTCGAGGATCTCCGCGGCTTCCTTCGGGGTCGCGCCGGCCTTGACGCGGTTCGCGACCGCTCGCATCTCCGCTTCGATGCGGGAAAACTCGGCCCAGCCCCATTCGTAGGCCTCGCGCAGGTCGAGCGCGGCACCGACGAAGTACCGCGACCACAGGCGGTAGACGTCCTCGCCGACGGCGTCCTTGACCGGGGCCTTCGGCGCCAGCTCGGCGCGCAGGAACCCGGCGAACTCGGCGAACGCCTCCTCGGCGGCGCGCGCGCCGTGCGCGAGGTCGGCCTTGAGCGCTTCGCCCTGCGAAGCCGCCCCGGCGACGAGCTCGGCGAAGAAGCCCTTCGCCTCCTTCAGGCCGGCCCACGTCTCGCACTGCTCCGCCACCTTCGAGACCTGCCGCAGCGCCGCGACGTGACCCGCGTCGGCGCCCGCGAGGAGACCGCTGCGGACGCCGGCCAGCGCCTTCGGGACCTCGCCGATGCGGGCCGCGACGACCGACCAGTCCTGCTCCGACTCCAGCGGCATCAGGTCGAACGCCATCCGCAGCTCCTGCACGGGGCTGGAGATGACGTTCAGGCTCGCCACGTCGAGACCGGCTTCGTGGATCTCCAGCTCGAGGCCGAGGCGCTCGGTGAAGACGGCCTGCGCCGCCCGTTCCGCGGCGTCGCGCGGCTCGGCGGCCGCGACGGCGGCGTGCGCCCGCGCGGCCAGCCCGGCGCGCTCGGCGAAGCCGTCCGCGGAGTAGTCGGTCAGCCGGTGGTCGTGACCGGTGATGCCGTAGGAGGTCGCGGCGACCGGGTCCGCGGCCGCGTAGTCGTCGACGTAGCGGTCGCAGACACCGTTGACGTCTGAAGCAGTGGAAGCCATGACGGGCACGCTACCGGGCCACCCAGACCCGGTGGTACGTACTTAAGCACGGGCCGGGACGAGACCCAGCCGCGCGATGACCTCGCGCGTCGCCTTCGAGCGGTTGAACGTGTAGAAGTGCAGGTTCGGCACGCCTTCCGCGATCAGCTTCTCGCACAGCTCGGTGATGACGTCGATGCCCGCGGCGCGGAACGCCTTGGGGTCGTCGGCCAGCGGTTCCAGCCGGTCGAGCAGCTTCCGCGGGGCCGGGGCGCCGGACAGCTTGATCGTCGTCTGCAGCGTCCGCATGGTCGTGAGCGGCATGACGCCGGGCAGGACCGGGACGTCGCAGCCGGTCGCGGCCACCCGGTCGCGCAGCCGCAGGAAGTCCTCGGCGTCGTGGAACAGCTGCGCGATCGCGAAGTCCGCGCCCGCGCGCAGCTTGCGGACCAGGTACTTCGTGTCGGTGTCGAGGTCCGGCGAGCGGGGGTGGCCGTAGGTGGACGCCGAGACGCCGACGCAGAAGTCGCCCAGCTCGCGGACGAGCTGCACCAGCTCCTCGGCGTAGGTCAGGCCCTCGGGGTGCGGGATCCAGTCGCCGTAGACGTCGCCGGGCGGGTCGCCGCGCAGCGCGAGGATGTTGCGGACGCCGACCGAGGCGTACCAGCCGATGACGTTGCGCAGCTCGGCGACGGAGTGGTTGACCGCGGTCAGGTGGGCCATCGGCACCAGCGTCGTCTCGGTCGCGACGCGGGCGATGCTGCGGATCGTACCGTCGCGGCTGGAGCCGCCCGCGCCGTAGGTGATCGACATGTAGGCCGGGTCGTACGGCTCGAGCTCCCGGACCGCCTTCCACAGGACGGCCTCGTCCGCCGCGTCCCGGGGCGGGAAGAACTCGATGGAGAACTTCGGCCCGTCTCCGCGCAACCGCTCGATCACCGACGTCATACCCGCATGTTAAGGGCCGACGCCCGCCATGCGGGAGCCCCCGTCCGCGTCGCGAGACTGCGGTTCGACTCACATTCGAGGCGCTATGGCGGACACTGTGCCGATCGTTACCGATCCGACCACAGCCACGGCCGAATGGCTTCGCGACAACGTCACGTCCCGCGCGGGGGTCGGCCTGCTTTTGGCCGGATCGGTAACCTGGTCCGGTGCGGGACGATGCCGGCTGGGACGAGGACGTGCGCCTCGCGGTCTACCACGCGTTCGCCGACCACGGCCGGGCGCCGACCGCGCCGGAGCTGGCCGACGCGGCGGGCGGCTCGCTGGCCGTCGCGAAACAGGCGCTGCACCGCCTCGCCGACGCCCACCACCTGGTGCTCGACGACTGCGAGCACGTCGTGCTGGCGCACCCGTTCGCCGCGAAACCGCTCGGGTTCTCCGTGATGGGCGCGCGCACCCTGTGGTGGGGCGGCTGCGCCTGGGACTCCTTCGCCATCCCGCACCTGGTCGAAGCCGAGCCGGAGGTGCTGGTCGCGACGCGCTGCCCCGGCTGCGGGCAGCCGCACGCGCTGGTCGTGAACCGGGCCGAGCCGCCGGAAGGCGCCCAGGTCGCGCACTTCCTCGTACCCGCATCGCGGATGTGGGACGACGTGCTGCACACGTGCGCGAACCAGCGGCTGTTCTGCTGCGAGTCCTGTGTGGACGCCTGGCTCGCGGAATCCGGGCAGGACAAGGGTTCCGTGCTGGACCTCGTGACGCTGTGGCGGCTCGCGCGCGGCTGGTACGAGGGCAGGCTCGAGCGCGGCTACCGGCGCCGCGAACCGGACAGCGCGGCCGCTTACTTCGCCGAAGCGGGCCTGACGGGGTCGTTCTGGGCCGCCAAGGCCGGAGTCTGATTCACCACATCCGGGTGCCCCGGCGGGCCGCGCACCCGCGGGTTCGGCGAGGATGGGCCGCATGAACGCGCCCGCCGACACCGACCTGCCCGCCCACGTCGAGCGGGCGCTCGCCGGGTTCCTCGACCGGGCCGGCACCGAGATCCTGGCGACCGAGCCGACGGTGGCCGCCGGCATCGACGCGCTGCGCGGGTTCGTGCTCGGCGGCGGCAAGCGGCTGCGCCCGACGTTCGCCTGGTGGGGCTGGCGCGGCGCGGGCGGCGACCCCGAGGGCCCGGACGCCGAGGGCGTGCTGCAGGCGGTGGCCAGCCTCGAGCTGATCCAGGCGTGCGCGCTGATCCACGACGACCTCATCGACTCCTCCGACTCCCGCCGCGGCTTCCCGACCGTGCACATCGCGGGCGCGAAGCTGCACGCCGACCAGGGCTGGCTCGGCTCCCCCGCGACGTTCGGCCTGGCCACCGCGGTGCTGGTCGGCGACCTGGCGCTGGCCTGGGCGGACGACATGTTCGCCGACGCCCCGCTGCCCGCGCGGACGCTCGCCGCGGCCCGCCCGGCGTGGCGCGCGATGCGCACCGAGGTGCTCGCCGGCCAGTACCTCGACGTCCGCACGCAGGCCACCGGCGACGCCTCCGTCGAAGCCGCCCTCAAGATCGACCGGCTCAAAACCGCCGCCTACACGGTCCAGCGGCCGCTGCACCTGGGCGCCGCGCTCGGCGGGGCCGCTCCCGAGCTGATCGCCACGCTGCTGGAGTTCGGCGGCGAGGTCGGCGTCGCGTTCCAGCTGCGCGACGACCTGCTCGGCGTGTTCGGCGACCCGTCGGTCACCGGCAAGCCCGCCGGGGACGACCTGCGCGAGGGCAAGCGCACCCTGCTCGTGGCCCTGGGCCTGCAGCTCGCCGCCGAGAAGGGCGAGCAGGCCGCGGCCACCGTGATCGCGGACGCGATCGGCGACGCCGACCTGTCCGACGAAGGCGTCGAGACCGTCCGGATGGCGTTGCAGCAGGTCGGCGCGGTCGACGCGGTCGAGCGCCGGATCGACGAGCTGACGACGGCGGCGATGGCCGCGCTCGAGCGCGCGCACCTGGCCGAGCCGGCGCCCGCGGCGCTGACCGGCCTGGTCGTCAAGGCCACCCAGCGGACGTACTGACGTGCGGACCATCGAGGGGCCTGCCGACCACGTCGTCGTGATCGGGGCCGGGCTGGCCGGGCTTTCGGCGGCTCTGCACCTGCTCGGCGCGGGCCGGCGCGTCACGCTGCTGGAGCAGGCGGACACCCCGGGCGGACGGGCCGGGCAGCAGAGCTTCGACGGCAACGCGGTCGACACCGGCGCGAGCGTGCTGACCATGCCCGAACTGCTGGAAGAGGCGTTCGCCGCGGTCGGCGAGTCCCTGGCCAAGAACCTGCGCCTGACGCGGCTCGACCCGGCGTACCGGGCGCGCTTCGCCGACGGCAGCTCCCTCGCGCTGCACACCGACGGCGACGCGATGGAAGCCGAGATCCGCGAGTTCGCCGGTGCCCGCGAAGCGGCGGGTTACCGGGCGCTGCGGCGCTGGCTGAGCGAGCTGTACGCGGTGCAGAAGGACCGCTTCATCGGGACGAACTTCGACTCGCCCGCCGACCTGGCCCGCCCCGAGCTGGCGAAGCTCGCCGCGCTGGGCGGGTTCGGCAGGCTCGGCCCGCGCATCAGCCGCTACCTGCTCGACGAGCGCGTCCGGCGGTTGTTCTCCTTCCAGGCGCTCTACGCGGGCCTCGACCCCGCGCGCGCGATCGGCGCGTACGGCGTCATCTCGTACATGGACACCGTCGGCGGCGTCTACTACCCCGAAGGCGGGATGGGCGAGATCGGCCGGGCGCTGACCGGTGCCGCCGCGCGGGCGGGCGCGGCCGTCCGGTTCGGCACCGAAGCCGCCTGGCTCGAACGGGTGAATTCGCGGGTGCGCGCGGTGCGGACGCGCTCGGGCGAGCGGATCGCGTGCGACGCCGTCGTGCTGGCCACCGAGCTGTCCACGGCGTACCGGCTGATCGGCGCGCGGCCCCGGCGTCCGGTGCCGTTGCGCTACTCGCCGTCCGCCGTGGTGCTGCACGGGCGGACCACCGAGAAGTGGGACCTCGGCCACCACACGATCTTCTTCGGCGGTGCCTGGGAGCGGACGTTCGCGGAGATCATCCGCGAGGGGAAGCTGATGAGCGACCCGTCGCTGCTGGTCACACGCCCGACGGCGACCGACCCCGGGCTGGCCGGGCGCGGTGGCGAGATCGTCTCGGTGCTCGCGCCCGCGCCGAACCTGCACCGCGGCCGGGTCGACTGGGACCGCTTGCGCGGGCCGTACCGCGAAGAGCTGTTCCGCACGCTGGAGGCCCGCGGGCTGACCGGCTTCGGCGACGAGTTCAGCGTCGACGAGACCATCACCCCGGCGGACTGGGCGGCGCGCGGGCTCGCGGCGGGGACGCCGTTCTCGCTGGCGCACACGTTCGCGCAGACCGGCCCGTTCCGGCCGGCGAACCTGGTGCGCGCGGCGGGCAACGTCGTGCTCGCCGGCTGCGGCACCACCCCCGGCGTCGGCATCCCGCCGGTGCTCATCTCGGGACGACTGGCGGCGGAAAGGATCACCGGCCGGTGAACGAACTCGACGCCGCGGGCATCACGGCGCCGGACCTGCGGGCCGCGTACACCGAATGCCGGCGCATCAACGCGCACCACGGGCGCACGTTCTTCCTGGCGACCCGGCTGTTGCCGGCCCGCGCCCGCCCGGCGGCGCACGCGCTGTACGGGTTCGCGCGGATGGCCGACGAGCTGGTCGACAACCCGGCCCCGGGCAGCGACCCGGCGGCGGCCCTCGACCGGGTCGGCGACCTGGTCGACGTCGTCTTCGACGGCGGGACCCCGGACGACGCGGTGCTCGTGGCGCTGGCCGACACCGTGCGGCGCTACGACCTTTCGCGCGACCTCTTCGCCGCGTTCCTGAAGTCGATGCGGATGGACCTTTCACCGGTCGAGTTCGCGACGTTCGCCGAGCTGGGCGAGTACGTGTACGGCTCGGCCTCGGTGATCGGGCTGCAGATGCTGCCGGTGTTCGGCACGATCGGGCCGCCGGCCGACGCCGAGCCGGGCGCGATCGCGCTGGGCGAGGCGTTCCAGCTGACGAACTTCCTGCGCGACGTCGGCGAGGACCTCGACCGGGGCCGCCTGTACCTGCCGCTCGACGAACTGGCCGCGTTCGGCGTCTCGCGTTCGCTGCTCGAGGAGCGGCGGCCGGACCCGCGGATCCGCGCGGCGATGGCGTACTTCGTGGCGCGGACGCGGGCGGTGTACCGGCGGGCCGAAGCCGGGGTTCCCTTGCTGCGCCCCGAATCCCGGCCGTGCGTGCGGACGGCGTTGACGCTGTACCAGGGCATCCTCGACGAGATCGTCGCACTGGACTACGACATCCTGACGCGGCGGGCGGTGGTGCCGAAGTCGCGAAGGCTGATAGTTGCCGCGCCAGCCTTGGCGAGGGTCACGCTGAGCCGCCGATCACGGGCGTAACAACAGCGGACCCACCGGCGACTCGACCGCACGGGCCAACGAAGCCGACGCCCGCGGGACGGGGCAGCGAACCTGCAGGCGGCGCGTCAAGCGGCAATGGCCTCGATTCGCGGGTCGCTGGCATCACTCGCGGGCTACGAGTACTTCGAGGCGAAGATCATCCGCCCGACGCTGAAGACCCACGGCGGCTTCCGCACCAAGGCGGACACATCCGCGCGCGTGGCCTGGAAGCTGACGTCCGAGCAGGAGTACTACGTCGACGGCTACCTTGAAGTGCCGGTTTGGTTCGGTTTGGACCAGATCGTCTACCGGGAGAAGATCTTCGGTGCGGGCTGGTCCGCAACCCCGCTGGAGCGGGACAAGGAAAAGGTCTGGCAAGAAGTCCGGACGTACCTCGCAGACCTGGTGGTACTGCTCGACACCCGGACCCGCAACAAGCAGCTCGACCGCGACATCTCGGCGAAGTACGGCCTCGACCACGACCAGGTCGTCGCCGAGCTGGACAGGGTGCTCGGGCTGAGCACGCCCTACCCGACCCCCGAGGAGCTGCCACCAGCTGTCGATCTGGCAGGTCTCGACAAGCTGCTTGTTCGTGAGCGAGCGGCCCGGACGTGGCTCGACCACGGCACCTCGCCGTCGGAGACAGCCTGAACGTCGCAGGCCGGTAGTCGCGCTACCACCGTCGGCCGCGGTCTGGGCGCGCGAAACGTTCCGGAGCGGTCGTAGGCTGCGATCATGACCGAACGACGCATCCGGATCGGCCTGCAGCTCCAGCCGCAGCACGCCGACTACGACACCATCCGGCGCACCGCGTCGGCCGCCGAAGACCTCGGGGCCGACATCGTCTTCAACTGGGACCACTTCTACCCGCTGTACGGCGATCCCGACGGCCTGCACTTCGAGTGCTGGACGATGCTGGGCGCGTGGGCGGAGTCGACGTCCCGGGTGGAGATCGGCGCGCTGGTGACCTGCAACAGCTACCGCAACCCCGAGCTGCTGGCCGACATGGCCCGCACGGTCGACCACATCTCGGGCGGCCGGCTCATCCTCGGCATCGGCTCCGGCTGGTTCGAGAAGGACTACGACGAGTACGGCTACGAGTTCGGCACCGCGGGCGGCCGCCTCGACGACCTGGCGGAGTCGCTGCCGCGCATCGAGTCGCGCCTCGGCAAGCTGAACCCGGCCCCGACCCGCAAGATCCCGGTCCTCATCGGCGGCGGCGGCGAGAAGAAGACGCTCAAGCTGGTGGCCAAGCACGGCGACATCTGGCACGGCTTCGGCGACCCGGAGGTCGTCGAGCGCAAGGTGAAGATCCTCGACCAGCACTGCGCGGACGTCGGCCGCGACCCGGGCGAGATCGAGCGTTCGTGCGGCGTGCAGGGCGAGCCGGACGAGCTGGGCCCGAAGCTGCTCGACCTGGGCGTCACGACGTTCACGGTCGGCGTGGGCGGTCCGGACTACGACCTGGGCGCGCTCGAGAAGTGGGTCGCTTGGCGGGAGAAGACCACCAGCTGAGTTCTCGAGGTGGTCGAGGTCCGAGTGGCCTCGACCACCTTCAGCCGCGGCTGACGACGGCGTACTCGCCGGAGCTGCTGTTCTCCGAGACGACGTAGCCGTCGCCGCGGACGCCCGAGCCGGTCGTCGTGACGCTGTAGGTGATGCGGTTCGCCTTGCGCTGGGCTTCCTCTTCTGCCTTCCGTTGCGCCTCGGCCGCGGCAGCGGAGCTGGCCGCCGCCTTCGAGGACTGTTCGGCAGCCGAGGACGAAGCATCGGCCGCCTCCGAGTTCCGACTTTCCTGGGCTTCCCAGCTCGCCTTCGCGGCGGAACTTTCAGCGGCCGCGGCGACCGGGGTCCGTCGTGCGGACAGTCAGGTCCGAAGTCGCCTCGGCCGTGAGCGCCGGCTTCGGCGAGGTGGCCATGGAGATCGAGCCGACGATGACGACGGCACCCACCGCCGCGGTGATCCACGGCCACCTGGGGCGCCGCTTCGGGTGGGGTGGCGGCTGGACTGCGGGGAAGGTCGTGCGGTTCTCGATTCGGGTCTCGCCGGCACTTCCCCCGCGTCGTCGCGCACGTCCGGCCGGTTGTTGCGGTCCGCAGCGAAGACAGGCCGAAAGACCCGGGCATGACCTCAGTGCGTCACCTTCGCGCGCGGTGCGCGGCGACGCGTTCGCGTGTCGCGCACCGGGGGGAACAAAACCGCCGGGGGCTGCCGCCGCCCGTGTGGGCGAACGGCTTGCCGCACGACGGTGAAGCGCACAACCCTCCCGGGACGTCCTGGCGCTCCGCCAGCAGCGAAGCCAGCCCCAGCGCCGACGACGTCACCAGCCACGCGCGCCACGGGCCGTCGTCCGAGGCGTCGACGTGCAGGTGCCAGCCGTAGCCCTCGTCGTGGTCGGTCAACCGCGGCGGGCGTGCGTATGTCGCGAACAACCCGTTCAGCACCGCGGCCGCCGCAGCGACGTCCGGCGCCGCGAAGACCGGAAGCAGCTCGAGAGCCGCCGCGTGCAGTTCCGGAACGTCGACCTCGGAGAGGTCGGTTTCGCCGTGGGCCAGCAAAACGCGCCGCACCGCCGCCGGATCGGGGTCCGGGAGCAGTACCCGGAGCAGGTCGACCGCGCGCTGCACGGAATCCCGGTGCGGAAACGCCATACCCCACTGTAACGTCTCGCTCATGATAAGGCGTTACCTGGTCGGAGCGACGCTCGCGCGGACCGGGGACGAGCTGTCCGGCCCCGCTCTCCTCCTGCTCGGCCTCACCGCCGGGCCGCACGCCGGGTCCGCGCTGCTCGCCGGGCTGACCGCGGCCGCCGCCGTGGGTGGCCCCCTGTTCGGGGCCCTTCTCGACCGCAGTGCCGTGCCCGGGCGGCTGCTCGCCGTCGCGCTCGCCGGGTACGCCGGAGGGCTCGCGGTCGTCGCCGCCGTCTTCGGGCACCTGCCGCTCGCCGGGGTGGTCGCCGTGGCGGCCGCGGCCGGGCTGCTCAACCCCGCCATCGCGGGCGGCTGGACCGCTCAGCTGCCCGGCGTCGCCGGTCCGGAACTCCCCCGCGCCAGCCGGCTCGACGCCCTCACCTTCACCGCCGCCGCGCTCGCCGGGCCCGGGCTCGCGGGGCTGCTCGGCGGGCCGGCCGGGCTCGTCGTGGCCGTCGCCATGGTCGGCGTCGCGGTGCCGGTGGCGTGGGCGCTGCCGAAGAAACCCGGGAAGGCGACGACCCACCTCAAGGAGGGCTTCACGGTTCTGGTCCGCAACGCCGCGCTCAGGCGGGCGACGGTCGCCTCGACCCTCTCCTGCGCCGGGATCGGCATGGTCACCGTCTGTTACCCACTCCTCGGCGCGGCGCACCTGCGCGGCCCCACGGACGGCGCACTGCTGATGACCGTGCTGGCCGTGGCGTCGCTGCTGGTCAACGCGGTCTTCGCGAAGAAGCCGCTGCCGTGGGCGCCGGACCGGACGGTGTGGCTGAGCACGCTCGTCCTGGCCGCGAGCGCCGTCCTGGCCGCGCTCGCCGACGGCGTGACCCTGCTGCTGGTCGCCGCGGCCACCGCCGGATTGGCCGAAGGTCCGCAGCTCACGGCCTTGTTCGCGATCCGCCACCGGGAAGCGCCCGAGCACGTCCGGGCGCAGGTGTTCACGACGGCGGCGAGCGTGAAGATCACCGGGCTGGCGGCGGGAGCCGCACTGGCCGGTCCGCTGGCCGCGTGGTCGCTCCCCGCGTGCCTCGGCGTCGCCGCGGCCGTTCAGGCCGTCGCGGCGCTCAGCTGTCTGCGCAGGTCAGAACGCCATCGCCTGCGCGCGCCGCTTGACCTCGGTGCCGTGGCTGGTGCGCAGGGCGTTGACCGGGGTACTGCCGGGCAGGGTGTCGTCCGCCGTGAACAGCCACCGGAGCATCTCCGTCCGGCTGAACCCGGAGTCGGCGAGCACCGTGATGGTGCCGGCCAGGCCCTTGACCACGCCGTCCTTGACGAAGAAGTCGCCGGGCACGCACAGTTCGCCGCCGCGCTTCAGCGCGATCAGCTGCCCGTCGCGCAGCATCTGCCGGACCTTGTTGGTCGAAGTCCCGAGCGCTTTCGCGACCTCGGGCAACGGGAGGACCGCGATGGCGGTGTCGAGGACGTCATCGGCGACAGGAATCCCACTCACAGGTGACACTGTGCCACATTCGGCTCCCGCACCCGCTAGTGCGCACGGGTGACCCGCGAGGTCTCCTCCACGAGGCGTGTGCGGTTCCGTACGATCCATACCCGTGACACGCACCCACCCCAGCCTGGCCGGCACGCTCCTCGAGCGGCGCTACCGGGTGGACCGGCTGCTGGCCCACGGCGGGATGTCTTCCGTCTACCGGGGGACCGACACCCGGCTGGACCGTCCGGTCGCGATCAAGATCATGGACCCGCGGTTCGCGGACGACCGGTCGTTCGTCGACCGCTTCGTGCGCGAGGCCCAGTCCGCGGCGCAGCTGCACCACCCGCACGTCGTGGCGGTGCACGACCAGGGCTTCGACCTGCCGCAGGGCGCCGAGTCCGGGCTGGCGTTCCTGGTCATGGAGCTGGTGGACGGCGGGACGCTGCGCGACCTGCTCGACGAGCGGGGTCCCCTGGACATCGCGCTGGCGCTGAGCGTGGCCGAGCCGGTGCTCTCGGCGCTGGCGTCGGCGCACCGGGCCGGGCTGGTGCACCGGGACGTCAAGCCGGAGAACGTGCTGATCGGCCGGTCCGGCCCGCACACCGGCGGCGCGGTGAAGGTCGCGGACTTCGGCCTGGTGCGGGCGGTGGCGAGCGCGGGCACGACGAGCTCGAGCGTCATCCTCGGCACCGTCGCCTACCTCTCCCCCGAGCAGGTCGAAACCGGCTCGGCGTCGGCACGCGGCGACGTCTACTCGGCCGGGATCCTGCTCTACGAAATGCTGACCGGCCAGGTGCCCTACACCGGCGACACGGCGATCTCGGTGGCCTACCGGCACGTGAACGACGACGTGCCGCGCCCGAGCCTGCTGCGCCCGGATCTGCCGCCGGAGCTCGACGACCTGATCACGCGCGCGACGCGCCGCGACCCCGAGCAGCGCCCGGCCGACGCCGGCGAGTTCCTCACCGAGCTGACCGCGGTGCGCGCCCGGCTGGGGCTGCTGCCGGTGAACGTGCCGATCCCGGTCTCCCGCGGCCAGGGCGACCACGCCGACACCGAACGCACCCTGCCGCGCATCCCGCAGGTGCCGGACGGCCAGCGGACGATGCCGGTGCACCGCCCGAACGCGACGCGGGCGCTGAGCCACCCGGGCACCCCGCCGCCGGGGATCACCCAGCAGATCCCGCCCGTCCGCCCCCACCCGCCGCGGCGGCGGAGCGAGCCGGAACCGGAGAAGCCGAAGGACAAGCGCAAGCTCATCGCCATCGTCGCCGGCGCGGCGCTGCTGTTCGGCGGGCTGATCACCGCGTTCGTCTTCATGCTCACCGACACCGGCGGCGACAAGACCGCGACCGTGCCGAAGCTCGTGGGGCTGAACCAGGCCGCGGCCGGCGACGCGCTGCGGTCGGTGAAGCTGACCCCGCAGTTCAGCCAGGAGTACGACAACAGCGTCCCGTCGAACACCGTGCTGCGCGCCGAGCCCGGCGAAGGCACGCCGCTGGCGCCGAACTCGACGGTGTCGGTCGTGCTGTCCAAGGGCCGCCCGGCGGTCCCGGACGTCCGGCCCGGCACCGCGCTGCCCGATGCCGAGAACGCGATCAAGACCGCGCAGCTGACCCCGG
The DNA here is from genome assembly GCF_046548815.1 of Amycolatopsis sp. cmx-4-83. Classification (NCBI taxonomy): domain Bacteria; kingdom Bacillati; phylum Actinomycetota; class Actinomycetes; order Pseudonocardiales; family Pseudonocardiaceae; genus Amycolatopsis; species Amycolatopsis sp. cmx-4-83. The sequence continues at coordinate 161,439 of NZ_JAEBEF010000019.1, read as the reverse complement.
TCCGCGGCACCGACGACTACGACGCCGAGGTCCCGCAGGGCGCGGTCATCCGCACCGAGCCCTCCGCCGGCAGCCAGCTGAACATCGGCGGCCAGGTCACGATCATCGTGTCGAAGGGCCCGATCCCGCTGCCGCCGGTCCCGGACGTCGCCGGCCGGAGCAAGGACGAGGCCTTCCAGCTGCTGCAGCAGGCCGGCTTCGAGCCGTTCCAGGCGGGCGAGGAGTTCAAGCAGGACGTCCCGGGCGGCGCCGTCACCCGGACCGACCCGCCGGGCGGCGCGCAGGCGAAGGAAAAGCGGATCGGCGTCTTCGTCAACAACGCCGTCCAGGTGCCGGACGTCCGGTTCCGCTCGTTCGACGACGCGCAGAAGATCCTCGAGCAGGCCGGGCTGAAGGCCGACCGCGACGGCGGCCGCGGGCGCGGCCCGGGCGGCGGCGGGTTCGACTTCGTCTTCAACCAGGACCCGCAGCCGGGGTCGTTCGTGCAGAAGGGCTCCAAGGTCAAGCTCAAGGGCTTCGGCCAGTGATCGGCAGCCGCGGCCGCGTCACCGGCACGATCGGCCCCGGCCTCATCGGCGAGGTGCTGCTGAACGTCCGGGGCGGCACGGAGGCGTTCTACGCCTATCCCGCCGACCCGGACGAGACCTACCGCTCCGGCACGCAGGTGCTCGTGGTCGACTTCGAACCCCCGCGAACGGTTTATGTCGAACGGTGGCAACCGCTGAGCCGCTGACGGCGTCGAAGAGGCACCAACACACCCACAACAGAAGAGCGAGGGGGTCGGTGCCATGAGTCTCGTGGAAATCGTGCTGCTTTCCATCGGTGGTCTCATCGTCGCGCTGGTGGTGATCTTCGGCATCCTGCGGCTGCTCTACAAGGTCGCCGAGCCGAACGAAGCCCTGATCATCTCCGGGCTCGGCGTCCGCGTCGACCGCGCGGACACCGCGGACAGCCTGGGCTTCAAGATCATCACCGGGCGCGGGGTGAACGTCCTGCCCGGCTTCCAGACCGCGCGGCGGCTGTCGCTGGACACCCGGGGCGTCAACCTGCAGGTCTCCTGCGTGACCAAGCAGGGCCTGCCGGTGACCGTGCGGGCCGTCGTCATCTACAAGGTCGGGGACGACTTCGCCTCCATCGCCAACGCCGCCCGCCGGTTCCTGGACCAGCAAAAGGGCATGAACGACACGATCCACGAGCTGTTCTCCGGGCACCTGCGCTCGATCGTGGGCGGGCTGACCATCGAGGAGATGATCCACAACCGCGACGCGCTCACCGGCGAGGTGCGCCAGTCCTCGGCCACGGAGATGATCAAGCTCGGGCTGATCGTGGATTCGCTGCAGATCCAGGAGATCGACGACGAATCGGGCTACATCACCAACCTCGGCAAGCCGCACGCCGCCGCGATCGCCGCTTCGGCCCGCATCGCCGAGGCGCGCAGCGACCAGGAGGCCGCCGAGGTCGAGCAGGTCTCCGCGGCGAAGAAGGCGGCCGCGGTCCGCGAAAGCCAGATCCAGCAGGCCGGTTACCAGGCCGAGGTGGACCAGGCCCGGGCGAAGGCGTCGCAGTCGGGCCCGCTGGCCGAGGCGACCGCGCGCCAGGAGGTCGTCGTCCAGGAGACCCGCGCGGCCGAGCTGGAAGCGGCGCTGGCCGAGCAGCGGCTGCAGTCGCAGGTCCGCAAGCCGGCCGACGCGAAGGCGTACGACACGCGGACGACGGCCGACGCCGCCCGTGACGCTTCGATCGCGAAGGCCCAGGCCGAGGCGAAGGAGACCGAGCTGCGGGCCGCGGCGGACGCGACCCGCGTGAAGACGGCGGCCGAAGCCGAGGCGCAGGCCACGAAGGCCCGGGCGGAGGCGGCGGCCGGGGCGACCCGGGCGACCGGTGAAGCGGAGGCGGCCGCGGCCAAGGCCCGCGGGCTGGCCGACGCGGAGGCCGCGAAGGCGAAGGGTCTCGCCGAAGCGGAGTCGGCCCGGGCGAAGGGTCTCGCCGAGGCGGACGCCATCAAGGCGCGTGCGGCGGCGCTGGCGGAGAACCAGGAAGCCGTCGTCGCGCAGCAGCTGGCCGAGCGCTGGCCGGAGATCGTCGAGGCGGGCGCGAGCGCGTTCGGCAACATCGACCACATGGTCGTGCTCAACGGCGCCGACGGCATGTCCGACATGTTCGCCAAGGCGCTTTCGCTCGGCGGAACCGGTCTCGGCCTGGCCCGGCAGCTCATGGACGCCATGGGCAAGCCGGCCGAGAACGAGCTCGACGAAGGCGCGCGCAAGAACGGCGAGCTCAAGCTGAGCGACTGACCGGCCACGGAGCGTACGGCCCCGGTGTCCCGGATCACGGGAAGCCGGGGCCGTACGCCCGATCGGGGGCGGCAATTCCCCGGCCGTTGTCCTACCGTGGGCGCATGGTGCCGGACTGCGTGTCGCGGGCCGTCCGATGAGCTTCTTCACCGGCGGTCCCCGTGAACGTCCCCTGTTCCCCGTCCCGGAGCAGGAGCTGTACGCGTTCAACGGCCGGCACTGGACCGACGCCCCGCGCGAGCACATCGTCCCGGCCGTGCTGAGCTGGGCTCAGCCGCTGGGCCGCGCCGACCGCACGGTGGTCGCGCTGCGGGCCATCGAGGTGTGGCCGGAGGCGCTGACGCTGCGCATCACGGTGTACTCGCGGGACAGCCTGCTCGACGACCCCGCCGAGGGGCTGATCGACCACCGGCGCAAGCCGGACTACAACGGGCTGCTGATCGGCGTGCTCTACGCCGACGGCAGCCGGGCCAGCTCGGAAACGGTGTCGGTGCCCTCGGCCGCCGAGCCCGACGGCCCGGTGCTGCGGGCGCAGGCGGCGGGCGGTACGCGCTTCGCCGTCGAGCACGAGGTGTTCCTGTGGCCGCTGCCCCCGGCCGGCCCGCTCAAGCTCGTCGTGCAGTGGACCGACCGGGAAATCCCGGAGACCCGGACGACCCTCGACGGCGGCGCGATCCGGGCCGCGGCGAAGGACGCCGCGGAGATCTGGCCGGGACTCGGCAAGCGGCAGGCGAACGGCCTGCCGGTCCGCCGGGTCGGCAAGCAAGTGGCACTGACCCCCGATTGGGGGACCCCGGTGGTGCGGGCAGAGCAGCCCGGATCCACCCCGGGCGAGTGACCACCAGCTGATCTGTGACCCCGGGCACCGCGACCCGGGGTATCTCGAATGGATGAACGGGGTGAGTAGTTAGCGTCGTGGAAACACTTCGACCACCCGGCCGTCATGTCGGGCTGGTGCAGTGGATCCCCTCCTCCTGACGCACGTGGCCGTGCACCCGCGAACCAGGAAAGGTCGCCCATGGCAGGCTCGCCGCTCAGCGCTCTCGACGTCGCTTTCCTTTGCCTGGAAAGCGAAACCTCCCCGATGCACATGGGGGCGGTGCTCACGTTCACCCCCCGCCTCCCCGTGGACTCCGGGGCTCTGACGGCGCTCCTCGCCGACCGGGCCGCGCGGCTGCCGAAGCTGCGCCAGCGGGCGCGCGCGGAGCTGTTCCCTCCCGGCGCCGCCAGCTGGACCGAGGACGCGGGATTCGTTGCCACCGAACACATCCACCACGTCGTGCTCAGCTCGCTCTACGATCCGGACCCCTTGGCGGCGTTCGCGTCGCGGTGGATCGCCGAGCCGCTGGACACCACCCGCCCGCTGTGGGACCTCACCGTCGTGACCGGGCTGCCGGACGGGAAGTTCGCGCTGCTGCTCAAGCTGCACCACGCGCTCACCGACGGCGCCGGGGCGTACGCGGTCGCGGCCGGCCTGCTCGACGGCGTCAAGCTGCCGGAGCGGAGCACCGCGCTGCCCCGGGCGATCCCGGCGCCGCGCTCCACTTTGGACACGGTGAAGGACGCGCTGGGCACGGCGTGGGGGCAGGCGAACGAGACCGCCGGGATCGCCTCGTCCCTCGTGCGGGCCGCGCGGCCGCCGCTCTCGCCGGTGTCGGCGCCGACGTCGGCCGAACGACGCCTCGGGTTCGTGCGGCTGCCGCTGGCGGAGCTGCGCCGGGTGCGCCGGGCCCACGGCGGCACCACGAACGACGTCGTGCTGGCGGTGCTCTCCGGCGCGCTGCGCGAATGGCTGGTCAACCGCGGCCGGCGCGCCGACGGCCGCACGCTGCGCGCGCTGATCCCGGTGAGCGTGCGCGGCCGGGCGGGCGGTGGGCTCGGCGGCAACAAGCTGTCCGGCTACCTGTGCGACCTGCCGGTCGGCGAAGACGACCCGGTCGAGCGGCTGCGCGCGGTCCGCCGCGCGATGACCCGCAACAAGGCGGCGGGCCCCAGCCGGGGTGCCGGCGCGCTGCCGCTGCTGGCCGACCGCGTCCCGCCGCTGCTGCACCGCCTGGGCACGCGCACCGCGGGCTTGGCCGCGCCGATGCTGTTCGACCTGGTCGTCACCACGGTCCCGGTGCCACCGGCCCGCCTGTCGATCGACGGCGCCCGGCTGGCGGAGATCTACCCGTTCGTGCCGCTGGCCCCGCGGCACGCGGTCGGCATCGCGGTGGCCACCTACCGCGACTCGGTCCACGTCGGGTTGCAGGTCAACGGCGCGGCGGTGCCGGACGTCGGCTCGCTGCGCGACGCGGTGCTGAAGTCCGCGGACCGGCTCGTGGACGCGTCCTAAGGTGTCACGCCCGCCGCGCCGACCACTTCCAGGAACGCCAGTGCCTCGGCGCTTCGGGAGCCGGGCGGTGCGGTGTAGAGCACGAGGTGCTGGTCGTCGCCCGCCAGGGTGAGGGAGTCGCAGTCGACGGTCACCTCGCCCACGGCCGGGTGCCGGAAGGTCTTGGTGAGCACCGGCGCCGCGTGCACGTCGTGGCGCTCCCACAGCCGGGCGAAGTCGGCGCTGCCCGCGCGCAGCTCGTCGACCAGCCCGCGCACCGCCGGGTCGGCCGGGTAGCGGGCCAGGGTCGCGCGCAGTTCCATGACGACGTTGAGCCGGAACTCGGCGGTGTCGGAGACCCGGTACAGGGACCCGGCCGGCGCGAGGAACGCCTTGCGGGCGAGGTTGCGCTCCTCGGGCGGGACCGCAGCGAAGTCCGCCATCAGGGCCGCCGCGAGGTCGTTCCACGCCAGCACCTCGAACGTGGCGGAGACGACGAAGGCGGCCGTCTGCGGCAGCCGCTGCAGCAGCGCCAGGATGCTGGGGCGCACGGCACGGCGGTGGTGCCCGCTCCGGATCGGCGCGGTCCCCGCCAGGACGTGCAGGTGCTCGGCCTCGGCGCCGGTCAGCCGCAGCGCCTCGGCGATACCGGCCAGCACCTCGCCCGACGGGCGCGGCGCCCGGCCCTGCTCGAGGCGGACGTAGTACTCGGTGGAGATGTGCGCGAGCACCGCGACCTCCTCGCGGCGCAGTCCCGGCGTTCTCCGGCGCGGCCCCGAGGGCAGGCCGGCGTCCGACGGCCGCAGCCGCTCACGGCGGCTGCGGAGGAAGGCTCCGAGCTCTTGCTTGTCCACCCCTCCAGTATGCGAAGGGCGCGGCGCCGGATCCTGGTACGACCTGTGCCTGTCTCGCGGCTCCGGGCCGGGGCAGCGTCGAAGGCATGACGAACTCCCGTGACTTCCGCTCGCTCGGCCTGCTCGCCGGCAAGGTCGTGCTCATCACCGGCGCCAGCCGCGGCATCGGCGCGGCCGCGGCCCACCTCTTCGCCCGCGAAGGCGCCTCCGTCGTGCTGGCCGCGCGCACCACCGCGTCCCTCGACGCCCTCGCCGCCGAGATCCGGGCCGAGGGCGGCACCGCCGACGGCGTCGCGCTGGACCTGGCCGATCCCGGGAGCATCCGGGCCGCCGTCGACCAGGTCGAGCGGCGGCACGGCCGGCTGGACGGCGCGTTCAACAACGGCGCGGCCATCCAGTCCCCCGGTCCGCTCGACACCACCGGCGAGGACGACATCGACCGGCAGTTCGCGGTGAACTTCCGCGGGCACTGGACGGCCATGACCGCGGAGGCCGCGCTCATGCGCCGCACGGGCGGCGGGGCGATCGTCAACACGTCGAGCATCGGCAGCCGCCGCGCCAACCCCGCCCTGCCCGCCTACGGCGCCATGAAGCGGGCGCTGAACAGCATCACCGAGACCGCGGCCGTGACGTGGGGCCCGCACGGCATCCGCGTCAACGGCCTCACCCCCGGCGGCACCGCCACGGACATGATCGACGAGTGGGAAGCCGCGACCCCCGGGATCGTCGAGCGGATCACCGCCTCGATCCCGCTGGGGCGGATGGCCGAGCCCCGCGAGGTCGCCGAGGCGGCCGCCTGGCTGCTCAGCGACCGCGCGTCGATGGTGACCGGCGCGATCGTGCCGGTCGACGGCGGCGCGGGCGCGTGAGCCGTCAGCCGCGGAGCATCTCCGCGACCAGGAAGGCCAGCTCCAGCGACTGCTGCGTGTTCAGCCGCGGGTCGCAGGCCGTCTCGTAGCGGCCCGACAGGTCGACGTCGGAGATCTCCTGGGCGCCGCCGAGGCACTCGGTGACGTCCTCGCCGGTCAGCTCGACGTGGATGCCGCCCGGGTAGGTGCCCAGCTTGTTGTGCACCTCGAAGAAGCCCTGGACCTCGTCGACGATCCGGTCGAAGTGCCGGGTCTTGTAGCCGGTGGACGACTCGTGCGTGTTGCCGTGCATCGGGTCGCACTGCCAGATGACCTTGTGCCCGGACGCCTCGACCTTCTCGACGATCGCCGGCAGCACCTCGCGGACCTTGCCGTTGCCCATCCGCGCGATGAGCGTCAGCCGGCCGGGCTCGTTGCGCGGGTCGAGCCGCTCGACGTACTCCACGGCCTGGTCGGGCGTGGTCGTCGGGCCGATCTTCAACCCGATCGGGTTGGCCAGCAGCTCGGCGAACGCGATGTGCGCGCCGTCCAGCTGGCGGGTCCGCTCGCCGACCCAGAGGAAGTGCGAGGACAGGTTGTAGAGCTTCGGGTCGGCCGCGTCGGCGTTGTCCAGGCGCAGCATCGAGCGCTCGTAGTCGAGCAGCAGCGCTTCGTGGCTGGCGAAGATCTCCGTCGACTGCAACGACGTGTCGGTGACCCCGCACGCCGACATGAACCGCAGGCCGCGGTCGATTTCGTTGGCCAGCGCCTCGAAGCGCTGGGCCGCCGGCGAGGCCGACACGAAGTCCTTGTTCCAGTCGTGCACCTGGTGCAGGTCGGCCATGCCGGCGCCGGTGAGGGCGCGGACCAGGTTCATCGCGGCGCCCGCGTTCGCGTAGGCGCGGATCATCCGGCCGGGGTCCGGCACGCGCAGCTCGGGCTTGGCGACCAGCGAGTTGATGATGTCGCCGCGGTAGACCGGCAGGCCCAGCGCGTCCGTCGCGGCCGACCGCGGCTTCGCGTACTGGCCGGCGATGCGCCCGACCTTGACCACCGGCAGGCTCGCGCCGTAGGTCAGCACGACGGCCATCTGCAGCAGCGTGCGCAGGTTGGCCCGGATGTGCGGCTCGGTGTTGGACTCGAACGTCTCGGCGCAGTCGCCACCCTGCAGGAGGAACGCCTCGCCGCGGGCGACCATGGCCAGCCGGTCCTTGAGCCGGTCGATCTCGGCCGGGACCGTGATCGGCGGCACGCTCTCGAGCACGCCGCGGACCCGGCGGGTCGCGTCCGGGTCGGGCCACTCCGGCTGCTGCGCGGCCGGCCGGGCCAGCGCGTCGTCCAGCCGCTCCCGCAGACCGGGCGGCAGCGGCGGCAGTTCGGGCAGTGTGTCGACGGGGACGTCCACAGTCCAGTTCACGCAGACCAGGATAAGGTTCGCGCCTCACGGCGTTCCGCCCGGTCAGCCCAGGCCCCCTGAGCTGCGGACGTCATCGGCACGGCCCGTCCGCCGCCGGGAAGACCCCGTCGCGCAGGTAGCCCAGCACCAGTCGGTTGCCGCACGCGTTCTCCCGCGTGAAGACGCCGTGCCCGCCGGCGTCGACGGTCACCAGCCGCGCCCGGGACCCGAAAGCCGCTCGCGTTTCGCGCGCGCCGGACAGCGGGGTCGCCGGGTCGCGCAGGTTCTGCACCAGCAGGACGTTCGCCGGGCCGAGGCCGCCCACGCGCACCGCCGGTTCCGCGCGTCCGGCGGGCCAGAACGCGCACGGGTTCACGTTCGCCGCGGCCGGGCCGAACATCGGGTGGCGGCGCCGTTCGCGCTCGACCACGAGCTGGTAGGTGCCGATCCGCCCGGGCCAGTCGGAGTCGTTGCACAGCACCTGCAGCTGGAGGGCGGCGTGGTTGTCCCCGTCGAGGGACCCGCCCGCGGCCCGCGCGGTGCCCGCCCAGTCCGCGGCGAGGACGGGGAACAGCGCGTCGTCGTAGAGCGCGTTCCACGTGCCGGCCCGGAACCCCGGTCCACGAGCGGCGGCGAGTGCGAAGAACTTCGCCGTCACCGCCGCCTCGGTCCGGCCCAGGTGGTAGACGTCGTCGCGCCGCGCGGCCCACGCCGCGAAGTCCGGGAAGCGGTCGTCGAACCCTTCCGCGAACCGCAGCTGGGCGCGGTAGTCCAGGCCGCCCGGTCCGAGCACGCTGTCCAGCACGATCCGGTCCCCGCGCCCGGGGAACATCGAGGCGTAGGCGGCGCCGAGGTAGCTGCCGTACGAGACGCCGTAATAGGAGATCTTCTCCTCCCCGAGCGCCTCGCGGATCCGGTCGAGGTCGCGCGCGGTGTTCGCGGTCGTCATGTGCGGCAGCAGGTCCTTTGTGGACGCGGTCGCGCATTGCCGCACGACGGCCCGCGCTTTCACGGCGGTGGCGGCGACGTCCCGGGGTCCTTCGGCGTAGGGCCCGAGCACCGCGCCGCGCTGCTCCGGCGTCAGGTCGCAGGTGACCGGCGTGCTGTAGCCGGTGCCCCGGGGGTCGAAACCGATGACGTCGTAGGCGTCGGGCAGGCCGGACCCGCCCATCCGCTGCGCCAGCTGGGCGGGCATGGCGAGCCCGGGACTGCCGGGCCCGCCGGGGTTCATCAGCAGCACCCCGCGCCTCTTGCCCGGGACACCGGCGCGGCGCGAGAGGGTCAGCTCGATGGTGCGCTCCGGGTGCGCGTAGTCGAGCGGGACGCGCAAGGTCGCGCATTCGAGCCCCACGGTCGGAGACGGGCTCAGGCCGTAGTCCGGGCAGGGAACCGTCCACTTCGGACTCGGGGCGGCTTCGGCCGGCGGAGCGGCGAGAACGCGCAGGAAGGCGAGCGACAGCAGTATTTTCCGCATGCCCGCAAGCCTGGCCCGCCGATGCGCGGCGGACGTCAGCCCAGGGGCCGGAACCGCGGCTCCACCCCCGGGCTGACGACGGTCACGCGGCTTGCGCGCGGTTGTACAGGTTCTGCGCGTCGGTGCCGAAGTACGGCCCGAACATGTAGCCCGGCAGGAAGGTGTAGCCGAAGCTGTTGACCGAAGCCTGCACGCCGGTGCCGGTGCTCTCGTCGAACGAAAGGAACCACGGCCCGCCGCTGGAGCCGCCAGTCATGTCGCAGTTCATGCCGTGGTCCTTGGTGAGCAGGAAGTCGGTGAAGGTACTCCCGCTGCAGTAGATCAGCTTCGTCCCGTCGTACGGCGCGGCGGCCGGGTAGCCGAAGGTGTACATGCTCTGGTTCTTCGGCTGGTTGAAGGCGATCCCCTGCGCGCCCACAACGTCCGTGAGCCGCTGCCCGTTCAGCGGGTTGACGACGGCCATGCCGACGTCGTAGTTCATGTCCTCACCGGCTTCCCACTGCGGCGTGGTGAGCGTGGTCTTCGCGGCCCACTGGCCGTAGGGCGCGTTGCCGTTGGTGTACCCGGGCACGAAGACCCATTCGGTGTGCCAGGTGCCCTGGTACTTGACGCAGTGCCCGGCGGTGACGACGACACTGCCGTTGGCGCTGGTGACGGCGTCCCCGGAGCAGGACGCTTTCTGCCCGTTGAAGAGGAAGAACACCCGCCCGGCGGTCTGGGTGACCTTGCCACCGCCGGTCCAGGCTCCTCCGGCGTTGGGGATGCTCCGGATGATCGCGCTCTGCCCCTTGGCCACGTCTTTCGGCGTGGAGGCGGGGACCTTGACGAGGTTGTCCATCGGAACGGCCGCCCGCATGGCATCGGGCGTCCAGAAGGGTTTCGCCGCTGCCTGAGCGGGCGTGCTGACGAGGCCGAACACAAGCGAAAGGACGGCGGTGAGGACCGCGGCCCGGAATGTCGTGCGCTTCAAGACACCCACCTTCCGCGAAAGTGAATTGCCGCAAAAGCGGCACAGCTACTCGAAAGTAGTTGTCCTGACACGGAGCGCACACCGCCGTTCGGCGGTCGCCGTGGCCGCCGGTCGACGTAGTCATCCCTCTTCGGAGGCAAGGCCCAGCCGGGCCTCCTGGAGCGTGACGAACTGGTCGACCACCTCGGGCACACCGGGGAACTCGCCCGGCCGAAGGCTGACAAGATCGATGGCCGTTCGTTCGACTGCGCCACGTCCGCGAGGATCCGCGATCGCGCGGGCTTCGCCGCGCGACGGGCCATCGCCAGCAGCACCTCACTCGGTTGGTACCCGGTCAGCGAGGTACCGGCGAGGTGAAGCGCCCGTTCGACCTTTCGCCGGCTCTCCCAGCGTCGCTGCGGGAACGCCCGGTGTTACGCCGGAAGCCCCCTCACCGGTGACGAGGGGGCTTCCGGAGAACCGAGGATCAGACCACCGCGAGCGGCAGCGCCGTCGGGTGCACTGGCGCCGGGAGGTCCGAAGCACCAGTCAGGTACGTGTCCACCGCGTTGGCCACCGAACGGCCCTCCGCGATCGCCCACACCACCAGCGACGCCCCGCGGTGCGCGTCACCACAAACGAACACCCCCGGCGTCTCCGTCTGCCAGTCCGCGCCGCAGGAAAGCGTTCCCCGCCGGGTCAGCGAGAGGCCCAGCCCGGACAGCAACGGCATCTCCTCGACGCCTTCGAAGCCGATCGCCAGCAGAACAAGGTCGGCCGGGACCGTCTCGATCTCCTCCGTCACCGGGATGACCTCGCGGCGGCCCGTCGTCGGGTCCTTGCGGACGCGGACCTGCTGGAGCTCGACCGCGCGCACGTGGCCGGTCTCGTCGCCGACGAAACGCTTGACCGCCACCGCGAACTTGCGCTCGCCCGCTTCCTCGTGGGCCGGGTACGTGCGCAGGATGTACGGCCAAGTCGGCCACGGTGAGCGCTCGTTGTCCCTTGTGGACGGTGGGGTCGGGTACTGGTCCAGCTGGGTCACCGAGCGCGCGCCCTGGCGGGTGGCCGTGCCGTAGGAGTCCGCGCCCGTGTCGCCGCCGCCGATGATGAGGACGTGCTTGTCGCGGGCGTCGATCGACGGCGGGCCGTCGCCTTCGACGTACTTGTTGGCCGGGACTAGGTGTTCCATCGCCAGGTGGATGCCCGTGAGCTCGCGGCCCGGCGTCGTCGTGTCGTCGCGGCCGCGCAGGGCGCCGACCGCCAGCACGACGGCGTCGTACTGCGCGCGCAGGTCTTCCACCGAGAGGTCGACGCCGACCTCGCAGCCGGTGACGAACCGGGTGCCCTCCTTGCGCAGCTGCGCGAGGCGGCGGTCGAGGACCTTCTTCTCCATCTTGAACTCGGGGATGCCGTAGCGCAGCAGGCCGCCGAGGCGGTCGTCGCGCTCGAACACCGTGACCTCGTGGCCCGCGCGGGTCAGCTGCTGGGCGGCCGCGAGGCCGGCCGGGCCGGAGCCGACCACCGCGACGCGGCGGCCACTGGCCACTTCGGACATCTGCGGCTGGACGTAGCCCGCTTCCCACGACTGGTCGGCGATCGTCTGCTCGACGCGCTTGATCGCCACCGGCCCGCCGGAGTCCGGCGAGATCGACAGCACGCAGCCCGCCTCGCACGGCGCCGGGCACAGCTTCCCGGTGAACTCCGGGAAGTTGTTGGTCGCGTGCAGCCGGTCGCTCGCCGCGGCCCAGTCGCCGCGGCGGACCAGGTCGTTCCACTCCGGGATCAGGTTGCCCAGCGGGCAACCCGAGCCGCCGGAGTGGCAGAACGGGATGCCGCAGTCCATGCACCGCGACGCCTGCTTGCGCACCTTTTCGTTGCGCTCGGCGGAAGGAACGTCCGCGTAGACCTCACCCCACGAAGAAAGCCGTTCCTCGTAGGACTTCTTCGGCGGCTCTTCGCGGTCGTACTTCAGGAAACCGGTCGGGTCAGCCACGAGCGGCCTCCATGATCGCCTCGTCGACGTCGCGGCCGGCGGCCTTGGCCGCCTTCGCCGCGTCCAGGACCCGCTGGTAGTCGCGCGGCATCACCTTCGTGAACGCCGCCGAGCGGCGCGGCCAGTCGCCGAGCAGCGAGGCCGCCACCGCGGAGCGGGTGAGATCGTGGTGCTGCTGCACCGTTTTCTTGAGCCACGCCAGGTCGTCGGCGGTCGGCTTGAGCAGGTCCACCATGTCCTGGTTGACCTTCTTGCGGTCGACGTCGAGCAAGAACGCCATGCCGCCGGACATGCCCGCCGCCAGGTTGCGCCCGGTCGGGCCGAGCACCACCGCGCGGCCGCCGGTCATGTACTCGAAGGCGTGGTCGCCGACGCCCTCGGCGACGACCGTGGCGCCGGAGTTGCGGACGCAGAAGCGTTCGCCGACCTGGCCGCGCAGGAAGATCTCGCCGCCGGTCGCGCCGTAGGCGATGGTGTTGCCCGCGATCGTCTGCGCCTCGGCGGCGAACGACGCCACCGGGTCGGGGCGGACCACGATCCGGCCGCCGGACAGACCCTTGCCGACGTAGTCGTTCGCGTCGCCGACCATGTCGAGGGTGATGCCGCGCGGCAGGAACGCGCCGAGCGACTGCCCCGCCGAGCCGGTGAGCGTGACGTTGATCGTGCCCTCGGGCAGGCCGTCCCCGCCGTAGCGGCGGGTGATCTCCGAGCCGAGCAGCGTGCCGACGGTCCGGTTGACGTTGCGCACCGGCAGCTCGATGTTCACGTGGTGCGCGTCTTCCAGCGCCGCCTCGGCGAGCTGGATGAGCGTGCGGTCGAGCGCGTGCTCGAGGCCGTGGTCCTGGCCGCGGGTGCGCCGCTTGGCGCCGCCGTACGGGGTCTCCGACGGCATCTCGAAGATCGGCGCCAGGTCCAGACCGGACGCCTTCCAGTGGTCGACGGCCTCGTCGGTGTCCAGCAGCTCGGCGTGGCCGATGGCCTCGTCGAGTGTGCGGAAGCCCAGCGCCGCAAGGGTTTCGCGGACTTCTTCGGCGATGAACCTGAAGAAGTTCACGACGTGCTCGACCTGGCCGGTGTAGCGCTTGCGCAGTTCGGGGCTCTGCGTGGCGACGCCGACGGGGCAGGTGTCGAGGTGGCAGACGCGCATCATGATGCAGCCCGCGACGACGAGCGGGGCCGTCGCGAAGCCGTACTCCTCGGCACCGAGCAGCGCCGCGATGACGACGTCGCGCCCGGTCTTCATGGCGCCGTCCACCTGCACGGTGATCCGGTCGCGCAATCCGTTGAGCAGCAACGTCTGCTGGGTCTCGGCGAGGCCGATCTCCCACGGCGTGCCCGCGTGCTTGAGCGAGTTCATCGGGGACGCGCCGGTGCCGCCGTCGTGGCCCGAGATGAGCACGACGTCCGCGTGCGCCTTGGACACGCCCGCCGCGACCGTGCCGACACCCAGCGAGGACACCAGCTTCACGTGGATGCGGGCGTGCTCGTTGGCGTTCTTGAGGTCGTGGATCAGCTGCGCCAGGTCCTCGATCGAGTAGATGTCGTGGTGCGGCGGCGGCGAAATGAGGCCCACGCCCGGCGTCGAGTGCCGGGTCCGCGCGATCCACGGGTACACCTTGTTCGGCGGCAGCTGGCCGCCCTCGCCGGGCTTGGCGCCCTGCGCCATCTTGATCTGGATGTCGTCGGCGTTGACCAGGTACTCGCTCGTGACGCCGAAGCGGCCCGAAGCGACCTGCTTGATCGCGCTGCGCCGCTCGGGGTCGTAGAGCCGTTCCGGGTCCTCGCCACCCTCACCGGTGTTGGACCGGCCGCCGATGCGGTTCATCGCGATGGCCAGGGTTTCGTGCGCCTCGGCCGAGATCGAGCCGTACGACATCGCGCCGGTGTTGAAGCGCTTGAAGATCGCTTCGGCGGGCTCGACCTCGTCGAGCGGCACCGGCTCGCGGACGCCGTCGCGGAAGGCGAACAGCCCGCGCAGCGTGCCGCCTTCGCGGTAGAGGCGGTGCACCTCGTCGGTGTACTTGCGGTACACCTCTTCGCGGCCGGTCTTGGACGCGTGCTGCAGCAGGAACACCGTCTCCGGCGTGAACAGGTGCAGCTCGCCCTCGCGGCGGTAGGCGTACTCGCCGCCGGTGTCGAGTCCACGGTGGACGCGCTCGGTCGGGTTGTCCGGGTACGCGCGGCGGTGGCGCACGGCCACCTCTTCGGCGAGCACGGTCAGGCCGACGCCGCCGAGCTTCGACGACGTCCCGGTGAAGTACTCGTCGAGCAGGTCCTGGGCCAGGCCGAGGGATTCGAAGACCTGGGCGGCGGTGTACGCGCCGACCGTCGAGATGCCCATCTTGGACATGATCTTCAGGACACCCTTCACGAGCGCCTGCACGTAGTTGCGGATCGCCTTGGCGGGCTCGATGCCGGTGACCGCGCCCTGCCCGATCATGTCCTCGATGGTCTCGAAGGCCAGGTACGGGTTGACCGCGGCGGCGCCGTAGCCGAGCAGCAGCGCGATGTGGTGCACCTCGCGGGCGTCGCCGGATTCGACGACGAGCGCGACGCGCAGGCGCTCCTTGGTGCGGACCAGGTGGTGGTGCACCGCGGAAACCAGCAGCAGCGACGGGATCGGCGCCATCCGGTGGTCGGAGTCGCGGTCGGACAGCACCAGCGTGCGCGCGCCGGCCGCGATCGCCTCGGACGCCTCACGCCGGACGCGCTCGATCGCACCGGCCAGCGCCTCGGCGCCACCGTCCACTTCGTACAGTCCGGAAAGGACACTGCACGCGAAGCCCGGGAGGTCGCCGTCGTCGTTGATGTGGATGAGCTTCGCCAGCTCGTCGTTGTCGATGACGGGGTACGGCAGCTTCAGGTGCCGGCAGGACGCCGGGCCGGGGGCCAGGAGGTTGCGCTCCGGGCCCATGATCCGCGCCATGCAGGTGACGAGCTCTTCGCGGATCGCGTCCAGCGGCGGGTTGGTGACCTGCGCGAAGTTCTGCTTGAAGTAGTCGTAGAGGAGCCGGGATCGCTGCGACAGCACCGCGGGCGGGGTGTCCGAGCCCATCGAGCCGATCGGCTCGGCGCCCTTCTCGGCCATCGGCGCCAGCAGGATCTTGAGCTCTTCTTCGGTGTAGCCGAAGGAAAGCTGACGGCGCAGCACCGAATCGTGGCTCTGCACGACGTGGTCGCGGTCGGGCAGCTCGGCGATCTTCAGCAGCCCGGCGTGCAGCCAGGCGTCGTAGGGCAGTTCGCCGGCGAGGGCGGACTTGACCTCTTCGTCGTCCACGATCCGGCCGGCCTCGGTGTCGACGAGGAACATCTTGCCGGGCTTGAGCCGTCCCTTGGCCACGACGTCGGCGGCGGGAACGTCCAGGACGCCGGCCTCGCTGGCGAGGACGACGCGGTCGTCGGCCGTGCGCCACCAGCGCGCGGGGCGCAGGCCGTTGCGGTCCAGGACCGCCCCGACCAGGCTGCCGTCGGTGAAGGTGACGCACGCCGGGCCGTCCCACGGCTCCATCAGGCTGGCGTGGAACTGGTAGAACGCGCGGCGCTCGGGCTTCATGGTGGCGTGGTTCTCCCACGCCTCCGGGATCATCATGAGCACCGCGTGCGGCAGCGACCGGCCGCCCAGGTGCAGCAGCTCGAGGACCTCGTCGAAGGACGCCGAGTCCGAAGCGTCCGGCGAGCAGATCGGGAACAGCCGCGACAGGTCGCCGTCGAGGAGCTCGGATTCCAGCAGCGCCTCGCGGGCCCGCATGCGGTTGCGGTTGCCGCGGATGGTGTTGATCTCGCCGTTGTGGGCCACGAACCGGAACGGGTGGGCCAGCGGCCACGACGGGAAGGTGTTGGTGGAGAAGCGGGAGTGCACCAGCGCGATGGCGCTTTCCAGCCGCTCGTCGCGGAGGTCGGCGAAGAACGCCGGCAGCTGCTCCGGCGTCACCATGCCCTTGTAGACGATCGTCCGCGAGGACAGCGACGGGAAGTACGTGCCACAGCCGGAGTTCGCGCTTTCGTGCTCGACGCGCTTGCGCAGGCAGAAGGCCAAGCGGTCGAGCTCCAGGCCCGCTTTTCCGTCGGCGGTGACGAAAAGCATGGCGAAGTGCGGCATGACCGAGCGCGCGGTCGGGCCGATGTCGGCGCGGTCGGCGTCGACCGGCACCTCGCGCCAGCCGAGGACCTCCAGGCCCTCTTCGACGGCGATGCGTTCGGCCAGCTCGACGGCCTTGCGGCGCTGCTCGGCGTCTTGGGGGAGGAACGCGATGCCGGCGGCGTAGGTGTGGTGGCCGCGCTCGTCGGGTTCGGGCAGCGCGAAGCCGGCTTCCGCGCGCAGCAGCACATCGGGCAGCTGCAGCAGGATGCCGGCGCCGTCGCCGCTGGTGGGTTCGGCGCCGGCGGCGCCGCGGTGGTCGAGGTTCGTCAGCGCGGCCAGGCCGTCGGTGACGATTCCGTGGGAGCGGCGCCCGCGGATGTCGGCCACCATGGCCACACCGCAGGAGTCCTGTTCGGTCTCCGGGTCGTAGAGACCCTGCTTGCCGGGAATGGCGGAGAAGATCATGAAGAAGGGACCTCCTTCGTCGTCTGTCGTGCGGGGCCGGGCTACCGGCCGGGAGCGCACGGGACGACGATGGCCCGCTTGTTAGCGCGACTTTAACACCTGGGAAACACGTCAGCATCAATCCGGACTGCCCCGAACAGCGCCGGACGGTAACGATCCGGCAGCGCGGAACGACGTAGTTCCTGATGGGTTCCCGGTAGTTCGCGGCGCTAAGTATACGGCCCGGAAACTCCGGCCGAGCCTAACGTGACCAGTCCGACCCGGCACATCCGGCCTGTGTCCGCCGTCACTAGAACGTGTTACATTTCGCCGCATGATCCTCGACCGGTTCAAGCTCACCGACCAGGTCGCGGTGGTCACCGGCGCCGGCCGCGGCATCGGCGCGGCCACGGCCGTGGCCCTCGCCGAAGCGGGCGCCGACGTGGTCATCGCCTCCCGGACCGCCGCCCAGCTCGAAGAAGTGGCCGCCCGGGTGTCGGCGGCCGGCCGCCGCGCCGTCACCGTCCCCGCCGACCTCTCCACACCGGACGCCGCGGCCGCACTGGCCGAGACGGCGGTGGCCGAGTTCGGGCGCCTCGACCTGGTGGTCAACAACGTCGGCGGCACGTACCCGCGGCCCCTGCTGGAGACCACTCCGGACTTCCTGGAGGAAGCGTTCCGCTTCAACGTCTCGACCGCGCACGCGCTGACGGCGGCGGCCGCCCCCGCACTGGTGAAAACGGGCGGCTCGGTCGTCAACATCTCGTCGGTGATGGGCCGCGTCTCGGGCCGCGGCTTCGCGGCGTACGGAACGGCGAAGGCGGCCCTGGCCCACTACACCCGCCTGGCCGCGGCCGACCTGGCCCCGAAGGTCCGGGTGAACGCGATCTCGGTGGGCTCGGTGGCGACGTCGGCCCTGGAGATCGTGGTGGGCAACCCGGAACTCAAGGCGAAGATGGAGTCGGCCACCCCGCTGGGCAAGATCGGCGAGGCGGAGGACATCGCGGCGACGGTGGTGTTCCTGGCCTCGCGGGCCGGCGGGTACATCACCGGCAAGGTCCTCGAAGTCGACGGCGGGCTGCAGACACCCAACCTGGAGCTGGGCCTGCCCGACCTGTCCTGAGGGGCACCCTCGTGGCCGTAAAAGCCAGGGGCCCCGCTAAGCCGGATCGGCCGCCCCAGGTCCGGCGGTTCGCAAAGTCATGAGGGTGCCCCTCATGGCTACGGTCAGCTCTCGTCGGTCTTCTTGGGCTCTTCGGCCGGGGCTTCGTCGGCGGGCTTCTCCGCGGCCGGGGCCTCGGCCGCCACCTTCGCGTGTTCCGGCTCCCCGTCCGCCGGGGAAGCGTCGTCGACCGGCACCTCGTCCGGCCCGGGCGCGTCCTTGCTCACCAGCGTCTCCGGCAGCTCCCGCGGCCCCCGCTTCCCGGCCAGCACGAAGTACACCACCGCCGCGGCGAACAGCAGGATCGACGTCCACACGTTCACCCGCAGGCCGAGGATGTGGTTCGCGGTGTCGGTCCGCATCATCTCGATCCAGCCGCGGCCGACCGTGTAGCCGGCGACGTACAGCGCGAACGCCCGCCCGTGCCCGAGCTTGAAGCGCCGGTCCGCCCAGACGACCAGCAGCGCGACCAGCAGGTTCCAGATCAGCTCGTACAGGAACGTCGGGTGGACCGGGCTCTCCGGCAGCGGGATGTGCCCCGTCGCGACGCCGTTCAGCAGGTTGTCCGGGTCCTCCGGGTTGAAGCGCTGGTAGACCTCCAGGCCCCACGGCAGGTCGGTGTGCGCGCCGTAGAGCTCCTGGTTGAAGTAGTTGCCGATGCGGCCGATGGCCTGCGCGACGACGATGCCCGGGGCGATCGCGTCCGCCATCGCCGGCAGCGGGATGCCCTTGCGGCGGCACGCGATGAGCGCGCCCACCGCGCCGAGGGCGATGGCGCCCCAGATGCCGAGGCCGCCGTCCCAGATCGCGAACGCGTTCCAGGGGTTCTTGCCCTCGGTGAAGTACAGCTCGGGGTCGGTGATCACGTGGTACAACCGGCCGCCGACCAGGCCGAACGGCACCGCGAACACCGCGATGTCGATCACCGTGCCCTTGGTGCCGCCGCGGGCGGCCCAGCGCCGTTCGCCCCACCAGATCGCCACGATGATGCCGGCGATGATGCACAGGGCGTACGCGCGGAGCGGGATCGGTCCCAGGTGCCAGACCCCCCGGTCGGGACTGGGGATCGTCGCGAGGTAGGCGCTCATCACGCGGCCACCGTAGCGCTACCGGCCCGGACCATCCAAGGCGGCCAGGTACCCCGCCACCAGCGCGTGCGCGACGTGGGTGACGGCTTCGTCGCGCGGGAGGAAGCGTTCGTCGTGCAAGCTGGGCACGCCCGCGGTGTCGCCGAGGCCGACGAAGAGCATCAGCCCGCGGGTCGCGCCGCCGCAGTAGTGGGCGAAATCGTCGGCGCCGAAGGACCGGAACTGGTCGTCGACGGCGAAGCCCGCGTGGCTCAGCCAGCGCTGGGCTCCGGTCGCCAGCGCGGCGTCGTTGTCCAGCACCGGCTCGCACGGGCTGATCTCCAGCTCGGCCGTGCAGCCGTGCGCCCGCGCGGTGCCGTGCACGATGTCGGCGAGCGCCTCCAGCGCGCGGTCGCGGTCCTTCTCGCGCATCAGGCGCAGCGAGCCGAACGCGGTCGCGCTGTTCGGGACGACGTTGGCCGCCGCGCCCGCCTGGATCCGGCCGACCGAGCAGACCGCGCCGAACACCGGGTCGATCCGGCGCGACGCGAGCTGCTGCAGGCTCACGACCAGCTGCGACAGCGCCAGGATCGGGTCGCGCAGCAGGTGCGGGTAGCCGGCGTGGCCGCCCTGGCCGTGCAGGGTCACCTCGAACTCGTCGGTGGACGCGTTCACCGGGCCGGGCACCGCCGCGACGACGCCGTGCGCGATCCGCGGCTGGACGTGCGCGCCGATCACCGCGTCCACGCCGTGCTCGGCCAGCACCCCGGACTCGACGATGTCGACCGCGCCGGGCGGCGACGTCTCCTCGCGCGGCTGCAGCAGCGCCAGGATCGGCCGCGGCACGCCGGCGCGCACCGCCGCGCGGCCGACGGCGACCAGCGCGGCGAGGTGGACGTCGTGGCCGCACGCGTGCATCAGCTCGTTGCCCGACGCCCACGGCACGCGGGTGCCCTCCAGCACCGGGAGGGCGTCGAGCTCGGCCCGCAGCGCCACCGCCGGGCCGTCGCCGCCGGGCAGCGGGATGGCGCGGCCGGTCTTGGCGACGCGGATCCCGTCGCCCGCGCCGAGCGCCTCGGCGACCAGGCGGGCGGTGTCCTCTTCGTCGCCGGAACCGCGCGGGTCGGCGTGCACCGCGTGCCGCAGCTCGACGGCGGCGGGCAGTTCGTCGGCGATCGCCCGCGTCCACCGGGCCCACAGGTCACTCACACGTGCTCCAAGCGGTAGATCCTCTGCGCGTTCTCGTGCCCCACCAAAGCACACAGCCGCACGGCGTCCACTTCGGACACCGCGTCCGCGTCGAGCGCGGCACGCACGAAGTCGGACAGACCTCGCCGGAACAGGGCCGTGCCCAGGTGGTACAGCTCGGCCAGGCCGAACGCGTCGGTCGAGAAGAGGACCTTCCCGAACGGCGCGACCTCCAGCAGCTCGGCCAGGATCGCCGGCGCCCGGAACCCCGCGTTGTGCGTGATGAGCCCGGCGTCCACGAACACGTGCTCGAAGACCTGCGCCAGGTACGCGGCGCCCCGGTGGAAGGGGTAGTTGTGCAGCAGCAGGATCGGCACGCCGAGGTCGCGGGTGGCCCGCAGCAGCCCGGTGAGCAGGAGCGGGTCGCAGCGGTGCAGGTCGACGTCGGAGTCGCCGTAGCCGACGTGGAACTGCACCGGCAGGCCCAGGTCGAGGCCGGTGAACACGAGGTGCCGGTGCAGCACCTCGTCGGCCAAGCGCGGGTTCCCGCCGCGCAGCCAGCGTCCCGCCGCGGCCGCCACCTCCGACGGTGACGGCCGCTCCCCCGCCAGTTCGAGGCCGACGCGGTAGGCGGCGATCGACTTGAGCCCGACGGCGGTCTTCGCGCGTTTCCCCAGCTCGTCGGCGAAGGCGGCGGCGAACCCTTCGGCGGTGGTCCCGCCGATGACGGCCTCGGCGACCTGTTCCAGCCGGACGACGTCGTGCGCACGGGTGCCCGCGAGCGCGGCGAACTCCGGTGTCGTGGTCACCGGCTCCGGCAGGAACCCGCCGTCCAGGAGGAAGCCGGTGGTGCCGGTGGCGCGCAGGAACCGCCGCGCCACCTCGGCCGCGCCCAGTTCGGCGCGGCGTTCGAGGTAGGCGTCGGCGTCCGCGTGCTTCGGCAGGTCGAGGACGGGCGCGCAGCGTTCGCGCACGGCCAGCCCGATCAGCGAGTCGAACAGGCTCGTGCCGAGCGGCGAGCGCGCGTCGGCCTCGGTCAGCATCCCTTCGAAGTCCGCGCGGGTCACGTCCCGGGTGACGAGGCCGTGGCAGTGGTGGTCCACCAGCGGCAGATCCGCGACGAACGGGAGCAGGTCGGTCATGCGCCTCCGTCCACGGTGGTCAGCCTCTCCCCCACCCTACGAGCGTAGGCGGGCGCCGACAGCACCAAGATCACCGCGAGCACCAGCACGGCCGCCGCGGCAACGGGGAACCAGCGCGCCGGTCCCTCGGCCGGGTAAGGCACCACGTTGACGTAGACGGTGTACCCGAGGACGGCGAGCGCGCCCAGCGGGAACACCAGGTGCCACCCCGGCACGCGCATACGGCGCTTCACGAACAGCAGCAGGATCGCGCCGAGCGTCGTGAGCAGGTAGATCACCAGCAGGATCAGCGTCCCGATCGAGCCAGACCAGGCGAAGGTGTCCGCCGCCGTGGCGCCGAAGGCCAGCGCGCACACCAGGGTGATCAGCGCCGCCGCGCCGGTCACCGCGCCGACGGCGACCACCGGCGTGCCGCGGCTCGACGTCCGGCCGATGCCGCGCCCGCCGACGGCGTCCCGCCCCAAGGCGTACAGGAGCCGCGAACCGCCGACCACGCAGGCGAGGCAGCAGCCGAACGCGCTGATCGCGGCGCCGACGCTGATCACGTCGCCGACCCAGGCGCCGGCGTAGCGGCTGCCGAGGTCGCCGAGCAGGGACGGCGAGTCGTGGAACGCGGCCGCGTCGGTGCCGAACGCCATCATCTCGACGGCGGTGACCACGACGAAGTAGCCGCCGCCGAAGAACGCCGTGCCGAGGATCGCGCGCGGGATGTTCCGCTTCGGGTCGTGCGTCTCCTCGCCGAGCGTGGCCGCGGCCTCGAAGCCGGCGAAGGACAGGAAGCCGAACACCGCGCCGAGGAAGACGCCGGACAGGCCGGTTTCCGGCACGAAGACGTCCAGGGTGAACCGGGCGCCACCGGGGGCGTTCCCGGCCAGCAGGCGCACCAGGATCACCACCGTGACCAGCAGGATCACCGCGATCGTCGCGCCTTCCACGGCGAGCAGCGTGCTCGTGCCGCGGCGGGCGGGCAGCACCGCCAGCAGCCAGGCACCGGCGAGCGCGACGGCCGTCAGCACGAACGGGCCCCAGGACGGGGGATCCGGCCAGATCCCCGTCTGCGTCAGGAAAGCCGTGCCGAGCGTGCCCGCGGCCGAGCTCGTGACGACGGCGTAGAACGTGTACGTGCCGAGCAGGCCGATGCCGGAGACGACGCCGGCGCGCGGGCCGAGGGTGGCGCCGACGAAGGCGTACACCGAACCGGCGTGCTGGTAGTGGCGGCAGAGCTTGACGAAGCCGTACGCGACCAGCAGGACGCCGACCGCGGAGAGCAGGAACGCGAGGGGGACGGCGCGGCCGGCGGCGGCCGCGGTCTGCTGGGGGTTGATGTTCGCGGCCATGCTGGGCGCCATCAACGCCACGGACAGGCCGACGGCCTGCCAGACGGAGAGGGAGCGGCGCAGCCCTGGACGGGTTTCGACGGTGTCTGACACGATCTCCACCTCTTTTCTCAAGACGAACAGTGAACAACGACGGGAGCGGGATGAGCCAGCTCGATCGGGCAGAACTCGCGCAGCAGGGCGCGATCCGGGCCGACGGCCTGCGCGCGGCCGGCGTGGAGCTGGTCGCGCTGACCTTCGTGGACAACAGCGGCATCGCCCGGGTGAAGGCCGTCCCGGTGGACCGGCTGTGGTCGGCGGCGGCGTGGGGCGTCGGCGCGTCGAACTCGTTCGACTTCTTCCTGGCCACCGACGACATCGTGGGCGGCACGTACTCGCGCGGCCCGGTCGGCGACCTGCGGCTGCACCCGGACCTCGACGCGCTGGTGCCGCTGGCTGCGCAGCCGGGCTGGGCGTGGGCGCCGGTCCGGAAGTACGACACCGAGGGCGAACCGCACCCGCAGGACGCGCGGGCGCTGGCCGCGGCCGCGACGGCCGAGCTGGCCTCGCACGGTTACCGGGCACGAATGGCGTTCGAGCTCGAATGGGTGATCACCGCGGCGGACGCGCCGGACGACCCGCGCTCGGCCACCGCGGGCCCGGCCTACGGCTACGCGCGGCTGTCCTCGCAGGCGGGCTACCTGCGCGCGCTGGTGTCGGCGTTGTCCGCGCAAGACGTTGCGGTGGAACAGATCCACCCGGAATACGCGGCGGGGCAGTTCGAGCTGTCGGTGGCGGCGGACGACCCCGTGCGCGCGGCCGACGTCGCGGTGCTGACGCGGGAGACGATCCGGGCGGTCAGCGGGCAGCACGGGCTGCGGGCCTCGTTCACGCCGAAGTTCGCACCGGGCGGCGTCGGCAACGGCGGCCACGTCCACCTGAGCGTCTGGGACGGCGACCGCAACCTGTGTTCCGGCGGCGACGGTCCCTTCGGGCTGACGCGGACGGCGGAGGCGTTCGGCGCCGGCATCCTCTCGCGGCTGCCGGCGCTGCTGGCGATCGGCGCGCCCTCGGTGGTGAGCTACCTGAGGCTGGAGCCGCACCGCTGGGCGGGTGTGTTCAGCGCGTGGGGCCTGGAGAATCGCGAGGCACCGCTGCGGCTGGTGCAGGGCCCGGCCGGGCAGCGCGAACGGACGGCTAACTTCGAGGTCAAGTGCTTCGACCTGACGGCGAACCCGTACCTGGTGGTGGCGGCGCTGCTGTTCGCGGGACTGGCGGGCGTTTCGGCGTCGGCGTCGCTGCCGGAACCGGTGGACGTCGACCCGGGAACGCTCCCGTCGGCGACGCGCCTGCCGACGTCGCTGGCGGACGCGGTGACGGCGTTCGAAGCGGATTCGGTGCTGACGTCGGCGTTCGGCCCGGAGCTGGCGACGACGCTGATGGACGTCCGCCGCGGCGAAATCGACCGGCTCGGTTCGCTGCCGCCGGAGGAGCTGTGCGCGGTGATGCGGTACCTACATTGAGGCTTTCACCTCGTCCCGCAGCTGCGGGAGCTTGGCGTAGAGGCGGTCACCGGGGCATTCGGTGTTGTAGAAGTCGCGGTGGCCTTTGATTTCGGCCACGGGGATGCCGTACTGGCGGCAGACGTGGGCGCAGAAGACGACGAGCGCCGCCCACTGCGCTTCGGGTGGCTCGACGCTGGTGTAGGTGCCTTCGTTTTCGATGCCGATGGCATTGGTGTTCTGCCCGGGGCAGTGCGCGCCCTGGATCATGGTGGTGCGGCCGCGCAGGGCGTCGAGACTGCCGTGCCGCCCTTCGAGCCGGTACCCGCCGCGGCTGACGGTGAAGTGCTGGCCGGTGTCGGACCAGCCGTTGTTGTCCATGTGGTCGTGCTGGTCGTCGCGGGCGACCTGGAAGGCGTGGGCACGGGAGTAGTCGGTGCTGTTGGCGCTCGCGATGTGGTGGATGAGGATGCGGTTCGCGGGGTGGTCGAGCGTGGTGAGGGCATCGGCGGGCGGCCGCGCACCCCACTCGGCACAGCTGTAGACCCGCGGTTCGGTCGCTGCTTCCGCTGCACGGGGTATCGCGAGCCCGGCTGCTCCCGCGGCAGCGACACCCGCGACGCCGCGGAGGAACGTACGTCGCGGGAGGTGTCCTAAGTCGAAGTCCATGGCGCGGAGCTTGATCGAGCCGCGTACAGCTTTCGTACAAAGACCGTCAGAGGTGGAGGGTGGCCTCGAAGGGGCGGGTGAGGTGGAGATCGCGCGCTTGAGAATCCGGTCCTGCACCTTGGCCGATGGCGAGACGATTTCCGCTGCCACCAGGACATCACTCGCCGCGTAGGCGACGGTGTCAGCCCCGGGACAGTTGAGGATCACCAGGTCCGGGACCAGCTCGGCCACAGTTCTGGATCAGGTGAGGGTGTCACGCCGGTGCGGCAGCCAGCTCCTCCGCCCCGCTGTACAGCCGGATCTTGAACCGGATGTGGTCCTGGTGCTCCTGCAGCCGCGAGATCTGCGCCGCGACCCGCCGTTCGTGGTCGCGCAGCACCTCCACGCGCTCTTCGCGCGTCGCGTCACCAGACCGCAGCAACGACACGAACCGCAACATCTCCGCCACCGGCATGCCCGTGTACCGCAGGCAGCGCAGGAGCTGCAGGAACTCCACATCCTGGTCGGTGAACACGCGCCGCCCGCCTGCCGTGCGGCCGACGTGGTGGAGCAGGCCGATGCGCTCGTAGTACCGCAGGGTGTCGATGGTGAAGCCGGTCTTTTCGGTCACCTGAGCCGGGGTGTAGGACGTCACCGACCCAGCGTGACACCTGGAGCGCACTCCAGGTCAAGCGGTGGCGACCGCCCGGCGCACGCCTTCGGCCAGCTCGGCGGACAGCGCACGCACCCCGGAAGGACCTTCCGCCGCCGCCGTGACCAGGGCCGAGCCCACGATCACCGCGTCCGCGAACGACGCCACCTCGGCCGCCTGGTCGCCCGAACGGACGCCCAGGCCCACGCCGATCGGCAACGACGTGTGGGCCCGCGTGCGGCGGACCAGCTCCTCGGCACCCGCGCCGACCTGGTCGCGCGCGCCGGTCACACCCATCACCGCGGTCGCGTAGATGAAGCCCGACGAGGCCGCCGCCGTGCGGGCGAGGCGCTCCTCCGACGACGAAGGCGCCACCAGGAACGTGCGGTCCAGGCCGTGCTCCTCCGACGCCGTCAGCCACGCCGAGGCTTCGTCCGGGATCAGGTCCGGCGTGATCAGCCCGAGGCCGCCCGCCGCCGCGAGGTCGCGGGCGAAGCGGTCGACGCCGTAGCGGTTGACCGGGTTCCAGTACGTCATCACGACCGCGCGGCCGCCGCGGGAAGCGATCGACTCGACGACCTCGAAGACGTGCTTGAGGCGGAAGCCGTTGTCCAGCGCCGTCACCGAGGCGGCCTGGATGGTCGGGCCGTCCATCACCGGGTCGGAGTACGGGACGCCGACCTCGATCAGGTCCGCGCCGCCGTCCACGCACGCCGCGATCAGGTCCTTCGACCCGGCCACCGTGGGGAAGCCCGCCGGGAGGTAGCCGACCAGCGCGGCCCGGCCCTCCGCGCGCGTCGTCGCGAAGAGGTCGTCCAGCCCGCTCATCCGTTCACCAGCCCGAACCACTTCGCCGCCGTGTCCATGTCCTTGTCGCCGCGACCGGAGAGGTTCACCACGATCAGCCCGTCCGGCCCCAGCTCGCGGCCGAGCACCAGCGCGCCGGCCAGCGCGTGCGCCGACTCGATCGCCGGGATGATGCCCTCGGTGCGCGAGAGCAGCTTGAACGCGTCCATCGCCTCGGCGTCGGTGACCGGGCGGTACTCCGCGCGGCCGGTGTCCTTCAGCCACGCGTGCTCCGGGCCGACGCCCGGGTAGTCCAGCCCGGCCGAGATCGAGTGCGACTCGACCGTCTGGCCGTCCTCGTCCTGCAGCAGGTACGTCATCGCGCCGTGCAGGTTGCCCGGAGTGCCCTTCGTGAGCGTCGCCCCGTGCCGGTTGCCCTCGATGCCCTCGCCGCCCGGCTCCAGGCCGACCAGCCGCACGGACGGGTCGTCGTAGAAGCCGGAGAAGATGCCGATCGC
The DNA here is from genome assembly GCF_046548815.1 of Amycolatopsis sp. cmx-4-83. Classification (NCBI taxonomy): domain Bacteria; kingdom Bacillati; phylum Actinomycetota; class Actinomycetes; order Pseudonocardiales; family Pseudonocardiaceae; genus Amycolatopsis; species Amycolatopsis sp. cmx-4-83. The sequence goes on along the minus strand of NZ_JAEBEF010000019.1, from coordinate 134,808 downwards.
GTTCGACCCGCCGCCGACGCACGCCGCGACGACGTCGGGCAGGCGGCCGGCCTGCGCGAGGATCTGCTCGCGGGCCTCGGTGCCGATGACGTGGTGGAAGTTGCGCACCATCGTCGGGAACGGCGCCGGCCCGGCGGCCGTGCCGAACAGGTAGTGCGTGGTGTCGGCGTTGGTGACCCAGTCGCGCAGCGCCTCGTTGATCGCGTCCTTCAGCGTCCGCGAACCGGTCTTGACCGGGATCACCTCGGCGCCGAGCAGCCGCATGCGGGCCACGTTCAGCGCCTGGCGCTCGGTGTCGACCTCGCCCATGTAGACAACGCAGTCGAGGTCGAGCAGCGCGCACGCGGTCGCCGTCGCGACACCGTGCTGGCCCGCGCCGGTTTCGGCGATGACGCGCTTCTTGCCCATCCGCTTGGTGAGCAGTGCCTGGCCCAGCACGTTGTTGATCTTGTGGGAGCCGGTGTGGTTCAGGTCTTCGCGCTTGAGGAAGACGCGCGCGCCGCCGGCGTGCTCGCCGAAGCGCTTGGCCTCGGTGAGCAGCGACGGGCGGCCCGCGTAGTCCTTCAGCAGGCGGTTGAACTCGTTCAGGAACTCCGGGTCGTGCCGGGCCTTCTCGTACTCCGTGGCGACCTCGTCGACGACGCCGATCAGCGCCTCCGGCATGAACCGCCCGCCGTACGGGCCGTAGTAGCCCCGCTCGTCCGGGTCGTGCTTGTCGTGCTGCTCCGTCACCGCGACGGCCTCGGGCAGGCGGGGTGCGATCCGGCGGTGACCAGCTTGACCAGGGAACCCTTCGGGTCACCGGACGCGACGAGACCCTCGCCGACCAGCACCGCGTCGGCGCCGTGACCGGCGTAGGACATCAGGTCGCCCGGCCCGCGGACACCCGACTCGGCGACCTTGTAGACGTCCATCGGCAGGCCGGGGGCCAGCCGCGAGAAGACGTCCCGGTCCACCTCGAGGGTGTGCAGGTTGCGCGCGTTGACGCCGATGACCTTGGCGCCCGCTTCGAGGGCCTTGTCGGCCTCCTCGGCGTTGTGGATCTCCACCAGCGCGGTCATGCCGAGCGACTCGACGCGGTCGAGCAGCGCGACGAGCGCGTTCTGCTCCAGCGCGGCGACGATCAGCAGCACCATGTCGGCACCGTGCAACCGGGCCTCGTGCACCTGGTACGGGCTGACGATGAAGTCCTTGCGCAGGATGGGGATGTCCACCGCGGCGCGGACCGCGTCGAGGTCGGCCAGCGACCCGCCGAAGCGGCGCTGCTCGGTCAGCACGCTGATCACCCGCGCGCCGCCGTCTTCGTAGTCCTTCGCCAGCGCGGCCGGGTCGGGGATGTCGGCCAGGTCGCCCTTGGAGGGGCTGCGCCGCTTCACCTCGGCGATCACGCCGATGCCGGATTCACGCAGCGCGGACATCACGTCGCGGGGCGCCGGGGCGGCGGCCGCGCGGAGCTTCAGTTCGTCGAACGGCAGCGCGGATTCCCGCACGGCGAGGTCTTCCCGCACGCCGGCGACGATGTCTTCGAGCACGCTCACCGGGCGCCCCCGCCCTGGCACGTGCTCACGGATTCACTCGCAAGGTCGCTCACAAAAACCTTCCCCTTCCCGCCGAAACGATGCTAACCCCCGCATCTGGAGCGCTCGGTTCCGGGTGCGTGCGTTACTCCGAATGCCTGCCGCGGACGTCCGTCGGGTCCTCCCCTTCCGACAGCGCTTCCCACAGCTCGGCGTCCGGATCGCGGGTCTTCTTCCGCGTCGCCGGAGCCGCGTACTTGGTACCCAGCCGCGCCGCCTTGCCCGCGCCCTTGACGGCTGCCAACCCGCCGGCGGCGACGAGAATTCCCCCGAGCACGGCCAGCGCGCGCCCGATCAGCATCTGGGACACCGGCAGGCCGTCGGCGTAGCCGCCGAAGCGGACGCCGTCGATCCCGGTCCAGACCGCCGCCAGGCCGGCCAGCGCGAGCACGACGCCGAGCACGCGCCGCGCCCAGCCGCCGGTCGCGATGACCCCGGCCACCCCGGCCAGCGCGAGCAGGGCCAGCGGCACCAGGGCCGTCGCCTGCTGCTCGCCGGTCTCGCGGTACAGCACCGTGCCGCGCACGCCGCCGTCGCGGAATTCGGCGAACCAGGTCAGCCGTGACGCGCCCCACAGCGCGAGCGCGCCGAGCAGCAGCCCGGTCACGATCATCCACAGTGGACGGCGGGACGGCTTGGCCGCGGCGGGCTCAGACACGGGCGGAGTCCGCGGCCGGGTCGAGGGTGCCCGCGGGCACCATCGTCTGCGCGGCGGCCACCGCCGAGAGCACGGTCCTGGCCTTGTTCAGCGATTCGGTGTCCTCGTAGTCCGCCACCGAGTCCGCGACCACCCCGCCGCCGGCCTGCACGTGCGCGATGCCGTCCTTGACCAGCGCGGTGCGGATCGCGATCGCCGTGTCGGCGTCGCCGGCGAAGTCGAGGTAGCCCACGACCCCGCCGTACAGCGCGCGGCGGACCGGCTCCAGCTCCTCGATCAGCTGCATGGCGCGCACCTTGGGCGCACCCGAGAGCGTCCCGGCCGGGAAGCACGCGGTGACGGCGTCGAAGGCCGTCTTGCCCTCGGCCAGCTCGCCGGTGACGGTCGAGACGATGTGCATGACGTGGCTGTAGCGCTCGATCTGGAAGAAGTCGACGACGCGGACGGTGCCCGGCTTGCAGACCTTGCCGAGGTCGTTGCGGCCGAGGTCGACGAGCATCAGGTGCTCGGCGCGCTCCTTCTCGTCGGCCAGCAGGTCCTTGGCCAGCTGCGCGTCCTCTTCCGGATCGGCGCCGCGCCAGCGCGTGCCCGCGATGGGGTGCGTGGTCGCGCGGCCGTCCCGCACGGTGACCAGGGACTCGGGGCTGGAGCCGACGATGTCGAAGCCCTCCAGCCGCAGCAGGTACATGTACGGGCTCGGGTTGGACGTCCGCAGCACGCGGTAGATGTCGAGCGCGTCGGCGGCGGTCGGGATCTCGAACCGTTGCGAGGGAACGATCTGGAACGCTTCGCCGGCCTTGATCGCTTCGACGGCCTTCTCGACCGCGGCGTGGAAGTCCGCCTTGGACCGCTTCCGGGTGAACTCCGGCGCGGGCCGGTCGAACGCGGCGACGGTCGCGGGCGCGGGCACCTGCAGCTGCTCGGTCATCGCGCTCAGCCGGGCGACGGCGTCGTCGTAGGCCGCGTCCACGCGCTCGGGCGAGTCGTCCCAGTTGACGGCGTTGGCGATGAGCGTGACCGTGCCCTCGTGGTGGTCGAACGCCGCGAGGTCGGTGGCCAGGAGCATGGTCAGCTCGGGGATGTCGAGGTCGCGCTCGGCCAGCTCGGGCAGCCGCTCCAGCCAGCGCACGGCGTCGTAGCCGATGTAGCCGACCATGCCGCCGGTCAGCGGCGGTAATCCGGGCAGGGGTTCGGTGTGCAACGCTTCGATCGTTTCGCGCAGCACGGTGAGCGGGTTGCCTTCGCACGGCAGGCCGACCGGCGGGGTACCGGTCCAGACCGCTTTCCCGGCACGCACGGTCAGCGCGGCCGGGCTGCGGACGCCGATGAACGACCAGCGCGTCCAGGAGGCGCCGTTTTCTGCCGACTCGAACAGGAACGTGCCCGGCCGGTCGGCGGCGAGCTTGCGGTACACCCCGATCGGCGTCTCGCCGTCGGCGAGGACCCGGCGCACGACCGGGATGACGCGGCGGCTCTCGGCGAGGGTGCGGAAGTCCTCGCGGGACGGGCTGACCGAGCCGGGACCGGTCGAACCGGCGGAAGCGCTGACCATGGGGCTCATTGTGCCGCCCCGGGCAGATCCGGCGACGGCGGGGCCACAATTCAATGAATGTGGAATTGTGCCGGGACGTGCGCCATGATGGAGCCGTGAGCACCACCGACAACCCCGACACTACTGCCCGCCGCCGCGGCCGCCGGCCCGCCGGCCAGGACACCCGCACGGCGCTGGTCGAGGCCGCGCGGGCGGTGTTCGCCGAGAACGGCTACGACGGCGCGACGGTGCGCGCGATCGCCACCCGCGCCGGCGTCGACGCGGCGATGGTCAACCACTGGTTCGGCAGCAAGGAGGGCCTGTTCGCGAAGGCCGTGCTCCAGCTGCCGTTCGATCCGGTGGAACTGCTGGGGGAAATCCGCCGCGGCCCGGACGAGGAGATCGGCGAACGGATCGTCCGCACCTTCCTGACCCGCTGGGACGGCGCGGGCGGCGACGTCTTCCAGGCCCTGGTCCGCAGCATCACCGGCCACGAGCAGGCCGGCCAGGTCCTGCGGGCCTTCTTCCAGAACTTCTTCACCGGCCTGATCACGTCGATCGGCTCGGACCGGATCCCGCTGCGCACGGCGCTCTGCGCGTCCCAGCTGGTCGGCATGGGCATGATCCGGTACGTGGCGAAGTTCGAGCCACTGGTGGCGGCCGAGGTCGAGACGCTGGTGGCGGCGGTGGCGCCGACGGTGCAGCGCTACATCACCGGCGAGATCGACTAGGCCCACCGTCCCGCAGCTGGGAGTGCGTCAGGACGCCGGGCGCCACCGGGCGGCCTCGGCGCGCGCGCCGAACAGCACCGGTCCGTCGCGCAGGGGCGGGTTCGGGGGCACGAGCACCGTCATCGCGGGTCCGTCCCCGGCGACGATCGCCGGCAGCCCCGGCGTCAACGCCCGTACGGCCACCCCCGCCTGCCACGAGCGGAGATCGAGCCGGCTGCCGTCCGCGAACCGCACGGCGACGGGAACCGAGCCGGCCTGCCAGGACACATCGGCGACGGTGACGACCGCGCTCCGCCAGCCCGTCCGGCGGGCCGCCTGCGCGCGCCTGTCCGCGGCGAAGCCGCAGTAACCTCCGCACACCGCGATCACCGGGCCGAGCACCATGAGCGGCACCTGGCCGCTGAACAGGCACGCGACCGCGATCAGGATTTCCAGGACCAGGAACGCCGCCAGCCGCCGGAACCGCCGCTCCAGCACGGTCGTGCCCTGCCCGGACCACGCCGGCTCGCTCTTCTCCCGCGGTGGCAGGAAATCCGCGTACCGCTCGCGGCCCTCCACCGGGCCCGTTTCCCCCATTTCCGCAGCTTGCGCCGGGCTCAGCGGGCGAGCAGCAGCGCGATCAGCGCCAGCGCGGCCGGCAGCACCTGCACGAACAGGATCCGCTTGCTCGCCGTCGCCGCGCCGTAGAGGCCCGCGACGATGACGCACACCAGGCCGTACAGCTTGAGCTGGAAGCCCGACGGGTCGCTCGCGATGAGCCCCCACACCAGCGCGAGCGCCAGGAAACCGTTGTACAGCCCCTGGTTCGCGGCGAGCGTCTTGCTCTCCTCCGCGAACTCCTTCGTGGTACCGAAGGCGGCGCGGGCGCGCGGCGTGGTCCAGAGGAACATCTCCAGGACGACGATGTAGACGTGGATCAGGGCGACCAGCCCGACCAGGACGTCGGCGACGATTGTCACGCGTGCTCTTTCTCGTCGGCCAGGAGCAGCCGCTCCTCGGTGTCGAAACAGGTGTGCGTGCCGGTGTGACAGGCGGGGCCGGTCTGGTCGACGCGCAGCAGCACCGTATCGCCGTCGCAGTCGATGCGCACCTCGCGGACGTGCTGGTAGTGCCCGGACGTCTCGCCCTTGACCCACAGCTTGCCGCGGCTGCGCGACCAGTACGTGCCGCGGCGGGTGGCCAGGGTCGCGGCGAGGGCGTCGTCGTTCATCCAGGCCATCATCAGCACGTCCGAAGTGGCGTGCTCGACGACGACCGCGGCGATCAGGCCGTCGGCGGTGCGCTTGAGGCGCGCCGAAACGGCCGCGTCCAGGCTCATGCTTGCGCTCCCAGGATGTGCCGCTTGAGCGGCATCGAGTTCAGCAGGACGAACGCGTAGCCGTAGCCCGCGAAGGACAGACCGGAGAACAGCTTGTTCCACCACAGCGCCGCGCCGAGCAGCAGGAAGGCGTGCAGCAGCGCGAAAACCACAGTGACGACGAGGCCGCCGATGCGCGCGCTGCCCATCTTGTGCACCAGCCCGGTCGTCACGACGCCGCCGAGGATCAGCGCCAGCGCCGGCATCCGGTAGATCTCGAGCCCCGAACCGGCACCGAGCACCGGGATCAGGTCGAGCAGCGCCCACGCGACCGGCAGCCCGATCAGCAGGGCGGCGGTGACCTTCACCTCGACGGGTGCCTGCCACGACCTCATCGGACCTCGACCCCGCCGTCGCGCAGCGCGCCCTTGACGTCGCCGATCTTCAGCTGTCCGAAGTGGAACACGCTGGCCGCGAGCACCGCGTCGGCGCCGGTGCGCACCGCGGGCAGGAAGTGCTCGAGCGCGCCCGCTCCCCCGCTGGCGATCACCGGGACCCGCACGGCCTTGCGGACCAGCTCGATGAGCTCGAGGTCGAAGCCGTTCTTGGTGCCGTCGGCGTCCATGGAGTTCAGCAGGATCTCGCCGACGCCGAGCTCCTCGCCGCGCGCGGCCCACTCGACGGCGTCGATCCCGGTGCCGCGGCGGCCGCCGTGGGTGGTGACCTCGAAGCCGGACGCGGTCGGCTCGCCGCCTTCGGGGACGCGGCGCGCGTCGACCGAAAGCACGATGCACTGGGCGCCGAAGCGGCGTGAGGCCTCGTGGAGGAACTCGGGCCGGGCGATGGCGGCGGTGTTGATGCTCACCTTGTCCGCGCCGGTGCGCAGGAGCCGGTTGACGTCGTCGTTGGTGCGGACGCCGCCGCCGACGGTGAGCGGGATGAAGACCTGCTCGGCGGTGCGGCGGACCACGTCGTAGGTGGTTTCGCGGTCGCCGGAAGACGCCGTGACGTCGAGGAACGTCAGCTCGTCGGCCCCCTCGGCGTCGTAACGCCGGGCCAGCTCGACCGGGTCGCCGGCGTCGCGGAGGCCGGCGAAGTTGACACCCTTCACGACCCGGCCCGCGTCGACGTCGAGACAGGGGATCACCCGCACCGCGACAGACATGCGCACCAGCGTAGTCAAGGGGGTTCTAAGCTCGGGCAATGGCACGGGCGGGACGGCGGCCGGGACAGACGGAGACGCGCGAGAAGATCCTCGACGCGGCCCGCCACCGGTTCGCCGAGCTGGGCTACGACGGCGCGACGGTCCGCGGGATCGCCGCCGACGCGGGCGTCAACGCGGCCCTGCTGCACCACTTCTTCGGCAGCAAGCAGGCCCTCTTCGCGGCGGCGATGAACCTGCCGGTGAACCCGGCGTCCCTGGTCCCGGCGATCCTGGCCGGGCCGCGCGAAGGCGTCGGCGAACGGCTGGTGCGGGCCTTCCTGGCGGTGTGGGCGGCGCCGGAGGGGCGCACGCCGTTCATCGCGATGCTGCGCGCGGCGGCGACGAACGAGCAGGTCGCGGTGATGATGCGCCAGTTCATCGAGCGCACGGTGCTGGCCGAGGTGGCGCGGGCGCTGGACGTCCCGAAGATCCGCGTGACGGGGATCGCGGCGCAGATGATGGGGGTCGCGCTGCTGCGGTACGTCATCAGGCTGCCCCCGCTGGCCGGGGCGGACGACGAGGAGATCGTCGCGCTGCTGGCTCCGGTGGCGCAGTACTACCTGGATTCGCGCGACGGTGTCGAAACCCGCCCGGCGCCTTCGTAGTCAGGGTGAGAGTCCCCGACCCGAGGAGCGCACCATGACCGCCACCTACACCTTCGACGTCTTCATGAGCCTCGACGGCTTCGGTTCCCACACCGGCGACTGGGGCGGCTACTGGGGCAAGCAGGGCCCCGAGCTGCTCGAACGCCGCCTCGAGCTCTACCGCGAGGACCAGCGGATGGTCTTCGGGGCGGCCACGCACCGGCTGAACGCACAGCTGCTGCCGGCCGACCCGGCGGCGCTCGACCCGTGGGTGACCCGGATGCGGGACCTGCCGGCGACGGTGGTGTCGGCCACCCTGGACGGCCCGCTCGGCTGGCCGGACGCGACCGTCGTGGCCGGCGACGCCGTCGAGGTCGTCACCCGGCTGAAGGCGGAGTCGCCGGTGCCGTTGCGCTCGCACGGGAGCCTGTCGCTCAACCGGGCACTGCTGGCGGCGGGCCTGGTGGACCGCGTCCAGGTGACGGTGTTCCCGGTGCTCACCGGGCAGACCGGCGAGCGGCCGATCTTCGAGGGCGTGGCGGACCTCGACCTGGAGCTGCTGGAGAGCCGGACGCTCGACGGCGGCACGCAGGAGCTGATCTACCGCCCGGCGCTGCACGGGTGAACCCGGCATCCGCCGTTCACGTACCGGACACCCGATTCGTCTAATTTCCGCACGTGCGCAGACTCCTTCCGGTGGCCGTGGCCGCTGTCTCCCTGCTGTCCGCCGTCCCGGCTTCCGCAGCTCCGCGCGACCCCTCGCCGGTGGCCCAGACGCAGGCCTTCGTCGACGATCCCTCGGCGTCCCCGGCGAACGCCGACGCCGACGACCCGGCCATCTGGGTCCACCCGCACGACCCCTCGCGCAGCGTCGTGCTGGGGACGCTCAAGGAGGGCGGGCTCGCCGCGTTCGACCTGGACGCGCGCACGCTGCAGCTCGTCCCGGCCGGGCCGGGCGGGCGGTTCAACAACGTCGACGTCGTCGGGGACCTCGCCGTCGTCAGCGACCGGGGCCGGGACCTCGTCCGGGTGTACCGGATCGATCCGCGGGGCGCCGCCGCCGGGGCGGGCCTGCTGCGGGACGTCACCGAGCCGAACGCCCCGCGGGTGTTCCCGCAGTCCGCTGTGGACGAACAGCGGACCGCGTACGGCCTGGCCGCGGGGCGCGACCCGCGCACCGGCGTCCGGTGGGTGGCGGTGACCCAGCGGCACGAGACACGGGTGTCGCTGCTGCGGCTGGCCGACCGGCCGGACGGCACCGTCGGCACGGCCCCGGTGGCCACCGTCGACCTGCCGTCGTCGTTCCGGCTGCCCGGCGGCGCGACGTGGTCGCCCTGCGAGGAGCCGGGCGAAGGGCCGCAGCTGGAGGGGTCGGTGTTCGACGGCCGGGTGCTCTACACCGCCCAGGAAGACGTCGGGATCTGGCGGATCCCGCTGACGTCCGGCGGCTTCGGGCGGCCCGAGCTGGTCGACCGCGTGCGCTCCTACGGTGTTCCCCAGCGCTGGGACGCCGAGCAGGAGGAGTGCGTCCCGGACGGCGCCGGCCCCGGCTTCGGCGGCCGGTGGCTGGAAGCCGACGCCGAAGGGCTGGCGGTGGCGGACGGGACGCTGTTCGCGTCGAGCCAGGGTGACTCGCGCTTCGTCGTCTACGGGCACCGCACGCGCGACCTCCGGATCGTCGCGGGCCGCGGCACGGATTCGGTCGAGCACTCCGACGGCTCGGCGATCACGACGGCGTCCCTCGGCCGCCGCTTCCCGCACGGCCTCCTGGTCGTCCACGACGGCGAACGCCGCCCGGCGGCCGGCGATCTCCCGACCACGGGCTTCGCTTTCGTCCGCCTCGAAGACGTCCTCCCCCGGTAACGGGCGGCCGAACACCGGATTTCTACCGACTGCCATTGTCCCGGATTTGTCCTGTTCTCGTTTCCGGTGATTGTTTTACCGCGGCCGGAAATCCGCAACTGTCCACTGATGGCGGTATCTACGGGATCGATTCTGCGTAGGTTCACGGCATGCCGCGCACCCATTCCGCGCTCGTTGTCCTGCTCGTCGCCGCCTCCGTTGTACCGGTTTTCGCGACCACCGCGCCCGCCGCCGCAGCAGCCGGAACAGGTGCCGTTTGTGACCACCAGCCCGCGCTCTACGCCCAGGCACCGCCGGGTGCCGTCACCGTCGACCTGGCCGTGGAGGGTGACCTCAGCGTCAAGACGCAGGCGTCGCCACCGGGGACCACCTTCTGGCTGCCGCCCGGCACCCACCGGCTGGCCTCCGACCAGTTCGGGCAGGTCATCCCCAAGGACGGCGACGTCTACCTCGGCGCGCCCGGCGCCGTGCTCGACGGCCGCGGCGTCAACCGCGCCGCCTTCACCCAGCAGGCCAAGGACGTCGTCATCCGCGGCCTGACCATCCAGAACTTCGTCGCGCCGCAGGACCAGGGCGTGGTCAACCACGACTCCGGCGAGCACTGGGTCATCGAGAACACCACGATCCAGCGCAACACCGGCGCCGCGCTGATGGCCGGCGTCCGGCAGGTGGTGCGGGCCAGCTGCCTGCGCGACAACGGCCAGTACGGGATGAACGCCTACCGCCCCGACAACGCGATCACCGGGCTGCTCGTCGAAGGCAACGAAATCACCGGGAACAACGTCGACGACTGGGAAACGCGCAGCCCCGGCTGCGGGTGCAGCGGCGGAATCAAGTTCTGGGCCGTCAACGGCGCCGACGTCCGCGGCAACTGGATCCACCACAACCACGGCGTCGGCCTGTGGGCGGACACCAACGACAACGATTTCCTGATCGAAGACAACGTCATGGAAGACAATGACTCCGAAGCGATCTTGTACGAGATCAGCTACAACGTCGTGATCCGCCACAACGCCATCCGCCGCAACAACGTGGTGGCCGGCAGCAGGCGCGCGTCCCGGGGAGACAACTTCCCGTCCGCGGCGGTGTACCTGTCGGAATCCGGTGGCGAACCCCGCGTACCGGCCCGCACCGACATCATCGACATCTACGGCAACTCCTTCGAGGACAACTGGTCCGGCATCACGCTGTGGGAGAACGCCGACCGCTTCTGCAACAGCCCGGCGAACACGTCGACGGCGAGCTGCACCAAGCTCGTCCCGGACCGGACGCGGTGTTCGGCACCGGGCATCGAGTCCACGCCGCTGTTCGACGACTGCCGCTGGAAGACCCAGCGGGTCGAGATCCATTCCAACACCTTCCGCTTCGATCCCGCCCGGCCCGGCTGCGCCGGCCTGTGCGGCCGGATGGCCGTGCTGTCGAACTACGGCACCTACCCGGCGTGGTCCCCGTACCGGGGCACGCTCGTGCAGGAGGCGATCGCGCACGACCAGGACAACTACTGGTACAGCAACGACTACATCGGCCCGTGGGCGTTCGTCGCCGGGGACACCTCCCGCACCCTCACCGCGGACCAGTGGCAGAACGACCCGTGGAACCAGGACGACTGCGCCTCCTTCGACGGCGTGACCCCGTACTGCTGACCGGGTTCCCCGGCCGCCAGGCCGGCGGGGTCCCGGCGGCCCCGGGCGGGGTGGGCCGCCGGGACCCCGCTCACCAGAAGAAGATCCGGGGCAGGCTCACCCGGGGCGGTATCCGCGGTACCCGCGCGATCTCCGGGGGTACCGCGAACCGGTCCGGCAGGGTGAACCGGTCCGGCGAGGTGTAGCTGAACCTCCCCGGGTCGTACGAGTACGGCAGCCGGTAGTACTCCGGTGGCAGCAGGCGCAGGGGCTGAAGCTCCGGCAGCGTCAGGCGCAGCCGGCCCGACGGGTCGAGCGCCGGAGGTGGCGTCCGGGCCTGGATCACCTCCGTCACCTTCTGCCCCAGCTGGTCCGGGGCCGCCCGCAAGGTCGAAACCGACGCCTGGAACGCCCGCGCCGCTTCCTCGGCGCGGGGTGCCGCGGCCGCCACCGGCCGGCTCACGTCGGTGTGGTCGACCAGCGTCGTCGCCTCGCTCTCGACCGCCGCCGCGAAGTCGCGCGGGCTGCGCAGGGCGATCTCGGCCAGGCGGTCGTAGAGCGGGGACAGCTTGTCCTGCAAGGTCTTGTCGGCCGCCTCGGCGAAGGCCTGCACCAGCGGCTCCAGGATCGGGATCGCCTCGGTGATCGGCTTCGTCACCGCCACGATCCGCTCGGTCGCGACCTTTTCGACCTGCAGGGTCACCTTCTTGCGGCTGTCCGCGACCAGGTCGATCCCCGGTTCGGCCGGCCCGGCGCCGACGACCGCCCCGGCCGCCGCCACCTGCTCGGGCGTGATGCCGGGTGGCGCCTCCCGTGACCGCGCGCCGTCGACCCGCGCCTCGGGTGCGAGCGCCTCGACCTGCTTCCCGCGCTGCGTCTCGGCGCCGATCGCCTCGTCCACCGCCGGCAGCTTCACGTCGTACCCCGCCTTGGCGAACTCCGCACTGCCCCGCGCGGCCTCGACCAGGCCCGGCAGTTCCGTGCGCCGGACGGCGAGCGCGTCCCGGTACACCTTGGGCAAGGACGCTTCGACCTTGCCGTACAGCTTCCCCGCCACCCGCTGGGTCAGGTCCGCCTCGATCTTCCGCGTCACCTCGGCGTAGCCCTGCTGGGCGACCTTGAACTTCACCTGCAGGTCGGTGGCCGGCACGCCGAGCTGCATGCCGAACAGCGACAGCGCCGCCAGCGTGGCGAACCCGGCGGCCGCGGGACCGCTGTACTTCGTGTAGAAGTCCGCGGCCCGGCCGAGCCCGGCCGCGGTGTGCCCCCGCCAGCCGTCCGAGCGGCGCGCCAGCAGCAGGCACGTCATCAGGTAGACGCCGATCAGCGCCGCGAACACCGAGAACTCGCTCAGCTTCAGGTTCTCGGAGAAGAACCGCGACACCGATTCGAAGAACCGTTGCAGGGAAATGAGCCAGCCGGTGCTCGACGTGTCCGCGAACCACTGCAGGTACGCCGACAGCCCCAGGTACGCCGTCGCGGCCACCCCGACCGGCACGAGGTACAGCACTCCGAACGCCGCCACGTGGTGCCGCAACCCCGATGCCTCGTCCGCCGACCTCCGCGTGTAGCCGCGCAAACCCGCGACGAGCCCCCAGACCACGCCCACGAACAACGCGAACGGGCCGATCGCGAAAGCGGCCACGAGCACCGCCACGCCGGCCGCTGCCTTCCCCCTCGTCATCGCCCCTCCTCCAGGGTCGGCTTTCCTCCCGCTTCAAGGAAAGCACGCACCACCGACAGGTTTTGCCGAACGCCCGGACCGCCCCGGATCGGACCAGCGGAACCGGGAACGCACCGGAGCCGCCGGTCGCCCGGACCGGTGAACGCCGGCCCCGCCGCCGCCACCCGCTGCCCGAAAGCCGGAGCCAAGTGTGACCGCGACCACACCGCACTGGGCCGAACCGGTGAACTCGGCCGGGGGAAAATACTTTTCGCCCGCGTGCATCAACCCGGGCCCCTCGCGCGTCCAAGGGAGGAACGGAAGGGACGAGTGTGGACTTCGAAGAGTTCGTGGCGGAGCGGCTGGACGGCCTGCTCCGCTACGCCACCGTCCTGACGAACGACCCGCACCTGGCGCAGGACATCGTGCAAGACGTGCTGCTGCGCGCCCAGCAGCGGTGGGACGGCATCGACGCCCCGCCGTCCTACGTGCGGCGGATGATCACCAACGAGTACCTCTCGTGGCGACGGCGGGCGGTGCGGCGGATGGTGCCGAGCAGCCACGACGTCCTCGACGCGCTCGGCCCGCCCGAAGCCGACCCGGCCACCGCCTACGACGAGCGGGACGCGATGCTCGGCCTGCTCGCCACGCTGCCCCGCAAGCAGCGCGCGGCGATCGTGCTGCGGTACTACGAGAACTACTCCGACGCCGAGATCGCCGCGGTCCTGCGGTGCGGCGCGTCGACCGTGCGCAGCCAGATCTCCCGCGCGCTGGCCACCCTGCGCCAGGCCCCGAACCACCGCGCGGTACTCACCACCGGAGCTGGAGAATGACCCGCAGCGAGCACGACACCGAGACGCTGATCCGGGACAGCCTGGACCACCTCGCCGCCCGCGCCCCGGACGGCCGGGCGGTGCGCGAAGCGCTGGCCCGCGACCGGCGCAAGCGGCAGCCGGCGACGAAGCTGGCCCTGGTCGCCGCGGCGGTCGTCGTGCTGGTCGCCGGGGTCTTCGTGGGCACGCGCGCGGTCACCGCCCCGGACGTCGTCCCGGCCGCCGGCGTTCCGGTGCTCGGCTACAGCCCGGAGTGGCTGCCAGACGGCTTCACCGAGCAGTACCGCGAAGGCGGCCCGGGCATCACCCCGCAGGTCCGGCGGTGGTCCGCCGGTCCCGCGGCGATCACGCTGTCGGCGTACTCCACCGCCGACCCCGAGTGGTCGCAGGTCGCGCTGCGAATCGCGTCGGTCCGCGACCAGGTCCTGGTGCACGGCCGGGTCGCCATGGTCACCGGCGGCACCGAGACCGCCGCGCTGCTCACCTGGCTCGCCGACGACGACCACGTCCTGACCGCGCGGGTCGACGGGGTCCCGGACGCCCGCGCGGTGGCCCAGCGGATCGCCGACGAGGTCACCGCCCGGCCGGTCGGCGTCCGCGGCGAGCTGCGCTTCGGCGAGCTCCCGGCGGGGCTGATCGAGCGGTCCGCCGCGGTCAAGGGCAGCGGCCCGGCCGACGGGAGCACCGAGCTGACCGCCGCCGACCCGGCGCGGCCGTCGGTGGCCGCCGTCCGCGTCACGGCGAGCGCGGGCTCCCCCGGCGTGCACGGCGCCGCCCCGGTGACCGTCCGCGGCGGCCAGGGGTTCTTCGTGGCCGGCCGGGAAGCGGTGGTCGCGGTGCGGCTGCCGTCCGGGCGCTGGCTGACGGTGTCGGGCGCGCGGCCGGAGGCGGAGCTGGTCGCCGTGGCGGACGGCGTCCGGCTCGACCCCGCACCCGACTACCGCTGGCTCGGGCGTCCTACCAGCTGATCATCGGGAACCAGATGATCCCGAGCCTGCCGAGCACGCGGACGTCCCAGTACAGCAGCGTGAACGTGCCGCCGACGAGCAGCGCGGCCCCGGTCACCGTGGCGATCCGGGCCGGCTTCGCCGCCAGCCAGCGCTGCAGGCGCCCGCCGGTGGCGTAGGTCAGGATCAGGAACAGCACGGCCATGATCACGATGTTGCCGAGCGACTGCAGGGCGAACGCGGCGGCGCCGTAGAAGACGTTGTGCTGCTCGGCGGCGCTGCGGAACATGATCCGGAACAGCGGGTAGGGCCGCCCGATGAGGAACCCGCCGATGAGCGCGCCCATCAGGACGTGCGGGGCCGCCGGGTGCCGCCGGGTGAACGCGGCGAAGGGGTTGCGGAGGATGCCGAGCGCGATCAGGCCCAGCAGCAGGAAGATCAGGCCGACGACGCCGAACGCGATCATGGACTGGATGCTGCGGGGGCTCAGCCCGCTCGTCTGCGCGGTGGAGAACTGCGGCATGCCGGTGCCGACGAGGGCGACGACCACGCCGTAGGCGATCGAGACGGTGAGCATGCCCGCGGCGATCCAGCCGAGCGGCTTGAACGGGCTGCGCCGCTCGCCCGCCTGCCCGCCGACCAGCGGCGCGACCGCCCCGAACGCGGCGATGTTGCAGGCGGTGAACGAACCCGCGAGACCGGAGACGAACGCGAACAGCGTCCCGGCGAGGGCCCCGCTGATCGGCGTCGCCTTGGCGTCGTAGCCGAGGAGCCCGTTGGCGACGCTGTCCCCGATCACGGAGTCGACGAACGGCGCCGACCAGATGGCCGTCAGCGCGAAGCCGGCCAGGATCGCGACGAGGGCGATCGCGGCGCGGCGCACGGGATACGGTCCCTCGCCGAAGAACCCCGCCTGCGGGTGGACCGGTAGTTCCTGCTTGACGGCCATCGACATTCCCTCCAGTGGGCGCACCCCCGACCGATGAATCGTCGCAAACCAAGCCCTTGAAGCGCTTCTGCCGTCATGCCCCATCACGTTGCGCCGCCTGCACCCTTGACTCCGGAAACTCACCGGGCGCAGAATTAAACACATGACTAATTCTGCGCTCACGGTCACCGGGCTCCGGGTCCGGCGCGGCGGCAGGCCCGTGGTGCGGGACGTGAGCTTCGAGGTGCCGCGCGGGTCGGTCACCGGGCTGCTGGGCCCGAGCGGCTGCGGCAAGACCACGCTGATGCGCGCGATCGTCGGCGTCCAGATCGTCGAGGGCGGCACGGTCACCGTGCTCGGCCTGCCCGCCGGCAGCCCGCCGCTGCGGCGGCGGATCGGTTACGCGACGCAGAACCCCGCGATCTACGCCGATCTCACAGTCCGCGAAGCGCTCAAGTACTTCGCCGCGGTGCTGCGCGCGCCGGTGTCCGATGTGGACCGCGTCATCGCCGAAGTCGGGCTGGCCGACCACGCCGGGAAGCTGGTCGGCTCGCTGTCGGGCGGCCAGCACAACCGCGCGAACCTCGCCGTCGCGCTGCTCGGCGCACCGGAGCTGCTGGTGCTCGACGAGCCGACCGTCGGGCTCGACCCGGTGCTGCGCGACGAACTGTGGGCGCTCTTCCGCCGGCTCGCCGACGGCGGCGCGACGCTGCTGGTGTCCAGCCACGTCATGGACGAAGCGGCCCGCTGCGACCGCCTCCTGCTCATGCGCGAAGGCGTCCTCCTCGCCGACGACGCGCCCCTCGCGCTGCGGGAACGCACCGGCGCCGCCGACCTCGAAGGCGCGTTCCTGAACCTCGTGCGGGCCGCGTCGTGAACCCCGCGCTGACGCTGGCCACCACCCGGCGCATCCTGACCCAGCTGCGGCACGACCCGCGCACCGTGGTGATGCTGGTCCTGGTGCCGACGCTGCTCATGGTGCTGCTGCGGTACGTGTTCAACTCGACGGCCGTCTTCAGCCGCGTCGCGCCCGCGCTGCTCGGGGTGTTCCCGTTCCTGATCATGTTCCTGATCGCGTCGATCACGACGTTGCGGGAACGGACCACGGCCACCCTCGAACGCCTGATGACGCTCCCCATCGGCCGGCTCGACCTGCTCTTCGGCTACGCGCTGGCGTTCGGCGCGATCGCCGTCGTGCAGGTCTCGCTCGCGGCCGGGGTTTCGCTGTGGTGGCTCGGCCTCGACCTGGCCGGTTCCGTGGGGATGCTGCTGCTGATCGCGGTCCTCGACGCGCTGCTCGGCATGGCGCTCGGGCTGTTCGTGAGCGCGTTCGCCCGCACGGAGTTCCAGGCGATCCAGTTCATGCCGGTGTTCGTGCTGCCGCAGATCCTGCTGTGCGGCCTGTTCGTCCCGCGCGACGACATGGGCTGGCTGCTGCGGTGGCTCTCCGAAGTGATGCCGCTGTCGTACGCGGTCGAGGCGCTGACGCGCGTCACGACGGCCGGCACGGTCGACGCGGTGATCCTGCGCAACCTCGTGGTCGTCGCCTGCTGCGCGCTGCTCGCCCTGGTCCTCGGCGCGGCGACGCTGCGGCGCCGGACGCCGTGACTACCGTGGGCGCATGGCCTCCGAAACCGACCGCCTCGCGGCCGAGCGCTACGTCGTCCTGACCACGTTCCGCCGCGACGGGCGCGCGGTGCCGACCCCGATCTGGGTGGCGGGCGACGCCGGCGAGCTCGTGCTGTGGTCGGAGCGGAAGGCGGGCAAGGTCAAGCGCATCCGCAACAGCGGGCGGGTCGAGGTCCAGGCCTGCGACCTGCGCGGGCAGAAGACGCACGGCGCCGTCGCCACCGGCCAGGCGCGGCTGCTGGACCTGGACGGGACCGAGCGGGTGCGCAAGGCGATCGCGCGCAAGTACGGCCTCGTCGGGCGCGTCACGATGTTCTTCTCCAAGCTGCGCGGCCCGGCCGACCGGACGGTCGGGATCGCGGTCAAGCTGGACGGCTGAAGCCGCGGAACCCGCGCCGCAGGTAGTTCGGCAGCGCGTTCGGGTGGTCGAGCGTCGAGGTGTGCAGCCAGACCCGGCGCGCACCGGGCACGGTCCAGGCGTCGGCGACGACGAGGGTGAGCGCGTACCCGCCGAGCCCTTTGCCGACGAACTCCGGCAGCAGCCCGAACGTGGTGATCTCGACGTCGTCCCGGCCCTGCGGCTCGAAATCGGCGACGCCGGCGACCTCGCCGCGGTACTCGATCAGCCGGTACCGCCGCCCGGGTTCGGCGAGCCACCGCGCCCAGCCGTCGTCCGAACGGGACGCACTGGGCCACTGGTACGGCGTGCCGACGCGGACGTGCAGCTCGCGGATCAGCGGCCCGGGCCCGGCGGCCCGCAGCGTGACACCGTCGACGGCCGGAGCCGGGTTGAGCTGGTCGGCGGCGGTCATTTCGAGCTGCGTGACGATCTCCTCCACCCGCGGCAACCTACGGGGCCGAGCCGGTGCTGTCAGCCGCTTTTCGGCCCACCACGGCGGCCGGCTGCCCGGCCAGCAAGCGGTCGACCAGGGCCTCGACGAGGTCGTGGCGTTGTTCGCCGGTGAAGAGATCGGGCAGCGTCAGGCGTTCCATGATCAGCCAGTTCAGCGCCAGCCACAGGAGGACGACTGTCGTGCCGTCGCCGGGCAGCCCGGTTTTCGTGTGGTAGCCGACGTTGAAGTCGACGTCTTCCCGGATGCGGCGGGTGAGCACGTCCCGCAGCTCGGGTCGGCGCGTGGCTTCCAGGCGCAGTTCCAGGAGCGCGAGAAAACCGGTGGGGAAGGCGGCAACTCGGTCCACGAGCGCGTGCATCAGCTCGGCGACGCGGGCCCGGTCCTTCGGCCCGGCCAGCCCGTCGGCGATGACGGCTTCGTCGACGAGCCGCTCGTAGACGCGTTCCCCGGCGCGCTTGAGGATCTCGTCACGGCCGGCGAAGTAGTTGGAGGTCGTGCCGACGGGGACGCCGGCTTGCTGGTCCACGGCACGGAAGGTGAGGCCACGCGCGCCTTCGGCGGCCAGGACCTCGATGGCGGCGTCGAGCAGTGCCGCACGCCGTTCGGGGTTGCGTCGGACCATGGCGTTGACACCACTCCAGTTGCGGTATCGGGGTAGCGAACCACTTCAGGCAAAGTACTACAGCTGAGGCAGTTCGTGTCTGGTGCAGTCGGCGCGCGGATCGCCTGCTCGACCACGACCCGGTTGCTACTGTCCGGCCATGCCGCGTTTGAAGATCGAGGTGACCGTCCCGGAAAGCCACGTGGCCGCCGTGATCGACGCGCTCCACGAAGCGGGAGCGGGCCGGGTCGGCCAGTACGCGCGGTGTTCCAGCGTGTGGCAAGTGTCCGGAACCTGGCTGCCGTTGCCCGGCTCGGATCCGTACGACGGTCAGGTCGGCGTCGTGCAGCACGCCGAGGAATGCCGCGTCGAGTCGGTCTGCGACGTCGATCAGGCCCGCGCCGTCCAGCAGGCGGTCCGCGCCGCCCACCCGTACGAGGAAGCGGTCATCCGCTTCCTCCCGCTGCACGAACCGTGAGCCGTGGCGGCTAGACCTCCGCGACCGCGGCGAGCGCCTCCGGCAGCGTGAACGCGCCCGCGTACAACGCCTTCCCCACGATCGACCCCTCGACCCCGTCCGAAGCCAGCCCGGCCAGCGCGACCAGATCGGCCACGCTCGACACCCCACCGGAAGCGATCACCGGCGCATCCGTGCGCGCCACGACGTCCCGCAGCAGTTCGAGGTTCGGGCCGCGCAGCGTGCCGTCCTTGCTGACGTCGGTCACCACGTAGCGGGACGCGCCGTCGCGGTCGAGGCGCTCCAGGACCTCCCACAGGTCGCCGCCGTCCGAGGTCCAGCCGCGGGCCGAGAGGCGGTGGCCGGCGTCGGTGATACGGACGTCGAGGCCGATCGCGACGCGGTCGCCGTACTCGCCGATCACGCGCGCGGTCCACTGCGGGTCCTCGAGCGCGGCGGTGCCGAGGTTGACGCGGCGGGCGCCGGTGGCCAGCGCGGCCTTCAGCGACGCGTCGTCGCGGATGCCGCCGGAGAGCTCCACCTGGACGTCGAGCTTGCCGACGACCTCGGCGAGCAGCTCGCGGTTGCTGCCCTTGCCGAAGGCGGCGTCGAGGTCGACGAGGTGGATCCACTCGGCGCCGTCGCGCTGCCAGGCGAGCGCCGCCTCCAGCGGACTGCCGTAGGAGGTCTCGGTGCCGGCCTCGCCCTGGACGAGTCGCACGGCCTGGCCATCGGCCACATCAACGGCGGGAAGCAGCGTGAAAGTCACGCCGCTAACTCTAGGGCGGAGCCCCCGGTCACCCGGTCAGAGGGTCGCGAGCCAGTTCGTCAGCAGCCGCGCGCCCGCGTCGCCGGACTTCTCCGGGTGGAACTGCGTGGCCCACAGCGGCCCGTTCTCGACCGCCGCGACGAAGTCGTCGCCGTGGTTCGCCCAGGTGACCTTGGGTTCCTGGCCGGGCAGGCCGTCGAGCTCCCACTTGCGGGCGGCGTAGGAGTGCACGAAGTAGAACCGCTCGTCCGGGTCGAGGCCGGCGAACAGTTGCGAGTCCGCGGGCGCGCGCACGGTGTTCCAGCCCATGTGCGGCAGGACGTCGGCGTTGAGCCGGTCGACGACACCCGGCCACTCCCCCGTGCCCTCGGTCTCCTCGCCGTGCTCGACGCCGCGCGAAAAGAGGATCTGCATGCCGACGCAGATGCCGAGCACGGGGCGGCCGCCGGCGAGGCGCTTGCCGATGATCCGGTCGCCCTTGACCTCGAGCAGCCCGGCCATGCACGCCGAGTACGCGCCGACGCCGGGCACGACCAGGCCGTCGGCCTCGATCGCGGCATGCGGGTCGGCGGTGACCTCGACTTCGGCCCCGGCGCGCGCCACAGCGCGTTCGGCGGAGCGGAGGTTGCCGGAACCGTAGTCGAGGATCACCACACGAGACACGCCACCCAGCGTAGCCGGAGGGCTCAGCGACGCTCGAAGGAATAGACGTCCGTCACGGTGTTGCACGGCGACGGCGGCACGACCTCGACGCGCAGCACGCCGGCGTCGTAGTCCACGCCCTCCGGGGTGAACGTGCCGGTGCAGGTGCTGACCAGCGGAACCTGCTGGATTTCCCGCACCTTCGCCGTCACGTCGTGGCCGTTCAGGGGCCGCGGCAGGTCGATCTGCAGGAGCTGCAGGTTCGTCGGGTACAGGTCGTTGTACGGGTCGCTGGTGGCGCAGATCAGCCGCGTCGGGCTGACGAAGTCGCAGCCCTGGGCGCTGCGGACGTGGTGGTCGAGGTGGATGCGGGCGGCGATCGGGAGGTCGCCGGCGGTCTTCGGGCCGCGCGGGTTGAGGAACGGCGTCGGCGAGACGTAGAGGCGATCGATCTCGCCGAGCGGGCCCGAGACCAGCCACTGACCGTCCGGGGTGGCCGCGACCTGGGCGTTCGCGTTGGCCGCGGGCTCGTCGGGGGCGAGCGGGTGGACGAACTCCGTCGTGCTGCCGTCGGGCTTGGTGACCAGGTACATCTTCTTGACCGGCGCCGGGGTGACGGTGTCCTGGTAGACGTCGAAAACGTAGCCGCGCAGCGAGTCCGGGTCGCCGACGTGGCCCCAGCCCTCGTCCTTCAGCGGCTGCGGGATGGTGGCACCATTGCGGTAGACGGCCTCGGGCGCGTGGCCGGGCAGGCGCAGCGTGGTGAGGCCCTCGCCGCTGACGCGGTTTTCGGCGGTCGTGTGCCCCACCTGGCGCCAGCCGGTTTCGTGGGCGGTGGCGACGCCGGTCGCCGCGAGCAGGGCGGCGGTGGTGAGGGTGAGCAGACTGGCCGCGCGCATGGGCGCTCCTCGGGAGTAGAGGCCTTGGCGGCGGCGACGCGATTCTGCCATGGCGGGGTGACCGGCCGGAAGAAATCCGGGCGAGGACGTTTCGCTGTCCCGCCGACTGGGTATTACGCAACCCGATCGTGTGGCTTCCGCCCCGCACGACCGGACGCCAGGGAGGCGAAGATGGCCGAGGACGACGTGCTGTCGCAGATGCTGAACGCCTGGCGCGACGACATCGACAGTGTGCCATTCCCGCAGTTCAGCGAGCTGCTCATCCCCCGGCAGCAGACCCGCCCGCGCCGTTCGCCGTCCGCGTCTGCTGTCCGCGTGACGAACGCCACGCGGAGGACAGACGCCTGACTGTGGTTTCCTGCGAGGGCCGCATCGACGCGTCCCCCGGGAGCCCTCATGAGCCGCACCCCTGATCCGCACGACTTCCTCGACCTCGACGCCGGGCTCGCCGAAGAGGAACGCGCCATCCGCGACGCCGTGCGCGCGTATGCGAAGGACAACCTGCTCGACCACATCGCCGACTGGTACGAAACGGGCGCGCTCCCGGCGGCCGAACTGGCCAAGGGCTTCGGGTCGCTGGGCCTGCTCGGCATGCACCTGGAGGGCTACGGCTGCGCCGGGACCAGCGCGGTCGCGTACGGTATCGCGTGCCGCGAGCTCGAAGCCGTCGACTCCGGGCTGCGCAGCTTCGTGTCGGTGCAGGGCTCGCTGGCGATGTACGCGATCCACAAGTGGGGCAGCGAAGAGCACCGGCAGGAGTGGCTGCCGCGGATGGCCACCGGCGACGCGCTGGGCTGCTTCGGGCTGACCGAGCCGGACGCGGGCAGCGACCCGGGCTCGATGCGGACGCGCGCGGTGCGCGACGGCTCCGACTGGGTGCTGTCGGGTACGAAGATGTGGATCACCAACGGGACCGTCGCCGACGTCGCGGTCGTCTGGGCGCAGACCGACGACGGCGTCCGCGGCTTCGTCGTCCCGACGTCGACGCCGGGCTTCACCGCGAACGAGGTCAAGCACAAGCTGTCGCTGCGGGCGTCGCTGACCGCGGAGCTGGTGCTGGACGGCGTGCGGCTGCCCGGCTCGGCGGCGTTCCCCGAGGTCCGCGGGCTGCGCGGACCGCTTTCCTGCCTGAACGAAGCCCGCTACGGCATCCTCTTCGGCGTCGTCGGCGCGGCGCGGGCGTGCTACGAAGCCGCGCTGGAGTACACGCTTTCGCGCTCGCAGTTCGGCAAGCCGCTGGCCGGGTTCCAGCTGACCCAGCGCAAGCTCGCCGACCTGCTCGTCGAGGTGAACCGCACCGGGCTGGTGGCGCTGCAGATCGGGCGGCTCAAGGACGCCGGGACGCTGCACCACAACCACGTCAGCTTCGGGAAGATGGCGAACGTCCGGTCGGCCCTGGACGCGGCGCGCACGGCCCGTTCGATGCTCGGCGCCAACGGGATTTCGCTGGAGTACCCGGTGATGCGGCACATGGCGAACCTCGAGACGGTGCTGACGTACGAAGGCACCGAGGAGATGCACGCGCTGTCACTCGGTCAGGCGATCACGGGGCTCGCGGCCTTCCGCTGATCCGTTTTTTGTCGGTGGTGGCCGCTAGCTTCGGCGGCATGACCTTCACCGACTTCGAAACCGTCATCGAGCTCCGCCGCTACACCCTGCACCCGGGGCGGCGCGACGCGCTCATCGAGCTGTTCGAGCGCGAGTTCGTCGAGCCCCAGGAGGCGGCGGGCGCGCACCTGTTCGGCATGTTCCGCGAGCGCGCGTCGCCGGACAAGTTCGTGTGGCTGCGCGGGTTCCCCTCCATGGCGGCGCGCAAAGCGGCGCTGGAGGAGTTCTACTTCGGCCCGGTGTGGAAGGAGCACCGGGAGGCGGCGAACGCGACGATGATCGACTCCGACGACGTGCTGCTGCTGCGGCCGGTCCGGCGCGGGCTTTCCGCTCCCCCACCGGGTTCCGGCCTGCACGTCGCGATCTCTCCGCCGGCTTCGCCACCGGATTCCGCGTTCGCGGCGTTCGAGACCGAGCCGTCGGAGAACACCTTTCCGCAGTTGCCGGTCCGCGCGGACGGCCCGTTCTCGGTGTGGTTCAGCCGGACGCCGCTCGGTGCCGGCGTGGAGCTGGCGTTGGAGGCGACTTCGCGGTCACTGATCCGCTGAGAGGAGTTCGAGGAGCCCCATCGGGTAGAGGATCTTGCGGCCGTCACGGAAGTCCGCGAGGTCGACCCAGCGCGCGGTGGCGGGGTCGTCGAGGATCTTCATCTCTTCGCGTTCGTAGAAGGCGGGGTCGGTGAACTCGGCGGCGTAGAGGAAGGCGATCTCGTGGCCGGGCCTGCCCTGCCAGGTGAAGATGTTCTCGAGCACGCCGACCCGCTTGCCGACGAGGAGCTCGGCGCCGAGCTCCTCGACGAACTCCCGGCGAAGGGCGTCCTTGCCGCTTTCGCCGAACTCGATCCCGCCCCCGAGCGGCCGGCAGTACGTCTCGCCTTTGACGTCGTCGCGTCCTTCGAACACGAGCAGCGCGTCGCCGCGCCACACCAGCCCGAGCGCGAGCGGCCTGATCCGGAACCCCATGGGGCCACGCTAGCGGCCCCGCTACCCCTGGAGGAAATCTTTGATCGACAACGCCAGTGAGCCCACGTCGAGACCGTGGGCCAGGTCGTGGTCCGCGATGCCGCCGTAGGTCCGGACTTCGGTGTCCCGGCGGACACCGAGCGACCGCAACCGGTGCGGCACGTCGGAAAGAGCTTCCGCGACCCAGTGCGCGGACGTCCCGGCCAGGTACGGCTCGACCAGGACCACGTCCGGTGCGGCGGCCAGCGCGGCGGCGCGCAGGCCCGCGGCGTCGAACGGGCGGATCGTCGAGGCGTAGAGCACCGTGACGTCGAGGCCCGCCGTCGCGCGCAGGACGCGGTCCAGCACCGGGCCGACGGCCACCACGACGCCGCGTGCCCCCTCGCGCAGGCGCGTGAAGCCGACTCCGAGGTGTGGCGACGCGTTCTCCTGGGCCGAAAGGCGCAGGTAGATCCGGCCGTCACCGGGGATCGACTCGAGCAGCAGCCGGCGTGCCTCGTCCGGGTGGCCCGGTACGTGCACGGTCCAGCCCGGGAGCGAGTCGATGAGCGCGACGTCGCCCGGGGACTGGTGCGTGCGCCCTTCCGCGGCCATGTCGTAGGAGGCGCCGTAGGACACGAGGACGCCACCGGCCTCCTGGTGGGAGAAGTCGAGCTTGATCTGCTCGAACGCGCGCTCCACCAGGAACGACGGGAACGTGTGCACGATCGGCCGCAGCCCGGCGAGCGCCAGCCCGGCGCCCGCGCTGACCAGCAGCTGCTCGCGGATCCCGACGTTGATCACCCGGTCCGGGTGGCGCCGCGCGGCGCCCGCGAGCTGGGCGGCCGAGATGTCGGCGAGCACGACGGCGACGTCCGGGTCCGCGTCGAGGATCTCTTCGGTGGTGCTCAAAAACGCTTCGCGCATCGACGGCATGCGTCAGCCCTTCGGTTCGACGACGGCGACCACCGCGAGCGGGCGGCCGGGGTGGGCGGTGGTGAAGGCGTCGTACAGCGCGTCGTGGTCGCGGCCGGACACCTCACGGGTCTCCCAGCCTTCGACGGCGAAGCGCCGGGCGATCCCGCCCGGCCAGCCGCGCGAGGAGGACTGGTTGTCGATCACCACCGTGGTCAGGTTTTCCAGGCCGGCGCGCGCCGCGACGACGATCGCCTCGTGGTTCGAGCCTTCGTCGAGCTCGGCGTCGCCGACGAGCGTCACGACCTTCGACGCCGTCAGGCCGCGGGCCCGCAGGCCGAGCGCGGTGCCGAACGCGATCGGCAGGCCGTGGCCGAGGGATCCGCTGGAGATCTCGACACCGGGCACCCGCCGCCGGTCGGGGTGGTGGCCGAGCCGGGAGACGGGGTCGGACCAGGTCGGGAGCTCCGCCTCGGCGATGAAGCCCTTCGCGGTGAGCACGGCGTAGTACGCCATCGGGCCGTGTCCTTTGGACAGCAGGAAGCGGTCGCGGCCGGGCTCGCGGAAGTTTTCGGGCGTGACGTCGAGGACGCGATCGTAGAGCACCCACAGGACGTCCACAGTGGACTCCGCGGCGGCGCTGTGCTTGTCGTCGCCGGTCATCAGCGAGATCAGCCGTGGCAGATCGGCGTAACCCGGTTCGGTCGCAGTGGTCATGACCCGACGATGCAACCTCGACTAAACTCGAAGTCAAGGATAGCCTGAGCAGGTGACGAGGCTCGCTGAACATCTCAGCATCGGACAGGTGGCGGAACGCAGCGGGGTGCCGCACACGGCACTGCGGTTCTACGAGGAGAAGGGACTGATCAGCTCGGAGCGGTCGGCGGGCAACCAGCGCCGCTACCCGCGTTCGGTGCTGCGCCGGATCGCGTTCATCCGCGCCGCGCAACGGGTCGGGCTGTCCCTGGAGGACATCAGTGCGGCACTGGCGTCCCTGCCCGAAGACCACGCCCCGACGAAGGCCGACTGGGCGCGCCTGTCGCGCGACTGGCAGCACGAGCTCGACGCACGCATCGACGCCCTGCAACGCCTCCGCGACCGCCTGACGGGCTGCGTCGGCTGCGGCTGCCTGTCCCTGCGCAGCTGCGCGCTCTACAACAACGACGACGAGCTGTCCCGCCACGGCCCAGGCGCAAGCAAACTCCGCCCAGCGATCGAGGGCGGCATTTAACCGCTTACCCCCGGCGGGATCCTGGAAAGGAAATGAACGAAAAGCACCGAACCCGCATCTCGAAGCGACTCGCCCGCCACCTCCGCCACGACCCGGCAGCCCTCGGCCTCACCCTCTCCCCGGACGGCTGGGTGAGCGTCGAGACCCTTCTCGACGCCTTGCGCGCAAACGGTTTCGCGGTCACCCGTGCCCAACTCGACGAGGTCGTCGAGACGAACAACAAGCGCCGCTTCGCCTTCGACGAAACAGGCACCCGCATCCGCGCGAGCCAGGGCCACAGCATCACGGTGGACCTGGGCCTGCCCAACGCAACCCCGCCACCGGTCCTGTACCACGGAACGGTGTCGAAGTTCCTCGACGCAATCTTCCACGAGGGCCTCCGCCCGATGAACCGCCACGCGGTCCACCTGTCCGCAACGACGGACACGGCCCGCACAGTGGCGGCCCGCCACGGAAAGCCGGTAATCCTGCGGGTGGACGCGGCCACCATGGCGAACGCGGGCCACAAGTTCCAGGTAAGCGCCAACGGAGTCTGGCTCACGGCAGCGGTCCCACCGCAACACCTCACCCGCCTCGACTGAGCACGAGCCGACCGACCGCAAGTCGCCCACCCGCGCGCCGGCCGCACGCAAGTCGGCCGCCCGCGGGCAAGCCGCCCGGCCAGACGCAAGCCGCTGCCCCGTGCACCGGCCACATACAAGTCAGCCGCCGCCGCGCAGACCGCCGCCCCACAGATCGGCTGCCGCCGCACGAGCCGCCGCCCCCACCCAAGTGGACCGTCACCGCGCGAGCAGCCGGCCGCACACAAGTCGCGGCCCCGCGTACCGGTCACCGCCCAGACGCAAGTGCCCACCGCACCAGTCACCGGCCACAGGCAAGTCCCCCACCTCGCGTCCGGCCAGCCAGACACAAGTCGCCGCGCCGGCCGCCGCCCCACGCGAGTCGGCCGCCCAGGCGCACGAACCTTCGCTCAGCTCAAAGAGACGGCACCGCACCCGCTGTCCGGCGGCGCGGGCGCCCGAGCAACCTCCGGCCCACGTCCAGCAGCTCCGTGCGCAGCTCGTCGTCGCCCATGCGGGCCAGATCCGGGGACCCGCCCGCCATCGCGATGCCCGTCAACGTCACCATCGCGTTCACCCGCGCCGTCGCGTCCGGGTCCGGGCCCGCCAAAATGCCCAGCAGGGCCTGGCCGAAGCCCTCCATCCCGCCGTGGGCCGACTTCTCGATCGCGCGGATCAGGCCCGGGTCGCTCGAAAACAGCGCCACCAGCGCCCGGTGGCGGATCACCAGGTCGATGAACCCCTCCAGCAGCAAGTCCACCTGCGCGCCCCGGCGTTTCTGGGCCGCCGCTCGCAGCACCAGCTCGTCCAGGTCTCGCACGCCCGGCTCGGCGACCGCCTCGGTGATCTCCGCCTTCGTCTTGAAGTGGTAGTAGACCGCGGCCTTCGTGATCCCCAGTGCGTCGGCGATCATCTGCAGCGACGTGCCCTCGACCCCGTGTTCGCTGAACAAGCGCAGCGCGGTCTGCAGCAGTCGGGTCCGGGTGTCCTCGGCCGGGCCGGCGGTCATTCTTCCTCCTCAGCGAGCCGTCGGAGCGTACGTCACTCCCTGTCGATCGGCAAACTCGCTTACTAGCCGATCGGCTGGGATAAACCTTGCTGTTCGGCAAGTCACATACTTGCCGATCGGCTTGGACGCATCCTTGCCGATCGGCTAGCTTGGAGAGAGACCTGATGGAGTGAACCGAGCCCGTTCGGGCGAAACGGAGCTGACTCGTGGCGACCTTCCTGTACCGGCTCGGCCGGTTGTCCTTCCGACGGCGAGCGCTGGTCGCCGCCGTCTGGGCGGCCGTCCTCGTGGCGCTCGGGCTGGGTGCCCTGACGCTTTCGGGCCAGCTTTCGAACTCGGTGACGATCCCCGGCACCGAGTCGCAGCGGGCGATCGACCAGCTGACCGAGAAGTTTCCGCAGGCCAACGCCGGTGGCGCCACCGCGCGCGTCGTGATCGAGGCTCCGGCCGGGGCCACGGTGACCGACGCGAAGGGCAAGGCCGCCGTCGAGTCGCTCGTCACGCAGCTGAAGACGGCCCCGAAGGTCGCCGCCGTCGTGGACCCGTTCCAGGTGCAGTCGATCTCACCCGATCAGCGCGTCGCCTTGGCCCAGGTCAGTTACGGAGCGAAAGCGTACGAGCTGACCGAAGAGGACCGCCAGGCGCTGCAAGCCCCCGCGGACGCCGCCCGTGCCGCCGGGTTCACCGTCGAGTTCGGCGGGGACGCCGTGCAGGGCATCCCCGAGACCGGCGCCACGGAAGGCCTCGGTGTCGCGGTCGCCGCCGTCGTGCTGATCATCACCTTCGGCTCGCTCGTCGCGGCCGGCATCCCGCTGCTCACCGCGCTGATCGGCGTAGGCACCGGGATGGGCGGCATCTTCCTCGCGTCCGGTTTCCTCGAGCTGAACTCGAACACGCCGATCCTCGCGCTGATGATCGGGCTGGCCGTCGGCATCGACTACGCGCTGTTCATCGTCTCGCGCTACCGGCACGAACTGGGTCTCGGCCGAGAACCGGAGGAAGCCGCCGGGCGCGCGGTCGGCACCGCCGGCTCGGCCGTCGTGTTCGCCGGGCTCACCGTCATCATCGCGCTGGCCGGCCTGACCGTCGTCGGGATCCCGTTCCTCGGCCAGATGGGCGTCGCCGCCGCGGTGACCGTCGCGGTCTCCGTGCTCATCGCGCTGACGCTGCTGCCCGCGGTGCTCGGGTTCGCCGGCGCCCGCGTCGCCGGCAACCGCATCCGGCTGCGCCGCAAGGCGGTCGAACCGACGCACGGTGAGCGCTGGGCGCGGTTCGTGGCCCGCCACCGGATCCCGGTGCTGCTCGTCGCGCTGGCCGGGATGGCCGTCGTCGCGCTGCCCGCGCTGAGCATGCAGCTCGGCCTGCCCAACGACAGCACCGCCGCGCCCGAGTCGACGCAGAAGAAGGCGTACGACATCGCGAGCCGCAGCTTCGGCGAGGGCTCCAACGGCCCGCTGCTGGTCGTCGTCGACACCCGCGCGAGCACCAACCGCCAGGCCGCACTCGGCCAGGCCGCCGCCGACATCCAGAAGCTGCCCGACGTCGCCGCCGTGACGCCGCCGCGCGTCAACCAGACCGGCGACACCGCGCTGCTGACGGTGATCCCGAAGAGCGGCCCGAGCAGTACGCAGACCGAGGACCTGGTCGCCGCCATCCGCGCCGGATCGGGCGTCCTGGAGAACGCGACCGGCGCGAAGCTCGCCGTCACCGGCCAGACCGCGGCGAACATCGACGTCTCGGAGAAGCTGTCGGACGCGATGCTGCCGTACCTCGCGCTGATCGTCGGGCTGGCGTTCGTGCTGCTGATGCTGGTGTTCCGCTCGGTCGTGGTGCCGCTGAAGGCGACGATCGGCTTCCTCGGCTCGGTCGCGGCGACGTTCGGCGCGGTGGTCGCGGTGTTCCAGTGGGGCTGGCTGACCGACCTGCTCGGCGTCGCGTCGACCGGCCCGATCATGAGCATGCTGCCGATCCTGCTGATCGGCGTCCTGTTCGGGCTCGCGATGGACTACCAGGTGTTCCTGGTGACGCGGATGCGCGAGGAGCACGTCCACGGCGCGGAACCGCAGGAGGCCATGGTGACCGGCTTCCGCCACGGTGCGCGGGTGGTCGTCGCGGCCGCGCTGATCATGATCAGCGTGTTCGCCGGCTTCATCCTGGCCGAATCGTCACTGATCCAGTCGATCGGCTTCGCGCTGGCGTTCGGCGTGCTGGTGGACGCGTTCGTGGTCCGCATGACCCTGGTCCCGGCGGTGATGTCCCTGCTCGGCCGCGGCGCGTGGTGGCTGCCGAAGTGGCTCGACCGCATCCTGCCGGACGTCGACGTCGAGGGCGAGAAGCTCACGAAGCACTTGGACGAGCCGGAAGAGCGCGAACTGGTCGGCGCGAGCCGCTGAGCGGAGCCTCCCCCAGCCCGGCCGTGATGTGGCGCCCACATCACGGCCGGGCTCTTTTCCGGTTGCCGACCGATGGCTCCTGTTCGGCGGATGTGTCTCAGGCCCTCGCCCGCGTCACCAACGTCATGACCCGCAACAGCTAGCTGGACAACCAGAAGATCGCGCCGCCGACAGCCAGCAGGGCTGCGATGCCCAGCACCACCGCGATGAACTTCGCCGTCTTCCACGTCGAATACACGCCGCCCACCAGAAATCCGCCGAGGGCCAGCAAAAGGACGCCGACGACGCTGCTGTTCACAGAACGCCCTTCGTGGAGGGGATGCCGCCCGCGCGGGGGTCCGGCTCGGTGGCCGTGCGCAGGGCTCGGGCCACCGCCTTGTACTCCGCCTCCGCGATGTGGTGCGGGTCGCGGCCGTGGATCACCCGCACGTGCAACGCGATCTGCGCGTGGAACGCCAGCGAGTCGAACACATGCCGCGTCAGCACGAACGGGTAGTTGCCGCCGATCGTGAACGTGTTGAACTGCTCAGGCTCGCCGACGTGCACGCAGTACGGGCGGCCCGAGACGTCGATCGCCGCGTGGGCCAGGGTTTCGTCCATCGGGATCCACGCGTCGCCGAAGCGGCGGATGCCGCTCTTGTCGCCCAGGGCCTGGCGGATCGCCTGGCCGAGGACGATCGCCGTGTCCTCCACCGTGTGGTGGGCGTCGATGTGGACGTCGCCGGTCGCCTCGACCTTGAGGTCCAGGGAGCCGTGGACGCCGAACGCCGTCAGCATGTGGTCGTAGAACGGCACGCCGGTCGAGATGTCGACCTCGCCCGTGCCGTCGAGGTCCAGCTGCACGAAGATCGAGGACTCCTTGGTGGTCCGCTCGACCTTGCCGATGCGCGTCATCGGGAAACTTCCTTACTCGCCTCGAGGAAGGCGTCGTTCTCTTCCGGGGTGCCGATGCTCACGCGCAGGTGCCCCTCGATGCCGGGGTCGCGGATCAGCACGCCCGCGTCCAGGTAGGCCCGCCACGCGGCGCCCGGGTCGGGGAAGTGTCCGAAGAGGACGAAGTTCGCGTCGCTCGGGACCGGCTCGAAACCGAGGCCCGCCAGCGCTTCCACGACGCGGTCGCGTTCCGCGGACAGCTTGTGCACGCTGCCCAGCGTGGCGTCGGCGTGGCGCAGTGCCGCGCGCGCCGCCGCCTGCGTCAGCCGCGAGAGGTGGTAGGGCAGGCGCACCAGCTGCAGCGCGTCGACGACGGCGGGCGCGGCGGCCAGGTAACCCAGGCGGCCGCCGGCGAAGGCGAACGCCTTGCTCATCGTGCGCGACACGATGAGCTGGGCCGGGTAGTCGCCCAGCAGCTCCACCGCGCTCGCCCGCGAGGAGAACTCCGCGTACGCCTCGTCGACGACCACGATGCCGGTCGCCGCCTCGATCACCACGCGCAGCTCGCCCTTCGGGATCGAGCCGCCGGTCGGGTTGTTCGGGCTGGTGACGAACACGATGTCCGGCCGCCGCTCGCGGATGAGCCGCGCGGCCGCCGCCGTGTCCAGCGTGAAGTCGGGGCGGCGCGGGGCCGGGACCCACTCGGTGCGGGTGCCCGAGGCGATGATCGGGTGCATCGAGTACGACGGTTCGAAGCCGAGCGCGGTGCGCCCGGGACCGCCGAAGGCCTGCAGGATCTGCTGTAGCACCTCGTTGGACCCGTTGGCGGCCCAGACGTTCGCCTCCGACAGCACGACCCGCGTCGACACGCTCAGGTAGTCGGCCAGGTCCTGGCGCAGCGCCAGCGCGTCGCGGTCCGGGTAGCGGTGCAGCTCGGCCGCTTCCGCACGGACCGCCTCGACGACGTCCGCGACCAGCTCGGGCGGCGGCGGGTACGGGTTTTCGTTGGTGTTGAGCCGGACCGGGACGTCCAGCTGCGGCGCGCCGTACGGGGACTTGCCGCGCAGGTCCTCGCGCAGCGGCAGTGCGGCCAGGGTGATCTCGTCGCCGAGCGTCATCGGGCCTCCTCCCCCGCGAACCGGGCGGTGACGGCTTCGCCGTGCGCGGGCAGGTCCTCGGCGTTCGCCAGCGCGACGACGCGGCCGGCGACCTCGCGCAGCGCGTCCTCGGAGTAGTCCACGACGTGGATGCCCTTGAGGAAGCTCTGCACCGACAGGCCCGAGGAGTGACGGGCGAACCCGCCGGTGGGCAGCACGTGGTTGGACCCGGCGCAGTAGTCGCCGAGCGAAACCGGGGCGTACGCGCCGACGAAGATCGCGCCCGCGTTGCGGACCCGGGCCGCGACCGCGCGCGCGTCCGCCGTCTGGATCTCCAGGTGCTCCGCGGCGTAGGCGTCGACGACCCGCAGGCCGTCGTCCACAGTGGACACCAGGATGACGCCGGACTGCTTGCCGCCCAGCGCTTCGGCGACCCGCTCGCTGTGCTTGGTCGCGGCGACGCGGCTGGCCAGGTCCTTGTCGACGGCGTCGGCCAGCTCGGCCGACGTCGTCACCAGGACGCTCGCCGCGAGGGGGTCGTGCTCGGCCTGGCTGACCAGGTCGGCGGCGACGTGCACCGGGTCGGCCGTCTCGTCGGCGAGGATGGCGATCTCGGTCGGCCCGGCCTCGGCGTCGATGCCGATCAGGCCGCGCAGCAGCCGCTTCGCCGCGGTCAGGTAGATGTTGCCCGGCCCGGTGACGGTGTCGACCGGGGCGAGCTCGGCGCCGTCGGTGTCCGTGCCGCCGTACGCCATCAGCGCCACGGCCTGCGCGCCGCCCGCCGCCCACACCTCGTCGACGCCGAGCAGCTCGGCCGCGGCGAGGATGGTCGGGTGCGGGAGGCCGTCGAACGCGGCCTGCGGCGGCGAGCACACGACCAGGGAGCCGACGCCTGCGATCTGCGCCGGGACGACGTTCATCACCACGGTGGACGGGTACACGGCCAGGCCACCCGGGGCGTACAGCCCGACGCGCTCGACCGGCACCCACTTCTCGGTGACCGTGCCGCCCTCGACGACGGTGGTCGTGACGTCGGTGCGGCGCTGCTCGGCGTGCACCTTGCGGGCGCGGGTGATCGACTCCTCCAGCGCCGCGCGCACGGCCGGGTCCAGCTCGGCCAGCGCCCGCGTCAAGCGCTCGCGCGGCACCCGCACGGACGCGGGGCGCACGCCGTCGAACCTCTCGGTGTATTCGAGGACGGCTTCGACACCGCGGTCGCGGACCGCCTCGACCACCGGGCGCACGTGGTGCAGCGCCGCGTCCACGTCGTATTCGGCGCGTGGGAGCGTCGCGCGCAGTTCGGCGGCGGTCGGGACCTGCCCGCGCAGGTCGGTGCGGTTCAACATGCCCTCCAGGGTACGAGGTCACACTGGAGCACTCGTCGGCGATACTCCCCGGTGACGGCGGATCCCAGCATGCAGGAGGCAGCGGTGGCGCGAATCGCGTTGTGCCAGGTCAACTCGGGTGACGATCCGGAGGCGAACCTGAAACTCGTTCGCTCCGGGGTGGAAGCCGCGGTGGCGGGCGGCGCGCGGATCGTCGTGTTCCCCGAGGCGACGATGGCGCGCTTCGGCCGTCCGCTGGAGCCGGTCGCCGAGCCGCTCGACGGGCCGTGGGCCTCGGCGGTGGCCGCCGTCGCCGCCGAGTACGACGTGGTCGTCGTGGCCGGGATGTTCACGCCGGCGGACGAGGGCCGGGTCCGCAACACGCTGCTGATCACCGGCGGCGGCCACCACCGCGGCTACGACAAAATCCACCTCTACGACGCGTTCGGGTTCGCCGAGTCCGACACGGTCGCCCCCGGTGCCTCGGCGACCACGTTCGAGCTGGACGGCGTGGTCTACGGCGTCGCGACCTGCTACGACGTGCGCTTCCCGGAGCTGTTCCGCGCCCTGGCCGACGACGGCGCCGACGTCGTCCTGCTGCCGGCGTCGTGGGGCGCGGGCGAGGGCAAGCGCGACCAGTGGGAGGTGCTGGTGCGGGCGCGGGCCCTGGATTCGGGCTGCTGGGTGCTGGGCTGCGGCCAGGCCGACCCGGCGGCGACCGGGACCGCGGTGAACCCGAAGGCACCGACCGGGATCGGCTTCTCGACGGTCTCCGACGGCTTCGGCCGCGTGGTCGCCCAGGCGGGCGCGGCGCCGGAGACGCTGCTGGTGGACGTCGACCCGGCCGTGTCGGCCAAGGCCCGCACCGCGACGGGAGCCCTGGCCAACCGCCGCCTCTGAACCGCAAAGCCGCACTTTCACGTGAAAGTGATCCGGAGCGCGCACTCCGGGTCACTTTCACGTGAAAGTGCGGGGTTCTGTCAGCGGAGCAGGCCTTCGCGGATGGCGACCCGCACGAAGCCCGCGCGGCGTCGTTCGCCGGTCTTGTCGCGGATGCGGTCCAGGTAGGACCGGACCGTCCGGACGCTGATGTTGAGGATCTCCGCGACGTCGACGTCCCGCTCCCCGGCCGCCACCAGCCGGAGCACCTGCTTTTCGCGTTCCGACAGCACGATCTTCGGGCCCGCGTGCCGGTCTTCGCTGTCCTGGATGATCATCCCGGCCAGCGTCGGCGACACGTACGCGTTGTCGTCGGCGATGGTGCGGATCGCGCGCAGCAGCTCGTCGCCGTCGACGTCCTTGGACAGGAAGCCCTTCGCGCCCGCCTGCATCGCGCCGAGCACCTCCGGCTGTTCCGCGTGCGCGGACACCACCAGCACCTTGTGCCCCATCTGTCCCACTTCCAGGACCGCGGCCGCGTCCTGGACGCCCCTCAGCTTCAGGTCCAGGACGACGACGCTGCCCGCCGGCTGGTCCTGGACCGCGAACCGGGCCACCGAGTCGGCGACCGCGCCGAGCTCGATGTCCGCGGCCTCGGTGAGCACGCGGGTCAGCGCGTACCGGTAGAGCGGGTGGTCCTCGATCACGCCCACGTGGATCCGCCGCGGGGGCGGGGCCGGGGTCTCTTCCTCGTCGCTCATTTGCGGCCGCCGCGCCGGGGGCCCGCGCCGCCGATCAGGCCGCGCCGGATGGCTTCCTTCACCAGGCCCGGCCGCCGCCGCTCCCCCGTCTTGTCGCGGATGCGGTCGAGGTAGCCCCGCACGGTCCGGACGCCGATGCCGAGGATCAGCGCGATGTCGACGTCCCGCTCCCCCGCCGCCACCAGCCGCAGCACCTGTTCCTCGCGCGGCGACAGCTCGACGTCCGCCGAGACGGCCGGGCGGTCCGCGTTGTCCTTCATGA
This sequence comes from Amycolatopsis sp. cmx-4-83, assembly GCF_046548815.1. Taxonomy (NCBI): domain Bacteria; kingdom Bacillati; phylum Actinomycetota; class Actinomycetes; order Pseudonocardiales; family Pseudonocardiaceae; genus Amycolatopsis; species Amycolatopsis sp. cmx-4-83. The sequence continues at coordinate 99,665 of NZ_JAEBEF010000019.1, read as the reverse complement.
TCATCCCCGCGACCACCGCCGAGACGTACGCGCCGCCGCCGGCGACCGTCTTGATCGCGATCAGCAGCTCGTCGGCGTCGACGTCCTTGGACAGGAAGCCGCGCGCCCCCGCCGCGATCGCGCCCAGCACGACTTCCGGCTCCGCCTGGGCGGAAACCACGAGCACGTGGTGCCCGAGCTCGCACACCTCCAGCACCGCCGCGGCGCCCGCCACGCCGGGCAGCCCGAGGTCGAGCAGGACGACGCTGCCCGGTGGCTGCCGGTGCACGTGGAACCGCGCCACCGAGTCGACCACCGCGCCGAGCTCGACGAAGTCGGCCTCGGCCAGCACGCGCTCGACGGAGACGCGGTACAGCGGATGGTCCTCGATGACCGCGACGCGGACCCGCCCATGGTCCACGTCGCCGGTCGAACGCTCTTCTGTCATTTGCACGACTTTCACCCCGTTCCACCCGACGGAGCCGGCCGCCCGGCCGTGGCCGGGTCCAGCGCGGGGCCCGTCGGCACCAATGCCAGCAAACTACCTGCGACCGGTGACTTCGCCACTCCTCCGTAACCGAGCGAGGACAGCGCCTGCGCGCTCACCACCGGGTACTTCCGGCCCGTGTCGGTCACCAGGTAGGTGGTGGCCGAGCCGGCTTCGACGACGACGGCTCCCCCCGACGGAGGTACGAACACCTCGTCCGCCACCCTTGCTTCGGTCCGGGTGGCGACCTGGATTGCCTTGGCACCAGGGGAAAGCGGGAATTCGGCCGAAACGAGCAACCGGCTGCCCTGAACGCACAGGGAAACCGAGCCGCCGGTGATCGGCGCCTTGCCGGGGATGCGGTCGGGGTAGGCCGCCGGGTCGGCGCCGCCGGCGCGGGGCGCGGCGACCTTGGCCACCGCGGCGACGTCGGCCGCGCGGACCTCCACCGGCGCCGGCGGTCCGGTGTAGGCGGCGGCGTTGGCCTCCGTCGTCACCAGGAGGCTCGCTTCGGTCTGCCCGACCGGCTCGAGACCGTCGCGGCGGACGAGGTAGTACGAAGTCGCGGCGCCGGGCGCGGCCATCGCGTCGACGACGGCGAGCACCTCGCCGACGCGGGTCTCGCGGCCGCCCAGCGCGGGGCCCCGGTCACCGGCCCCGTCGACCGGCAGCGCGGCGAGGTCGCGCCCGGCCGGGACGGTGTCGATCCACCGCGAGGACACCGCGATCGTCGGGTAACTGTCGAACTGCAGCGCGGTCGCGGCTTCGTCGCTGAGCTTGTAGCGCCGCCCGCCGGCGAGGAGGAAGCGGTCGCCTTGCGGCAGCCGGACGATCACGCCCTGGTCGCGCGGCAGTTCGACGCCGGACGCGGGCGGGGCCAGCAGGACGGCGGTGCGCGGTTCTTCCGACGCGGGCGCGTCCTGGCTGGTGCGGCTGCAGCTCGTCCAGGCGGCGTTCACGAGGGCGCCGGCCGCGGGCAGCGAGTCGGGCGCGCCCGGGATGCCGATCTGGGTGCCGCGGCCCGCCTTGCCGAGGTTCTCCGGCGACACGCTCACGGTCGCCTCACCGGTGCCGCCGGCCAGCAGCCGCGCGGACGCGTAGTTGAGCACCGGGTGCAGCACGCCGTCGGCGCCGAGGACGAACCGCGCACCGGTGCCCTCTTCGACGATCACCTTGCCGCCGGCGAGCCAGTCCTTGCCGCCCGAGGGGTTCAGCAGGCCGATGATCCCGAAGACGGCGGTGACGAGCAGCGCGGCCACGAGCCCCAGCACGGTGGCGAGCACGAGCCGGCGGCTGGGCGAGACGGGGTGGTTGGCGTCGGCGGCGACGAGCGCGGAAACGAGCCTGCGGCGGAGGAACTGGTACGCCTGGATCTGGTCCCGCTGCGTCCACACGCTGTTGTGCCCCCGCTGTGCGTCGTCCCTCCGAGAGGCCGATGCTAAGCACCCTCCCGCGCGGCGGCGAGGGTAATTTTTACGCCCACGCGACATCTGGGGAGGCAGTAGCGTCGGGTTCCGGGGAAAGGGGAGCCCGTGTCCGTCGAAACCGCCGGCGCCGTCCGCCCGGCACCGTCCCGGCCCGCCTCCGCCGCGCTGCCCTGGCTGCTGCCGATCCGGCCGCTGCAGGCCGCGGTGTGGGAGCTCGCGGCCATCGCCGTCCTGCTCGCCTGGCTGGTCGACGGCGTCACGCAGCCGGTGCGGATCGTCGTCAGCGTGGTCGCCGGGCTCGTCGTGCTGCTGACGTCGGTGCGGTTCGCCGGCCGGCACCCGGCGGGCTGGGCCCTGACGTGGACGGCGTTCCGGCTCCGGCGCCACGACACCCGCCGCGACAGCCCGGACCCGCTGCTGTCGGTGGCCGGGCCGGTGAAGGTCCGCCAGCACGTCGACCGCGCGGGCAACCGCTTCGGCGTCGCGGAGATCGACGGCAGCTGGAGCGCGCTGGTGCGGCTGACGCCGGGCACGGGAGCGCCGGGCGCGCTGGCCGACGTCCTGCGCGAGGCGTACCGGCGCACGGACGTCCCGCTGGCTTCGGCGCAGCTGCTGACGTGGGCCATCCCGCGTGGCGAGCAGGTGCTGCGCGTCCGCTGGCTGGCGGTCCGCTACCGCCCGGACCAGGCCCCGATCGCGGCACTGGCCCGCGGCGGCGGCGACCTCGGCGCGCTGCGGAGCACGGCGTCGGCGGCGCTGAGCCTGATGGGCGCGCTGGCCGAGGCGGGGTACCAGAGCACGGTGCTGGAGGCCGGGGAGCTGGCGAAGGAGCTGCGGGTGGCGCTGGGCGTCCAGGGCCCCGCGTCCGGCGCACCCGAGAGCTGGAAGGCGTGGACGTGGGGTGGCGGCGCACCGCAGATGTGCTTCGCGCCCCGGTCCGCCCGGATGCAGGACTTCGCGGTCCCGGGCGCGGCGTTCACGGCGACGTCGTACACGCTGACCCGGACCGCTGGTGGGCGTGAGAAGGCGGAAGTGACGATCCGGGTGGGGGCGCGGCCGGGTGCGCCGGTCCCGGTCCCGCCCGCGGCAGTCCCGTTGCACGGCCGGCACGGTGCCGGGGTTCGCCGGACACTGCCGCTCGCACTGGACAGCTGAAAGTTCAGCGCTCGCCCAGTAGCGCGGTCTGGAGGCGGACCACGAAGTCGTCTGCCTCTGCCCGCTTCACGGGATCCGCCAGCCAGCTGCACAGCATCGCTCGACGGAGAACGTGTTGCGGCACTGCCAGGCTGTCCGCCGCAAACGGAATCCACTTGTTGTGCGGCAAGAAGCGGATCTGATCGAATACCATCTCCACTTCCGCCTGGCTTTTTCCCAACAAAGTACTCAATTCATCGACTCGATCGACACAAGCGGACAGCAGCTCCGACTCGGGCCCCGCCAAGCCTGGCAGACACAGGGTCCGGCCATCCGACGAGGTCGTTTTTCCCTGCTGGTCGGCGTCCAGCACTGCGGCAATACCCACTCGCCTGATCTTGGACAAGTCCTTGACGATCCGCGCTGCGGCGGTCGCACCGCCAACGGCGACGATCTCGCTCGTGGCGATGAGACCAGGAGCGAGAATTGCCAGCAATGCGTCGATAAAACCTGCGGCTTCGTCGTCCTCCACGAACACGATGCCGCGCAACTCAGGGCGTTCGTTGCGGTAGAGCGCGACCTGGTCGTCACGCTCGGGCTTCACCACCCGGATACCGGAAGCCGTCAGCGTCAGGACGCGAATCAGCTCAGGTGGGACCCTGGCGAGAATATCGCGTGAATTGGTAGCCAGCACGGCCTGCACGTCATTGGCAAGCGCCAACCGAGCCAGTTCGGCGACCAACGGCCCCTGTCCACGCGCAGCCAGGCCACGTTCCGGCTCGTCGATGAGCAAGACGTCGTCGGAACACGGAGAACGGAAGGCCCCCAGACAATGATGCACCCACAACTCGGCATAGCTCATCGTCTTATTTTGCACAGCGCGGCCTCCACGCGAAGCTTCGACCACAAACATATGCTCCGCACAGGCGGGACTCGACCGCAACTTCTCCAATGGTATAGGCGACCGATCACACCAAGTCGTATCCCACATTCGATGATCGGTGTAATCCAGACCAAGGATGCGAACGATCCCCTCACGATCCCTTGCCGTCGTCTTCATTTCGACCGAATCGAAGTTATAAAGATCCTCTCGGTGGCGAATTGCATCGCCAGACCGGATCCAAATGTTGTGCATTCGCAGCATGGACTCCGGCCGCAGAATGTGCGCGAACGGAGCGATCTCGACCTGAGGATCCCATCTCGTGCCGACTTCCTCCGTGAACGAAGCTGCTCTCACGATCGGCACGCCGTCCGACGTGGCACGCAGAACGAACCTACCGGGTTGCTCGGTAACGACGGGTGGGGAATCATCACTCGACCAGTAGTTGCAGGTCAGCTCTTCCAGCAACCTGAGCAGGAAGGATTTGCCCGTTCCGTGCAGTCCGCAGAGGACCGTGAACGCACCGAATTCGATCTCCTGATCAGCGAATACCGACGATCCTGTCACCGTCAAGGAGTCGACGCGGCGACTGACCTTCGCGTCGGCAAGCCGCCGCCACACTTTCTGCTCATCGGAAACCACCGGTGCAACTCTGCACCGCGGCAAACCGGAGAGCAAACCGTTTCGTACTCAGCCTCGGACGGCCTCGTAAACCCCCGCGATCATGCCCACGAACGGGACCAGCGACAGCAGCACCAGGAACTCGGACACGTCCAGCAGCCGCGACCAGTACGGCGAACGCAGCCCCCGCGCCACCCGCGTCGCGTAGACCAGGCACACCACCGCGGCCAGCACGACCGCGCAGCCCGCCGCGAAAACCACCGTGCGGTTGCCCGACGCCACCAGCCACACACCGGCACACACCAGGCTCAGGATCCCGAAACCGACGAGCACCAGCCGCTGCGAACGACCGGCGTACGACCGGGACCGCAGGATCCACGCCACGCCCAGCACCGCCGCCAGGCCGGCTTCCCACGGGCCGTGCGAAGACAGCACGATGGAAGAAGCCAGCACCACCAAGCCGAGTGCGATGAGCAGGCCCGTCAGCACCGCTTGGGCGCGGGACGTCCGGCCGATCATCTCCGTGCCGAGCGACGGCTGTTCGTCCGCGCGGAACGCCTCCATGTCGTCCGGGACGCGGGGCAGCGGCAGCCGCGCCAGGCGCAGGGACAGCATCGGGGCCACCGCTGCCAGCGCCGTGCACAGCACCGCTGCCACCGAAGCCGCCGAAGCGGGTGAGACGCCGGCCAGCAGGACCACGCCCGTCGTCACCGCGCCGACGCCCGCCGCGCCGGTGATCGCCACGAACCACGGGAGGCGGTCGGCCACCGAGACCGCCGCCAGGACGCCGTATACCGTCACCGCCGCCAAGCCCGCTGCCAGCGGGCCCGCCGACAGCGAGAACAGCGGGTGCGGCGGCAGCACCGACATCCCCGCCAGCAACGCGACCCCGACGCCCGCGACCGCGCCCGCGGCACCGGCCTCGGCGTCGCCGTAAGCGCGGCTGAGCGCGCCGCCGCCGAGCAGCAGGACCAACGCCAGCAGCCCGGTGCCGACGGGCGCCAGGACGCTGCCGGACGCCGCCGACTGCACCAGGAGACCGCCCGCCAGCAGCAGCACCACCGCGGCCACCAGACCGGACCGGCGGGCCACCGACGGGCTCCAGCCGCCGGAGGTGTCGGCGACGCTCGCGATCGAATCGACGACGTCGTCGAACAGCAGCGGACCCCGCGGGCGTTCCCGCGGGGTCAGGTGGAGCACTTCGCCGTCCCGGATCTGGGCGGCCGCGACGCTCAAGCCGAGGGCCAGTGGTGCCCCGCCGAGCCGGGAGAGCACCCAGCCGGGGTGCTCCGCCGACGCCTGCCCGGCCGCCCCGGCCAGGCGGACCAGCTGGGGCACCAGCTCGGCGAACGTCGACTGCTGCGGCAGCGCGACGTCCACGCGGGCCCTCGGCGTGACCACCGTGACCCGGCGGGTCGTGCCCGTGAGCGACGCCGTCATCAGATGTCTTTCGCGGCCGAGATCACCGGGGCGAACTTGGCGTTCGACGCCTCGGCGAGCTTCTGCAGCCCGGCGTTCACCGCCTCGAGGACGATCTCCGAGAGGTTGCGGGCGTCGTACTCGCGGATCGCGCGGGGGTCGATGTCGATCGAGGTGAACCGGCCGTCGCCGCGGAGGGTGACGGTGACCTCGTTCTGGCGCGAGTGCGCCTTGACCTCCATCGCCTCGACCGTGCGCTGGATCCGCTGGACCTCTTCGGTCTGCTTGCGCACCTGCGCGAGCAGCTCGTCCATGTCCGGCACCGCGTACGGATCGGTCACTGTGCTTTCCCTTCGTGCTGGCGGACGCGGACGCTGCCCACGAACCGCTGGAAACCGGGTGAGAGCCGCCGCGCGGTAGCGGGCGCGGCCGTGCAGGCGAGCTCGAGCACCAGCCGGTCCGCCGGCACCGCGCCGGGAACCGTCAGGTGCACCTGGGTCTGGATCAGCTCGTCGCCTTCGCCGGTGCGCAGGCGCAGCAGCTGCATGACGCCGGGCGCGGCCGGGTCGCCGACGTCGCGCCGGCTCAGCACTTCGAGCCCGGCCAGCGTGCGGGAAAGCCGTTCGACGGCTTCGGCGGCGATGGCGTCGATCGACGCGTCGTCCGGCCGCTGCTGCACGCTGACCGTGATGTTCGGCGTGAACTCCTCGCCCGGCACCGGGTGCACGGCGACGAAGACCGCGCCCGAGCCGCCCGGGTCGACGGCGGTCCAGCCGTCCGGGATGACGAAGTCGAGGGGAAGCGTCATCACAGCCCCACGTACGAAACGGCGTCGTCCCAAGCGGAGCCGACCGCGTTGGCGGCGTCGTTGGCGGCGGTCCCGACGTAGTCAGCGGCCGCGCCGCCGTACTCGGTGATCGTGTGGCCGAGCTTCGGCAGGTCGATGTCGATCTTCGCGCCGACACCGAGCCCGAGGCCGAGCGCCGCGCCCGCCTTGAAGTTCACCTTGATGTGCCCGGCGTCGTAAACGGCCTGGGCGTCGAGCTGCGCGCCGAGGCCGTACTGCAGCGTGCCGTTCGCGCCGACGCCGACACCGGCGACGTCCGCGGCGACCTCGCCCTCGACCTTCCCGCCCACGAAGGCGTTCGCGTGCGCGCCGACGCCGTGCGCGCCGATCGTGCCGGACGCGCTGACCTCGCCGCCGGCGAACACCGTGCCCTTGGCGTGGGCTTCGGCGACGCCCCACTCCTTCTTGGCCTCGGCCTCGCCGTGCACCGCCGCGAGTTCCGCGTGCCCGGACGCGCCGACGTCCCAGCCCTTCGACGTGACCTTCCCGTCGTACTCCGGGGAAAACCCGTCCTGCTCGTGCTGGAACTTGTAGTAGGTGATCTCGGTGTTGCGGCCGATCTTGTTCTTGAGGCCCTCGGCTTCCGGCTGCCCGAACGGCGTGTCCGCCTTCTTCGGCGCGCGGCTGCCTTCGAGGCCGTCCCAGGTGAGCTTCTTCCAGCCCGAGTTGCCGAACCACGACGGCACGGTCCGCGGCCGCTTCCGGCCGTCGAGCGGTTCGCCGTTGAGCCAGTGCAGCGGGCCGCGCGCCCACTTGCCCAGCTCGTGCTCCAGCCGTCCGACGCCTTCGGGCGGGAACAGCCCGGCGAGCGCGTCGGAGAACTCGTCGACGACCTGGCGGGCGGCCTGCACGCTCTGTTCGCCGAGCTGCCGGGCGGCCTGGATGAACGCGCCGACCGAGCCGGAGTTCACCGCGCGCGCCTGGGCGGTCAGCTGCTGGGCGTACTGGTCGAACTGCGCGAGCACCGAGTCCACGGCGGCTTTCGCCGACTGGACGAGCTGCGACGCGGTGGCAAGCCGTTTCGCCTGGTCGTCCAGTTTCGTGGCGGCGTCGGTGAGTTCTTCGCCGAGTTTTCCCGCCGCCGTCGCGAACGCGGTGTAGGCGTCGCCGTCCCAGTCCGCGTGCAGCGTCTTCGCGGACTCGTCGACTTCGCGGGCCTTGCCCGAGACCGTCGAAGCCTGGGTGGCGACCCGCTGCGACGCGGCGCTCAGCGCCCCAGGATCACCGGTGACGCGCCTCTGGCACTCGACGAGCACGCGCCGGTACCCGGACAGCACGGAGCTGACCACCCCCGACGCGTCGACGACCCCCGAGGACCACATGGGCTAGTTCCCGGCCGCGTCGTAGCCGACGTGCTGGCTGAAGTGCTTGCCGTTGTAGTCCAGGTCGATGTCGAGGTCGAAGTCCTGGCCGCCCGGAGCCTCCACAGTGGACTCCCCGGTGGTGAGGTTGGTGTGGATGACGACCTCGTCGGCGCTGTGCACCGGCGCCGCCGGCTGCGTCACCGGCGCGGGCTGCGTGACCGGCGACGGCTGGACCGGCACGGTCGCGCCGTGCTGCGCCGGGTCGACGGCGATCCAGCTGTTCGCCGGGTTCAGCGGGGTGCCGTTGCCGGTCACCGCCGCGCCGCCACTGGAACCGCCGCCGGTGGCGAGTGCGGGCGGGGTGTAGTCAGTGAACGAGGGCTGCTGCGGGATCCCCCCGCCGCTCCCGCCCGCCACCGCCTGCTGCCCGGCCGAGCTTGCCACCGGCGGCGGGGACTGGGGCGCCGTCACGGGGGTGTTCCCGATCGACGGCGTCGTCGCGCCCGCACTGCCGGAGTCGTGGTGGAAGAGCTTCTCGATCTCGCCGATGACCTGCGCGAGCGTGGTGATCTGCTGCGCGAGGTCGACCGCGCCGAGGGCCTTGAGCAGCGCGCCGATCGCGGTGATGAACGCCCGCAGCGACGCGCTCGTCGCGGTCGACAAAGCGACCGCCGCGCCGTAGGTCCACGGGTTCGACATCAGCGAGGCGACCGTCGGGTTCACCGCGGCCACGACCGAGCGGTACGCCTGCTGCGCCGTCTTGACCAGCGTGCCGGACACGCCGAGCAGCTCGGCGCCCTTCTGCACGACGTTGATGATCGTCTCGAGCTGCTTCAAGGAGTCGGAGATCTTCTTCAGCGCCGACTCGCTCGCCGCGCCGGACCAGATCTTGCCGAGCTGGTCGGCGGCCTTGGTGAGCTCGGAGTACATGCTCAGGAACTGCTCGGCCTTCTTGACCAGGTCGACCACGTGCTTGGCGATCTGCTCCGGCTGGCCGGTGACGATCTGCGGCAGGATGGTGATCGGCCCGCCCGAAGACGCGGTCGCGTCCATCGCGCTGGAGTTCGGGAAAGTCAGCATCGGACCTCACAGAGTCTCGGGGTGCGGAGGGTCAGACGACGGAGGCGGGCCGGTACACGCTGACCCTCGCCAGCCCGCTGATCCGGGCGTCGAGGAGCCCGTGGTTGTACAGGCGGCCGCCGTCGCCGGCGACGCCGATGACCGGCTGGCGGTCGGAGAACAGCAGTGGTTCGACCACCACGACGTCCCCGCTGTGCACGCCGCCGGGAACGTCGGAGAAGGTGCGGGCCGTGCCCGCGTAGACCTCGATCAGCCCGACCCGCGCCTGGTTGTCGGCGTCGCCGGCGAGCCAGTCGTTGAAGTCGGCGACCCCGTGGAACCGGGCGTCGGTGATCGGGTGGTCACCGAGCCCGCCGAGCCGCGCGTCCCCCAGGTAGCGCAGCACGTTCCCGACCGACGACGGCTCGCCGTGGGCACCCGCGCTGTCGTTGATGGCGAGGGTGGCGAGCTCCGACGCGTGCGAGTTGCCCCAGATCGACGAGGACGGCGCCGTGCTCCCGTCGTGCCCGCCGCCGTAGCCGGCCGCGGCGTCCTGGTCGGCCGCCTGGTAGGCGTCCGCGCTGGCCTTGACCAGCCCGTTGATCTGCTGCAGCAGCTGCAGGAGCGTCCGGACGGCGGTGATCTGGCTGGAGTGCAGGGCGGCGTTCGCGGCGGCGACGGCGCTGCCGAAGGTCGCGAACGACATCGGCTGCACGACCAGGCGTTCCAGATCGGCCACGGCGTTGATGCCGTGGGCCAGGATGCCCCCGACGTTGCCCACGGCGGAGCGCATCGCCTCGGGCTCAGCCCGGTACTCGCCGGCCATGGGTCTCCTTCCGGATGGCTTGTCCGGCTGAGCGTAAGTTCGTCCCCGGAAGCGGGCGGACGGCAAAAGTACCCACCGCGGCGTGGCGGTAAGTGGCCAAAATACCGGTCAGAGCCACCCCGATCCGCTGGAGCATTGCTACATGAGCCTCACGCCCGAGCGTCCTTCCGAGATCGTGCTGCAGTCGCCGCCGATGCTCCCGAAGAGCTCGTCCGGCGGGATGGTGCAGCTCATGATGTTCCTGCCGATGATGCTCGGCATGGGCGCGATGTCGTTCGTCTACATCGGACGTGACGGCGGGGTGATGACCTACATCTTCGGCGCGCTGTTCATCTGCGCCATGGGCGGCATGGTCGTGATGTCGCTCGGGCGCGGCGGGATGGCGAAGAAAGCGCAGATCAACGACGAGCGCCGCGACTACCAGCGCTACCTCTCCGGGCTGCGCGCCCAGGTCCGCGACATCGCCGACGGGCAGCGCGCGGCCATGGTCGCCGTCCAGCCCGACCCGGCCGACCTGTGGGCCTACGTCGAGTCCGGGAAGCTGTGGGACCGGCGGCCCACCGACTCGCAGTTCGCGCAGGTGCGCGCGGGCACCGGGCCGCAGCGGCTGGCGACGCCGTTGAAGGCCCCGCAGACCGTGCCGCTGGAAGACCTGGACCCGGTGTGCTCCACCAGCCTCAAGCACTTCATCCGCACCTACTCGACGGTGGACGGCCTTCCGGTGGCGTTGTCGCTGCGGTCCTTCGCCGCGGTGACCCTCGCCGGACGGCGCCCGGACGTGCTCGGCCTGACCCGGGCGCTGCTGTGCCAGCTCGTCGCGTTCCACTCCCCCGGTGACCTGCGCGTCGCGATCTGCGTGTCCCCGGACCGGCAGCACGACTGGGAATGGGCGAAGTGGCTGCCGCACGCGACGGCGGCCGGCGCGACCGACGCCGTCGGCTCCCGGCGCCTGGCCGCGGACTCGGCGGCGGGACTGGCGGAGCTGCTCGGCGCGGACCTCGGCGAGCGCCCCGCGTTCAGCCGCCGCGCGGCGAGCCAGCTCGACCTGCCGCACCTCGTCGTGGTGGTCGACGGCGGCAACGCGCACGGCGAACCGCGGCTGATCGGCGAAGACGGCCGGCTCGGCGTCACCGTGCTCGAAGTCGGGCAGGAGCACCCGCGGACGTACTCGACCGAGCGGCTGCTGAGCCTGCACACCACGCCCGACTCGCTCGGCATGGTCGTCGGCGACGCCACCGAGCAGCGGCTCGGCTTCCTCGGCCGCCCTGACATCCTCGACCGCGGCGCCGCCGAAGCGCTGGCCCGGATGCTGACGCCGTTGCACACCCCGGCCGCGGTCGTCGGCGAGAAGCCGATGTCGTCGACCTTCGGGCTGTCGGGCCTGCTCGGCATCGGCGACCCGCGCGACACCGACACGGCGGTGACGTGGGCACCGCGCGCGGCCCGCGACCGGCTGCGGATCCCGCTGGGCGTCAACCCGGACGGCCGCCCGGTGGAGCTGGACCTCAAGGAGTCGGCCGAGGGCGGGATGGGCCCGCACGGCCTGGTCATCGGCGCGACCGGGTCGGGCAAGAGCGAGCTGCTGCGGACGCTGGTGACGGCGCTGGCGGTGATGCACTCGTCGGAGACGCTGAACCTGGCGCTGATCGACTTCAAGGGCGGTGCGACCTTCGCCGGGATGACCGGCCTGCCGCACACCTGCGCGGTCATCACCAACCTGTCCGACGACCTCGCGCTGGTCGACCGCATGGCCGACGCGCTGAACGGCGAGCTGCTGCGGCGTCAGGAACTGCTGCACGCGGCCGGGAACTACGCGTCCGTGCGGGACTACGAGAAGGCGCGCGCGGACGGCGTCCCGCTGGACCCGCTGCCGTCGCTGCTGGTCATCATCGACGAGTTCAGCGAATTGCTCTCCGCCCGGCCGGAGTTCATCGACCTGTTCGTCGCGATCGGCCGGCTCGGGCGCTCGCTCGGCATTCACCTGCTGCTGGCTTCGCAGCGGCTGGAGGAGGGCCGGCTGCGCGGGCTCGATTCCCACCTGTCGTACCGGGTCGGGCTGCGGACGTTCTCCGCCGCGGAAAGCCGCGCGGTGCTGGGCGTCGCCGACGCCTACCACCTGCCGCCGGTGCCGGGGTCGGCGTACCTGAAGGCCGACACCGACACGCTGATCCGGCTCAAGGCCGCGTACGTCTCCGGGGAGCTGCCGCCGCGCAGCACGGTCGTGCGCGAAGACGGCCAGGAGCTCGGCGTGCTGCCGTTTTCGCTGGCCCCGGTGGAGATCCCGGTGACGACCGAGATCGAGGACGCGCCGAAGGCCGACGGCACCGGCGAGACGATCATCCACGCGATGCTGTCCCGGCTGGAGGGCCGCGGGCCGTCCGCGCACCAGATCTGGCTGCCGCCGCTGAACGAGCCGCCGACGCTGGACCAGCTGCTGCCGCCGCTGGGCGAGGACGCCGCGCGCGGCCTGTGCCCGCTGGGCTGGGGCGGCAACGGGAAGCTCACGATCCCGGTCGCGCTGGTGGACAAGCCGTTCGAGCAGCGCCGCGACATGATGTGGGCCGACTTCTCCGGTGCGGGCGGGCACGCGCTGATCGTCGGTGCCCCGCAGACCGGCAAGTCGACGCTGATGAAGGACATCGCGGGCGTGCTCGCGCTGACCCACACCCCCGCCGAGGTCCAGTTCTTCGTCCTCGACATGGGTGGCGGCGCGCTCGCCCCGATCGCCGGGCTGCCGCACACCTCCGGCTACGCCACCCGCCGCGACGCGCAGCGCTGCCGCCGGGTCGTCGCCGAGCTGACGACGTTGCTCGAACAACGCGAGGAGTTCTTCGCCGCCAACGGGATCGAGTCGATCACGACGTTCCGGCAGCGCCGCGCGGAGTTCACCGAGAGCACCGACGGCCGCGAGTTCGGCGACGTGTTCCTGTTCGTGGACAACTGGACCACGATCCGCCAGGAGTACGAGCAGCTGGAGGAGCAGATCACCGGGCTGGCCGCGCGCGGCCTCGGGTTCGGCATCCACGTGATCGTCTCGCTCAACCAGTGGATCGGCGTCCGCGCCCAGCTGCGCGACGCGATCGGCACGCGCTTCGAGCTGCGCCTCGGCGACCCGATGGACTCCTCCATCGACCGCAAGGTGGCGGTCAACGTCCCGGCCGACCGCCCGGGCCGCGGCATCACGGCGGAGAAGCTGCACTTCCTGGCGGCGCTCCCCCGCATCGACTCGGACCAGCGCCCGGAGACGATCGGCTCGGGCGGCGTCGACCTCACGCGCCGGATTTCCGAGGCGTGGAAGGGCCCGCGCGCCCCGCAGGTCCGGCTGTTGCCGCCGGAGGTCCCGCTGGACACGCTGCCGGCGGCCCCGTCCCGCCAGGTCACGCTGGGCATCGCGGAATCGACGTTGCGCCCGGTGTACCTGGACTTCGCGGCGGACCCGCACTTCGTGGCCTTCGGCGACGTGGAGTCGGGCAAGAGTTCGCTGCTGCGGGCGATCGCCCACGGCATCACGTCGGCCTACACCCCGGAGGAAGCGGCGATCATCGTCGCGGACTACCGGCGCGGGTTGCTCGGCGCGGTCCCGGAGCCGCACCTGCTGGGGTACGCGGGCGCGGAGGGCAAGCTGACGGACCTGATCGGCGAATGCGCGACGGCGATGCGCAACCGCCTGCCGGGCCCGTCGGTGACGCCGGAGCAGCTGCGCAACCGCTCGTGGTGGCGCGGACCGGAGCTGTTCGTGCTGGTGGACGACTACGAGCTGGTCGCCACGGTCGGGCGCAACCCGCTGCAGCCGCTGCTGGAGTTCCTGCCGCAGGCCCGCGACATCGGCCTGCACGTGATCATCGTCCGCGGCTCCGGCGGCGCCGGCCGGGCGCTGTTCGAGCCGGTGCTGCAGCGCCTGCGGGAACTGGGTTCGCCGGGCCTGATCATGTCGGGCACCAAGGACGAAGGCGCGCTGCTGGCCGACGTCAAGCCGTCACCGCAACCGCCCGGCCGCGGAACGCTGGTGTCACGCCGGCACGGGACGGGGCTGGTCCAGGTGGCGTGGACCAAGCCGGCGGAGAGCTGATTCACCGCGCGGGCGCGGTCATCTCCGTGGCGAAGCGGTAGTAGCAGACCGCGAGGTGCTTGCCCTTGTTCCAGCTGTCGGCGGTCGGCGTGACGACCTGGACGCGCACGTCCGGCAGCTGCCGGGCGTCGGCCTCGCAGCGGGCCAGGGAGCGCTGGTAGACGTCGAGGATGTCGGGCATCGGGCCTTCGCCGAGCGGAAGCACCTCGAACGCCTCACCGGTGTGCCCCTCGGTGCACGACCGCCGCAGGACGTCGGAGGCCCCGGACGCGGGCGGCGCCCAGAAGCAGTCCCCGGCGGCGAGGTCGAACCCGTGCACGGCCCCTTCGGGCAGCCCGCCCTGTGCGGCTCGCTGCTGCCACCAGGCGGTCCCGGTGCTGATCTTGTACCCGAGGAACCCCATCCACCCGGCGAAGGCGACCATCCCGCAGATCACGAGGACGAGGCCGCGCTGCCGCTGCTTCCGGATCCGCACCAGCGCGACGACGGCGAAGACCGGGGCGAGCAGGCCACCCATGAGCCCGGAGACGAGCGTGGCAACCGCGTACCGGCTGACGGGCTGACGGCGGAGTTCGCTCCGCATGAGCTCGTCGAAGAGCTCAGGATCGTGCTGTGGCGCTGCCATGGTTCCCCCTCGTGCCGGAGCACGAAGACTCTAACCACCCGGCCGGCGCCGGCCTCACCGCCCGGTCAGGCGGCGAGCACCTCCCGCGCAAGGGAGTCTTCGCCGCCATGAGCGTCGAGCCCTCCTCGGAGACTCGGAGTGGCTCACGCCGGACCGAGCTCCCAGCCGGCCAGCAGCAGCCGCCACCGTTCGTTGATCACCCCGTGCTCCGCGATCGGGTTCATCTCGGGGTCGAAGTACTCGAGGATGTCCCTGCTCTTGGTGAAGGGGATCCCGGCTTCCTCCTGCAGGGCCAGCAGGAACCGGCCGGGTGGGAGCTTTCCCCCCGCGCGCCTCTTCAGGTGTTCGAGGAGGTCGAGGAACGGAGTCCCCGCGACGACCATGGCACGTAGTTCGGACTCTTCACCCGGCACGGCGTTCTCCTACGGGCGCGAAAACTCAGGCTCGACATTGGTGTAATGACCGTATTCACCCCTGAGCTTGCTCTGATCCACCTTGGCGACGGTCAGACCGTACTTGGCGCACTGCCGGCCGGTGAAGGTGTTGGCCGCCGCCTGTTCGTACGTCATGCCGTTCCTGAGGTTCAGGTTGAACTCGTCGAGGTTGCTCGGCATCGCGGGCACCCACTTCCCGCTGAACACCCGGACGTTCTCCGGGCCGAAGGACCTCATCACCTGGGCGAACATGGCTGAGCCGCTCGGCGACAACGCCCCCTTTTCGATGGACATCGTCAGGACGCCGTCGGTCAGGTCGGCCATGATGTGGCCGCCGTCGTCCCCGTAGAAGCGCACGAGCGAGTTGCACGCCGGGTTGTTGGTGTTGTGCACCAGTACGGGCGTGTTCCCGGCCAGCACGTAGTAGGTGTGGACCGCGTTGACGGTCAGGTTGTACGTCCGTTCGGCACCGGGGTGACGACGCTCGGCCAGAACCGTCGCCCGGCCGGCCTCCGGGGTGTCGAGCAGGTCTCCTGGTCGCAGGTCCGCCGCCGCGGACCAGACGCCCGCCGACGCGTTCCGGTAAAGGTGCTTCGCGGTGGATTCGATCGTCCGGGGACCGTCGGGTGTGCCGACTGCCAGGTCGACGAAGTCGTGATCGTCGTCGGTGACGTGCACGGCCTCGACCAGGTGCTGCTGGCGCCGCGGATCGCCTGGTTCCTCGTTGGCGACGTGGTCGCCGACCGCGATGTGCTCGATCGGTTCGGTGTGCCCGTCGGCCATCAGCACCCGGGTGCCCGCCGCGAAGCTGTTGCCGGTGCACAACGGGAACCGGTTCTCGTACTCCCGTGCGATCCGGGCCAGCTCGGCGCCCTGGAGATCCGCCTGGATCGCCATTTCCGACACCTTGCCGAGCTCCGCCGCGGCTTCCGCGGCCGCGGCGTTGAACAGCCCGTCACCGCGGGCCAGCGCCTCCGCCATCATCGCCGAAAGCTCCCGGGCCCCGGTCAGCCCGAGTTCCGTTTCGGCGTTGCCGAGGAACGAAGCCAGATCGCACTCGGGGCACATCAGCGCGAGCAGCCCCGCGAGCACGAGGCCGGTCACCGACTGCCCGAGCGCCGAATCGCCGTACGGCGCGGGGCCGGGCATGAACTCGGCGTTGAGCAGGTTGCGGGGGTCGAGGCAGTTGCCCAGCTCGACGGTGCCGGGGTCGTTCAGCTGACGGCACAGCTGCTGCAGGTGGCCGAGGATGCGCTGCTGTTCGGCCGGGGTGCCGCTGAACAGCTTGATGCAGTCGTCGGTGTTCAGCGACTGCGCCACCCAGGCGGCCCGGTTGTTGCAGTCCCACGTCCGCTGGTTGATCGCGTTCTGCTTCTCCAGCTTGGCTTTGTCGGCGACGCCCTGCCAAGCCTCCTTCGCCAGTGCGGCGGCCTGTTGCGCGCTTTTGCCCGCGTCGATCGCGGCGCCGTAGGCGATGTTGGCCGAGACTGCCGCGTCCGATGCGTAACCGGCGGCGTCGTACGCCGACTGCTGCGCCCAAGCCGCCGAAGCGCTCGCCTTGTCCGCGGAGACCGCCGCGGCCTTCGCGGCCGCCGCCGCCGTGTTCGCCGACGCCTGGGCCTGCTGCGCCGACTCCGCGGCCCGGTTGGCCGCGTCCCGCGCCTGGTTCGCGTAGGTCGCGGCTTGGGCGGCCGCGGCCGACGCCTGATCGGCGTAGTTCTGCGCGTCCTGCGCCGCGTTGCGCGCGCGGGCGGCCGCGGCCTGGGCGTCGTTCGCGTCGTGCGTCGCGGTCGCGGCGGCCGTCGCGGCCTGGGCGAGCAGGCCGTCGATCGCCGCGTTGTGCGTCGCGGTGTTCTGGTCCCGCCGGGCGGCGGTGAACTGGCCGACCGTCAGGAACTCGTGCCGCAGCGTCGGCGGCCCGTCGATCGCCGCCTGCGCCGCCGCCACGACCTCGCGGGCACCCGCCGCCTTCGCCGCCGACATGACCTGGTTGACCTTGAGGTCCTCGTCGGTGCTCAGCGCGGTGTACTGCCCGGCCTCGAGGAACGCGCGCAGGGCCTGATCGGTGTTCTGGTCCAGCGCCCGCTGCGCCTGCTGCACCACGACCGTCCGGCCCGCCGTGCGCGCGGCGGCCATCAGCTGGTTGACCAGCAGCGAATCATCGGTGAAGCGGCCCGGGTAGTCGCGGCTGCGCAGGAAGTCCCGGACGGCGGTGTCCGAACCGGCCAGTGCGGTCGCCGCCGCGGCCTTGAACCCGTCGGTGGCCGCCTCGCTCAGGTCGGCGAGGACGACGCGGTCGTCCTGCCCCGCGGCGGCCGCGAGACCGGTGGTGACGAAGTCGACGACCTGATCGTCCGAACCGGCCAGCGCGGCGGTCGACGCGGCCTGCGTCCACGGGCCGCCGGTGACGGCGAGATCGAGCGCGACCTTGCGCGCGTCGGTCAGCACCGTGGCCCGGCCGGTACCGGCCGCCTGTGCCTCGGCGATCAGCCGGCTCGTCTCCGCGCTCCAGGTGCTCGCCTGGTCAACGTCCCGCCGCGGCGGGAGCGCGCGGTTCGCGTACTCGTCCAGCGCCGCCTTCGCCGCGTCGTCGGCCTGCTGGCCGGCCAGTGCGATGCGGTCGTCGTCCGCCTTGCGCGCGTCCTGGGCGATCCGGGTGGCCTGGTTGGACGCGTTGACGGCCGCGGTCGCCGCGGCCGTCGCGGCGTTCGCGTGCTGGGTCGCCTGCTCCGCCGCGTTCGCCGCGTTGCCCGCGTGCGCGGCGGCGTCCAGCGCCGCCACTTCCGCGTTGTGCGCGTCCGTGGCGGCGGCGTCGGCGGCCGTGGCGGCCTCGCCCGCGGCCTGGGACGCCTGATGCGCCCACGCCTGGGACGCGTTCGCGGCCGCGGCCGCGCGGTCGGCCTGCACGCGGGCTCGCGCCGCGGCGGCCTTGGCTTGCCGCGCGTCCGCGCCGGCGGCGGCGGAGCTGGTGGCCGCGTCCGTCGCGGCGTCGGCCGCGATCCGGGACTGCGCGGCGGCGTCCTTGGCCAGACCGCCCGCGGTTTCCGCTTGCTGGGAAACGGTTCTCGCGCTCTGCGCCGCATCCCGGGCCGCCGCCGCGCTCAAGGACGCGTCGTGGGCGATTTGGGCGGCCTCGCGGGCGGCCGCGGCCTTGTCCCGGTCACCGATCGCCAACGCCGCCGCGTCGTACGCCCGGGAAGCCGCCCGGCCCGCTTGGGAGGCCGCCGTAGCGGCCCGCGACGCGGCGACCGCGGCGGTGTGCGCCGCGTTGGACGCCGCGTTCGCCGCGCCCACCGCCTGCCGCGCGGTCGCCGCGGCCTGGTCGGCGGCATAGGCCGCGCGGGAAGCCGCGGCCGCGGCCTGCTCGACGTGCCCCTGCGCCGCCGCGGCGGCGTCCTTCGCGGCCTGAGCCGCCTTCTGCGCCGCGGCCGCCTCGGTCACCGCGAGATCGGACTGCCGCTTCGCCACGTCGGTTTCGCTCGCGGCCTGCACCGACGCGGCCTTCGCCGTCGCGGTCAGCTGCGCGATCGAGTCCGTCTCCGCGTCGCGCGCCTGGGCGACGGGCAGATCGATGGCCAGGAACTGGTTGAGCGCGTCGACGGAGTTGGCGTCCAGCGCCTGCTGCGCGACCTTCTTCACCTCGGGACCGCCGGCCGCCATGATCTGGTTGACCTTGAGGTCCTGGTCGACCCGGAACGGCGCCTGCCAGCCGCTGTCCAGGAACGCCCGGAGCGCGTCTTCCGCGTTGGCGTCGAGCGCCTTCTGCGCGGCCTTCCTGACCTGCGGTCCTCCCGCGGCCATCACCTGGTTGACGTGCAGGTCGAGATCCGTGCCGTGCGGGGTGATCCAGCCGGTGTCCAGGAAGGTGTCGAGCGCGGCGTCGCTGTTGGCGTCCAATGCCTGCTGGGCCGCGTTCCGCGTCGCCGGGCCGCCGTTCGCCATCACCTGGTTGACCTTGACGTCCAGGTCGATGGACGTGTCGACGTCCTTCTGCGTGGTGAGGAACCGCGTGATGTCGGCGTCCGTGCCGGCCAGCGCGGCGGCCGCGTCCCGTTTCGTCGCCGGGCCACCGAACTGCCACAGCCGCAGGACTTTCGCGCGATCGCCGCTCGAGGACGCGGCCGCCGTCGCGGCGGCCCGGGGTGCGGCCTGCGCTTGCGGAACAAGCGATGCACCGCCCGCCAGCGAAACCGTCAAAACCGTTATCAGGGCAGCACGAAATCGCCGTCTCGCCGCACGCATTTCAGGTTTCCCCCCTGTTTAACCCGCCCTCACGAACAGAGCCGCCGGCCCCATTCGCCCGCTGGGGACATTAACGGGCCGGGCAGGTGCCATCAACGGCCAAATGGTCGTGATCGACATCACAACGACCGCTCTGACCTTGATGCCTTAGCCTCACCACGCCCCACCTTCCGACGAAATAATGTCGGATTTGGGGCGAAAGTCTGCTTGTTTAATCGAAGAGGGGGAAATCATGCGCGCGCTCAACCGGACAATTCTGGTTATCGCCGCCGCCGGTATCGCCGGAACGGCCGGGGTGCTCACCGCACAGGGGTCCGAGATCGCGGCGAGCGACCAGCCGCCGTCGGTGGTCGAGGACTACAGCTACCCCGGTGCGGCGGCGCTCCTCGCCACCGACCACGTCCAGCTGATCAGCGGTGACGGGCACATCGTGTACACGCCCTGCCCCACCGGGCAGGACACCGTCGGCGTCATCCAGGTGAAGACGACCGAAGCCGTCGGCCAGTCGCTCAACGGCCGGGTCTGCTTCAAGGTCCTGGGCACGGGCGGCGAGCTGACCATGAAGATCCCGGCCGTGTACGCCATCCGCTCCGACGGCCTGTCCGCGGGACAGGGGCACAAGCTCAAGGCGTCGCTGACCACCGACGCCGGGGTCCACTCGAGCGTCGACGTCCCGTCCGACGGCATCACCCAGGTCGGCGTGGGCGCGGACCCGAACGGCGACCCGACGACGCTGCTGGAACTGGTCGCCACGGCCCCCTGAGCACCGTCGGCGACTTACCGACTTCGGTAGGTACCCGGGAACCTCCCACGAACTTACGTTTGTGCTCGTCGCCCGGTTTCGGGGCCGACATCCGGATCACCTGGCCGAAGGGCATTTTCATGCGAATGTCGAGGGCTGTTGCCGCGGTGGGTGCTGCCGCCGCGGCGCTGAGCGTGGTCTCAGCGGGGGTTGCGGACGCCCAGCAGGACATCATCGGCGGGAGCACCGTCTCCTCCGCGCCGTGGGGCGCCCAGATCTACTGGAACAACGTCACCACCTACGGCGGCTTCGAGTGCTCGGGGACGATCATCGCCCCGCAGTGGGTGCTCACCGCGCGGCACTGCCTGAACTCGCCGGGCATGCACGTCAAGGTCGGCAACGTGACGCTCCAGCAGGGCACGAACGCCAATGTCGACCAGCAGAAGGCGTCCCCGAACGGGGACATCGCGCTGCTGCACCTGACCACGGCGGTCAACACCACGTTCATGAAGCTCGGCACGGGCAACCCGCCGACCGGCGCCACCAACCAGATCTACGGCTGGGGCCGCACGCAGGGCACCAGCCCGCCCTCGAGCACGCTCAAGACCGCCAACGTCCGCGTCACCGGCACGAGTTCCGACGCGTTCGGCGGCACGGCCATCGCCAGCCAGGGCGTCAACGGCTCGGCGTGGCACGGCGACTCGGGCGGCCCGCAGCTCTACAACGGCGCCCAGGTCGGGGTGTGCTCCACGGGCAACAACTCCGGTTCGAACCCGCAGGGCACGCAGAACTACGCGAGCATCGCGTCGAGCCGCAGCTGGATCCGCACCACGGCCGGCGTCTGACCCGCCCGGACCGGCCTCTCCGCCCGGGAGGCCGGTCCGAGGCATACTCGCCGTCATGGAGTTCCGCACCGAAGTGCTGCTCGGCGGCAAGACCGCGACCGGCCTGCCGATACCCGACGACGTCGTCGAGGCGCTCGGCGCCGGCAAGAAGCCCGCGGTCACGGTGACGCTCGGCGGCCACACCTACCGCACGACGGTCGCCAGCCGCGGCGGGCGGTTCCTGGTCCCGCTCAGCGCGGAGAACCGCGAGAAGGCCGGCGTCGCGGCGGCCGACGAGGTGACGGTCGGGATCGCCCTCGACACCGCCCCGCGCGAACTGGAGATCCCGCCGGACCTGGCGGCCGCGCTGGCGGCGGACGACACCGCGCGGGCACGGTTCGAGAGCCTTTCCTACAGCGCGAAGCAGCGGTTCGTGCTGCCGATCGGCCAGGCGAAGACCGAAGAGACCCGGCAGCGGCGCGTGGCCAAGGTGATCACGGACCTGCGCGCCGGGAAGTGATGGACTCGCGCACGGTGCTGCGCGTGCTCGGCGCCGCCGCCCCGAACGCGGTGTGGCTCGCGGGCGGCTGGGGCATCGACGCGCTCCTCGGCCGGCAGACCCGCGAACACCGCGACCTCGACCTGCTGCACCGGCTGGACGAGGAAGAAGCCGTCGTGGCAGCGCTCGCGGCCTCGGGCTACCGCGAGACCCTCGACCTGCGCCCGGTCCGGTTCGTGCTGTCCGGCGGCGGCACCGAGCTGGACCTGCACCCGCTCGTCTTCGCCGGGGACGGCTCGGCCACGCAGGAGGCCGACGACGAGGGCGCCGTCTTCCGCTACCCCGCGGACTGCTTCGTCACCGGGCACGTCGACGGCGTCGAAGTGCCGTGCGTCTCGGTCGCCCAGCAGATCTTCTTCCACCAGGGGTACGAGCCGCGCCCGCACGACCTCGCGGACATGCGCCACCTCCGCGAGACCTTCGGCGTCGACACCCACTTCTAGTCCACAACGGACCGCCGTAGCGCGGACTTGTCCGGTTTCCCCGACGGTGCGACAGGAACCGCGCCGACGAAACTGAACCGCGCCGGCACCGCCGCCTCACCCAGCTCCGCCGCCACGCCCTTGCGCACCTCCGCCAGGTCCGGCTCGCGGCCCGGCACCGGGACCACGAACGCGTGTGCCGCCTCGCCCGTCCGCGGGTCCGGGACCGCCACCACGTACGCCTGGTCGACGTCCGGGTGCGCCGCGATCGCCCGCTCGATCGGGCCGGTGTAGTGGATGATCGCGTTCACGATCACCACGTCCCGCGCCCGGCCGGACAGGTGGAGGTAGCCCGACGAATCCAGGTGCCCGAGGTCCTGCGTGCGCACCCAGCCGTCGCGCAGCACCGACGCCGTCGTATCGGGATCGCGCCAATAGCCCGAAAACGCCGACGGTGTGCGCACCCAGATCTCGTCGCGGACGTCGATTTGCACCGTGTCGCAAGCCTTCCCGACCGAGCCGATCCCCTCGTCGGCGCGGCAGATCGTCAGCATCCCGGTCTCGGTCTGCCCGTACGCGTGGTGCATCGCCGGCCCGATCCGCTCGGCCGCCTCGGCCAGTTTGTGCGGTGGTACCGGGGATCCCGCGACGATCAGCGCCCGCAAATCGCCGAGGTCGACCGGCTCCTCGCGCAGGACGTCGAGGATCTGGTGCAGCCGCGGCACGGTCGTCAGCGCCGCGGTGATCCGCAGGCGCGGGAGCACCGCGGGGAAGTCCGGCAGTCCTTCGGGGATCACCGCCGTGCCGCCCGACATCAGCGACACCCCCAGCTGCTCGACCATCACCGCGCTGGCCAGGGAGCCGAACAGCAGGTACCGGCCGAAGCACGCGCCCAGCCGTTCGTGGGCCGTGCCGGGCAGCGGTTTCCGCCAGACGCGGCCCTCGGTCAGGGCGCGGTAGCTGTAGGCCACGCCCTTCGGGACGCCCGTGCTGCCGCTGGTGAACACCACCGTCGCGATGTCCTCGAGCCGCGCGCCCGGCAGCGGCTCCTCGTACGCGCCCAGCAACGCGGACCCGATCCGCAGCACCGGTACCCCGGCGTCGACCGGGTCCGCCGAGTCGTCCACGACCAGCGCCGAGACGTCGGCGAGGACGTGCCGCAGCTGCGCCTCCGGCAGCCCCGGCCGGACCGCGACCGCGCGGCCGCCGAGCACGTGCACCGCGATCAGCGCGGCGAACCCCTCCGCGGTGACGGCGGTGGCGATGCCGACCCCGTCGCCGGCGCCGAGCCCGGCCGCCCGCAGGCCCGCGGTGAACCGGCCGATCAGCTCCCGCAGCTCTCCGCGTGACGTGACGCGGGAGCCGTGTTCGAACGCGGGAACCTCCGGAGCGCGCTCCAGCTCGTCCAGCAGAGCCTGCGGGTGGACCATCTCGACCGCCTTTCGCCCGGGGGTCCCGGTCTACCGGGCGGATCTCAGAATTTCGGCAGAAGATCCGCCGGTCACCGTTGACGAGCGTGCGATCATCGGACGGCGGGCCGAGCGGCGGCACCGCACCCGGCGTCGCGCCGGGCACTGGGTCGCGCCCCCGAATCCCCGCGGAACGCCCCCCGCCGGTCCCCTGTGGGTAGAAGTGCCGTCACCGCGACCGGCAGTTGTGCCGTTTGACCACACTGGCCTCTTTTCTAGCGTGACTTTCACACCGCGCGGACCACCGCGCCAGGGGAATTCGCTTCAGGAAGGAGGTGGCCCGTCGATGTCCAGTCCGGGATTCCAGGCAGATTCCGCTGCCATGACGCGCGCCGTCCAGGGTTTCGAGGAAACCGCGACGAACGCCAAGTCCACGATGGCCAGCTTGGAGTCCGAGCTGACCGAGGCCCTGCGCAACTACAAGGGTGACCAGGCTGTCGCGTTCTGGGACCTGCAGCGCCGGCTCCAGGAGAAGATGACCGTGGCCGTGAAGGAGCTCGACACCATGTCGCAGCTCGTCCACACCAGCCACCAGAACTACGGCCGCGGCGACGCCGACGTCCACCAGAGCTTCCAGGGGGTCGGCAACTCCCTCGAGGGCTCGGGCGTGATCCCCCGCCTCAACCCCTGACCCGAGAGGACGCCCACCATGGCCGACGTCGTCGAAATCAACTTCGCCGCGCTGCAGCACAGCTCGGCATCCCTGGCCGCCAAGGCCAAGGCGCTCACCTCGCAGCTGGAGCAGCTGCACCAGAACCTCCAGCCGATCACCGCGACCTGGTACGCCTCCGGCAGCTCCGCCGGTGACGCGGCCCGCCAGTCGGAGACCCGGCTGCGTCAGGCCACCGCGGACATCGTCGCGATCATCGCGCAGTTCGGCGGCAAGGTCGGCGAGGCCCACGACCTCCAGCAGTCGCTGGAGAACCGCAACCAGGGGCTGTTCGCGGGCTGATCCGCGCCCAGACGTCGGTCGGCCGGTGCGGGAAACCCCCCGCTCGCACCGGCCGACCGGCTTTCCCCATGTCCGCAAGTCGCGCCCAGAGAGCCGGGACCGATGCCAGACCAGTCGTACTACGTCCACCTGGAATCGCTGAAGGACTTCGTGCGGGAGCTGGAAACCCAGATCCACGCGATGTCGAAACCGAACGACTTCCTGCTCACCCTCGGCTCGGAGCCGCTGTTGTTCGGCGAGTTCGGGGAAGCCGGGTCGCTGGCCGACGCGCACCACGCGGCCGTCTCGGAGATGCAGGGCCTGCTCGACCAGGTCCGCAGCGCGATCGGCTTCGCGCAGGACGTGACCACCACGGTGGCCGACGGCTACCAGAACGCCGACCAGGCGGTCGCCGGGGACCTGCACCACTCGGGTGCCGTCACCAACCTGCTCGATCCGGTGCTCGGGCTGCTGGGCCTCGGTGACTCGGACGGGAGCCGCAAGGGATGACCAAGAACACCGCGCACACGAACTTCGCCGCGTACAGCCACCAGCAGCTCTACGCGATGCTCCAGGCCGGCGACCCGAACAGCGCGCGCCACGCCGCCGACAAGTGGAAGTCCGCCGCGCTGCACCTGCACGAGCAGTCCCACAACCTCAACTCGGAGCTCGCCGAGTTCAAGGACCAGTGGACCGGTGGCGCGGCCGACCAGTACCAGCACATGATCGTCGACCTCGCGAACGGCATCGCCAAGGTGGCGCAGACCGCCGAGGCGATGAACGTGATGCTCGGCGACGCCGCCGACGCGCTCGTGAAGGCCAAGAAGGAGATGCCGCCGCCGGTTTCGGTGCCGGACGTCTCCCCCGCCGACGTCGCGCTCGCGGTGAACCCGCCGCTGCTGCCGCCGGACGCTTCCCCCGCCGTCGTGCAGGCCGCGGCGCAGCAGCGCCAGCAGGCCATCTCGAACGTCGAGGCCCAGCAGTCCGCGGCCAACGCCGCCGGGTCGGCGCACGGCAAGGCGATCGTCGTCATGACCGAACTGGCCGGCGAGTACTCCGTGGCCGAGGAGTCGATCCCGGCTTCGCCGAACGCCGTGCAGACGCCCACCGCCCCGCCCGCCGGCGGCGGCGGTGCGGGCAGCGCCGGTTCGCCCGGGCTGGTCGGCAACGGCGTCACCGACCCCGGCGTGGTGGTCACCCCCGGCGACGGGCACCCGCTGCCCTCGACCGGCACGCCGCAGCCGGGTACCACCGTGCCGACGTCGAACCCGCTGTTCGGTGACATGTTCACCGCCGGGCTCGCCGCGGCCTCGGCCGCCGCGTTCGGCCGGTTCGGCTCGATCATGCCCAAGGTGCCGTCCTGGGCCACCGGCAAGGACCCGAAGGACAACAAGGACGAGGCGCCCGGCACCAAGCTCGGCGGCGGCGGGGCCGGCGTCGAAGGCGGCGCCGGGGGCGGCATCCCGATCGGCGGGGGCGACGCGCCGTCGATCGGCGGCGGCATCCCCGGCGGGTCCGGGATCGGCGGCGGTGGCGCCGACGCCCCGGCCGCGCACTCCGGCCTGGCCGGCGACGGCGGCACGGGCAACGCGCTCAGCGGCCTCGCGGGCGGCGCGGCCGGTGCCGTGGGCGCGGCGGCGGCCAAGAGCGCGATGCCGATGATGCCCATGATGCCGATGGGCATGGGCGGTGGCGGCGACATGGGCTCCGGCCGCCGGATCCCGGCGTGGCTGGTCGAAACGGAGAACGTCTGGGGCCAGTCCGCCCCGGTCGCGCCCCCGGTGATCGGCGAAGAGCCCGAAGCGTACTGACCCGGTCGTGAGTGTTCAGGGCGGTTCCCACCGCCCTGAACACTCACGGCCTCTGCTGCGGAACGGAGGCGGGCCGTGACGGCTGCCGGCTATCGTGTGGTCCCCGCCCGCCTCGACACCGCGGCCGGCGAGTTCGGCTCACGCGCGGACGCGCTGGGCACCGCGCAGAAGGCGGTCGCGGGGGAAAAGGTCCCCGCCGCCGCGTTCGGCCAGGTCAGCGAGTCCGCGGCCGCGGCCAAGACGTTCGAGAAGACGATGACGGAGCTGGGCGAGAAGCTTGGCGAGCACGTCGCCCGCGCCAAGAAGCTCCAAAGTGGACTGACCGAGTCGGCCGCCGGCTACCGCCGCACCGACGCGCAGATCGCCGCGATGTACCGGGCGCTGCTGCCCGAAGACCCGCTGCCGAAGGCCGGGAACCCCGCCGGGATCGGCGGTTCCGCCGACACCGGCGCGTGGGCGCACGCGATCGAGGAGAACCGCACCAAGGTCTCGGACGCGCTGACGGCCGAGCGCACCAAGCTCGCCGGGCTGACCGACGCCGACGAGGTCAAGCGCTCGCAGGCGCGGATCAAGCTCTACGAAGACATCCTCGCGAACAACCGGCAGATCCTGAAGTTCGACCCGTCGGGCAACGGCCGGATCGCCGAGCTGGTCGGGCACATCGAGCCGGGGACGCGGAACGTCGGGTTGTTCGTCCCCGGCGTCAACACGCAGATGTCCAACTTCGACGCCTACGCCGGTCTCGGGCGCAGCCTGGTGGCCGCGGACCCGGCCGGGCGCACCGCGATGGTCGTCTGGGCCGACGGGGTGTTCCCGCAGAACCCGGTCGTGCAGGGCCCGGACGCGAGCTACGCGCAGACGATGGCTCCCGATCTCAAGCACTTCGCCGACGACCTGCGCGGCGAGATCTCGAGCCACGCCGGCTCCGACGTCACGCTGACCGCGATCGGGCACAGCTACGGCGGCGCCACGGTCGGGCTGGCCGAGACGCACGGCCTCGACGTCGACCGCGTCCTGCACGTCGAGTCGGCGGGCATGGGCCACGGCGTGTGGTCGCCGTCGGACCTGCCGGCGAGCCAGGCGGGCGTGCAGCGCTACTCGATGACGGCGCCGCTCGACCCGATCGAGATCGCCCAGGGCAACGCGTGGGGCCTGGAGTGGACCGGCATCGGCCACGGCGCGGACCCGGACACCTTCCCCGGCGTCACCGAACTGGAGACCGGCCGGGACGCGGAGGGCGGCCAGCTGTGGGGCCTGTCCTCGCACAGTGACGTGCTGAAGCCGGGTTCGGAGTCGTGGACGAACATGTACCGCGTGATCACCAGCGGCCCGGTCACCCCGAACGGCACCTTCGACCCGAATGGCATCCTCGAACACGGCGTCGAGTTCCTGAACGACGGAGGGGTGCTGCGATGAGCCCGGAACTGGAGCGGCTGGCCGTCGAGCTGACCGACGTGATCGACAGCGTCGCGGAGGTCTTCGGCGACAGCGCGGACCGCACGGTGGACGGCGAGCTCGACTGCGACCCGACCCGGCCGGGCCGGCTGCTGTGCTGGCAGTACGGCGTCCGGCTCGAACACCCCGGCGAGCCGGAACGCCGCCTGGCCGAGGTCGTCCTGCCCACGCTGGCGGAGCGCGGCTGGCAGGCGCACGACCGCAGCACCCCGCGCGAGCTGATCGCGCGGTTCAGCCGGGAGGGCGCGGACTTCACGGTCCACGTGGCCCGGGCGAGCCACGCGGTGGCGATCATCGGCTCGACCCGCCCGGTCCCCGCCTGACGCTGCGGCCCAGGACGTCATGAACGACCCGTTCACCTCGCCAGACGCCGTGAAAGGGTCGTTCATGACGTACGCGCGCCCTACGGCGTGAAGCGGGACGGCCGCCAGCCGCGACGCCGGGCTCGCCGGACCGCCGCCACCGTGACGCCCGCCGCCGCCGCCAAAGCCACCCCGGCCAAGGCGATCGTGCCCGCCGGCACGTCCGACGGGTGCTGGGCCGGGGCCGCCGCCGGGACCACGTCGGGTTCGGTGGCCGCCGGGGCGGCCGAACCGGGCGGGGCGATGTCCGCGGGCAGCGTCGACGAGACCGCCGCGTACGCGTCCAGCACTCCCCACCCCAGCCGCGGGTCGTGGCCGCCCGAAGCCGGGCGGTGGGCCGTGAGTGTGAGGCGCGTGGCGACCTGGTCGCCGGTCAGGTCCGGGTGGTACGCCCGGACCAGGGCCGCGACCCCCGCGACGTACGCCGCCGCCAGGCCCGGGTCGGTCACCGGCCAGCGGTGCGCGATCGCGCCGCCCGCGCCGGCCGACGTGCTGACCAGCTCCGCGCCCGGTGCCGCGACGCCGACGTAGTCGCCCGCCTCGGTCTGCACCGGCTCGCCCGCTTGGTTCACCGAACCGACGCCCAGCACCCCGGACGTCGCCGTCGGGTAGGTGCGCGCGCCCTGCTGGGTCGCCGACGCCGCCGAGACGACCACCGCGCCCTCGGACCGCGCGCGGGAAACCGCGCCGGACAGCGCCGGGCTGTCGAACGCCGCCGGGACGGCGATCAGGATGACGCCCGCGTGCCGGTCGAGCGCCGTGTCGATCGCGCCGGCCAGCGCGCCCGGGTCGCCGCCGTCGCGCGACGAGCTGTCGGTGTAGCGGATCGGGAGCAGGCGCGTGCCCGGCGCGACACCGGCGAACGTCGTCGACGGATCCGGTTGCGCGCCGACGATCCCGGCCGCGATCGTGCCGCGGCCGTCGCAGTCGGCGGACTCGGTGCCCGCGCCGCCTTCGAGCTGGCCGGGCGCGAACTGGCGGTTCTGCCCGTCGACGCCGGTGCCGATCACGGCGACCAGCTGGCCGTCACCCCGTGTCAGCGGCCAGATCCGCGCCGGGTCGATCTGGCGCTGGCCCCACGGGACGGCGCCGGAATACGTGCCGGACGGGTTCGCGCACTGCGCTTGCGGGGCCGCGGCCGCCACGGCGGGCGAGCCGACCGCCACCAGGCCCGCGACCGCGAGCGCCGCCGGTATCCGCACCCGAACCCCCGAACCGAAAGACGGTGGCGGAAAAGGACTTCCGCCACCGCCAGTCTACCCGGGAACCCGCGCTCAGCGAAGGTCCATGCCGAGATCCAACGCGGGTGAAGAGTGCGTCAGCCCGCCCACCGACAGGTAGTCCACACCGGACCGGGCATAGGCTTTACCACGGTCGATGGTGAGCCCACCAGAGGATTCCAGCCGCGTCTTCGGGGAAACCTCGTCGCGGCGCGCGACCGCGAGCCGGCACCGCTCCGGCGTGAAGTTGTCCAGCAGCACCTCGTCCGCCGCCGCGGCCAGCGCCTCCTCGAGCTGTTCGAGCGTGTCGACCTCGACCTCGCACGGCAGTTCCGGCGCGTGCGCGCGGGCCGCGGCCAGCGCCGCCGTCACCGAACCCGCGGCGACGACGTGGTTGTCCTTGATCAGCACCGCGTCGCCGAGGCCCAGCCGGTGGTTCACCCCGCCACCGCAGCGGACGGCGTACTTCTGCAGCAGCCGCAGCCCCGGCAACGTCTTGCGGGAGTCCCGGATCGCGCACCCGGTACCGTCCACTTCGGACACCCAGGCGGCGGTCGCGGTGGCGACGCCGGAGAGGTGGCAGAGCAGGTTCAGCGCCGTGCGCTCGGCGGTGAGCAGCCCGCGCACCGGGCCGGCGAGGACCAGCGCGGGCTCCCCCGCGACCAGCCGGTCGCCGTCCTCGCGCCGGGCGAGCACCTCGTAGCCGTCGCCGAGCACCATGTCGAACACGGCCAGCGCCACCGGCAGCCCGGCGACCACGCCGTCGACGCGCGGGGTCAGCTCCGCCACCGCGGTCGCGGACGCGGGCACCGTCGACGCGGTCGTCGCGTCCGGCCCGTACCGCAGGTCTTCGCCCAGCGCGGTGGTGACCACCCGCTTGACGTCTTCGACGTCGAGACCCGAGGCGGCGATCAGGCGCAGGACCGGTTCGGAGATCGGGAACGTCATGCCACGCCCTCCAGGCGGATCGGGTCGGCCAGCACCGGCTGGCCGGACGGGCTGAGCCGGATGAGCTGGCTGCGCCGCCAGTTCTCGTCCGGGTCCGGGAAGTCGGACCGCACGTGGCAGCCGCGCGACTCGGTGCGCCGGACGGCCGCGGCGAGCAACGCCTGCGCCACCACGGTCAGCGCCGCGTCTTCGACCGCCGCGTGCGTCCACAACGGACTGTCCTGGGTGGACAGGTCGAGCACGGACCCCGCGGCCGCGAGCCCGTCGGCGTCGCGGCCGATCGCTGCGTACCGGCTCATCACCCGCTGCAGCGCGTCGCGCTCGGCGGCGGGCGCGGTGGTCCACGACGGCAGCCGCCCGCGCGCCGGGTCGGCCAGCAGCCCGGCCGCGAGGTCCGCCGCGACGGCCTCCGCGACGCGCTGCCCGACGACCAGGCCTTCGAGCAAGCTGTTGGAGGCCAGCCGGTTCGCGCCGTGCAGGCCGGTCCGCGCCACCTCGCCCGCGGCGTACAGGCCGGGCACCGACGAACGTCCATCCACTGTGGTCACCACGCCGCCGCACGAGAAGTGCGCCGCCGGGGTCACCGGGATCGGGTCGACGGCGGGGTCCAGCCCGAGCGCCCGGCAGGCCCCGAACACCGTCGGGAACCGGGTCGCGAACCCGGCGATCGAGGTCGCGTCGAGGAAGACGTGGTCGTCGACGCCGCCGGGCGCCGTCGTCATCCGCCGCGTGATCGCCGCCGAGACGACGTCGCGCGGGGCGAGGTCGCCGAGCGGGTGCACGCCGCGCATCACCGGCAGGCCGGCGCCGTCGACCAGGGTCGCGCCCTCGCCGCGGACCGCCTCGGTGACCAGCGGGCAGCGCCCGCGCGCGCCCGGGGTGTAGAGGACGGTCGGGTGGAACTGGACGAACTCGATGTCCGCCACCGCCGCCCCGGCCCGCAGCGCGAGCGCGAGGCCGTCGCCGGTGGCGATCTCCGGGTTCGACGTCGCCTGGTAGAGCTGCCCGATCCCGCCGCTGGCCAGCAGCACGGCCGACGCGCGGACCACCCCCGGCACCCCGTTGCGGTCGAGCACCGTGACCCCGGCGACCCGCCCGCCCGGCGTGCGCAGGGCGTCGACGGCGAGGTGGTGCTCCAGCACCGGCACCCGCGCCTCCCCCGCTCGCGCGACCAGGGCGCGTTCGACTTCGGCGCCGGTCGCGTCGCCGCCGGCGTGGATCACGCGGAACGCGCTGTGCCCGCCCTCGCGGGTCCGCGCGAGCAGGCCGGTGGCGGCGGCGTCGAACTCCGCGCCGTCCGCCCGCAGCCGGGCGATCGCGGCCGGGCCGCCGTCGAGGATCGAGCGGGCCGCGGCCTCGTCGACCAGGCCGGCGCCCGCGGCGAAGGTGTCCTCCGCGTGCTTGGCGACCGAGTCGTCGAGGTCGTGCTCGTTCTCCAGGACCACGGCGACGCCGCCCTGCGCCCAGCGCGTGTTGCCGTCCGTGACCGCCGACTTGGTGACCACCAGGACGTGCAGCCCGAGCGCCTGCGCCCGCAGCGCCGCGGTCAGCCCGGCGACGCCGCTGCCGACCACGACCAGATCCGCGCGGGCCTCCCAAACCGGAGTTTTCGCCTGGGGGTCATTAACCGGCGGCGTCATTCGCCGCCGCCCGGCTGCCCGATCTCGATCATCCGCTGCACCGACGCCTTCGCGCGGGCCGCCGTTTCGAGGTCGACGTGGACCTCGTCGAGGCCCTCACGCAGGCAGCGCAGCAGCGCGGCGGGGGTGATCATCTTCATGTACCGGCAGGACGCGCGGTCGTTCACCGCGCGGAAGTCGATGCCCGGCGCGGCCTTGCGCAGCTGGTGGATCATGCCGATCTCGGTGGCCACCAGCACCGTCTTGGCCTTCGTGTCGCGGGCCTCGTGGACCATGTCGCCGGTGGAGAGGATCTTGACCCGCTCCGGCGCCACAGCACCCTCGCCCGCCAGGTAGAGCGCCGAGGTCGCGCAGCCGCACTCGGGGTGGATGAACAGGTCCGCCTCCGGGTCCTCGGCCGCCCGCTCGGCCAGCTCCGCGCCGTTGATCCCGGCGTGGACGTGGCACTCCCCGGCCCAGATGTGCATGTTCTCCCGGCCGGTCACGCGCTTGACGTGGGCACCGAGGAACTGGTCCGGCAGGAAGAGGACTTCCTGGTCAGCGGGGATGGACGCGACGACGTCGACCGCGTTCGAGGACGTGCAGCAGATGTCCGTTTCGGCCTTCACCTCGGCCGTGGTGTTGACGTAGGAGACGACCACCGCGCCCGGGTGCTCGGCCTTCCAGGCGCGCAGTTCGGCGCCGGTGATGGAGTCGGCGAGCGAGCAGCCGGCCCGCGCGTCGGGGATCAGGACGGTCTTCTCGGGGGCGAGGATCTTCGCGGTCTCGGCCATGAAGTGCACGCCGCAGAAGACGATGGTGGACGCGTCGCTGCTCGCCGCGATGCGGCTGAGCGCGAGGGAGTCGCCGGTGTGGTCGGCGATGTCCTGGATCTCGGGGACCTGGTAGTTGTGCGCGAGCAGGACCGCATCGCGCTGCTTCGCCAGGCGCCGCACCTCCTCCGCCCAGGCCGCGTTCGCCTCGACCCCGCCGAACGGGGTGAGGCCTTCCGGAACCAACGTGGTGGTCATGTGGCCCTCCTGGACCGATCGCGGGTTTTCGCCTTACAATCGAAAACCGTGCGAAGTCATCTTAACACCCAAGCCCCCCTCGCCCACGAGGTTTTGGGAGCGGTCCTTCAAGTGCGCTCGGACACACTGCGGGTCCTCCTGTGGCGCCGCGCGCTCGACCCGCACCTCGGCCGCTGCTCGCTGCCGGGCGGCCGGCTGCGGCCCGACGAGGACGTCGAGACGTCCGTCCGGCGGCAGCTCAAGGAGAAGGTCGACGTCCGCCAGCTGAAGCACGTCGAGCAGCTCGCGGTGTTCAGCGACCCGCACCGGGTGCCCGGCCCGCGCGTGGTGGCGACGGCGTTCCTCGCGCTGGTCCCCTCCGACGTCGACCCCGAAGTGCCCGAGGACACCGAGTGGCACGACGTCGCGAAGCTGCCGCGCACGGCGTTCGACCACGAGTCGATCGTGCTGCGCGCCCGCGACCGGCTGCGTTCGAAGCTCTCCTACACCAACCTCGGGTTCGCGCTGGCCCCCGACGAGTTCACGATTTCCGCGCTGCGCGGCCTGTATTCGGCGGCGCTCGGCTACCGCGTCTCCGCGACCAACCTGCAGCGGGTGCTGTCGCGGCGAGGATTGCTGGTTCCCACAGGTCACACGGCCCCGCCCGGGCGCGCGGGCGGGCGTCCGGCGGCCCTCTTCTCGTTCGCCGGCAAGGGCATGCAGATCACGGACCCGTTCGCCGTGTTCAGACCGCCCAGCCGGTGACCATCCTGCGGGAGCAGCGTTCTCCCCTTACGGTTGACCCGTGACCGAGCCGGAATCGGAAAGCGACGCGACGACGACCTTGCTGCCGTTGTTCCCCTTGCAGACCGTTCTGCTGCCCGGCACCAAGCTCCCGTTGCACATCTTCGAACCGCGCTACCGGCAGCTGACGACGGACCTCGTGAGCGGCACGGTCCCGGGCCGGGAGTTCGGCGTCGTCGCGCTCCGCTCGTCGCTGACCCGCGAGGTACGTGGTCTGGACCAGCTGTACGAGGTCGGCTGCAGCACGATCCTGCGCGAGGCGAAACGCCTCCCGGACGGCCGCTTCGACGTCGTCACCCAGGCCCAGCGCCGCTTCCGCCTGACCGACCTCGACTGCACGTCGGCGCCGTACCTGATCGCGTCGGTGGAGTGGCTCGACGACGAGCCGGTGGCCCCGTCCGGCGGCATGGCCGAGCGCCTGGCGACGGTCGCCCGCGCGGCCCACCAGCGCTACTGCGAAACGGCGTGGCGCAGCGACGACTGGACCAGCCCGGAGCCGGACACGACGCTCGAGGAGCTGGCCTACGTGCTGGCCGCGGACTGCCTGCTACCGCTGGAAGACCGTCAGCGCCTGCTGGAGGAACGCCACCCGCTGCGCCGGCTCCGCATCGCGTGCCGCCTGCTGACGCGGGAGACGGGCTTCCTGAACACACTCGGCGCGGTGCCGCTGCCGCCGGGCGAACTCACCGATCTGAGCCGCCCGGCCAGCCTCAACTGACGCGGCTCAGGAACCGTTGCCGTTCCCGAACTTGTTCCACACCTTGCCCGCCGCGCCCGAGACCGCCTCGCCGGCGTCGCTGAACGCCTTCGTCAGCGGGTCGGCCGAGGAGTTCCACGACTCCTTGTACGACTGGGCGGCCGCCTTGAGGTCGTCCTTCCAGTCCGACGCCGGCTTGTCGTCGTCGCGGCGCGGGTAGTCGCCGGCCAGGATCGCGCGGTACTCCGGCGAAGCCGCCCACCGCTGCAGCTGCGCCGCGCGGACCACCGCGAACGGGTGCGACTCCGTCTCGACGAACTTGAGCTTGAGGAAGCTGTCGCGGAGGTCTTCGACCGACTCGTACTCCGCCGCCTGCTGCAGGAACGACGGGATGTCGATGCGCGACGGGTCGATGCCGCCCGCGATCTGGATCTGGGCGCGCAACGCCGCCGTCGGGTCCTGCCCGCACAGCAGGCCGGCGCGGTCGCACGACAGCTCGGCCTTGCGGAACCACTCGCGCAGCGCCGCGATGACCGCCCGGATGCCGAGCGCGCTCACCGGCGTCCACGACATCGACAGCTGCAGCGCGACCAGGCGCACCATGATCGTGCGGTACACCGCGTGCCCGGACAGCACGTGCCCCATCTCGTGCCCGAGCACGAACCGCAGCGAATCGGGGCTCATCAGCTCGACGAGCCCGGTGCTGAGCCGGATGAACGGCTCGTCCATGCCGACCGTCTCGGCCCGCGCCCGCGGATCCTGGAAGACGAACACGTTCGGCACCGACGGCAGGTCGAGCGTCTCGGCGCACTCGTGGCGCAGCCGCTCGAGCTCCGGGTACTGCTTCGGCCCGACGCGGATCGACGACGCGAGCGCCATCAGCCGCTCGCCGCGTTCGTTGTAGAACCCCGAGATGGCCTTGACGACCTGAGCGAACCCGGGCACCGCGCGCAGCGTGGCGAGCGCGCCGCGGTCCACCGGGTGCTCGTACGCGCGCGAGCTGATGCCCGGGAACCGGACGGCGTCTCTCCGCGAAACTTCGATGTCTTCGGTCACTGCCGATACCCCCTGTGAGTGAGGGCACCAGAGTAGGGCAAACCGCTCAGCCCAGGCGGCGGCCCAGGTCGTCGCGTCCGTTCCAGGTGGCCAGCAGGCTGTAGGCGATCGACACGCCGAGCGGGCCGGTCAGCAGCACCCACCACGACTCCAGCCGCGGCGCCAGCTCGATCACCGAGCCGAGCGCGGGTGGATCGGTGATGGCGTAGTGGCTGTTCGCCCACGTGACGCCGAGCAGCATGGCGAGCACGCCCGCGAGCGCCACGCCGAGCACGGCGGCCAGGAAGACGACCGGGCCGCGGCGTTCGCGCAGCAGCCAGCTGACGACGCCCACGACGATCCCGAGCCCGAGCGTCATCAGCCCGAACACCGCGAGGTCGTCGAACCGGTGCCAGCTCTCCAGCTCCAGCGCGCCTTGGGAGCCGTCGGCGGCGATGATGCGGACGCGCTCGGGCGGCGCGAGCCGGGACCACGCGAAGGCGAGCGGGAAGCTCAGCAGGCCCACCGTGCTGAACACGCTCACCGCGGGCAGCAGGTCGGCCTTGACGACCACCCGCGGCCGCCGCTCCCGGAACAGCACGGGCACCGACCACGGCCCGGCCACGGCCGACGGCCGGTGCGCGGGCCCCGACGTCTCACTCACCCGGACTCCCTCCTGCAACTGCACCAACCGGGGCTGCGCCCCGGGCCGGGGGCTCCGCCACCCGGAGCCCCCGAAAAGCGTGCGTGTTGCGACCGAGGGTAACCGGTCAGCGTGCAACCACCGTCAGCCGCCGGCCGTGTCGCCGTGCCTGCTGCACTTCGCCGTCCAGCCGAGCGGGCTCACCTGGACCACCAGCCGCCGCGCGCAGAACGTGCAGTAGCGCGGCGGTTCCAGCACCGTGCGGGGGTTGTGGCACGCCGGGTGGTCCGCCCCGCCCGGCGACTCCTGTCCACAGTGGACGCAAAAGGCCGGGGCGTCAGAGGCTGTCACTGAGCGCCTTGATGGGCATCTTGAGCTCGTCGAGCATCTCGAGGTCCGCCGAAGCCGGCCGCCCGAGGTTGGTCAGGTAGTTGCCGACGATGATCGCGTTGACGCCGCCGAGCATGCCCTGCTCCGCGCCGAGGTCGCCGAGCGTCAGCTCACGGCCGCCGGCGAAGCGCAGCATCGTGCGCGGCATCGCGAGCCGGAACGCCGCCACCGTCCGCAGGGCGTCCTTGCCCTCGACGATCTCGTAGTTCTCGTACGGCGTGCCGGGCTGCGGGATGAGGAAGTTCATCGGCACCTCGTGCGGGTTCAGCTCGGCCAGCTGCACCGCGAACTCCGCGCGCTGCTCGACCGTCTCCCCCATGCCGATGATGCCGCCGCAGCAGACCTCCATGCCCGCCTCGGCCACCATCCGCAGCGTGTCCCAGCGCTCCTCCCACGTGTGCGTGGTGACCACCGCGGGGAAGTGCGAGCGCGCCGTCTCGAGGTTGTGGTTGTAGCGGTGCACGCCCATCTCGACGAGCTCGTCGACCTGCTCCTGGGTGAGCATGCCGAGCGAGCAGGCGATCTGGATGTCGTTGCCGTCCTCGCGGATGGCCTTCACGCCTTCGCCGACCTGCGAAAGCAGCCGCTTGTCCGGGCCGCGGACAGCGGCGACGATGCAGAACTCCGTCGCGCCGGTCTCGGCGGTCTGCCGGGCGGCCTTGACCAGGTTCGGGATGTCGAGCCACGCCGAGCGCACCGGCGTCGGGAAGCGGCCGGACTGCGAGCAGAAGTGGCAGTCCTCCGGGCAGCCGCCGGTCTTCAGGCTGATGATGCCTTCGACCTCCACCTCGGGCCCGCACCAGCGCATCCGCACTTCGTGCGCGAGCGCGAGCAGGTCGGGCAGCCGGTCGTCGGGCAGCCGCAGCACCTCGAGGACCTCGGCTTCCCCCAGGCCGGCGCCGGTTTCGAGGACGAGTTCACGGGCGTGGGCGAGGACGTCGGTGTCCGGAACTGCGGTCAAGGCGTCTCCTTGGTCGTGACGGAAGCGTCCCTCATCGTGCCTGACGGGCCCCTCGGGCGACAGCGACGCAGGTCACTTCCCCGCCGAAGCGCACCCGGCGAACAGCTCGGGGTCGAACTCGCCGCCGAACCACGGCGAGAGCCCGCCCCTGGCCGCGGTGAGGAACTCGTCCCGTGACGCTTCGCCGAGCCCTTCGGGCAGCACGCCGAGCAGCGGCGCCCCGGCCGCCACCGGCAGGTCTTCGAGGTTGGACAGCGCCGCGAGGTCCGGCTCGGCCGGCCAGGAGCCGATGATCACACCGGCGACGGTCAGGCCGCGCTTGGTGGCGACTTCGGCGGTGAGCGCGGTCGCGTTGAGCGTGCCGAGCCCGGCTTCGGCCACGACGATGACGAGCGAGCCGAGCGACCAGGCGACGTCGGCGAGGCTGGCCCCGGTGGCGTCGAAGCGCACCAGCAGGCCGCCCGCGCCTTCGATCAGGGTGAGGTCGTGCCCGGTGTCCAGCTCCGACGCCGCCCGCGCGATCTCCCCGGGATCGAGCGTCGGCAGGCCACTGCGGCGCGCGGCGGCCTCGGGTGACAGCGGGTCCGGGTAGCGGCGCAGTTCGAGGGTCGTGACGTCGCCGGCCAGCCGCCGGACGTCGGCGAGGTCACCGGGTTCGTCGGGCCGCACCCCGGTCTGCGCCGGTTTCAGCACCGCGACCCGCTGCCCACCGTCCGCCGCCAGGGCGGCGATCGCCGCCGTGGTGATCGTCTTGCCGACCCCGGTCCCGGTCCCCGTCATCACCAGCATGGTCACGGACCATCAACTTAGTGACCCGGGGTCGGGGTGCGCACACGCGGGCCGTGCTCGGGCGCTCACAGCGCCGGGCCGCGACGTCGTGAAAGGGTCGTTCACGTCGTCCGACGCCATGAACGACCCTTTCACCGGACCGGTGCCCGGGCCGTGCCCGGGTGGGCACGGCCCGCGTGCGGGGGTCAGGCTCCCGGCACCGCCACCGGCGCCCCGGCCGGCCGGAACGTCCGCTCCTTCGCGTCGAACAGGTGGACCTGCGCCGTCCCGACCGCGAAGTACATCCCGGTCAGCTGCAGCTTCCCGGCGCCCTCGGCCGCGGCCACCGACGGGTACTCGCGCAGGTGTTCCAGCTGCTGGAGCACGTTGTGCAGGGCCAGCCGGTCGCCTTCGCGCTCCGGGACCGCGCCGTCCAGCGTGGCCGAGCCGAGGCGGTGGGCGCTCGGCTCCGCGTGGCGGAGCCAGACCGACAGCGGGCCCGGCGGCGGACCGTCGGCGAGCGCCGCCATCGCCCCGCAACCCGAGTGGCCGCACACGACGATCTCTTCGACGCCCAGCACACCGACCGCGTACTCGATCGACGCGTTCATCGACGGGTCGGCCTGCCCGGCCGGGACGAGGTTGCCGATGTTGCGGATGGTGAACAGGTCGCCCGGGCCGCTGGTGGTGATCAGGTTCGGCACGATCCGGGAGTCGCCGCAGGTGATGAACAGCGTGCGCGGGCGCTGGCCGTCCGCGAGCCCGGACAGCGTGTCCTTGAGCAGCGGCGCGGCCCGGCGGTGGAACTCGGTGGCGCCGTTGCGGGTCTGCTGCGTCGGGATGCCTTCGGTGGCCTGCCACGCCGACCAGGGCGCGAGCCAGCGCGGCACCGCCCGGCTGGCGTGCAGCCGCGACCGCGTCGGGCGGCCCGCCTTGCCCTCGCCGAACCACGGGTGGCCGACCTCGTCGACCTCGACCGTGCCGCCGGCGTTCTCGTGCGCCTGCTGCCAGGTCGTGAGGCTTTCGAACGCGGCGTGGTCGAGGTAGTCGACGACCAGTTCGAGCCGCACCGGCACGCCGGCCGGGATGGTCCCGAGCACCTTCGACAGCCGCGGCACCGACAGGAACGTCAGGACACCTTCGACGACGACGCGCCAGGCGTCGCCTTCCTGTTCGACGTGGATGCCCGACCAGAGCGTCCGGCGCAGCATCAGGACCAGGGCCAGCCCGATGCCGGCGAGCACGCCGGTGAGCAGGTCGAACACCACGACGCCGGCCAGCGTCAGCAGGTACACGGGCAGGTCGCCGTGCGCGAGGACGGTCCTGATGTGGCCGGGGTTGACCAGCTTCGCGCCGACGTGCACCAGCAGCCCGGCCAGCGCGGCCAGCGGGATGCTCTGGATCAGCCCGGCGAGCAGGACGACGAACAGCAGCACCCAGACGCCGTGCAGCACCGCCGACGCGCGGGTCTTGGCCCCGGCGGTGACGTTGGTGGAGCTGCGGACGATGACGCCGGTGACCGGCAGGCCGCCGAGCGCGCCGGAGAGCATGTTGGCCGCGCCCTGGCCGACCAGCTCGCGGTCGAGGTTGGCGCGCCGCCCGGTGTGCATCTTGTCCACCGCCACGGCCGAAAGCAGGCTTTCGACGCTGGCGATCAGCGCGATCGTGACGACGGCGAGGGCGAACCCGCCCCACCCGCCGTCGGGCAGCTGCGGGACGAGGTGGACGTCCAGCAAGTCGCCGGGGAGCTCGACGCGGGGCAGCGTCATGCCGAGCACGACCGACACGACGGTGGCGGCCGCGATCGCGGCGAGCGGCCCCGGCACCTTGCGGACGGCGGCGGGCAGCTTCGGCCAGACGAGCAGGATGGCGATGGTGAGCAGGCCGATCACGGCGGCGGAGTCGTGGTGGGCGACGATCTGGCCGGGCAGCTCGGCGATGTTCTCCACCGCCGAGCTCTGCGCCTTGCCGCCGAGGACGACGTGGAGCTGGCCGAGCACGATCGTGACGCCGATGCCGGCCAGCATGCCGTGCACGATCGCCGGCGAGATGGCCAGCGCGGCGCGCGCGATGCGGCTCAGCCCGAGCAGGATCTGGCACGCGCCGGCGGCGACGGTGATCGCGCAGGTGACGACCCACCCGAACGTCTGGATGGTTTCGGCCATGACGACGGTCAGGCCGGCGGCGGGCCCGCTCACTTGCAGCGCGGAGCCGCCGAGCGCGCCGGCGACGACGCCACCGACGACGGCGGCGACGAGCCCGGCGGCGACCGGCGCGCCCGAAGCGAGGGCGATGCCCAGGGACAGGGGTACTGCGACGAGGAAGACGACCAGTGAGGCCGGCAGGTCGTGGCGGAGCACGGCGAGGGGTCTCATGATCGCCATGCAACCGGAAAACGAGTGAAATGTCCGCTATGCACCACTCGATCGGGTGAATAAATGGCGGTATTTAGCTCGAATGTCACATACCGGACAAGTCGTTAACAAGCCGTTCACAAGCACGGGCCTGTCAGGTGACAGTTGAATTCCGTACTACACAAGGGTTTCACGGCCTCGGATGTGACGCCGGCCGGGCCCGGCGCCACACCGAGGGCCGTCCGGGTCAGTGCTCCAGCGCACCCGCCGGGACGAAGCCGCGGGCCGCGTCGTCCAAAAGGGACACTTGCGCCGCGCCGACGTCGAAGTACATGCCGGTGAGCCGGAGCGCGCCGCGCTCGAGGGCGGCCGCCACCACCGGGTAGGCGCGCAGGATCTCCAGCTGCTGCACCACGTTCTGCAGCGCGAGCTGGTCGGCCTCGGCGGCCGGCCGCTCCCCGCCGAGCAGCAACGGCGCTTCGCGGCTTCGGCGTCGCAACGTCGCTTCGCCGTGGCGGAGCCAGCTGCCGAGCTGCTCGAGCCCGGCCGGGGCCTGGCCGAGCAGCGCCTTCATCGCGCCGCAGCCGGAATGGCCGCACACCACGATCTCGGCCACGCCCAGCACGCCGACCGCGTACTCGATCGCCGCGCCGACCGACGAGTCGTCGCCGTCCGGCGGGGGCACCAGGTTGCCGATGTTCCGGACGGTGAACAGGTCGCCCGGCCCGCTGGTGGTGATCAGGTTGGGCACGATCCGCGCGTCGCCGCAGGTGATGAACAGCGTGTGCGGCTGCTGGCCGTGCGCCAGGCCGCTCCACGTGTCGCGCAGCAGCGGCGCGGTGCGGCGCTGGAACTCCGAAGCGCCGCGGCAGAGCAGCGAGCTCGCCGTGCGCTGGGCGGGCAGCACGACGTGCTCGGCCTGCCACTCCGACCACGGCGCGAGCCACCGCGGCACGACCCGCGCGGCGACGCTGCGGCGCACGGTCGGCGCGTCCGAGCTCCCGCGCGCGAACCACGGGTGCCCGATCTCGTCGACCGTCACCGCCCCGGCGTGCGCCTGCTGCCAGCCGCGCAGGCAGTCGAACGCGGCGTGGTCGAGGTAGTCGACGAGCAGCTCCAGCCGGACTTCGGCGTGCGGCGGCACCTCGGCGAGCACCCGGGTCAGCCGCGGCACGGACAGGAACGTCAGCGCGCCTTCGACGACGACGCGGTGGCGTTCGCCGTCCTTCTCGACGTGGATCCCGGAGAAGAGCATCCGCCGCAGCATCATCGCGAGCGCGAGCAGGATCCCCGCCGCGACGCCGGTGAGCAGGTTGACGGCCACCGCGCCGGCGAGCGTGACGACGTACACCGGCAGGTCGCCGTGGCGGCGGACTTCCTTGAGCCCGTTGAGGTTCACGAGCTTCGCCCCGACGTACACCAGCAGCGCGGCGAGCGCGGCCAGCGGGATCAGCCGCAGCACCCCGGTGAGCGCCAGGCAGGCCGCGAGGATCCAGACGCAGTGCAGGATCGCCGACAGCCGGGTGCGCGCGCCCGCCTCGTAGTTGGTCATGCTGCGCACGATGACGCCGGTGACCGGGAACCCGCCGAGCGCGCCGGCGGCGACGTTCGCCGCGCCCTGGCCGATGAGCTCGCGGTCGAGGTCGGTGCGCGGGCCGCCGCGGAGCTTGTCGACCGAGACGGCGGACAGCAGGCTCTCCAGGCCGGCGATGAGCGCGATGGTAAGCGCGGCGAGCGCGAACCCGCCCCAGCCGCCCTCCGGCAGCCGCGGCACGACGTGCAGCGCGGGCAGCCCGGCCGGGAGGTCGACGCGGGGCAGCGACATGCCGGTCAGGACGGACAGCCCGGTGGCGAGCGTGACGGCGGCCAGCGGCGCGGGCACCCGGCGGACGACCGAGGGCAGCCGCGGCCAGGCGACCAGCACGGCGAGGGTGACGACCCCGATCAGCACGGCCTGGTCGTGGTGCGCGGCGAT
Source organism: Amycolatopsis sp. cmx-4-83 (assembly GCF_046548815.1). NCBI lineage: Bacteria > Bacillati > Actinomycetota > Actinomycetes > Pseudonocardiales > Pseudonocardiaceae > Amycolatopsis > Amycolatopsis sp. cmx-4-83. The sequence goes on along the minus strand of NZ_JAEBEF010000019.1, from coordinate 57,313 downwards.
CTGCCGCGGCAGCGCGACGACGTTGGCGAGCGCGGAGCCCTGCGCCGTCCCGCCGAGCACGACGTGCAGCTGCCCGAGCACGAGCGTGACCCCGATGCCCGCGAGCAGCCCGTGCACGATGGCGGGCGAGACGGCGAGCGCGGCCCGGGCGAGCCGGGTCAGCCCGAAGAGGATCTGGAGCAGCCCGGCGGCGACGGTGATCGCGCAGGTGACGGGCCAGCCGTGGGTGGCGATCGTGTCGGCCAGCACCACGGTGAGGGCGGCGGACGGCCCGCTGACCTGCAGCGGCGACCCGCCGAAGAGGCTCGCGACCAGCCCGCCGACGACGGCGGAGACGAGGCCGGAGAGCAGCGGCGCCCCGGCGGCGAAGGCCACGCCGAGGGACAGGGGGACGGCGACGAGGAAGACGACGATCGACGCGAGGAGGTCGTGCTTGAGGTTCTCCCGGTGGTGGGGGTGCTTCGGGGGGCCGGTGTCGTGTTCGCCACGAACGATCTCGATCATGGGGGCAGGATCGCCGAAACCAGGCGAAATGTCTGCTACGCAAGCATTTCTCGCGTTTGCTCCGGTACGGATCGGTTCGCGCCGGCGGATCTTTCAGGCGAACCGCGTCCCGGCAACCTCCGCCGATCGCGTGGTGTCGATCTTGCTCCGGCACGCAGCGCGACGATGAGGGACCTTCGGGTCTCGCTGTGGGCGTGGTCACACCCGATGTGCTGAAATCACGCCTTTTCGGCGACCGCGAGCATCGCGCGGGTGATCACGGCCAGGTCGTCGTCCGTCGAAACGTACGGCGGCATCGCGTAGACGAGGTCCCGGAACGGCCGCAGCCAAGCGCCGTGCCCGGTGACCACCTCGGTCGCCACCGCCATGTCGACCGGGTGGTCCAGCTGCAGCACGCCGATGCCGCCGAGGACCCGGACGTCGGTGACCGACGGGAGGTCGCGCGCCGGGGCGAGTCCGTCCAGGAGGCCCTTCTCCAAGCGGGTGACGTCGTGGCGCCAGCCGCCGTCGGCGAGCAGGCCGAGCGAGGCGTTCGCGACCGCCGACGCCAGCGGGTTGCCCATGAACGTCGGGCCGTGCGCGAGCACCGGGAGCGCGCCGCGCGAAATGCCCGCCGCCACCTCCGGGGTGCACAGGGTTGCCGCCATGCTCAGGTAGCCGCCGGTCAGGGCCTTGCCCACGCACAGGACGTCGGGCGTCACGCCCGCGTGCTCCGCGGCGAAGAGCGTGCCGGTGCGGCCGAAGCCGGTCGCGATCTCGTCGAAGATCAGCAGCACGTCGTGCGCTTCGGTCAGTTCCCGCAGCGCGCGCAGGTAGGCGGGGTGGTGGAAGCGCATGCCGCCGGCGCCCTGCACGACCGGTTCGACGATCACCGCCGCGAGTTCCCCGGCGTGCGCGGCGATCGCCTCGGCCAGGATGTCCACATAGGACTGATCCGGCGGCGCGTCGAACCCGGACGGCGGCGCGGGCACGAAGACCTGCTCCGGCAGCACCCCGCGCCACAGCGAGTGCATGCCGCCGTCGGGGTCGCACACGCTCATCGGCGTGAACGTGTCGCCGTGGTAGCCGCCGCGCCAGGTGAGCAGCCGGCGCTTCTCCGGCAGCCCGCGCGAACGCTGGTACTGCAGGCACATCTTCGCGGCGACCTCGACCGACACCGACCCGGAGTCGCAGAGGAAGACGTGCTCCAGCCCGTCCGGGGTCAGGTCGACGAGGGTCTTCGCCAGGGTGATCGCGGGTTCGTGCGTCAGGCCGCCGAACATGACGTGGCTCATCCGCCCGGCCTGCGCGGTGAGCGCGGCGTCGAGCACCGGGTGCCGGTAGCCGTGGATGGCCGACCACCACGACGACATCCCGTCGACGAGCTCGCGGCCGTCGGCCAGCTTGAGCCGCACCCCGCTCGCCTCGGTCACCAGCAGCGACGGCACCTTCGCCGGCATCGGCGCGTACGGGTGCCACACGTGCTGGGCGTCCAAGGCGAGCAGGTCGGTGTCCATCAGCCGACCTTACGACGTCACTTCAGCCGGACCGGCAACGCCTCCAACCCGTGCACCAGCGAGCTCGGCCGGTACACCAGCTCGTCCGGCTTCGCGTCCAGCGCCAGCTCCGGGAACCGGGCGATCAGCCCGCCCAGCGCGATCTCCGCTTCCAGGCGGGCCAGCGGCGCGCCCACGCAGTAGTGGATGCCGTGCCCGAAGGCCAGGTGCCCGCCCGCCGCGCGCGTGATGTCCAGGCGGTCCGGCTCCGGGTAGCGCTCGGCGTCCCGGTTCGCTCCCAGCAGCGAGACGAGCACGAACTCGCCTTCCGGGATCGTCACGCCGCCCACCTCGACCGGCTCGGCGGTGAACCGCAGTGTCGCCAGGTGGATCGGGCCGTCGAAGCGCAGCAGCTCCTCGACGGCGTTGGGCAGCAGCTCCGGCTCGGCGCGCAGCCGGGCCAGCTGCGCCGGCTCGCGCAGCAGCGCCAGCACGCCGTTGGCGATCAGGTTGACCGTGGTCTCGTGGCCGGCGACCAGCAGCAGGAACGCCATCGAGACGAGCTCGGGCTCGGACAGCGAGTCCCCGTCGTCGGTCGCGTGCACCAGGTCCGACAGCAGGTCCTCGGCCGGCTCGGCGCGCTTCTGCGCGATCAGGTCGGTGAGGTAGCCGAACATGTTCTGCCCGGCGGCCTGCATCTCCTCCGGTTGCGAGGCGCTCAGCAGCGTCTTCGACCACGCGGCGAACTCCGTGCGGTCCTGCGCGCGCACGCCGAGCAGCTCGCAGATCACCGTGATCGGCAGCGGCGCGGCGAAGGCCGGCAGCAGGTCGGCCCGCTCCTGCCCGGCCAGGGCGTCGAGCAGCTCCGAAGTGATCTCCTCCACCCGCGGCCGCAGCCGGGCGATGGTCCGCGCCGTGAAGGCCTTGTTCACCAGCTTGCGCAGCCGCGTGTGGTCCGGCGGGTCGGAGTTGAGCATGTGGAAGCCGAGATCCGCACCCACCCCGGCCTGGGTCGCCTGGCCCGAGGGCAGCTTCGCCTCGAACAGTTCGCGGGCGCGCGCGCTGTTCTTGTGCAGCCGCGGATCCGCCAGCAGCGCCCTCGCCTGCGCGAAGTCCGTCACTATGTAGCAGTCCAGGCCGCGCGGCATCCGGGTCCGGCGCACCGGCCCGCCCGCGCGCAGCAGCTCCGCGAACAGGTGCGCGTCCTGCGCGAAGTCCTCGGCCACCTCGAAAGTCGTCATCCCGCTCCCCCGTGCAGTCCGCTTCAGCGCTCGGCGAGTGCCGCCACCACGCGCTCGGTCACGTCCTGCCAGTATGCCCGCTGTTGCTCGCGTTCTTCCGCGTCCGCGAGCCATTCTTGGTGGAACCGCAGCGTGGTCTTGGCGCCCGCGCCGCTCAGCCGCACCTGGACGGTCGAGTCGTGGTCCCAGTCGCCCGGACGCCACGTGAGCCGCACGCGGTCGTTCTCGGCGTAGCCGCGGATCTCGCCGACCGTGCCGTTCGCCGTTTCGTACTCCGCGCCCGGTTCGCGCGGCAGTTCCACGCCGGGACCGAGCCAGATCGCGACGCCGTCCCGGCTGACCAGGAACTCCCAGACCGTCTCCGCCGTGTACGGCAGCGTCCGCGAAACCCCGATGTTCCACCCGACATCGGCCGTTTTCCCCACTGAGGAAGTCATGTCCGCATCCTCCCACCGGGGTACGACAAAACCGGCCGGTGGCCCGGGTGCAGGATCAGTGCTCGTGCGCTACCGCCCCATCTCCCCGGCCGTGCTGGCCGAAGAACTGACCGAACGCATCGACGCGCTCACCGGGCGTCCGCGGTTCGCGGTCGCCGTCGACGGCGCGGCGGGTGCGACGGAAACCACGGAACTCGCCGACGCCCTGGTCGACCCGCTGCGCCTGCGCGGGCGCGCCGCCCTGCGCGTGTCCGCGAAAGACTTCCTGCGTCCCGCGTCGCTGCGCTACGAGCACGGCCGCACGAACCCCGACGCCCGCTACACCGACTGGCTCGACCTCGGCGCCCTCCGCCGTGAAGTGCTCGACCCGCTGGGCGACGGCGGTTCCGGCGAGGTGCTGCCGTCACTGTGGGACGCCGGGCGCGACCGCGCGACCCGGGCGGAGCGGGTGCCCGTCCCCGAAGGCGGCGTCGTGCTCCTCGACGGCGAACTGCTGCTCGGCGCCGGCCTGGCCTTCGACCTGGCCGTGCACCTGTGGCTCTCCCCCGCCGCGCTGCACCGCCGCGTCCTCCAGGAGTGGGCGGTCCCGGCTTACGAACGCTACGAGGAAGAAGTGGACCCGAGCTCGCTCGCCGACGTCGTCGTGCGCGTCGACGACCCGCGGCACCCGGCGCTCTACACGCCGTGAAGCTCAGCGGACGACGGCCACCGGATCGCCGTCGAGCAGGCCGGACAGCCGCCCGGCCATGGTGTCCCACCGCCAGTTCTCGGTGACCCAGGCCCGGCCCGCCTCGCCCATCCGGCGCGCCCGCACCGGGTCGGCCAGGAGGCTGGCCACGGTCTCGGCGAGCTGACCGGTGTCGCGGCCTTCGACGACGTGCCCGGTGACCTCGTCGAGCACCGTTTCCGGGGCCCCGCCGGAGTTGCCGGCCACGACCGGCAGCCCGGTCGCCGACGCCTCCAGGTAGACGATGCCGAGCCCTTCGACGTCGAGCCCCTTGCCGCGGGTGCGGGCGGGCATCGCGAAGACGTCGCCGGCCGCGTAGTGGGCGGGCAGCTCGGACCACGGCACCGAGCCGGTGAGCACGACGTCGCGCTCCAGGCCGAGCCCGGTGACCAGCTGGCCGAGCTTCTTGCGGTACGGCCCGCCGCCGACGATCAGCAGCGCCGCGTCCGGCACGCGTTCGCGGATCAGCGGCAGCGCGCGGATCAGCTGGTCCTGGCCCTTGCGCGGGACAAGCCGCGACACGCAGACGACGGTCGGCCGGCCGGAAAGGCCGTGCCGCGCGCGGATTTCCGCGCGGCCGGCGGGATCCGGCCGGTACAGCCCGGTGTCCACACCGGACGGCAGCAGCTCCAGCCCGGCCATCGGGCCGAACGCGGCGGCGAACCGGCCGCGCGTGTACCGGCTGACGTAGGTGACGGCGTCCACGGTGTCGCCGATGCGGCGCAACGCCTGCCGCGACGCCGGGAGCATGGACCAGCCGACTTCGTGGCCGTGCGTCGACGCCACGATCCGCCGCGCACCCGCTTGGCGCAGCGAGTGCCCCAGCAGCGCCAGCGGAGCCGCGGCGCCGAACCAGACGGCTTCGCAGTCCCGCGCCCGCATGATCTGCTTCGCGCGGCGGAGCACGTCCGGCGTCGGCAGCATCAGCGACGTCGGGTGCCGCACGACCTCGAACGGCGCTTCGGCGTCGAACTCCTCGTGCGACCCCGTCCGAGACTCCCACGAAGGTGCGTAGACGACCAGGTCGTCCGACGGCAGCCGGGTGGCGAGGGAGTTCAGGTAGTTCTGGATCCCCCCGGGCCGCGGCGGGAAGTCGTTGGTCACGAGCAGGGTCTTGAGCACGTCCCAGAGGCTAGCGGCCGCCTCGGCCGGCACAGCCGAAAGGGCGGCACCGCGTGTGCGGTACCGCCCTTTCGACAGCTGCGCTCGGAATCACGACGTGGGGCGGCGTGCTCCCGCGTACTGGCTCTGCAGCGGCGAAATCTTCACGACGTCGCCGGTGTCGGGCGCGTGCACCATCTTGCCGTCGCCGATGTACATGCCGACGTGCGAGACGGGCGAGTAGTAGAACACGAGGTCGCCCGGCTGGAGCTGGTCGCGCGGCACCGCGGCGCCGAACGTGGACTGCTCGCGGCTCGAGCGGGGCAGCTTGATCCCGGCCTTGCCGTAAGCCCACAGCATCAGGCCCGAGCAGTCGAACGAGCTGGGACCGGTGTCGCCCCAGCCGTAGGGGCTGCCGAGCTTGCTCAGCGCCGCGTTGACCGCGGTCTGGGCGGCCGCGGTGGGCGCCTGGACGTTCGGCGCCGTGCCGCCCTTGTCGCCCTGCAGGGCCTTGTCGGCCGCGCTGAGGCTCTTGTTGGCGGCCTTGAGCTGGTTGATCTGGTCGTTCAGCGTCTTCTGCTTGGCCTGGATGTCCTGCGTCAGCTTCGCCGCGGCGTCACGGGCGTCCGTCGCGCGCTTCGCCGCGTCGGTCGCCTTGGCGGTGGCGTCGTTGGCCTGCTGGACGGCGCCGGTGAGGTTGCCCATCGCGCCGTTCTTCTCGGTCGCGATCACCTCGAGCGCCGAGGAGCGGTCGAGGAAGTCCTGCGTGGACGTGCCGGCCAGCAGCGCGGACAGCTTGTTGAGCTGGACCCCGCTGGTGAACGACGCGCCGGCGAACTTGTCGACCTCGGTCTGGTACTTCTTCTGGTTCGCGGACGCCTGGGCGGCCTGGTCCTTCGCCGCGTTGACGTCGTTGGAGGCCTTGTCGAGCTCACCCTGCTTGGCCTTCAGGTCGTCCTGGGCCTTGAGCAGGTCTTCGTTGAGCTTTTCGGCCTGTGCCGCGAGGTCGCGGTACTGGGCGAGGGCGTCCGAACCGGTGGGCGGAGCCTGGAGGACGGGGACGGGGGCGGCGATGGCCGTCGGCTGGGCCACGGTGACGAGGGTGATCACCGAAGCCGCGGCGAGGGCACCTGACACCACGCGCCTGACTGGATGCGACTGCACGGTCGCGCGGGTCTCCTTTGGTCTCGGCCGCCGTCGGGGACCGGGGCACGAAGAGGCCGGGGAGTCCTCTTCGCCGCTCGTCCCCACCGCTTCGGGGCTGCTTCATCCGCAACTGGTGAAGCAAGCGGTGGTGGTTCCGGTTCCCAGCTTCCCGACAAAGCTGCGTCCGGCGGCGATCTCGCGTCGCCGCCTACATCGACGGCCGGGGGCCACGAGATCTCGGACAGGTTACGAAAAGTCCGCCACGACGTCCACCACCCGTCGGCCAAAAACTCTCCGTAGCGCCCGGAAACACCATCGGACCAGCTATGGAGAAAACATGTGATGGGCGTTACACGCTGGGGATATTCCCGCAGCCTGTTCGGTCACCGACCGTTCACCTGATCCGATCGACCATTCGGCGCGCCGACACGAAACGGGCGCGTCAGGCGGTGCGCAAAGCCGCTCCCTCCACCAAGCGCAGCCGCGGCACCATCCCCGCTTCGGCGAGTGCGTCGACGGCGCGGCGCTCGTCGGCGTCCCACACGACGGCGGGCGGCGCGCCGAGCAGCACGCTGATCACGCAGTCGTGGCAGGAGATGCCGCGCACGACGCAGCGATCGCAGTCCACCACGAGGTTCTCGATGTCCTCGACGGATATGTGCGAGACGTCCACTTCGGACAGGTCAGGGGTGTCGTTCACGTGGTCCTCCTCACGTCGGTTCCGACTTGAGGAGGACGGTACGGGGCACCCCCGACAGTTTCGGGCGAGCAAGCCCACGCCCCCGGGTCGGCCGCGGCGCGCGAGACGTCATGAACGACCCTTTCACCGCGTCCGACGCGGTGAACGACCCGTCCATGACATCCCGGGCCGCGCGATCGGGTGAAGAGGTGGTGGCGGGCAGGTTCGGCGGCCGGCATGCAGATACGCCCGGGCTCGCGCCACCAGACCCAGCACGTCGCACCGGTCACGCCCTCCGGCTCGACCTGAGCCGAAGGACCGACCGGCCCGTTCGCCCCGACCCCGGTCCGGGATCGGGTGAAGGGTCGGCCGGTCAGACCCGGGACAGGCGGCTGACCAGCACCGACGAGGGTGTCGGGTGGGCGCCGCCGCCGCGGACCGAGTCCGCCACCGCGCGGTCGGACGTCGCGACCACCATCGGCCGGCCCGCGGGCTCGGTCGCGACGATGTTGCGGATCACGTCGTCGGCCAGCACGCCGCGGTCGGAGAACAGCACCCGCACCCCGCGCGGCACCGACGCGGGGACCGACAGCACGCCGGCGCCGTCGAAGACCACGGTGACCTCGGCGGACGTGCGGGCGGCCAGCGCCTGGAGCTGGTGGATCAGCCGGTCGCGCTGGTCGGCGAGGGCCAGTTCCGGGTAGCCGGTCTTCGTGACGTTGTAGCCGTCGACGATCAGGTGGACGTTGGGCAGCGCGAGGTAGCGGTCCAACGTGGACACGTCGGCGATCTTGCCGCCCTGCCCGGTGCCGGACCGGGTGCCGCGCACCATGTCCGCGGGGCGGGCGCCGCGGGCGCCGATGGCGAGTTCGCGCCGCAGGCCGTTGACGGCGCCGTCGATCGTGTCGATGAGCAGCCCCAGCCGCACCTCGTCGGCCTGCCGGGCCTCGCGGGCGGACTGGCGCGCTATCTCGGCGTCGGCGGCCGCGCGTTCGGCGCGGGCACGTTCCCCGGCGACGCGCTGGCGTTCGCGGTCGAGCTGCGCGGTCAGCGCGGCGATCTCGTCGGCGCGGGCGGCGGAACCGCGGTCGGCCTCGGCGGCCGCCGCTTCGGCCGCGTCACGGGCCTGGCGCAGCTGGACGCCTTGCTCGCGAAGGCGTTTCAGGAGCTTCTCGACTTCGCCTTCGCGCTCGCCCCGGGCGCTTTCGGCGGTCTGCCGGGCCTCGGCGAGCTCCGCGCGGACCTGGCCGAGTTCGGCTTCGAGCCGCTGGTTGCGGGCCAGCGCGGCGTCGCGTTCGGCGCGCAGGGCGTTCTCTTCGGCGTTCTTGGCGACCAGCCGCACGCGCCCGGCGGCGCCGGACTCCCCGAGCAGGACGGCCGCGGCCGCCGCGGCGACCGAGTCGGTGGCATTGGGGTCGAGCGCGTCGGTGCGGTGTTCGCGCAACCACTCGATGACGGCGGTGCGGAACTGCGAGGACTCGCCCAGTGAGGCCAGCAGGGCGGCCCCGCCGAGCTTGGCGCGCTTGGCGGGGGCGAACTTGGCGACCGGCCGCAGCTGGCGCGGCACGTCGGTGCCGGGGAGCTTGGCGACGGCGGCCGCGGCGAGCTCGGCGATGCGGTCCCGGACGGGCTCGGGCAGCACCGGCCAGGTGGCGGGTTCCGGCCGGTCAGCGGCCTCTTCAGCCGGTTCCGGACGCGAGGCGACACCCGAGGGACCGGCGGGGTCCCCTGGCGGCTCCGGCACGAGCGGCTGCGGGTGCATTGGTCCAGGGTAGGCCCCGCCCCCGCATCCCGCGCCGCGCGGCACACGGACCGGCCGCGCGCGGAAACTGTCGGTGGTCGGCCCTACAGTCCGACCATGCGTTCGATCCAGGCACAACTCGCGTTCGACGAGCTCGGAACCCCGTTGCGGGAAACGACTTTCGTGGTCTTCGACCTGGAAACCACGGGAGCCGGGCCGGGCGCGTCCGAAATCACCGAAATCGGCGCGGTGAAGGTGCGCGCGGGCGAGGTGCTCGGCGAGTTCGCGACCCTGGTCAACCCGGGCAAGACCATCCCGCCGCAGATCGTCTCGCTGACGGGCATCACCCAGCTGATGGTGTACGACGCCCCGCCGATCGAGGAGGTGCTGCCGGCGTTCCTGGAGTTCATCGGCGGCTCGGTGCTGGTGGCGCACAACTCGGGCTTCGACACCTCGCACATGCGGGCCGCCTGCGAGGCGCACGGGTACGTGTGGCCGAAGCTGACGGTGGTGTGCACCGCGCGGCTGGCCCGCCGGGTCGTGCCGCGCGACGAGGTGGGGCGCTACAACCTGACGGCGCTGGCGTTGCTGTTCGGCGCCCGGACCCGCCCGACGCACCGCGCGCTGGACGACGCGCGGGCCACGGTCGACGTCCTGCACGGCCTGCTGGAGCGCGTCGGCAACCTGGGCGTCCATTCGCTCGAGGAGCTGATGGGCTACCTCCCGGAGGTGACGGTCGCCCAGCGCGCGAAACGGCACCTGGCGGCGGACCTGCCGGCCGCGCCGGGGGTCTACCTGTTCAAGGGCCCGAAGGAGGAGGTCCTGTACGTCGGCACGGCGAAGGACCTGCGGCGGCGGGTGCGGACGTACTTCACGGGTTCGGAGAACCGCAGCCGGATCCGCGAGATGGTCGCGCTGGCCGAGCGCGTCGACCACGTCGTGTGCGCGCACGCGCTGGAGGCGGAGGTGCGCGAGCTGCGGCTGATCGCGGCGCACCGGCCCGCGTACAACCGCCGGTCGAAGAACCGCCACCAGGGCTGGTGGATCGGGCTGACGGACGAGGCCTTCCCCCGCCTGTCGGTGGTCCGCCTGCCGCGCCCGGGCGTGCTGGGCCCGTTCCGCAACCAGGCGGACGCCCGCGCGACGGCGGACACCCTGGCCGGCGCGTCCGGCCTGCGCACGTGCACGCAGCGGATCTCACCCCGCTCCCCGAACGGCACCCCGTGCGTCCTGGCGGAGCTGGGCCGCTGCGGCGCCCCCTGCGCGGGACGGCAGAGCGTCGAGGCGTACGAGCCGTTGGTGGCGTCGGCGTCCGGCCTGATCGCGGGCCTGGACGGCCGCCCCCTGCACACCGCGGCGGAGCACGTGGAGCGGCTGGCGGCCGGTGAGCACTACGAACAGGCGGCCCGCCATCGCGACGAGCTGGCGGCCTTGATCCGGGCGCTGGGGAGGGCGCACCGGCAGGGATCGCTGGCCTCGATCGGCGAGCTGATCGCGGCGGGCCCGGACGGCGCGGGCGGCTGGGAACTGGCGGTGATCCGCTACGGACGCCTGGCGTCGGCGGGAGTCGCCCCGCGAGGGGTGCCGCCGATGCCGGTGGTCGAGGTTCTGGTGGCTTCGGCGGAGACGGTGCTGCCGGAACCGGGGCCCCTGCACGGCGCGCCGCCGGAGGAGGTCGGGGTGTTGCTGCGGTGGCTGGCTCGCCCGGGTGTCCGGTTGGTGAGGACGACGAGGCCGTGGGCGGAGCCGGCGGCGGTCGCGGGGTGGCGGGGGTGGCTCGACCTGGTGACGGAGGCGCATTCACTGGAGCACGTGAGTTGACGGGGCGGTCGCGGGGCCAACCGCAGCGGCGGGTGCCACTGCTCCCGGGCGCAAGCAGGCCGGCGTGCCGTCACCCCCGAGCGGGCACCTCGCCATCGGGCGCCACTGAAGCCGCAGGGCGACCGCGCGGTCCGTCTCGGCCCCCGCACCCTCACCCCACCGATCTGTCCAGCGCATCGAGCAGCCAGGTGTGCGCAACCCCCATCGGCGCCGCCTCCCCCGTGACCTCCCCCGCCAGCTGCCAGTACCGCCGCAGCCGGGGCGACCGGTCCACCGCCGTCCGCCGGTTCAGCGCGCGGCGGAACTCCAGGCTGTCCGCCCTCCGGTGCGCCGTCGCGTGAGCCGCCACGAACCGGTCCAGCGCCGCCCCGGACGCGGGTGGCCGCCCGGCCACCACCGCATCGGCCGCCAGTCCGCACGCCTCCCCCACCTCGGCGTGCAGCACCCCCAGATCCGCGATCCGCTCGTGCGCCACCAGCGTGCTCGCCCGCAGCCCCACGGCCAGCTCCCGGTCGGCCGCCAGCACGACCAGCTCCGCATACGCGACCACCTGCGCGGTCGTCGGGGAATCCGGCGGCAGCGGCGCACTGAGGTCCAGGAACATCCGGGCCGTGTCCGGCGGGATCGGGCCCGCGGTCATCGGCTCCCACAGCCGCACCAGCGCGGCACGCGCCCCCTCGCCGTCCTGGACCGCCGAGAGCAGGTCCAGCCGGGACGGGGCCTCCTCCACCGCCCGCAGCACCGAACGCCGCCAGGAGAGGGTTGCCAGCTCGCGGTCCAGTGCCGTCCGCTCGGCCGCCACCGCGTCGTCCAGGGAGCGGTCGCCCGCGAGGACGCCGGTGATCGACCGCAGGCCCAGCCCGAGGCCGCGCAGCCGGCGCACCAGGTTCAGCCGGTCGACCGCCCCCGCCTCGAACCGGCGGTGGCCGCCCACACTGCGGGCCGGCTCCAGCAGGCCCTCGTCGCAGTAGAACCGGATCGTGCGGACCGGGACCCCCGTCCGGCGGGCCAGGTCGCCGATGCCCAGTGTGTCCTCGGTCACCTTCGGTCGAACCTCCAGCCGGGTGGAATTCCTACGGTACGGCCATGGACACCACCAGACTCGCCGAAGGCCTCCACGACCACACCGCCGGGTTCGCCGGGGCGGTGACCGGCGCCGACCCCGAAGCCCGGGTCCCCACCTGCCCCGAATGGCCGCTGCGGGTGCTCGTCGGGCACATCGGCCAGGCCCACCGCTGGGCCGCGGGCATCGTCCGCTCCGGGCCCTCCCCCGTCCCCGACCCGTTCGACGCCGACCCCGGCTCGCCCGAGAAGTGGTCCGACTGGCTGCTCCAGGGCGCCGCCGACCTCGAAGACGCCGTCCTGGCCGCCGGCGAGACGCCGGTGTGGACGTTCTTCGGCCCCGGACCCGCCCGGTTCTGGCTGCGGCGGATGGCGCACGACACCACCGTCCACCACGCCGACGCCGCGTTCGCCACCGGCGCCGCCTTCGAGGTCGCCCCCGACCTCGCCGCCGACGCCATCAGCGAGTGGCTGGACGTCCTGTCCGACCCCGTGACGCCGACCCTCAACCCCGCCTTCGCCGAGCTCCGCGGCACCGGCCAGACCCTGTGGGTCGCCCCGGACGACGGCCCCGGCTGGCTCGTCACCCGCACCCCGGACGGCGTCCGCTGGGCCCCCGGCGGCGACGCGGCCGACGCGACCCTCGCCGGGCCCGTCCAGGACCTCCTGCTCGTCCTCACCCGCCGGCTCCCCGCGGACCGCGTGCGCCGCACCGGCGACCGCGCCCTGGCCGAGCACTGGCTGGCGCACACGGCGGCGTAGCGAGGCGGCTCACTAGGATCACCGGCGACACCCGCAGCCGAGTCTTGGAGGACCCCAGGTGATCACCGCGATCGTGTTGATCCAGGTTGAGGCGGACGCGATCCCGGACGCGGCCCAGGCGATCGCCGACATCGACGGTGTCGGCGAGGTCTACTCGTGCGCCGGGGACGTCGACCTCATCGCCACCGTCCAGGTGTCCGCGCACGAGGAGCTGGCCGACCTCATCCCCGGCCGGATCGGGAAGGTGCCGGGCGTGCTGGACACCGTCACGCACATCGCGTTCCGGTCGTACTCCCGCACCGACACCGAGTCGGCCTTCTCGATCGGCGTCGAAGACTGACCGGCGGGGTCAGGCCGGCTGCCAGAGCTCGACGCGGTTCCCGGCGGGGTCGGTGACCCAGCCGAAGCGGCCGATGCCGTCCATGTCCTGGACCTCTTCGGCGACGTCGGCGCCCTTGGCGCGCAGCTGCGCGAGCATCGCGTCGAGGTCGCGGACCCGGAAGTTGAGCATGACCTGCTGCGACGGCGACCCGAAGTAGTCCGTCCCGGCCTCGAACGGCGCGAAGACCGTCGGCCCCGGCTGCTGCTGCCACGAGCCGTGCTCGTCGGCGTCGAGGCCCAGGAAGTCCCGGTACCAGGCCCCCAGGGCGGCCGGGTCCGCCGCGCGGAAGAAGTAACCACCGATGCCGAGCACACGTTCCATGCCGCGCATCGTGCCAGCCCGGAAACACCGATGGCCACCGCCGGCGAACCGGCGGTGGCCATCGGGCTGATCTGCGGTGCTAGTGGTCCGACCGCTTGGCGGCCGAGGCCGCTTCGGCGGAGTCGAACTCACCGTGCTGGCCGTTCTCGTCCGCGGAGTGGCCGTTGCCGTGCCCGTTGCCGTGGGCCCGCTCCAGCGCGGCGGTCTCCTCGGCGGGGTCCGGCGACCAGAGCGTGCCCGGGACGGCGTGCCCGGCCGAGCCCAGCTTGTTCATCTTCTTCGGCACGGACGCGCCCTGGTACTCGAGCGGGATCGCGTGGCCGTGGCTGTCCACGCCGGCGAGCGGCTGGTGGATCTCGATGAACTCACCGTGCGGCAGCCGCTTGATGATGCCCGTCTCGACGCCGTGCTCCAGCACCTCGCGGTCGGCCCGCTGCAGGCCCAGGCAGAGCCGGTAGGTGAGGTAGTAGGCGACCGGCGGCACGAGCAGGACGCCGATGCGGCCCGCCCACGTCGTCGCGTTCAGGGAGATGTCGAACTGGTCGGCGATGATGTCGTTGAAGCCCGACAGCTCGATCACCATGAAGAAGCCCAGCGCCATCGCGCCCAGCGCCGTGCGGACCGGGACGTCCCGGGGCCGCTGGAGCAGGTTGTGGTGCGCGGTGTCCTTGGACAGCCTCCGCTCGATGAACGGGTAGCCCAGGAACAGGCCGAACAGGATCGGCATGCCGATCGCGCCGGGGAAGAACACCGCCGGGATCGTGTAGTTCCCGAGGTAGACCTCCCACGCGGGCCAGATCCGGAGCATGCCGTCCGCCCAGGCCATGTACCAGTCGGGCTGCGAGCCCGCCGACACCTGCGCCGGGTTGTACGGGCCGAAGTTCCACACCGGGTTGATCTGGAACAGCCCCGACATCAACGCCAGCACCCCGATGACCAGGGTGAAGAACGCCCCGCCCTTGAGCGCGAAGTACGGCATGATCCGCACCCCGACCACGTTGGTCTCCTTGCGGCGCACGCCGGGGAACTGGGTGTGCTTCTGGTACCAGACCAGCGCCAGGTGCGCCCCGACCAGCGCCAGCATGATGCCCGGCAGCAGCAGGATGTGCAGCGTGTACAACCGCGGGATGATCTGGTCGCCCGGGAACTCACCACCGAAGAGCGCCCAGTGGATCCAGGTCCCCATCACCGGCACCGACAGCACGATCCCCGACAGCGTCGCCCGGATACCGGTACCCGAAAGCAGGTCGTCGGGCAGGGAGTAGCCGAAGAAACCCTCGAAGCACCCCAGGATCAGCAGCAGCCCGCCGATCACCCAGTTCGCCTCACGCGGGCGCCGGAACGCACCGGTGAAGAAGATCCGCAGCATGTGCACGGCCATCGACGCCACGAAGATCAGCGCCGCCCAGTGGTGCAGCTGCCGCATGAACAGCCCACCGCGGACGTCGAAGGAGATGTCCAGCGTCGTGCGGAACGCCTGCGACATCTCCAGGCCCTGCATGTTCGTGAAGCTGCCGTGGTAGACGACCTCCTGCATGGAGGGGTCGAAGAACAGCGTCAGGTACACACCGGTGAGCAGCAGGATGATGAAGCTGTAGAGCGCGATCTCGCCGAGCAGGAACGACCAGTGCGTCGGGAACACCTTGTTCAGCTGGTGCCGCAGGCCCTTGGCCGCGTGGTACCGCTGGTCGGCGTTGTTCGCGGCGTCGCCCAGCGCCTTCTCGACCGGGCTCGACCCCTTGGTCGGCGTGGTGAGTGAACTCATGACTTACGCTCCCAAAAGGCCGGACCGATGGCCTCGATGAAGTCGCCTCGCGCGATCAAGTATCCCTCTTCGTCCACCGTGATCGGTAGCTGGGCCAGCGGACGCGTCGCCGGGCCGAAAATCGGCTTGGCGTAGTGCAGCGCGTCGAACTGCGACTGGTGGCAGGGGCACAGGATGCGGTTGGTGCGCTGCTCGTACAGGGAGGTCGGGCAGCCGACGTGGCTGCAGATCTTCGTGTACGCGTACAGGTCGCCGAAGTTGAAGTCCTCCTGGCCGGCGCGCTTGACGACCTTGGCGGCGTCGGTCGGGCGCAGGCGGATGAGCATGACCGGGTTGTCGACGCGGGTCAGCGCCGCGGCCAGCAGCTCCGGCTTGCCCTTCTCGGACTCGCGGTACGGGAAGACCGTCTCCATCGCGCCGGCGTCGAGGTCCTCGGCCTTGACCAGGCTGGCCTCTTCGCCCTCTTCCAGCGGCTTGCCGGTGTTGCGGCGCAGGTAGACCTTCTCGCCGGGGAAGTTCGGCTGCCAGCCGGTGTGCCACAGCGACTCGCGGGTCTCGCTGTCCTTCCACGGGTTCTTGATGAAGGACGCCAGCGGCAGCGCCGCGGCCGCGAGGCCCAGCGTGCCGGCCCCGGCGATCGCCGAGCGCTTGATCAGCGACCGGCGGGCGATGGTGCTGCGGTTCCCGGCGTCGGCCAGGTGCGCGAGGAACGTCTGGCGGTCGACCTCGGCCGACCCCTTGCCCTCGCCGTCACCGCGCTGCTGCACCGCGACCTCGGCGGGCACGAACTTCTTCGTGTACAGGATCACGCCGATGCCGAGGCCGAGGATGGCCAGGCCGAGCGTGATGCCGAGCATCGGCGTGTACAGGCTGTACCAGAAGTGGCCGCTCTCGTTGTCCGGCGACTCGTACTTCCACGGCCACCAGATCAGCGAGACGACGAACCCCAGCCCGGCCAGCGCGGACAGGGCGAACCAGAACGCCACCAGGCGCTCGGCGCGCTTCTCCGCGCGGGTGCCCTCCACGGGCCACGGGGTCGGGTATTCGACGATTTCGACGCCGTCGAGCGCCCCGCCCAGCTTGACCAGCTGGTCCCGGTCCATCTCAGCCAGCTCCGCCTCCGTCGGCGGCTTAGGCCCCTCGGCACTCATGCCTTCGATCCAATCCACAACGTCACGCCGATCAGCGCGGCGATCCCGACGATGAAGGCGATGACGCCCTCGGAAGCGGGGCCGACCCCGCCGAGGCCGTTACCACCCGGGTCATTGTTGCCGTCGGACACCGACTTCACGTAGGCGACGATGTCCTTCTTCTCCTCCGGCGACAGCTGCCGGTCGGAGAACTTCGGCATGTTCTGGGGGCCGGTGAGCATGGCCGTGTAGATCTGCTCTTCGCTGGCCGGGTCCAGGTTCGGCGCGTACTTGCCCGCCGACAGCGCGCCGCCGCGGCCGGTGAAGTTGTGGCACGAAGCGCAGTTGAGGCGGAACAGCTCGCCACCGCGGGCCGGGTCGGAGCCGCGCAGGGCCTCGCCCTTCTCGGCCGGGCGCTGGACGCCGCCGCCGTGCGCCTGGATGTAGGCGCCGACCGCGTCGATCTCGGCCTCGGTCAGCTTCGGCGGCTTCCGCTCGACCTGCGCCTCCTGGCGCGCGGCGGGCATGCGGCCCGAAGAAGTCTGGAAGTACACCGCGGCGTCGCCGATGCCGATCAGGCTCGGCCCGCGGTCCTGCACGCCCTCGAGGTTCGCGCCGTGGCACGCGATGCAGGTGTTGTTGTAGACCTGCTCGCCGAGGCGCAGCTGCGCCGGCGTGCCCTGTGCCTGCGCGGTCTGCGGCTCCGGGGCGAACACGGCGTACAGGGCGCCGGCGCCCACCAGCGCGATACCGAGCGCGAGCAGGCCGGCGAACCGCCTCCGCAGCTTCGACCGCGCGCGGTAGCGGCGCTCCGACGATTTGGTGCTGGTGGTCATCTTGCGGCAACCCTTGCTGTCAGTTCAGGCCGATGGTGAAGGTGGTGGCGGCTGGGCGGACCTACGGAAGGAGGTAGATCACACCGAACAGGCCGACCCACACGATGTCGACGAAGTGCCAGTAGTAGGACACGACGATCGCCGACGTGGCCTGGGCGGGCGTGAACTTGCTCAGTTTCGTGCGGATGAGCAGGTACACGAAGGCGATGAGCCCGCCGATGACGTGCAGGCCGTGGAACCCGGTGGCGAGGTAGAAGACCGTGCCGAACGGGCCGGACGGGATCGTCATCCCCTCTTCGACCAGGTTGTGGTACTCGTTGGCCTGGCCGCCGACGAAGATCGCGCCCATGATCAACGTGATGATGTACCAGCGGCGCAGCCCGTAGACGTCGCCGCGCTCGGCGGCGAACACCCCGAACTGGCAGGTCAGCGAGGACAGCACGAGGATCACCGTGAACGGGATCGCGTACGCCACGTTGAGGTGGAACTCCTCGCCGTGCAGGCGCGGCGGCCAGGTCTCCCCGACCGGGTTCTGCGCCTTGACGGTGAAGAACATCGCGAACAGTCCGGCGAAGAACATCAGCTCGCTGGACAGCCACACGATGGTGCCGACACTGACCATGTTCGGCCGGTTCAGCGAGTGGACCCGCTGACTGATGGTGGGAGCTGCCGTTGTCACGCGTCGCATTATGTCCTCTCGCACCACCGCTCCGCCGGGTGGGTCCACGGCGAGCCGTCTGCGTTACCGATCACACGGGATGCCCGGGAAGGTGAGAGCTACTCATGGGTTTGGTGAACCGCCTGCTCAACCTGGTCAAGAGGCGCGAAACGCCTGTTCTCGGGCCCGACGACCCCGGCCTGGAGATCGTCGCGGAGGCCTTCGACCCGGTCGTCGCGGACTCCGCCGTGCTCGCGGGTTCACCCGGTTGGGTCAGCACCGCACCGGCCGTCCTGCGGCACCACCTGCTGCTCCCGCCGGACCGGGTCGCCGAAGCGGCGTCGATCCTCGCCCAGGACGGCTACGACCTGCGGGAACAGGCTCCAGCGGGCGAGCTGGTGCGGGTGCACGCGGTGCGCGTCCAGGTGCTCGACGCGCTCCACTGCGCCCAGGAACGGTCCCGGATGGCGGGTCTCGCACAACGTCTGGGCGGCGACGCGCTGGGCTGGGACGCGCTCCAGCCGGAGCCGACCGCGTGATGTCGGTCTCGGCCGATACGATCGCCGGGAAGGCTTTGACGAGACGGAGGCGTGCGCAATGGGCGAGTCGATGCGGGTCCTGGTGTTCAGCCACAAGGCGGAGGTGCGCGAGGCGATCGTGAACGCGGTCGGGCGCCGTCCGGCGGCGGACCTGGCGCGCGTGGACTACGTCGAAGCGGCCGGCATCGCCGACGTGCTGTCCGAGGTGGACGCGGGCAACGTCGACCTGGCCATCCTCGACGGCGAGGCGCAGCCGACCGGCGGCATCGGCCTCTGCCGCCAGCTCAAGGCCGAGATCACCGACTGTCCGCCGATCGTGGTCTCGGTGCGGCGCAAGGACGACCGGTGGCTGGCGACCTGGTCGCAGGCGGACGCCGTGCTGGTGCACCCGCTGGACCCGCTGACCGCCGCGGAGACCGTCGCCGACGTGCTGCGACGGGTCCCCGTCGTGAACGGCTGAGCCCGGTGAGCACCCCGGTCCCCCGCACCTGGCCACCCCTGCTCAAGCAGCTCGTCGCGGGCATCGACCTCTCCGCCGAAGACACGGCGTGGGCGATGGACCAGATCATGAGCGGGGCCGCGAGCCCGGCCCGGATCGCCGGGTTCGCGGTGGCGCTGCGCGCCAAGGGCGAGACGCCCGAGGAGATCGCCGGCATGGCGGCCGCGATGCTGGCGCACGCCCGGCGGGTCGAGCTGGACCGCCCGGCGGTCGACATCGTCGGCACCGGCGGCGACGGCTCGAACTCGGTGAACATCTCGACGATGGCGACGATCGTCACGGCGGCCGCCGGCGCACCGGTGGCCAAGCACGGCAACCGCAGCGCGTCGTCGAAGTCCGGCGCGGCCGACGTCCTCGAGGCGCTCGGCGTGCGGATCAGCCTGCCCCCGGAGGACGTGCGGCGCAGCCTCACCGAGGTCGGCATCGGGTTCTTCCTGGCATCGGCGTTCCACCCGGCCCTGCGCCACGCCGGCCCGGTCCGCAGCGAGCTCGGCATCCCGACGACGTTCAACCTCCTGGGCCCCCTGACCAACCCGGCCCAGCCGGGCGCCGCGGTGATCGGCTGCGCGTACCAGGACAAGACGCAAGTGCTGGCCGAGACGTTCGCCCGCCGCGGCACAACGGCCCTGATCGTCCGCGGCGACGACGGCCTCGACGAGATCACCACGACGACGACGTCGACGGTCTGGGTGGTGACGGGCGGCACGGTGACCGAGCGCTCCCTGGACCCGGCCGACCTGGGCATCCCCCGAGCGACGGCGGACGACCTGCGCGGCGGCGACGCGGCGGCGAACGCGGAGGTGGTCCGCGAGCTGGTGGGCGGCAAGCCGGGCCCGGTCCGCGACGCGGTCCTGATCAACGCGGCCGCCGCGCTGGCGGCGTTCACGGGCTTCTCGGAGTCCTTGGAGGACGATCTGCGGGCCGGTCTGGTGCGGGCCGCGGAGGCGATCGATTCGGGCGCCGCGGCGACGATGCTGGACCGCTGGATCGCGTTCAGCTGACCCCACCGCCTGCTGGCCGGCGAGCGGCGGCCGGGGTGCCGGCACCGGGAGACCGCCGAGCCGGGGCTCCGCCGCCTGCCGGGATGGGCGATGCCGCCGGTGGCCGCTGAGCGGGCGGCGCGTCCGGCACCACCCGCCCGCACCGCCTCCCGGCGCCCGCTCACCCGCGAGCGGTGGGCTCGGGCACCGCCCGCTCCCGCCCCTCCGCAGCGGCAGACCGCCACGTTGGGGTGCCGGCACGCCCACCGCACCCGGCCGGCTCGAACGGGCTGAGGTGCCGCGCTCCCACGAATCGGATCGCAGATGCGCCGCCGGGCCGCCTCAACGCCCCCTCGCGGCGGCCGTAGACCCCGGTGCCGGCAGCGGGAGACCGCCGAGCCGGAGCTCCGCCGCCTGCCGGGATGGGCGATGCCGCCGGTGGCCGCTGAGCGGGCGGCGCGTCCGGCACCACCCGCCCGCACCGCCTCCCGGCGCCCGCTCACCCGCGAGCGGTGGGCTCGGGCACCGCCCGCTCCCGCCCCTCCTCCTCCGTAGCGGCAGCGGCAGACCGCCGGCCCCGTTGCGGTGCCAGTGCCGCCGCCAGGACCGCCAGCATGCCCACCGCCTCCGGCCAGCTCGGGCGGTGGCCGTAGAACGCGATGTCCACCAGGACCGCCACCACCGGGTACAGGTAGGACAGCAGCGCCACCGTCGTGGTCGGGAGCTTGCCGATGCTCGCGTACATCAGCACGTACATCAGTGCCGTGTGGACGGTCCCGAGCAGGACCAGCCACAGCAGCCCCGAAGTCGTCGTCGGCAGCGGCGTGATCAGCAGCAGGGGCGCCAGCACCAGCGCGCCCACCGTCGTCTGCACCGCGGCCAGCAGGTGCGGGCGGATGTGCTTCAGCTGCTTCGCCACAAAGGACGCTCCGGCGTAGAGCACCGCCGCGCCGAGTGCGAGGCCGATTCCCGCCAGCTGCACGGGTTTCCCGTCCTCGCCGTGGGCGGACAGGGAGATCACCGCCACCCCGCCGAACGCGACGGCGGCCCGGGCCAGGTGGCTCTTCGCGACCTTCTCGCCGAGGAACGCGGCCGCCAGGCCGACCAGGATCAGCGGCTGCGTGTGGTAGACGACCGTGCTGACCGAGATCGACGACAGCGCGTACGAGGCGAACAGCAGCACCCAGTTGCCGACCAGGAAGAGCCCGCCCAGCACGGCCAGGCCGAGGTCGCGGCGGGACGGCCGCCACGACTGCAGCCAGCCGCGGGAGAGGCACCACAGCACCAGCAGCGCACCGCCCACGAAGCAGCGGGCGAACGCCACGGCGGGGGCGGCCGCGCCGCTTTCGAGGACGACCGCGCCGATCGTGCCGGACATCGCCATCGCCGCGGACCACTGGAGGAGCGGGCGGGTTTCCGAATTCGTCATACCGATCAGGTTCGTCCTGCCGGCAGCCGCCGACCAGTGTCAGAGATGACAACGACCGCAAACCTTGTGACAGACTGGGCGGCATGGACGTCAACCGGGTCGCGGTGGTGCTCGCCGACCGCGTTTCGCCGTTCGAGCTGGGCGTCGCGTGCGAGGTCTTCGGCACCGACCGCAGCGCCGACGGCATCGAGGGCTGGGACTTCGGCGTCTGCTCGCCGGGCGGGGACGCGGTCGCCAGCTGGTCCGGGTTCGGCCTCGCCGGCCTGCGTGACCTCGACTACGCGGCGGCGGCGGACCTGCTCCTCGTCCCGACGTGCGCACCCCGGACGGCGCCGCCGCCGGAACCGGTCCTGGACGTCCTGCGGGACGCCGCCGGCCGCGGGGCGTGGGTCGCCGGGTTCTGCGCGGGCGTCTTCACGCTGGGCTACGCGGGCCTGCTGGACGGCCGCCGCTGCACGGTCCACTGGGTGTACGAGACGGAGTTCCGCGCGCGCTTCCCGGCGGCCGACGTCGACCCGCAGGCGCTGTACGCCGACGACGGTGGCGTCCTGACCAGCGCGGGCACGGTCGCGGCGGTCGACCTGTGCCTGCACCTGGTCCGCCGGCTGCGCGGGGTCGCGGCGGCCACGACGCTGGCGCGCCGGATGGTCGCGGCCCCGCACCGCGCGGGCGGGCAGGCCCAGTTCGTCCAGGCCCCGGTCCCGGCCTCGGCGGCGGCCGGCGACGCCGTGGTCGCGGAAGCCCTGGAATGGGTCGAGCGGCGGCTGGACCAGCCGTTCACGGTGGCGGAGCTGGCCCGCCGCAGCGGGCTCGGAGAACGGACGTTCCTGCGCCGCTTCTCGGCCGCCACGGGCACGACACCGCACCGGTGGCTGACGGAACGGCGCCTGGACCGCGCCCAGGCCCTGCTGGAGGAGGGCGGGCTGTCGGTGGAGGACATCGCGACGGCCTGCGGCTACGCGTCGGCGGCCGCGTTGCGGCACCAGTTCACGCGGCTGCGCGGCACGAGCCCGTCGTCGTACCGGACGGCGTTCCGGGGCTGAAAACGAAACCGGCCGCCACGCGAGTGCGTGACGGCCGGTTCCGGGAAGAGCTCAGTCGTGCGAAGGACCCGTGTGGTACTCGAACACCAGCCCGCCGATGGTGATGAGCAGCGCGACGAGCGCGATCACCAGCAGCCAGATGTGGAAGAACGCCAGCGCCAGCGCCGCGAGGGCCGCCGTGGCTGCCATCGCGACCGGCCAGTAGCTGCCCGGGCTGAAGAAGCCCAGCTCGCCGGCACCGTCGCTGATCTCGGCGTCTTCGCGGTCTTCCGGCCGCGGCTCGATGCGGCGGGCGACGAACTGCATGTAGCTGCCCGCGAGGAACGCCAGGCCGCCGGTCAGGAACAGCGAGACGATGCCCACCGGCTCCGGGCCGTGGGTCGCGGCCGCCGCGGTCCACACCCAGTACACCGCCGCCATGAACACGGCGAAGGTCGCCACGATGAAGAAGATGCGGGCTTCGGCCTTCATGGGTCTTCCCTACTCCTGTTGTCGCCGGGCGTCAGTTGGACGCGGTGCGGGCCGTGCGGTCGGTGTTGAACGGCTGGGTCGTGACCGCGTGCGGGGTGCACAGCTCGCCGCAGTTCATCTTCGCCAGCGCCTCGGCCGCGGTGAACGACTGACCGGTCGCCGGGTTCGTCTGCTTGCGCAGCCCGATGTACTGGTCGTACTTGTCCGCCGACAGCGCGCGGACCTCGAAGTTCATCACCGAGTGGTAGGTGCCGCACAGCTCCGCGCACCGGCCGACGAAGGAGCCCTCGCGGTCGATCTTGTTCTGGAAGGAGCTGTCCTGGTTGTTCTTCTCCGGGTTCGGCATGACGTCCCGCTTGAAGTGGAACTCCGGGACCCAGAAGGAGTGGATGACGTCGGTGGAGACCAGGTCGTACTGGATGGTCTTGCCGACCGGCAGCACCAGGAGCGGGATCTCGCCGGACGAACCGACGGTGCTCACCTGCTGGCCGTCCGCCCGCTTCGCGGACTCGTCCTCGTACTTGAACTCCCAGTTCCACTGGAACGCCACGACCTGGACCTTGACGTCCGGGTTCGGGATCTTGTCCAGGACCTTCGACTCCGTCGTCGCGGTGAAGAAGAACAGGACGCAGACCATGATCGTCGGCACGACGACCGTGAACAGCTCGAGCGGGATGTTGTACTGGAACTGCCGGGGCAGCTCCTCCGGCTCGCCGTCGACCGTCTTCTTCTTGCGGTGGAACGTCGCGGTCCAGAAGATCAGGGCCCACACGATGACACCGACGACCAGCGCCGCGACCACGGTCCAGGTCCAGAGGTTCCGCATCTGGTTCGCCTGCTCGGTGACACCGACCGGCCAGCCGAACCGCAGGATCTCGTCGCCGGAGCAGCCCGTCGCGGTCAGCGCGACCAGCACGGCCAGCGCGGCGACGCGCACGGTCCGCTTCCCCAGGGTGCGCTCGGGTTGTCCCACTGCGCCTCGCCCTTTCACCCAGAGCCTCCTACGACAGATCTTCGTGACAGGCGGAGCCTAGCCGAGTTGACCGACTCCGCTGACCAAGGGGTAACCGTCGACGCCCGTATTACTCGCCACGGCCTGCCCGGCATACTGGGCTCTTCCCCAGCCCGGTGAAGAACTCCGAAGGTGTGTGAGTACCCGTGTGCGGCCTGCTTGGACTGATCTGCGCGACCGAGACCGGCGCGGCCAACGCGCGTGACGCCGTCGGAGCGGCCATGCGCTGCCAGCGCCACCGCGGCCCCGACGAGCAGGACACGTGGGCCGACGCGGAGGTCGTCTACGGCTTCAACCGGCTCGCGTTCATCGACGTCGAGCACGCGCACCAGCCGCTGGTCTGGGGGCCGCCGGAGGCGCCCGGCCGGTACACGATGAACTTCAACGGCGAGATCTACAACTACCGTGAGCTGCGCGAAGAGCTCGCCGCGCAGCACGGCGCGAAGTTCGAGACCGAAGGCGACGGCGAGGCCATCGTCGCCGGCTTCCACTACCTCGGCGCCGACTGGGTCAAGCGCCTGCGCGGCATGTTCGCCTTCATGATCTGGGACTCGCAGGAGAAGCGCGTCTTCGGCGCCCGCGACCCGTTCGGCATCAAGCCGCTGTTCTACTCGGCCGGCCCCGGCGGGGTGGCGTTCTCCAGCGAGAAGAAGAGCCTGCTGGAGCTGTCGGACGTCCTCGGCGTGGCCCAGGAGCTGGACCGGAAGGCCCTGCAGCACTACCTGGTCCTGCAGTACGTGCCCGAGCCCGAGTCGCTGCACACCGCGATCCGCCGCGTCGAGTCCGGCACGTCGTTCGAGGTGGCCCCCGGCGGTGAGGTGAAGTTCACCCGCTACTTCCACCCGCAGTTCAGCGCGAAGCCGGTGAACACGCAGGCCGAGGCCGAGGAGCTGCACCAGCGCATCGCCGATGTGATGCGCGACTCGGTCGGCAAGCACATGATTTCGGACCCCGACGTCACCGTCGGCGCGTTCCTCTCCGGCGGCATCGACTCCACGGCCACCGCCACGCTGGCCAAGGAGCACAACCCGAACCTGATCGCGTTCACCACCGGGTTCGAGCGCGAGGGCTATTCCGAGGTCGACGTCGCCGCCGAGTCCGCCGCCGCGATCGGCGTGAAGCACGTGGTCCGGACGGTCACGGCGGACGAGATGATGGAGGTGCTGCCGCTCATCGTCTGGTACCTCGACGACCCGGTGGCCGACCCCGCGCTGGTCCCGCTGTGGTTCATCGCCCGCGAAGCCCGCAAGCACGTCAAGGCGGTGCTTTCGGGCGAGGGCGCGGACGAGCTGTTCGGCGGCTACACGATCTACAACGAGCCGATCTCGCTGGCGCCGTTCGAGAAGATCCCGGGCGGCATGCGCAAGCTCATCGGCAAGGTGTCGACGAAGATCCCGGAAGGCACCCGCGGCAAGGACCTGCTCCGCCGCGGCGCGCTGCCGCTGGAGGACCGCTACTACGGCAACGCCCGCAACTTCCGCGACGACCAGCTGCGCAACGTCCTTCGCACGTACCAGGAAGGCGTGGGCTTCAAGGACGTCACGGCGCCCTGGTACGACGTCTCGCGCGGCTGGGACCCGGTGGCCCGCATGCAGCACGTCGACCTCTACACGTGGCTGCGCGGCGACATCCTGGTCAAGGCCGACAAGGTGACGA
The DNA here is from genome assembly GCF_046548815.1 of Amycolatopsis sp. cmx-4-83. Lineage (NCBI taxonomy): Bacteria > Bacillati > Actinomycetota > Actinomycetes > Pseudonocardiales > Pseudonocardiaceae > Amycolatopsis > Amycolatopsis sp. cmx-4-83. The sequence continues at coordinate 31,896 of NZ_JAEBEF010000019.1, read as the reverse complement.
TGGCGAACTCGCTGGAGCTGCGGGTGCCGTTCCTCGACGCCGAGGTGTTCAAGGTCGCGGCGTCCATCCCGCTGGACCAGAAGCTGGCCCACGGCACCACGAAGTACGCGCTGCGCCAGGCACTGGCCAAGATCATCCCGGCCCACGTGCTGAACCGCCGCAAGCTCGGCTTCCCGGTCCCGATCCGGCTGTGGCTGCGCAACGAGATGTACGACTGGGCTCGCGGGATCATCAACGATTCCCGGACCGAGGAGCTGCTGGACAAGAAGGCGATCCTGGCGCTGCTGGAGGAGCACAAGGCGGGCCAGCTCGACCGCAGCCGCCAGCTGTGGGCGCTGATCGTGTTCATGCTGTGGCACGGCATCTTCGTCGAGCACCGCATCAAGCCCGAGGTCCCGGAGCCGGTCTACCCGGTCAAGCTCTGAGTTTTCCGACGGAGAAGGCCCCGCACCGGATCGGTGCGGGGCCTTCTCCGTTCCGGGCTCAGGCCGCGGGCAGGACCGCGGAGATCTCGTCCGCCGCGTCCGGGCCGAAGGCCTCGCCGATGCGGGCCAGGGCGTCCGCGCGGTCGAACGTCCACTCCTGGGTACCGATCGTCTCCAGGACCAGGACCGCGATCAGCGAGCCGAGCTGGGCCGCGCGCTCGACGTTCAACCCGCCGTCGAGGCCGGCCAGGAAGCCCGCGCGGAAGCCGTCGCCGACGCCCGTCGGGTCGGCCTTCGCACGCTCCGGGACCGCGCCGATCTGCAGGGCGGTGCCGTCCTTGCCGACGATCTCGACGCCCTTCTCGCCCAGCGTCGTGATCCGCATGCCGACCTGCGCGAGGACGTCGGCCTCGGTCCAGCCGGTCTTCTGGAGCAGCAGCTCCCACTCGTAGTCGTTGCTGAACAGGTACTTCGCGCCGGCGACGAAGTCTCGGGCCTGCTCGCCGCTCATGCGGGCCAGCTGCTGCGACGGGTCGACGGCGAAGGCGTACCCGCGCTGGCGGCACTCCTCCGCGTGGCGGACCATGCCCTCCGGGTCGTCCGGGCTGATCAGCACCAGGCTGAGCTCCCCGGCGCGCTCGGCGATCGGCTGCAGCTCGATGTTGCGGGACTCGGCCATCGCACCCGCGTAGAACGTCGCGATCTGGCAGAGGTCCTCGTCGGTGGTGCAGACGAACCGCGCGGTGTGCGCGACCTCCGAGACGTGCACGCCGGAGGTGTCGACACCGTGGCGCTCCAGCCAGGAGCGGTAGTCGGCGAAGTCGGCGCCGACGGCGCCCACGAGGACCGGCTGCACGCCGAGCACCCCGAGCCCGAAAGCGATGTTGGCGCCGATACCGCCGCGCCGGACCACGAGGTCGTCGGCGAGGAAGCTCAGGGAAACCCGGTGCAGCTGCTCCGCGACCAGCTGCTCCGCGAACCTGCCCGGGAAGTGCATGAGGTGGTCGGTCGCGATACTGCCGGACACCGCGATCCTGGCCCTGTCTGCCACCGGCTGCTCCTTTGTGTTCGACCTCACGGCAAAAGGCGCGAAGTTACCCCCGGGTCATGACCCATCCGGGTAGTTCGCGCGCGCCCACCCGACACTACCGGCTGGTACTCCTTCTCCAGTCGAATCGCGATCAATACCGTGAAGAATCGTGAACGTCGCCACCGAACCCGAGACCCTGTCCGAGCTGATCGCCGACTGCGCCCTCATCCCCGAGACGCTGCAGGCCGAGCGCCTGCCGCGGCCCCGCGTCACGGCCAAGCCGTGGCGGGTCGACGAGGCGTGCCACGCCCAGGTGGCCGAGCTCGACGCGTACGTGTAAGCCCGCAGGAACGAAGAAGGCCCCGCCCTCCTTGCGGAGGACGGGGCCTTTCTCACGCTTCGCTCAGTGGAACGAGTCGCCACAAGCGCAGGAACCGGTCGCGTTCGGGTTGTCGATCGTGAAGCCCTGCTTCTCGATCGTGTCCACGAAGTCGATGACGGCTTCCGACACGTACGGGGCGCTCATCCGGTCCACGGCGACCTGGAGGCCGTCGAAGTCGCGGAACAGGTCGCCGTCGAGCTTGCGCTCGTCGAAGAACAGCTGGTAGCGCAGGCCCGCGCAGCCACCGGGCTGGACGGCGATGCGCAGGTGCATGTCGTCGCGGCCCTCCTGCTCGAGCAGGGCCCTCGCCTTGGAAGCCGCGGCGTCGGTCAGCGTGACGCCGTGGGTCTCTTCGGCGGTCTCGGCCTGCGTCGCGCCGGCGTGCTCAGCGGTCGTCATGGCACTCCCTCTAAGTTCGAACTCACTGCGGATACTCCTCGTGCTGACGTCTTCAACACCCGGAGCGTCCGATCTGTTCCCCCACCATGGTCGCACATCGATCGACCTGGTGAACGGCGGCGTGACGCCTGCAATACCCTGGTGAGGTGAGGTTCCTGCGCCGAAGCACCACAGACACCGCCGCCGACGAGCCGGAGTCGGCGGACGCCGTCGACGTCGCGGGCAAGTCGTTCACGCCCGGTAAGGGCAAGGCCACGCCCAAGCGTCGAGACGCGGAGGCGAAGAAGCGCGGCCCGGTGGCGCCACCGCCGACCACCATGCGTGAGGCGATGAAGCGCAACAAGGAACTGCGCAAGTCGAACCCGCAGACGAAGGACGACCGCCGCGCGGCCGCCAAGCTCCGCCGCGACCGCATGATGGCGGGTGACGACAAGTACCTGCTCCCGCGCGACCGCGGGCCGGTCAAGGCGTACGTCCGCGACCTGGTCGACACCCGGCGCAACCTGCTGGGCCTGTTCATGCCGCTGGCGATCGTGGTGTTCCTGGCCCTGCTGGTGCCGCTGCCCCAGGTCCAGTCGTACATCACGCTGCTGTGCACGGCGATGCTGCTGGTGATGGCGATCGAGGGCTTCGTCAACGGCCGCAAGATCGCGAAGCTGGTGCGGGAGAAGTTCCCGAAGGAGACGGTCAACGGCCGTTCGATCGGCTGGTACGCGTTCGTCCGGGCTTCCCAGATCCGGCGCCTGCGGGTGCCCAAGCCGCGGCTGAAGCCGGGGGACGCGATCCCGAACTGAGCAGGCTTCGAGAAGCCGGGTCGAGCGGTGCGCGACCCGGCTTCTTGCTGTCCACGACCGGTCCGAGGCTCGCGGGAACCGACGGATCCGCTGCCACGAAGGCCATGAACGACCTGTTCACCTCGCCGGCACCGGGCGTCGGGGTCTCGCAGCGCTGAAGGTCCCCTTCGCGCACCCCGGCGCGGCCGAACCAGCCCCCGCCCCGGACCACAGCGCCTCCGCAAAGGCCATGAACGACCTGTTCACCTCGCCAGGCGTCAGGAACGACTCGTTCATGACGTCCACGACCCAGCCCGCACGTAGTCGCCAGGGAGCGGACGAGGCTGGAGTCACTCCAGGGTCGTTAGCAAAGCAAACGATTACCGCCTAAGCTCGGCACCATGGAGTTTCGTCGTCTCGGCCGCAGCGGCCTCAACGTCAGTGAGATCTCGTACGGGAACTGGCTCACCCACGGTTCCCAGGTCGAGGAAGACCAGGCCCACGCCTGCATCAAGGCCGCGCTCGACGCCGGCATCACCACCTTCGACACCGCCGACGTCTACGCCAACACCGCCGCCGAATCGGTGCTCGGCCGCGGTCTCAAGGGGCAGCGGCGGGAAAGCCTGGAGATCTTCACCAAGGTCTTCTGGCCCACCGGTCCCAAGGGCCCCAACGACAAGGGCCTGTCCCGCAAGCACATCATGGAGTCGGCGAACGCGTCCCTGCAGCGGCTGGGCACCGACTACGTCGACCTCTACCAGGCGCACCGCTTCGACCGGACCGTCCCGCTCGAAGAGACCATGCTCGCCTTCGCCGACCTCGTCCGCCAGGGCAAGGTGCTCTACGTCGGCGTCTCCGAGTGGACCGCCGAGCAGATCAGCCGCGGTGCCGCCCTCGCGCGCGAGCTGAAGATCCCCTTCGTCTCCAACCAGCCGCAGTACAACATGCTCTGGCGCGTCATCGAGGACCAGGTCATCCCCGCCTCCGAGCGCGAAGGCCTCAGCCAGATCGTCTGGTCGCCGATCGCGCAGGGCGTCCTGACCGGCAAGTACAAGCCCGGCGCCGACTACCCCGCCGGCTCGCGGGCCACCGACGAGAAGGGCGGCGCCAACATGGTCGCCCGCTTCCTCGACGAGAACGTCCTCAAGCGCGTGGCCGAGCTCGAGCCGCTCGCGAAGCAGGCCGACCTGTCCCTCGCGCAGCTCGCCGTCGCGTGGGTGCTGCAGAACCCGAACGTCGCCTCGGCGATCATCGGGGCTTCGCGGCCGGAGCAGGTGCACGAGAACGTCAAGGCCGCCGGCAAGAAGCTCGACGCCGACCTGCTGAGCGCCATCGACGACGTCCTCGGCGACGTCGTCGAGCGCGACGCGAGCCTGACGAAGAGCCCCTAGTCCTGGTTGATCCGGCCCTGGATCGGCACCCCGAGGTCGAACGCGTCCTCGGGGGCCATCCGGGGCTCCAGGCCGAACCCGCGCAGGAGGCGGCTGGCGCCCGCCAGCCGGTCGCCGCCTCGCCCGGGCACCCGCGACGGCGCGACGCCGTGCGAGACCAGCAGCGTCTCGACCTCGTCGATCAGCCGGTACGGGTCGAACTCACCCACGAGCCCAGGTCTTCCCGGTGATCCGCTCGTAGACCTCGGTGTAGCGCTGCCGCGTCTGCTCGACGATCTCCGCCGGGATCTCCGGCCCGGGGTCGGTCTGGTCCCAGCCCGTCGTCATCGACCAGTCGCGCACGAACTGCTTGTCGAAGGCGTGCTGCGGGCGGCCCGGCTCCCACTCGTCGGCGGGCCAGAACCGCGAGGAGTCCGACGTCAGGACCTCGTCGCCGAGGGTCAGCGTGCCGTCGGCGTCGAAGCCGAACTCCAGCTTCGTGTCGGCGATGATGACGCCGTGGGCGGCGGCGTGCTCCGCGCCCTTCGTGTAGATCTCCAGCGTCAGCTCGCAAAGCCGCTTCGCGGTGTCCTCGCCGATGTCGTTCAAAACTTCGTCGAAGGTCATGAACTCGTCGTGCCCGGTGTCGGACTCCTTGGTCGTCGGCGTGAAGATCGGCTCCGGCAGCTTGTCGCCCTCGACCAGGCCCGGCGGCAGCGCGACGCCCGAGATCTTGCCGTCGCGCCGGTATTCCCGCAGGCCCAGGCCCGCGAGGTAACCGCGGGCGATGCACTCGACCTTGACCATCTTCAGCGGCTTGCAGCGCATCGCGCGCCCGGCGAACTCCGCCGGCACGTCGGTGGTGGACACGACGTGGTTCGGCACGACCGCGGCCATCTTGTCGAACCACCACGCGGAGAGCTGGTTGAGCAGCTTGCCCTTGTCCGGGATCAGCGTCGGCAGCGCCACGTCGTAGACCGAGACCCGGTCGGACGCGACCAGCAGGATGTCCCCGCCGTCGAGCTCGTACAGGTCGCGGACCTTGCCCGCGTGGATCTTCTTCATTCGCCGTCCTCAGTCGTGTACTCGTAGAAAACCCAGTGGTCGGGCAAGGCGGCGGACTCACCGTACTCGACGACCGTCCCGTCGGCCGCCAGGAAGGTGCTCCGGCCGAGCAGCACCGCCGCCCCTTCGGGCAGCCCCAGTTCGCGGGCTTCCTCGCCGCTCGCCTGGCCCGCCGCGTGCCGTTCCTGCGTCGTCACGATCCTGGTGCCCAGCCGCGCGGCCGCGTAGGCGGAGGTGCCCTCGACGATCCGCTCGGCGACCAGCAGCGCCGGCGCCTTGGCCGACAGCGTGCCGTCGAACCACGACGTCGACGTCGACAGCGGCCGCGAATCCGGCCCGTACGTGGTGCGCTGCCGCCGGACCGCCGGGGCGCCCTCTTCCAGGCCCAGCGCGGCCGCGGCGCGCTCGGACGCGGGCTCGAGCCCGGCCGCGCGGATCACCGCGTAGTGACCGGGCGGGTAGATCCGCCCGGTGCGCCCGGCGGCGGCCGAGCGGTCGCGGGCCGTGCGGTGCAGGCCGCCGCGGTCGACGACCGTGCCGACGCCGCGCACGGGCCGCACCAGGCCCTGCGAACGCAGGGTGGCGAGCACCTTGGTGGCCGTCGCCATGGCGACGGCCCACGTGCGCGCGATTTCGCGGGCGGACGGCACGGCGTCGCCCTCCTGCAGCCGGCCGGACAGGATGTCGTCACGGATCCGGCCCGCGATCTGCAGGTACGGCGGCTCTGGACGGTCGAGGGTGGGCACGGCAGCTCCTCACGGGGACTAACGCACAAGTGTTCTAGCACGCCAGGGTGTCGGAGACAAAGCCCTGATCAGAACCACCCAGGTGTACTAGTACACGCGCTGGACTGCGCTCTAGTACGCAAGTTACCCTCGAAAGTGTGTCCCCGCCCACACCTCACACCGGATCCAGCGGCCAGGGCCTCGAGGAACTCCTCGAGGAGCTCCGGCGCCGCAAATGGGTGCTGCACCTGTTCGGCGGCCGAGAGGCGCCGGAGGTCTACGCGGCCGTGCACCGCTGGCCGACCTGCGCGGACGTCATCATCCTCCGCGACGAACACCGGGCCAGCGCCTACCGGGTGCCGACCTTCCCGGGCACGGACGTGTTCAGCCCGCGGGTCGTCACCTGGCAGTACCACGCCACCCCGGTGTGGACGCTGCGCGCGGTGCTCACCCTGGCGGAGCCCGGCACCCCGGGCGCGCCGCTGCAGGCACTGCGCCCGCAGCCCGACTGCGGCGTCCCGCCGGACCTGCGGCAGGACGTCACCATCCGGCCCACGAGCACCACGGAAGGGGAAGACGGCGGGCCACCCGCCTGCGCTTAGCGGGCGAGCAGCCGCTCCGCGACCACCAGGTCGTGGGGGTACGTGATCTTGAGGTTCTCGGGCGCACCCGGGACCCACCGGATCGGCAGGGAGGAGAACCGCTCCATGCACGAGGAAGTGTCCGTACCCACGAAGCCTTCGCGCGCGGCCTGTTCGTAGGCCTCGAGCAGCGGTCCGGCCCGGAAGCCTTGAGGCGTCTGGACGCGGATCGCGCCGGGCACCTGGGCGACCAGGTGCCCGGCATCCACCCCGACGACGTCGTCCGCGGCCAGGCCCGGCACAGCCCCCCCGTCCTCGCGTGTCCGGGCCAGCACCGCATCGACCAAGTCTGGGTGGACCAGCGGCCGGGCCGCGTCGTGCAGCAGCACGGCGTCGACCCGGCCGCCCGCTATCCGCGGGGCGAGGTGGCGCAGCGCGTTGAGTTCCGACGCCTGGCGCGTGTCCCCGCCGTGCACGACCTCTACTTCGCCGGCGAACTCCGCGAGGACCTCGTCCGCGAGTTCCCGGTCCTGCGGCCGGATGACCAGCACCAGCACGCCGATGCCCGGCACGCGCGCGAACGCGTCCAGCGACCAGGCCACCACCCGGCGCCCGGCCAGCGGCAGGTAGACCTTGTTCAGCTTCGCGCCGACGCGGGTGCCCGCGCCGCTGGCCAGCACCACCGCGGCCGCCGTCGTCTCCACGAGCCGCGAGACTACCGGTGCCGGTGCACCGGTAGGTTGGCCACAGCGTTGTCACGAGCGCTGCCGTGGATGAGAAAGGGCCTGGTGTGGAGCCGGAAAACATCGAGTTCCCCGAGATCACCCCGCCCGACGACCACGCCCGTTCGGACGCGATCGCCCTGCACGACCGGCTGGTCAAGCCGGCCGGTTCGCTGGGCAGGCTCGAAGAGCTGGGCGTGTGGATCGCCGCGTGCCAGGGGCAGTCGCCGCCGCGGCCGTTCACCCGGCCCCGCGTCGTCGTGTTCGCCGGTGACCACGGCATCGCCGCGAGGGGCGTCTCGGCCTACCCCGCCGAGGTCACCGCGCAGCTGCTCGGCACGATGCTGACCGGCGGCGCCGCGATCAACGTGCTGGCCGCCGCCGCGGGCGCGAGCGTCCGCGTGGTCGACCTGGCGGTGGACACCGAAGCGCCGGCGACCCGGTCGATCGGCGAGTTCAAGGTCCGCCGCGGTTCGGGCTCCATCGACGTCGAGGACGCCCTGACCGCCGACGAGGTCGAGGCCGCCGTCCGCGCCGGGATCGCGATCGCCGACGCCGAGGTCGACGGCGGCGCGGACCTGCTCATCCCGGGCGACCTCGGGATCGGCAACAGCACGCCGGCGTCGGTGCTCGTCGCGGCCCTGACCGGCACCGAGCCGGTCGCGGTGGTCGGGCGCGGCTCCGGCATCGACGACGACGCCTGGATGCGCAAGGCGACCGCGGTCCGCGACGCCCTGCGCCGCGCCCGCGTGGTCCTCGCCAACCCGATCGACCTGCTGCGCACGACGGCGGGTGCGGACATCGCCGCCATGGCGGGCTTCCTGGCCCAGGCCGCGGTCCGCCGGACGCCGGTGGTCCTCGACGGGCTCGTCGCGTGCGCCGCGGCCCTCGTCGCCGAAGACCTCGCGCCCGGCGCGCGCCGCTGGTGGGTGGCCGGGCAGCGGACCGCCGAACCCGCCCACTCGCTGGCCCTGGAGCACCTGGACCTGGGCCCGCTGCTGGAACTGGACGTCCGCCTCGGCGAAGGCACCGGCGCGGTGACGGCGTTGCCGCTGCTGATGATGGCCGCCCGCGTCCTCGCCGAAACCGCGACGCACGAGCAGGCCGGCGTCTCCGGCCCGGTCATCCCCGCCACCGCGACCTGAAACGCCATGAGGGGCACCTTCAGTCCGTGAAGGTGCCCCTCATGGCGCAGTGGCTCAGCCGAGCTGGACCATCCAGTCGTCGGTGTCGGGGCGGGTGCCCTCCTGGATGCCGGTCAGCTCCTCGCGCAGCTTCATGGTGAGGGTGCCGGGCTGCCCGTCGGCGATGGTGAACTCGCCGTTGGCGTGCTTCACGTGACCGACCGGGGTGATGACCGCCGCCGTGCCGCAGGCGAACGTCTCGGTCAGCTCGCCCGAGGCCGCCGCCTTCTCCCACTCTTCGGTGGAGATGCGGCGCTCTTCGATCTTGTAGCCGAGCCGCGAAGCCAGCTGCAGCAACGACTTCCGCGTGACGCCCGGCAGCAGCGAGCCGGTCAGCTCCGGCGTGACCAGCCGGGCGTTCTCACCGGAACCGAAGACGAAGAACAGGTTCATCCCGCCCATCTCCTCGACCCAGCGCCGCTCGACCGCGTCGAGCCAGACCACCTGGTCACAGCCCTTCTCCACGGCCTGGGCCTGCGCGACGAACGAAGCCGCGTAGTTGCCCGCGCACTTCGCCGCGCCGGTGCCGCCGGGGGCCGCGCGCACGTACTCCGTCGACAGCCAGACGCTCACCGGCTTCACGCCGCCGGAGAAGTACGACCCGGCCGGGGACGCGATGACCGTGTACACGTAGTCGGCGGCCGGGCTGTTGACGCCCAGGCCGGTCGACGTCGAGATCATGAACGGCCGCAGGTACAGCGAGTCGCCCTGGCGGGTGGGCACCCACCGGCTGTCGACGGCGATGAGCTCGCGCAGCGAGTCGACGAAGAGGTCTTCGGGCAGCTGCGGCATCGCGAGCCGCTCGGCCGACTGCCGGAACCGCGCGGCGTTGGCGTCCGGGCGGAACGAGGAGATCGAGCCGTCCGGCTGGCGGTAGGCCTTGAGGCCTTCGAAGATCGCCTGGCCGTAGTGCAGCACCGACGTCGCCGGGTCGAGCGTGAAGGGGGCGTACGGGCCGACCTGGGCGTCGTGCCAGCCCTCGGCCTTCGACCACTTCACGGTGACCATGTGGTCGGTGAAATAGGTGCCGAAACCAGGAGCGCCGAGTACCTCCGCGACACGGTCCGCGCTCGCAGGACTCGGGTGCGGGACGTGGGCGAACTGCGTCGTGGTCGTCATGGCTAGACGATACCCTTTGGTCGGACGCACGTTAGTCGGATGTCCATGTGTTCCGGGTCCCCCGCGCGCTCCGCGGGCTCGCTCTAGTATGGCGTTGTGACCTACCACTCCACGCAGCCGGTGCCCCGGCCCAAGACCGGCGGGGCCGACGTCAAGACGTTCGTCACCGCGGTGCTGCTGACGTTCGGCGTCGGCCTGCTCGGCATGGTCGGCTGGGCGGTGCTCAGCAGCGGCTTCGGCGGGTTCCTCGGCCTCGTCGCGGGCGTCTTCGGCATCGTCTGGTGGCGGAGCATCCACGGCAAGACCGTGTTCCCGAAGGTGGTCCCGACGAAGTCGGTGGTCATCCTCGCCGTCATCAACGCCGTGCTGGCGCTGATCCTTCTCCTGACCGCGGGCTGAGTTCCGCCGGCAGCTCCGGCGCCGGCCAGCCCTCTTCCGGGCGGAAATCGGTGTCGGTCCCGTCGAACGGGTAGGCGCCGCGTTCGGCCAGCGCGCCGATCCGCTCGCCCTCGACGCGCAGCCGGTCGAACTGCTCGAGCGTCAGGCGGCCGACCTCGAGCGCGGCCTCGGCCTCGTCTTCGTCGTCCCAGCGCCAGCTGCCGTCGCGCTCGACGACGACGTCGAGCACGCCGTCGATCCGGTCGACCGCGCCCGCCGTGCGGCCCAGCGGGATCTCCAGGTTGACGTACCAGTTCTTGAACCGGCCTTCGAGGTCGAAGAACCACCAGACCGACGACCACTCGTCCTCGGGGATCCGGCGCAGCGTCGACGCGCCGTGCCAGAAGTCGGCGACCGGCACCCGCGGGACGCGGAACCGCTGGTCCAGCGGGGCGTCCCGCATCAGCCGGCCGTCGGCGAGCCTGCTGCCCACGATCGAGGTGCCCGCCGGGATCCAGCCACGCAGCACGCGGCCGTCGTCTTCCAGCACGCGCAGCGGGTGGACCTGGCCGATCGAGCCGTCCGGGCGGTGGAACCGTTCGACCACCGTCTGCCCCGGCCGCCAGCGTCGATCAGTCACGCGCTCCACTGTACCGGCGCGCGCGCACGCCCAGTAGCAGCTCGATCACGGTCACCAGTCCCGCGGCGACGAGCACCGGCAGCACCGGCAGGAAGTACGCGGCCGCCGCGGCGACGGCCAGGCCGGCCAGCCCGGGCAGCCCCGCCCGCGTCCGGACCACGGTCCCCGCGGCCAGGGCCGGCACGACCGTGGCGACCACGGCGAAGGCGGTGAGCAGCGGCTGCAGCGCGTCCGCGTCGGCGGCCGAGAGCAGGTCGCGCAGCGAGGTGAGCGACAGCCCGAGCCGGACGGCGCCGAGCTGGTAGAGCGCGGCGAAGGCGGCCAGGACGGCGACCCCGCCGAGCAGCAGCACACGCACGCCCGCGTGCTCACGGCCGCCGGGCCGCAGGAAGGGCAGCGCGAGCACGGCGGCGACGAGGACACCCGCGAAGTCCGGTGGCCGGAGGGCGTCGGACGTCCCCACCGGCGTGACGGCCACGCACACCACGAGGAGCACCAGTCCCGCGGCGAGCAGCAGCCCGCCGGTGATCCGTACGACGATCGTCGGGACCTTCAGCCCGGCGAACCCCGCGCCGGCGACCACGACGACGAAGGCCGCCGCGGCGAGTTCGCGGTGCGCCGGGAAGACGTAGGCCCCGAACGCGATCGCGTAGACGGTCACCTCGGCGAGCCTCGCGACCGCCACGACGACCCGGTCGACCTGGGCATCCCCCGGCTCCGGCACCCGCGCCGACACCCCGGCGGCGACCGCCGCGAGCACCAGCCCGGCGAGCAGCCACCAGCCCGCGCCCGCCGCCCCCGCCGCCAGCAGCACCAGCAGCCCGCCACCCAGCCGCACGCGGTCCTCCCTCTCCCTCTGTTCACCCCGGCTTCCGTCGTCATTAGCATGGCTCACGATCCCGGCCGGGCCGGTGCCCGGTACCACCGAGAACGCGCGAGGAGCCAGAAGTGACCGTGCCTAAGCTCGCCCTGTCCGACAACACCGGGGAGGCACTGGCCAAGACGCGCGCCGACGTGGTCGTCATCGGCACCCTGCAGGGCGAGGACGGCCCGGTGCTCGCCGCCGGTGCCGCCGCCGTCGACGCCGCCTTCGACGGCCGCCTCGCCGACCTGCTGGCCACCCTCGGCGCGAGCGGCAAGGCCAAAGAGGTCGTCAAGGTCCCGACGCTGGGCAAGCTCCCGGCCGCCGTCGTGCTCGCCGTCGGCCTCGGCAAGCCGGGCGACGCCGTCACCCCCGAGCAGGTCCGCCGCGCCGCGGGTGCCGCCGGCCGCGCGCTGGCCGGCACCGACCGCGCGCTCGTCACGCTGTCCGAGCTCGACCTGCAGGCCGCCGTCGAGGGCACGATCCTCGGCTCGTACGTCTTCACCGCGTACCGCAGCGAGAAGGGTGACGCGCCGGTCGCTAAGGTCGACTTCGCGAGCCCGGCCGACGGCACCGCCCGCGAGCACAAGGCGACGCTGAAGGCCGCGACCTCCATCGCCGAGGCCGTCCTCACCGCCCGCGACCTGATCAACACCCCGCCGAACGACCTCTACCCGGCCTCCTTCGCCGACCGCGCGAAGAAGCTGGCCGAGGACAACGGCCTCGAGTTCGAGGTCCTCGACGAGAAGGCCCTGAAGCGCAAGGGCTTCGGCGGCATCCTCGGCGTCGGCGGCGGCTCGTCCCGCCAGCCGCGCCTGGTGCGCATCGGCTACAAGCCGGCCAAGGCCGCCAAGAAGGTCGCGCTGGTCGGCAAGGGCATCACGTTCGACTCCGGCGGCATCTCGCTCAAGCCCGCCGCGAACATGGACCACATGACGTCGGACATGTCCGGCGCCGCCGGCGTGCTCGCGGCCGTGGTGCTGGCCGCGAAGCTGAAGTACCCGCTCGAGGTCGTCGCCCACATCCCGCTGGCGGAGAACCTGCCGTCGGGGACGTCCTACCGCCCGGGCGACGTGCTGACGATGTACGGCGGCAAGACCGTCGAGGTGCTCAACACCGACGCCGAGGGCCGCCTGGTCCTGGTCGACGCGATGGTCCGCGCGGCCGAGGAGAACCCGGACTACCTGATCGAGACCTCGACGCTGACCGGCGCCCAGGTCGTCGCGCTCGGCAACCGAACCGCCGGCGTGATGGGTTCGGAGGACTTCCGCGACCGCGTCGCCGGGATCATGCAGGCCACCGGCGAAAACGGCTGGGCCATGCCGCTGCCGGAGGAACTGCGCGCCGACCTCGACTCGCGCCTGGCCGACCTGGCCAACGTGACCGGCCACCGCTGGGGCGGCATGCTCGCGGCCGGCATCTTCCTGCGCGAGTTCGTCGCCGACGGCCTCGACTGGGTCCACATCGACATCGCGGGCCCGTCGTTCAACACGGGTTCCCCGTGGGGCTACACCGGCAAGGGCGGCACGGGCGTCCCGGTCCGGTCGATCGCCGCGATCCTGGCCGACATCGCCGCCAACGGCTGAGTTCCGGCACCGCCGGTCGTGAGTGTTCAGGCGGGTTCTAACCCGCCTGAACACTCCCGCCGAGCTCGACGTCACGCCGCTGCTGCCGAAGCTGAAGGCGGTCAACCCGGTCTACGACCAGGCCGTGCTCCCGGCGAAGACGTACGCGCAGCCGTCGGACGTGCCGACGGTCGTGGTGCCGAACCTGCTGCTGGTCCGCGAGGACTTCCCCGCGGGTAACGCGTGCGCGATCACGAAGCTGCTCTTCGACAAGCAGGCGGAGCTGGCGAAGGTGCACCCGGCGGCGAAGGAAATCACCAGGCAGCTGGCCACGCGGACCGATCCGGTCCCGCTGCACCCGGGCGCGAAGCAGGCCCTCGGCTAGGGTCGGGCCGGTGGATGCCGGTGAGTACCTCGAGGCGGCGGTCCGCGACGTCCTGACCGCGACCGAAGCCGGCGTCGACGACCGGATCGGCTACGCGGCTCTGCTGCTCGCGGTCACCGGCGCGCTCGACGAGGCCGACCGGCTGGTGGAGCAGTGGCTGGCCCGCACGGAACGGCCGGTGAGCGCGCTGGCGCCGGACCCGGTGCGCGCCCGCGCGTGGGCGATGCTCTTCGAGGCCCGGGGTGGGCGTCCGGCGTGGGCCGAGGGCCTGCCGCCGCTGGACCTCGACGCCGAAGAGCGCGCGCACGCGGTTTCGCTGCGCCGCGCGGTCTCCGACCTGGAAGGTGTGCTGCCGCCGGGCCCGATCGCGGAGGTGGTCAAGCAGGTGGCCCCGGCCCGCCCGGACCGCGTCCGCACGGCACTGGCCGACGGCGACCTCGCGCGGTGGGCGTCGCTGGCCGGGCCCCGCCCGGACGTGGCGACCCTCGCGGCGACGCGGGCCCTCGCCCCGGCGCTGGTGGCGGGCGCGGACCCGCTCGGGCTGCGCGACTGGGCCCCGGCGTGCGCGGGTGCGCTGGTCGCGGCCCTGCACGAGCGCTACCCGCCGGAGCTCGGCAGCTGGCCGGAGCTGATCGCGGAGATCGTGCGCCTGCGCGGGCACGGCGCGGGCTCGCTCCCGCGCGGCGGCGTCACGCCGGAACCGCGGCCCGGCCCGCTCCTGCGCGACCGGCCCGTTCTCCCTCCCCCGGCATCCGAGGCGGCGATCCGCTCGGCGGAGCTGCGCCTCGGCGTCGAACTGCCACCCGACCACCGCGACTTCCTCCGCACCTGCGACGGCCTGCCCGCGGACGTGGTCTTCCCCCGCCTGCTCGGCACCGCGGACCTGCGCACCGAGAACGGCGTCGTGGTCCTGGCCGAACCGGCGGTCCTCCTGCTCTCGGCCAGGCACGTGGTCGAGGTCGACCCGGTCCTCGGCACCACCGTCCACGAGTCGTTCCGCGCGGCGCTGCTCCAGCACGCCACCCTGCTCGCCCAGGCCAGCTAGGTTGGGCCCGGTGACCACCCTCACCGCGGAGACGATCACCCCGGCCAACGTCGCCGCCGCGTGCCAGCTGGCCGTCGAGCCGCACCAGCGCGTCTTCGTCGCGCCGGTCGCCGTTTCGCTCGCCGAGGCCTACACCCAGCCCGAGGTCGCCTGGCCGCGGCTGATCCTCGACGACGGCGAACCGGTGGCGTTCGTGATGGGCGGCTTCGACCCGAACGCGGAACTCGACTTCTTCCGCTGCGGGATCTGGCGCCTCAACGTCGGGGCCGGCGTCCAGGGCCGCGGGTACGGCCGGTTCGGCGTCGAAACCGTGCTCGAGGAAGCCCGCCGGCGCGGCAACACCACCGCCACGGTGCTGTGGATCCCGGCCGAGGGCGGCCCGGAGGACTTCTACCTCAAGCTGGGCTTCCGCCCGACCGGCCAGACCTTCAACGGCGAGGTCGTCGGCCGGATCGAGCTCTAGGAGTGGGGGTCCGCGCGGCCGGCCCGGTCCTGACCCGGGACAGCGCGGCTAGACCTGCCCGCGTTTCTTGCGCTCGGTGTACTCGCGCATCCGCTTCGGGTAGCCGACCCGCGCGACCTCGTAGACCGGGATGGACCGGCGGTGGCCGAACTGCTGGGCGGCCTCCAGGCTGCCGATCCGGCGCCGGGTCCACTCGCCGTCGTGGGCGATCAACACCACAGTGGTCTCCGTGACATTGGTCCGAGGCTCCACGTAGGCCTCCACGCCCTGCCTCGAGGCCACCCAATCCTCGAGGTGCCGGGTGTCTTCCGAGCTGGCTTTCCGCAGCGTGCCGGCCCGTTGCCCACCCTTGGCCCGCCTGCGCAGCGAGTCGAAGAGCCCCACAACGACCACCTCTCCTCCCGAGACTTGCACCACTCATTATCCCGATGTCCGCGTGTGGTCGGCGTCGCACACCCGGCTAGGTCGCAGCCCCGTCCGGCGTAGTGACAAGATGGCGGGTGTCGCGCGCGCGGTTATACCGCGCACGGGCGACGACAGAGCACCACCCCACTGCTTGCCGAGGAGTTATACAAGTGACCGACACCTCCGCCGACCTCGTGATCCTGGGAGGCGGATCGGGCGGCTACGCCGCGGCGTTCCGCGCGGCCGAGCTGGGCCTTTCCGTCACGTTGATCGAGAAGGACAAGCTGGGCGGGACGTGCCTCCACCGGGGCTGCATCCCGACCAAGGCCCTGCTGCACGCCGCCGAGGTCGCCGACGAAACCCGCGAAGCCGAGGCGGTCGGCGTCAAGGCCGTCTTCGAGGGCATCGACATCGCCGGGGTCAACAAGTACAAGGACGGGATCGTCTCCCGGCTGTACAAGGGCCTGCAGGGCTTGGCCAAGGCGCACAAGGTGAACCTCGTCGAGGGCAGCGGCACGTTCGTCGGCGGCACGACCGTCGAGGTGGACGGCACCCGCTACACCGGCAAGAACGTCATCCTCGCCACCGGCTCGTACTCGCGCACGCTGCCCGGCCTGGAGCTCGGCGGCCGCATCATCGCCAGCGAGCAGGCCCTGTCCCTCGACTACGTCCCCAAGAAGGTCGTGGTGCTGGGCGGCGGCGTCATCGGGGTCGAGTTCGCCAGCGTCTGGGCGTCCTTCGGCGTCGACGTCACCATCGTCGAGGCCCTGCCGCGGCTGGTCCCGAACGAGGACGAGTTCGCGTCCAAGCAGCTCGAGCGCGCGTTCCGCCGCCGCAAGATCGCCTTCAAGACGGGCGTGCGGTTCACCGGCGCGAAGCAGGACGACAACGGCGTGGCCGTTTCGCTGGAGTCCGGCGAGACCATCGAGGCCGACCTGCTGCTGGTCGCCGTCGGCCGCGGGCCGAACTCGGCCGGCCACGGCTACGAGGAGGCCGGCGTCAAGATCGAGCGCGGCTTCGTCCTCACCGACGACCGCCTGCGCACCAACCTGCCGAACGTCTACGCCGTCGGCGACATCGTCCCCGGCCTGCAGCTCGCCCACCGCGGCTTCCAGCAGGGCATCTTCGTCGCCGAGGAGATCGCCGGGCAGAACCCGCGCGTGATCGACGAGAGCGGCATCCCGCGGGTCACCTACTCCCACCCGGAGGTCGCGTCGGTCGGGCTGACCGAGTCCCAGGCCAAGGACAAGTACGGCGCCGACGTCACGACGTTCACCTACGACCTCGGCGGCAACGGCAAGAGCCAGATCCTCAAGACCTCCGGCGGGGTCAAGCTCGTCAAGGCCCCGGACGGCCCGGTCGTCGGCGTGCACATGGTGGGCGACCGCGTCGGCGAGCTGATCGGCGAAGCGCAGCTGATCTACAGCTGGGAGGCCTTCCCGGAGGACGTCGCACCCCTCATCCACGCCCACCCGACCCAGACCGAGGCCCTCGGTGAAGCGTTCCTCGCCCTCGCGGGGAAGCCGCTGCACGTGCACAGCTGACGTCCCACCAGCAGAATCCAGACCACGCAGAACTTGGAAGAGGAGTCAGCGAACGATGGCCTACTCCGTCACATTGCCGGAGCTCGGGGAGAGCGTCACCGAAGGCACCGTCACCCGGTGGCTTAAGCAGGAGGGCGACACCGTCGAGGTCGACGAGCCGTTGCTCGAGATCTCGACCGACAAGGTCGACACCGAGGTGCCCTCCCCGGTGGCGGGCACGGTCGTGAAGATCAGCGCCGCCGAAGACGAGACCGTCGAGGTCGGCGCCGAGCTCGCCGTCATCGACGACGGGTCCGGCGGCGTGCCCGAGTCTTCCTCCGCCCCGGCGCAGGAGGAGCAGAAGTCCGAGCCCGAACCGGAGCCCGAGCCCGAGCCGCAGGCCCAGGACAGCGCCCCGAGCAAGCCGGACACCGCGCCGGCCGCCGGTGGTGAAGGCACCGAGGTGAAGCTGCCCGAGCTGGGCGAAAGCGTCACCGAGGGCACCGTCACGCGCTGGCTGAAGGCGGTCGGTGACTCGGTCGAGGTCGACGAGCCGCTGCTCGAGATCTCCACCGACAAGGTCGACACCGAGGTCCCGTCCCCGGTGGCCGGCACGGTGCTGGAGATCCGCGCGGGCGAGGACGAGACCGTCGAGGTCGGCGGCGTCCTGGCCGTCATCGGTGACGCGAACGCGGCGCCGAAGGCCGAGGCCAAGCCCGAACCGAAGCCCGAGCCGAAGCCCGAGCCGAAGCCGGAACCCAAGCCGGAGCCGAAGCCCGAGCCGGTCCAGGAGAGCAAGCCGGAACCGAAGCCGGAGCCGCAGCCCGCGCCCGCGGCGAAGGCGGCCGAGGCGGCTCCCGCCGCCGCGGCGAAGGACGGCTCGGCGGACGGCCCGTACGTCACGCCGCTGGTCCGCAAGCTGGCGACCGAGCACGGCATCGACCTCGCGTCGCTGACCGGCAGCGGTGTCGGCGGCCGGATCCGCAAGCAGGACGTCCTGGCCGCGGCCGAGGAGAAGCAGAAGGCGGCCGCTCCGGCGCCCGCCGCCGCCCCGGCGGCCGCTGCCCCGTCGGCGCCGGCCGCGCGTCCCGCGGCCCCGGTGTCGCCGGAGCTCGCCGCGCTGCGCGGCACGGTCCAGAAGGCCAGCCGGATCCGCCAGATCACGGCCACCAAGACCCGCGAGTCGCTGCAGATCGCCGCGCAGCTCACGCAGGTCCAGGAGGTCGACGTCACGAAGATCGCCAAGCTGCGCCAGCGCGCGAAGGCGGCCTTCAAGGAGCGCGAGGGCGTCAACCTGACGTTCCTGCCGTTCTTCGCGAAGGCCACGGTCGAGGCGCTCAAGCAGCACCCGAACGTCAACGCGTCCTACAACGAGGACACGAAGGAGATCACCTACCACGGCGCCGTGCACCTGGGCATCGCGGTGGACACCGAGCGCGGCCTGCTCTCGGTCGTGATCCACGACGCGGGCGAGCTGAGCCTGGCCGGGCTCGCGCACCGGATCGCCGACCTGGCGGGCCGGGCGCGTTCGGGCCAGATCAAGCCGGACGAGCTGTCGGGCGGCACGTTCTCGATCACGAACATCGGCAGCGTCGGCGCGCTGTTCGACACGCCGATCATCGTGCAGCCGCAGTCGGGCATCCTCGGCACGGGCGCGGTCGTCAAGCGCCCGGTCGTGGTCGCCGACGCCGACGGCAACGACACGATCGCCGTCCGCTCGATGGCGTACCTGCCGCTGACCTACGACCACCGCCTGGTGGACGGGGCCGACGCGGGCCGCTTCCTGACGACGATCAAGCAGCGCCTGGAAGAGGGCAACTTCGAGGGCGAACTCGGCCTCTGAGTCACCGCTGACGAAGGCCGCCACGGAATGTCCGTGGCGGCCTTCGCCGTGTCCGGGAGTGCGGTGGCGCAGCGGATGCGCAACGATCGGAGCATGCGAGTACTGATCGCCGGAGCGAGCGGCCTGATCGGGTCGGCGCTGGGCGAGCGCCTGCTGAGCGAAGGCCACGAGGTCCGCCGCCTGGTGCGGCGGGAAGCGCGCGGGGGCGGTGAATTCCGCTGGGACCCGCCGTCCGGCACCATCGCCGGCGGCGCGTTCGAGGGCGTCGACGCCGTCGTCAACCTGGGCGGGAAGCCGCTTTTCCCCGGGCGGTGGAGCGCGATGCGCAAGCAGCAGCTCACCGACAGCCGCGTCGAGCCGACCGAGGTGCTCGCCGAAGCCGTGGCCGAACACGGGGTCGGTGTGTTCGTCAACGCGTCCGCCGTCGGCTACTACGGCAATCCCGGATCGTCCACTGTGGACGAAACCGCACCCCGCGGCGGCGGTTTCCTCGCCGAGCTCTGCGAAGCGTGGGAAGCGGCGACGTCGGGGGCCGGCGACGCGCGGGTGGTGACCATCCGGACCGGGCTGGTGCTGTCGGCGAAGGGCGGGCTGTACGGCACGCTGCGGCCGCTCTTCCAGCTCTGCCTGGGCGGGCGGCTCGGCGACGGCCGCCAGTACATGCCGTGGATCGCCCTCGAAGACGAAGTCGGCGCGATCGTCCACGTCCTGACCCACGACGTCTCGGGCCCGGTGAACCTGACCGGGCCGGCCCCGGTGACCAACGCCGAGTTCACCCGCGCGGTCGGCCGCGCGCTGCACCGCCCGGCGCCGTTCCGGGTGCCCGGCTTCGCGCTGAAGGCCGTGCTCGGCCAGGCCGGCGAGGAAATGGCGCTGTTCGGGCAGCGGGCCGTCCCGGCCGTGCTGGAGCGGTCCGGCTACGAGTTCCGGCACCCGACCCTGGACAGGGCGCTCGCCGCGGCATGAGCGTCCCGCTCAAGCGATGGCTCGTCATCGGCTTCGCGCTGGTGGCGGCCTTCGTCGTGCTCGGGCTCTCGGTGGCGCGGCACCCGCTGACCCTCGACGCCCAGGTCGCGAACGCCCTCCACGGCGTCTACACGCAGCCGCTCGGGCGGGTGGCGCAGATCGGCAGCGACGTCCTCGGCCCGGTGCTCCCGTTCGTCCTCGGCACGGCGCTGCTGGCGCTGGCGTTGCGGCAGCGGCAGCACACGGGGTTGTGCGTGCGGCTCGCCGTCGTCCTGGTGCTGTGCCGGCTGACCAGCGTCGTGTTCAAGCCGGTGTTCCTGCGCGAACGCCCGCGCGACTACCCGGACCTGAGCTACCCGAGCGGGCACGTGACGTCGGTGGCGAGCACCGGGTTCGTGCTCGTCCTGCTGTGCGCGTGGCTGTGGCCGCGGCTGGTCCGCCGGGTCCTGGTGGCGGCCGCCGTCGCCACCGTGCTGTGCGCCGCGTGCCGGGTCGTGCTGGGCGTGCACTGGGTGTCGGACACGATCGGCGCAGTGCTGGCCGTGACCGGTGTCGGCCTGCTCTCAGCGTGCGCCTTGCGGCTGCTTCCCCCGGGTGACGGGCGTAGCCTCGACGGGTGAGTTCTTCCCGCACCTCCTGCCGCGCCAGCACCGAACCCGTCGACGTCCGGGAGCTCGGCACGATCGACTACACCGAAGCCTGGGAGCTCCAGCGGAGCCGGCTCGCCGAGCGCGCCGACGGCACCGCGCCGGACACGATGTTCCTGCTGCAGCACCCTTCGGTGTACACCGCGGGCAAGCGCACGGAGCCGGCCGACCGCCCCACCGACGGCACCCCGGTGATCGACGTCGACCGCGGCGGCAAGATCACCTGGCACGGCCCCGGCCAGCTGGTCGGCTACCCGATCGTGAAGCTCGCCGACCCGATCGACGTCGTCCACTACGTGCGGCGGCTGGAAGAGGCCCTGATCCACGTGTGCGACCAGCTCGGCGTGGCCAGCGGCCGCGTGGAAGGCCGCAGCGGCGTCTGGATCCCGGCCGACGACCGCGGGATCGAGCGCAAGATCGCGGCGATCGGCATCCGCGTCCAGCGCGGCGTGACGATGCACGGCTTCGAGCTGAACTGCAACGCCGACCTGGCGGCGTTCGACAGCATCGTCCCCTGCGGCATCCGCGACGCGGGTGTGACGTCGCTGTCCTACGAGCTCCAGCGCGACGTCACGGTCGAGGCGGTGCTCCCCCTGGCCCGCGACGCCGTGCTGGCGGCGCTGGAAGGCGAGCTGCCGGTGAGCGAGGACCGCTGGCTCCCCCGCCCCGAGGCCCCGCAGGCCCCCGGCGTCACCTTCGCCCTGCAGAACTGACGAACGCCGTGAGGGGCACCACGGAGGTGCCCCTCACGGCGTTGCGCGTCAGTCCAGCTGCGGTGCGACCTCGGCCGCGATCAGCTCGATCTGGTCCAGGTCCCGCATGTCCAGCAGCTGCAGGTAGAGCCGGGTGACCCCGGTCTTCTCCCGCCACTGCCCGATCCGGTCGACGACCTCGGCGGGCGAGCCGGCCAGGCCGTTCGCGCGCAGCTCGGAGACGTCCCGCCCGATGGCCGACGCCCGGCGCGCGACCTCCTCCTCGGTCCGGCCGACGCCGATGACCAGCGCCACCGACCGCAGGATCTCCTTGGGGTCGCGGCCGATCTCCCGTGCCGCGTCCTCGACCCGGGCGAACTGCGCGGCCGCGGTTTCGGCGTCGGCGAAGGGCAGGTTGAACTCGTCGGCGAACCGCGCGGCCAGCGCCGGGGTGCGCTTCTTGCCGCCACCGCCGATGATCACCGGCGGGGCGGGCTGCTGCGCCGGCTTCGGAAGCGCGGGCGAGTCCGTCAGCGTGTAGTACTGCCCGGCGAAGGAGTAGGTCGAGCCCACCGGCGTCTTCCACAGGCCGGTGACGATCTCGAGCTGCTCGGCGTACCGGTCGAAGCGCTCCTTCAGCGGCGGCAGCGTCAGGCCGTACGCCTCGTGCTCGGCGTCGTACCAGCCGGAGCCAAGCCCGAACTCGACGCGTCCGCCGGACATCTGGTCGACCTGCGCGACCGCGATGGCGAGCGGCCCGGGGTACCGGAACGTCGCCGCGGTGACGAGCGTGCCGAGCCGGATCCGGTTCGTCTCGCGGGCCAGGCCGGCCAGGGTGATCCAGGCGTCGGTCGGGCCGGGCAGGCCGTCGGCCGAGCCCATCCTCAGGTAGTGGTCGCTGCGGAAGAAAGCGTCGTAGCCGGCCGCTTCGGCGGCCTTCGCGGCCCGCAGCTGGTCGTCGTAGCTGGCCCCTTGCTGGGGCTCGGTGAAGATCCTCAAGTCCACGACGTCAGCCTAACGACGGGGAGACCTCCGCGCCGTCCTGCTCGGTCCGCCGCAGCCGGACCAGCATGCGGACGATCACGTCCTCGATCTCGGCCCCGACCCGCTTCGGGTCCGGCGAGCTGGCGATCTCGGTCGCCGCGCTGGACAGCGCACCGAACAGCAGCCGCGCGGTGACCTCCACCGGCACCGGCTCGACCTCGCCCGCGTCGATCAGCGACTGCAGGCCCGAGCGGACCAGCCCGAAGCTGCACCGCTCCTCGGCCTCGCGCCAGCGTTCCCAGCCCATCACGACCGGCGCCTCGTGGATGGCGATCCGCTGGTAGGCGGGGTCGAGGCAGCTGCGGATGAACGCGTTGAGCCCGCCCAGCGCCCGCTCCCACGGCGAGCCCTCGCCGGTCATGATCTTGTCGAGCCGGTCGTAGACGAGGCTCTCGACCTGGTCGAACGCGGCTTCGAACAGCGCCTGCTTGCCGCTGAAGTGGTGGTACAGGGCTCCCTTGGTGACCCGGGCGCGTTTGGCGATCTCGTCGAGCGAGGTACCCGCGTAGCCGCGTTTGGTGAACAGTTCGACCGCGCTGTCGACCAGCGCCGACCGCGTCGACTCGGAGTAGTCGAGTCGTCTGGACCTCATTGTCGCCACCTTCACAACTTTACGCCCGGAGGATCTCTCCATACTCATGGTATGTTCGCCGGGTCAGGTCCGTACCGGGAGTATGCCGCAGACCCGCGGTATGACCCGGACCACGGAAGGGGAGCCACACCATGAGCTGGACAGACTTCTACCGGCGTCAGGAAATCCTCGAAGCCGCCGTCCGCCTGGCCGCCCGGAACCCGGGCGCGCCGCTGCCACTCGAGGAAGTACCGGGTGCCGAAGAGCACTTCGGCACCGAAGAGAACGTCCTCACCGCCCTGCAGTACCAGTGGACGCGCACGCTCGGCGGCCGGCTGCGCGCCGAAGTCGCCGACCCGGACGAAGCCGACGGCCTCGGCGACCACGTCGACGCCGTCACCCGCGCCTGGCGCACCGCCGTCGACGAGCACGCCGACCTGCGCGCGGTCCTCGACGGCGCGTACGAGCGGTACGCGTCGCTGCGCCGCATGCACGAGGGCGAGCTGCGGATGCTCGCCGTCACGGCCGGGCTGGCCGACCCGCGTGAGCCGGCCGGGGAGATCGTCAAGGTGGGCCACGCGCTCGAGGCGTTGCTGCGCACGAGCCGCGAGGAGCCGGCCCGGCGTCGCCCGGTGATGGGACACCTTCGCCGTCTGCTCGCGCCGAGTGCGTAACAATCCGGCCAGCGGCGCGCAGCGCCTCCGTTGAGGGCGGCGGCGGGGGCATGGATGGAGTAGAGAACACGCATGACATCGCGGTGGAGCGAAACCGACATCGCCGACCAGACCGGCCGGACCGTCGTGGTCACGGGGGCGAACTCCGGTCTCGGTCTGCGCACCGCCGAGGTGCTCGCGGGCAAGGGGGCCCGCGTGTTCCTCGCCTGCCGTTCGCCCGAACGCGGCGCGAAGGCACTCGAACGAGTCCGCGCGGCCGCCGCGGGCGCCGAACCCGAGCTCATCCCACTGGACCTGAGCGAGCTCGCTTCGGTGCGCGCGGCCGCCGCCGCGGTCCGTGAACGAACCGGCGACGCGCTCGACGTCCTGGTCGCCAACGCCGGCGTGATGGCGACCGCCCGCGGCCGCACCGCCGACGGCTTCGAGCTGCAGTTCGGCACGAACCACCTCGGCCACGCGGCGCTGACGTGGCTGCTGCTGCCCGCCCTGCGCGGCGGCACGCACGCCCGCGTCGTGACGCTGTCGAGCCTCGCCGCGACCGGCGCCCGCATCGACCTCGAAGACCCCAACGGCGAGCACCGCCGCTACAACCCGGCGACCGCGTACGGGCAGTCGAAGCTCTCCAACCAGGTGTTCGCCCTGGAGCTCGACCGCCGCCTGCGCAAGTCCGGCGACGACGTCCTCAGCGTCGCCGCCCACCCGGGCTACACGGCGACCGGCCTCGGCAGCGGCATGGCCCGCTCGTACTCCAACGCCGTGGTCCGCGGCGTCATCGCGGGCGGCCACCGCATCGGCGAGGCCCTGTTCGCCCAGAACGTCCGCCAGGGTGCCCTCCCCCAGCTGTACGCGGCCACGGCGGACGGCGTCGAAGGCGGCGACTACATCGCCCCGGGCGGCCTCGGCGGCATGCGCGGGCACCCGGTCAAAGTACGTCCCCTGACCCCGGCGCTGAGCGAGTCGCTGGGGGCCGCGTTGTGGGACGTCACGGCGGAGCTGACCGGCGTCACCCCCGACCCCGCTTAGCCCGGACGGGCGTACGGTTGGAGGCGTGAGTGCTGCGCCTGAAGGCCGGAAGCTGCTGCGTCTCGAGGTACGCAACAGTGAGACGCCGATCGAGAAGAAGCCGCCGTGGATCAAGACGCGGGTGCGGATGGGGCCGGAGTTCACCGAACTCAAGGGCCTGGTGCGCCGTGAGGGTTTGCACACGGTGTGTGAAGAGGCTGGTTGTCCCAACATTTACGAGTGCTGGGAAGACCGGGAGGCCACGTTCCTGATCGGTGGGGACCAGTGCACCCGGCGGTGTGACTTCTGTCAGATCGACACGGGTAAGCCCGCTGCGCTGGACCGGACTGAGCCGCGGAAGGTCGCGGAGTCGGTGCAGGCGATGGGTTTGCGGTATTCGACGGTCACCGGTGTCGCGCGTGATGACCTTCCTGATGGTGGTGCGTGGCTGTACGCGGAGACGGTCCGGCAGATCCACGACTTGAATCCGGGTACGGGTGTCGAGTTGCTGATCCCGGACTTCAACGCCGACCCCGCGCAGCTGGCCGAGGTGTTCGGGTCGCGGCCAGAAGTGCTGGCGCACAACGTGGAGACCGTGCCGCGGATCTTCAAGCGGATCCGTCCGGGCTTCCGCTACGCGCGGTCCCTGGAAGTCATCACGAAGGCGCGTGAGGCGGGTTTGGTGACGAAGTCGAACCTGATCCTGGGCATGGGGGAGACGCCGGATGAGGTGGCTCCGGCGATGCAGGACCTGGTCGACGCGGGGTGCGAGATCCTGACGATCACGCAGTACCTGCGTCCCTCCCCGCGCCACCACCCCGTCGACCGCTGGGTGAAGCCCGAAGAGTTCGTCGACCACTCTCGCGCTGCCGAAGCGATGGGCTTCGCCGGTGTCATGGCCGGCCCCCTGGTGCGCTCGTCGTACCGCGCGGGACGGCTCTACGCCCAGACGAAGGCGCACCGCGGCGAGGAACTGCCGGAGAACCTGGCCCACCTGGCCACCGAAGGCCCGGCCGCGCAGGAAGCGGCGTCGCTGCTGGCCCGGTGACGCACGTCACCCCACCATCCTTAAAGGATCGGTAAAGTGGCGGGCATGGCCCTGGTTTCGGACCTCCTCAGCTGGTTGCAAGGACTCCCGGAACCGGGGCTCGTCGCCGCCACCGGCGGCCTGGTGTTCGCCGAGTGCACGATCGGCCTGGGCTTCCTGGCCCCCGGCGAATCCGGCCTGCTGATCGCGGCGACGACGGCGAACACGGTGGCCCGTTTCCTGGCTCTGTGGGCGGTGGTCACGGTCTGCGCGACGGCGGGCGACGCACTCGGCTTCTTCATCGGCCGCCGCTTCGGGCCCCGCCTGCGCGAGACGAAGCTGATCCGCAAGTACGGCCTCGAAGCCTGGGACAAGGCCACCGGAGTCCTGGAGCGCCGTGGGACGTGGGCGGTCTTCTTCGCCCGCTTCCTGCCGGTGATCAGAACCCTGACCCCGGCGGCGGCGGGCACATCCGGCCTCCCGTTCCGCAAGTTCCTCCCCGCCGCGGCGGCGGGTGCGTTCTGCTGGTCCCTGGCCCACATCAGCATCGGCGCGGCCCTGGGCGAAGCGGCGAAGCGCATCGAGGGCGCCCTCAACACAGGTGGCCTGATCGCGGTGGGCGTCCTGGCGGCGGTGGCGGTGTTCTTCCTGCTGCGCCTGAAGAAGCGCAAGGCGCTGGCAGCACCGGCCCCGGACCGCGAGCCCGAGCGCGTGCCCTGACCCAAGCGACCGGCGGCCAGAGGGTGCGGCGCGGGCGAACCGGGCCGCACCCTCCCGGCGTCAGCGGCGGGCGCGTGCCGCCTTGCCGGTGGCCCAGCCGATCAGGCCGAGCGCCAGCAGCGCCCCACCGGCGGCGAACGGCCAGGAACCCGCACCCGGCGCGGGAGCCGGCGACGCGGCGGCGAGGTCGTACCCGCCGAGCTTGCCCTGGTCGCGGTACGCCGACCCGGGCAGCTTGTCGCCGTACAAGCGGTGCACCAGCTGCTGGTACGCCGCCACCGCGACACCCTCACCGACCCGCTGGCGGGCCGGGTCGTTCAGCGGCAGCACCCGGCCGTCGCGCACCCGGTACCACGCGTTGACCTGCGGCTCGGTGAACACCAGGTCCCCGTGCGCCTGCGCCGGGAACGTCAGTTCCTCGGTGCCGGTCGTGAAGTTGGTCGCGGTCCACCCGGCGGCGTCGCGCGTCACCCACACGGTGGCCTGCCGCCCGGTCGACGCCTGCGCCTTCACCGCGTAGTACGCGAACGAGGCCGGTTTCGCCCCGGGCTGACCGGCGACGAACGCCGGATCCAGCGAGTAGACGCTCTGCGGTTCACCGCCGACCTGGGGCGCCTGCGCGACGTCGGCGCGCGCGACCCCGGCCCGCCGGTCGAGCTGGCCGAAGAACGCCGACAGCTGCGCGTCCGCCGACTTGACCGCGGCGGCGACCTCGCCGGACGGCGGCGTCGAAGCCGATGCCGTGCCGCCGAAACCCAGTACCAGCGCCGTCCCCGCGAAGAGCGTGACGAGTCCACGGAAGAGGTTCACGCCTCACGCCCCGATCCGGTAGAGGGACTGCGCCCACTGGAACTGCCCGTTGCGGACGTAGCTGGTGTGCGCCATCGCGCTGTAGCGCTGGCTGCTCGGCCACGGGTCGCCGTAGTAGACGAGCCCGCTGGCGTCGTAGCCGTAGATGACCTGGGCGTGCCCGCCGCCCGCGGTCCAGTAGATGCCGGTCTCGATCGGCCGGCGGGCGGTGATTTCGCTCTGCACCGACGCGAAGCTCAGCGCGCCGGTCACCGTGCCGGGCCGCAGCCCGAGCGCCTGGTAGCCGCGCTGCACGTAGGTCAGCTCGCCGGCCTGGTTGGGGCACTGCGAGCCGGCCGGGTAGCCGCGTGAGTAGTCGCAGAAGGTGTTCTGGCTGGTGCTCGTGCCGTAGCCGAGGAACCGTGCGATGGTCAGGCCGCTGGCGGCCCAGCACCACTGGTTCTGCTCCTGGACCAGCTGGCTGATGGACAACGTCGTCGCTTCGGTGGTCGCGCTCGCGGGCGGGGAGAGCAGGCCGGTGAGGGCCACGCACAGCGCGCCGAGCGCCATTGCTCGTCTGAAGTGCATTCGTTGCTCCTTGTCGGCAACAGGTGGGGACTTCGTGAGCTTCTCCCGTTGCCGCGCCGGGCAGTAATCCCAGCGGGGATAACACCGGCGTTATGCCGCCTATCGGGCCGAGACGAGCCGTTCGCCCGGATTCCGGCCGCACCAGCGCGCGAAGTGCGGGTTCCGGTGCAGCGACGCCTGGTGCGCGACCTCCGCGCAGCGGAACACCTCGTCGGTCGACGGCGTGCGGGCGTCGTCCTCGCGCGTCGCGAACAACAGCGTCGTCCACAGCGGGTCGCCCGCCAGCGGCAGCGCGAGCAGCCCGTGCGGGGGTGCCGAAGCCGCTTGCGCGAGGCAGACCGCGCCCTGCGCGATCAGCGTGCCCGCCGTCCCGGCTTCGGACGTGAAGTGCCGCACCCGCGGCGTGAAGCCGGCGGCCGTGCAGGCCTGCGCGAACCGCACGCGCACGCAGTTTTCGTGCGGTGGCGGCAGGATCCAGTCGCAGCCGGCCAGGTCGGCCAGGTCGACGACGCCGTCGCGGATCGCCGGGTGCCCCTGCGCGATCCCGACGAAGATCGGCTCGGTCGCGAGCGTCCGCACGGCCAGCCCGGCGAAGTGGTGCGCCTCGGTGCCGTCGAACTGCTCCAGCAGCGCGACGTCGACGCGGCCGGTCGAGAGCAGCTTCAGCAGGGTCAGCGACGCCGGTTCGGCGTACGTCTGGACGTCGAGGTCCAGCTCCCCCAGCTCCTCGATGAACCGGCCGATGACGAGCAGCGGGACGTAGCCGATCCGCAGGGTTTCGGGCTCGCTCCCGCCGTGGCGCCGCGCGGAGGCGACGAGGGCCTGCATGTCCGAGAGCAGCGCGTCGGCGCGGGCGAGGACGAACCGGCCGAGCTCGGTGGGCCGCACGCCACTGGGCCCGCGGACGAACAGGTCGCCGCCGAGGATCCGTTCGATCCGCTTGAGCTGCGCGGTGAGCGCGGGCTGGCTGACGCCGAGGACGGTGGCGGCGCGGCTCACGCTCCCGCCGTCCGCGACGGCGCGGACGGCTCTGAGATGGCGCAGCTCCAGCTCGGCCACCCCAGCAGGTTAACGCCGCCTTCACGCCCGGCACGACCTGCGAAAGTCGGGCTTACTACATTCGGCGGTATGAGTCTCGCGGATCTTCCCCGGCCGGTCGGCTTCGTCCTCGGCGGTGGCGGCAGCCTCGGCGCCATGCAGGTCGGCATGCTGCGCGCGCTGACCGAAGCCGGGGCCACGCCGGACCTCGTGACGGGCACGTCGGTCGGCTCGCTGAACGCCGCGGTCCTGGCGCGCTCCGGCGGCGACGCGCTGGCCGCGTTGCACGGCATCTGGGCGCACATGACCCGCGCGGAGGCGTTCCCCGGCGGCGTGCTGAGCCGCGTCCGGACGCTGACGCAGAGCAAAACGCACCTGTTCCCCAATTCCGGCCTGGCGGGGATCGTCGCCGACCACCTCGGCGCCGAAACGCGGTTCGAGGACCTGGCGCTGCCGCTCGGCGTCGTCACGACCCAGGTCGACACGGCCGAGCCGCTGCTGATCCGCTCCGGGCGGCTGCTCGAGCCGCTGCTGGCGAGCTGCGCGATCCCGGGGATCTTCCCGCCGGTGGAGCACGACGGGCGGCTCCTCTACGACGGCGGCCTCGTCGCGAACGTGCCGATGCGGCAGGCGCTGACCATGGGGGCGAAGTCGTTGGTGGTGCTGGATTGCGCGTTCCCGGGCAAGATGCCCGAAGCGCCGCGGACGTTCGCCGAGGTGATCATGTTCACCGCGATGATCAGCATGCGCAACCAGGCCGTGCTGGAAGCGCCGGTGGCGGCGCAGCAGGTGCCCGTGGTCTACGTGCCGGGGCCGGCCCCCGTACGTGTGAACCCGCTCGACTTCGGGCACACGGAAGCACTGGCGGAACAGGCGTACCAGGCGGCGCGCGAGTACCTCGACGGGCTCGCGGTGAACGGCCCGGGACTCTACGGCGCCCCGGGCCTCGTCGTCGAGTGATCCGCGTCACGCCGATGCACCGATCCGCCGGGAAGAACGTCATCGCTATCGCGTAGTTTTGATGACGAATGCCCGCCGATCCCGATTCCAAAAAAGAGACAATATGCTCCCCAAGAAGATTTTACTTTCGGTGGCCGGAATCCTCGCCGGGGCACTGCTGGTTTCCGCCTGTTCGTCCGGTGACGACGGCGGCACCCCCGCCGGCGGAGCACCGGCGTCGGGTTCCGCTTCGGCGTCCGAGACCCCGGTCGCGGTGACGTTCGAGCCCGCGGGCGGTACCGGGGTGAACCCGGCGACCCCGATCGTCGTCAAGGCGGCCAACGGGAAGCTCCTCGACGTCACGGTGACCAACGCCGCCAAGGCGAAGGCGGTCGCCGGCAAGCTCGCCGACGACGGCTCGAGCTGGACGTCCACCGAGCCGCTCGGCTACGGCTCGACGTACAAGATCGTCGCGCACGCCCAAGGCGCCAACGGGAAGCCGATCGAGCAGGACAACCAGATCAGCACGATCGCGCCGAAGAAGCAGGCGAACGCCAACCTGATCCCGGCCCCGGCCGCGGTGGCGAGCACGGGCGTCGGCGTCGGCCAGCCGATCGTGTTCAGCTTCGGCAAGATCGCCGTCAAGAACAAGGCGGCGGTGGAGAAGGCCCTGACGGTCGAGTCGACGCCGAAGCAGGACGGCGGCTGGTACTGGATCGACGACTCGAACGTCCACTACCGCCCCAAGGAGTACTGGAAGGCCGGCACGACCTTGAAGGTCTCGGCGAAGATCTACGGCGTCGATTTCGGCGGCGGCGTGTTCGGCGCGGAAGACCGCACGGAAACGTACAAGGTGCACGATTCCTGGATCGCGAAGGCGGACGGGAACACCGAGCAGATGCAGATCTTCCACAACGGCGCGATGGTCAAGTCGATGCCGATCTCGATGGGCAAGGACGCGACGCCCACCCATTTGGGCGCGCACGTCATTTCGGACAAGCAGGCCAATTACACGATGGACTCCTGCACGTACGGCGTCTGCCCGCCGGACCCGAAGGCGTACCGCTCCAGCGAGAAGTGGTCGGAGCGGATCTCCAACGACGGCGAGTTCGTCCACGAGAACCCGAACAGCGTGGGCCAGCAGGGCAGTTCGAACGTGTCGCACGGCTGCATCAACCTGAACGGCGCGAACGCCCAGTGGTTCTTCCAGAACATGGGCCTGGGCGACGTCGTGGAGGTGACCAACTCGGGCGGCCCGCAGCTCCCGGTGTGGGACCTGTACGGCGACTGGACGAAGTCTTGGGCCGACTGGCAGGCCGGGTCGGCGGTGAAGTAGGGGTTCGAAGTAGCGGTTGATCGGTGGGAAGGGCCGGGGCTCGGTGGAGCTCCGGCCCTTTTTTGTGCTTGTTTTCGAGCGCTCGGGCGGGTGCTTCTCGGAGCGGCTGGGCTGGTCCGTTGGGCGGGGCTTGACCGGGTGCGGGCGGCCGGCTCCCGCTGGACTTTCCCGGGACGAGTGGATGCGGCTTGCGGGTGCGGCACGAATGGACCGTTCGCGCCCTTGCCGGGCACGAGTGGGCCGCTCGCAACCTGCGCTGGCACGACTGGGCCGCTCGCGCTGCTCTCCTGGGCGGCGAACGGTCCATTCACAGCGGTGCCGTCGGGTGCAAGTCGGCCGGTCGCCGCGTTGCCGGGCGCGAGTGGGCCGCTCGCCGCGCTTGGGCCCGCGTGGGCCATTCGCGCAGCCCTGAGGGTGGCGAATGGTCCGGTCGCCGCGTTGCCGTTGGGTGCAAGTCGGCCGGTCGCCGCGATGTCGGGCACGAGTGGTCCGCTGGCGGCATTGTCGGGCCAAGTCGGCCCTTCGCCGCGTTACCGGTGCGAGTGGGTCGTTCGCTGCGTTGCCGTCGGACGCCAAGGGCCAATTGCCGCGACGGCCGGCGCCAGTGGGCCGTTCGTGGCCTTGCCAGGCGCTGGTCGGCCGGTCGTCGCGTTGCCGGGTACGAACGGTCCGTTCGCTGCGTTGCCGGCCGGTGCGCACGGGCCGCTCGTGGCCTTGTTCGGCGCGAGTGGGCCGTTCGTGCTGTGCTGCTTGCCCACGGGCCATGGGCGGCCGCGGCGGGAGTCGGGTTGTTTCGGTGGCCACCTGCGGGGTGCGAGTGGTCCCTTCGTGCCGGCCGGCCGGGTGCGGCTGGTGTCGCGGGCATGAAAAAAGCCCCGGGAGAACCAAAACTGGTCCTCTACCGGGGCTCTTCCCAAGTAAGTTCGGCGGTGTCCTACTCTCCCACAACCCTTCGGTTGCAGTACCATCGGCGCTGTCA